>CAZHXN010000001.1:0-15799 GCA_964536415.1 uncultured bacterium
CCCAGCCCACCCACCCAGCAGCCATCGGCCAGGGTGACCCCACCGTCTCCAGGCAAGAAACCGACACCGCGAAAAAACTGACACCAGCAGCACCGTAACGGTTGTTCAGGCGATTAACGCCACAGCCAACTGTACCCCCCACAGCGTAGCTTTTTGAATGGAGGGTCAGTGTCTGGGCATAACAGAAGAAGACGGCAGCCGTTCGGGAGCCAGATGGGTGCGATCGGGGCGCAGATGTTGGGCCTGACGCAGGTAGGGATGATAGACCGGGCGATCAGGATCGGGGAGTGTGGCGTGGATCAGGACCCGAATACAGCGGCTCAGGCTGCCCTCGACATGCATTTGTTGGACATCCAGGAGCGCAATATCCTCCCAGAGGGGGGAACGCTCACGGGCGATCGCCGCCGGGAAGATAGCGGTGAGATCCCGCGTGACCGAAAAGGTAACACTGATATATTGGGTCGGGCTAATCTGGTTGCGAGCCTCCACCTCATCCAGTAATTCGGTTACCGCTTCTCGGATTGCAGCAACCGTATTTTCAGATACCGTCGTTGCCCCCCGAATCGCACGCACGCTCCACTGCACACTCAGATCCTCCCTGCCTATCATGACTAAACTGCACTCATCTAAGCGAATTTGTAAACTAAGCGCGACCCTCAACTGAACTGATTTATTAGCTTTTATTGACGAGTTGGCCTCTCTTAACAACCTTGCTGTTACAGTTCCATCTTTAATAAAAGCTCACCAATGTGTAACGCGATCGCAACAATTGCACCTGACTGATCACACCTGCCATATCTTAGTCGCTTCACAGACGATTCAGAGACCGATTCCCATAAATTGGCATTAAATTCTTGGCCAGTGGAGCAAGCCGGACGCCGAAAGCCAGCAGGAAGAGAGTAACTATCTTGCCTGCTAGTATACTTTCTCCCTCCTTCTCCCTCCTTGCTTCTCTTTTCTCGCTTCTGAGTTCCCTTAGGGACGGTACAACCACAGGGGTAGCCCACTCGATGCCAGTTCAAACTCCAACCATTGCATCCCCGCTTCCATCCCTGCCAGGGTGCGGCTATGGTTAGATAACAACCGGCTGAGGGGAGACTTGCGGTCTTCGATCGTGAAGACAGGCGTCTTTTCGGGGTCCAGACCCGCCAATTCAGCGGCCCAGCGGCGGGCATCCGCTTCTGTGCCGAGGCGATCGATCACCCCCAGGGCCAAGGCTTGTTGACCCGTAAAAATGCGTCCATCCGCAAAACTGCGTACCGCCTCGATCGTCAAATTCCGGGCTTCAGCCACCGTCTGCACAAACTGCTGGTAGCTCACGTCGATCATTTCCTGCAAAATCGACTGCTCCGGCTCCGTCAGTTCGCGATCGAAAGCCAGAATATCCTTGTAGGGACCCGACTTGATGACCTTAAAGGAAATACCAATCTTGTCCAGGAGGCGCTCCAGGTTATTCCCGCGCAGAATCACCCCGATACTGCCCGTAATGGTCCCAGGATTCGCCATAATCTGGCTGGCCCCCATGCCGACATACACCCCTCCAGAGGCAGAAATATTGCCAAAACTAGCGATCACTTTGATCTTCTGCCGTAACCGCTTCAACGCTTCGTAGATTTCCTGGGAGTCACCCACGGTCCCACCCGGGCTGTCAATCCGCAGCAACAGTGCCGGGAATTTCCGCTCTTCCACTGTTTTCAGCGCCTTCAAGACCCGTGTGCGGGTGGCACCATTGATAATCCCCGTGATTTCCACACGGGCCACTTGCTTACAAAAACGAGGCGTAAAGGGCCAAACCATAGACTCTTCAGGATGCGTCAGGAGAATCAAGATAACCAACCGATCAGTACCAACCAGTAATGACTATAGCCAGTTATTTACCCAGACTGCCAGGATAATCACCGACCCTGCACAGCCCTTGGCCCCATCCCGCCCCCGAAGCAGCAATCAGCAGCAGGGGCTTAACAAAACTCAATATTTCGCTACAATAAACCTAATCATTACCCCGTCATTACCTCGCGGCGATCGCGGCTGTGTGTTAACCCCAGCGATCGCCAGAATGGGCGGGACTTGCCCCGCTGGCTCACCTCTCTTTCGAGCAATTCCATCCATTCGGTAAATTTCTTCAATTTTTCTGGTTGCCCCTACGCGCTACTACCCATGTATATCAAGCTCACGGAAGCCCGTTTACCCTTTGCCCCGCTGCTGTTGATCGCCCCTTTTTTCCTCTGGGGAACGGCGATGGTGGCGATGAAGGGCGCGATTGCCCACACGACTCCGTTTTTTATGACCGGCATTCGGCTAGTGCCCGCCGGGGTTTTGGTGCTCCTGGCGGCGGCCTTGATGGGTCGGCCCCAACCCAGGGGATGGCGAGCCTGGGGCTGGATTGCCCTGTTTGCCCTGGTGGATGCAGCCCTGTTCCAGGGGTTTCTAGGCCAGGGCTTGGTGCGGACAGGGGCTGGCTTAGGGTCGGTGATGATTGACTCGCAACCCCTGGCGGTAGCTTTGATGGCCAGTTGGCTGTTTGGGGAACACATTGGTGGCTTTGGCTGGCTGGGGCTAGGGTTTGGGGTCGTTGGCATTAGCCTGTTAGGCATTCCCGCCTCCGGGTTGGCCGCCGCACGGGATTGGCTGTTAGGGCAGACAACGCTGACTACCGAGGCACTCAATCTAGGAACACTTCTGGGCAATCTCTTTCAGCATGGCCAATGGTTGATGCTGATGGCGGCCCTGTCGATGGCAGTGGGGACGATTTTGATTCGCTTTGTCAGTCGCCATGCTGATCCGATCGTGGCCACCGGCTGGCACATGATTCTGGGCGGGATTCCCCTTTTTGTCCTGTCGGGTTGGACCGAAACCCAGCAGTGGACGGCGCTGACCCTGGCCGATTGGTCGGCGCTGGCCTACGCCACCCTCTTCGGCAGCGCGATCGCCTACGGGTTATTTTTCTACCTGGCGGCCAGTGGCAATCTCACGAGTCTGAGCGCATTGACCTTTTTAACCCCGGTCTTTGCGCTCCTATTTGGCAACCTGGTACTCCAGGAAGTGCTGACGCCGCTGCAATGGGGTGGGGTGGGCCTAACCCTGATCAGTATTTATTTGATTAACCAGCGCGAGGTTCTGCACACCTGGCTCCAGCGCCAGTGGTCGGCGCACTTCGCCAGCGGCGAGACGGCGCGAGTCCCCGCTGTGCCGGGTGAACCGGTACTGACGACGGAGCCAGCTACCCCCTCCCCCTCCGAAGGCTACGCGATCTCCCTTCCCGTCTCCGAACACCAACCCTGAACCACCGTTGCCATGGAATGCGTCCATGAGCAATCGGTTTAAATTGATATCGGGATGATATCGGGAATATTCGAGAATATCCCTTAAGATAAATAAAGGGTGATCGGTCGCCTTGGTTGCAGACCGCCCCCGCCATCACGCTAGGAAATCGACCTAGGAAATTGACAATGTTGACAACTGAGTAGCCCTTAGTCGTCTCTGCGAGAGCACTGGGGGCCGCTGATAACGCGAAACAACCACAAGCCGTTATCTGTTTTGGAGGTGAGGTATGGCAGTCTCAATGCTCAAGGATGGTACCGCCGTGGTTCTGCCCCTAGGTGAGTTGATCCAGCTTCTCGATGCCAATCCTGAGTTGATTAAGGCACAGGCAATTAAGAAACAAGGCAAGCCATCCCTGGTGAAGGCCACCGCCACCCCTAAGCTAATGGGTTAAGGCTCCCTTCCCTGGTTGTCTGACGAATCTTTTCCCCTTACGTGAGGAGTGAGGACAGAGGGAAGAAGGAAGCAAGAGCCGCTGCTTCAGGTTGATCAACCCATCTTTTCCCTTTTCGTGAGGGGAAAGGAGAGAGAAAAGCGAACGGAGATACAGCCTTTACTTTAATCATCTTTACCTTAATCATAAAGTACAGTTTTACAGGGGTAGGCTGGGTGCAGCCCGCTGGTGTGGCCCTCACCCTAAATCCCTCTCCCGCTCTGGGAGAGGGACTTGAAAATTCGGCTCCCCTTCCCCCCAACCCCCCGCAAACGGGGGGTTGGGGGATGAGGGCTGCACTTGCCCAACTGAGATGCTCCCCACTCACCAGCCTTTAAGGGCCGCTCAGGGGGTTAAATCCCTGGTTCATCGGTTAGTGTTCTTCAGTTGGGAAAACGCTGTAAGCTAAATTGAGCGATCGCGCCAACATCCAGCCAACATCCAGTATGAATCGGGTATTGACTCCCCTCCAACAATTCTTGCTCACCTGGTTGCTGATCCTGGCAGTCGGCTGGGCCACGATCGGGGCCATTCGCTATATTGGCGAATTGGTCAGCATTTTGGTGACGGCAGGGCTGATTGCGTTTCTGCTCAACTATGCCGTCGCCCGTTTGCAAGTGCTGTTGCCCCGCCCGATCGCGGCGGTCGTGGTCTACCTGCTAGCCGGTATGGGGGTTGTGTTGATCGGCTTGACGATCGTGCCGCCGGTGGTGCGTCAGGCGAAACAGTTTATTACCAATGTCCCCAGTCTGCTAGATTCCGGTCGGGAGCAATTCTTGGCCTTTCAGGAATGGAGTCAACTCCATAATTTACCCTTTGATTTTCAATTTCTGGGGTCGCAACTCCTGAGCCAGTTACAAGTGCAATCGCAGGCGATCGCGGGGAAAGGTCTGGGATTAGTTTTAGGCACCTTTGGCTGGGTGATTGACCTAGTGCTGATTCTCGTGATTTCGTTTTATATGTTGCTCGATGGCGAACGCATCTGGAAGGGATTCACCCAATTTCTATCTCCCCAGGTGCGGGATGTATTAACCATTTCCCTGGAACGCAATCTGCAAAAGTTTGTTTCCGGTCAATTGCTGCTGGGTCTGTTTATGGCGATCGTGTTGACGATTGCCTTTTGGCTTCTCAAAGTCCCCTTTTTCCTCCTCTTTTCGGTGTTTATTGGCCTGATGGAGGTCATCCCCTTTATTGGCGCAACGCTGGGGATTGCCACCGTTTGCTTGGTAGTCGTTTTTATCGACGCCTGGTTAGCGCTTCAGGTCCTCACGGTTGCGGTTATCGTACAGCAGGTTAAGGATAATCTGATTGCCCCCCGGATTCTGGGTAACCTCACTGGCCTCAGTCCGGTGATTATTCTGGCTTCGTTACTGCTGGGAGCACGGGTTGGGGAACTCCTGGGCGTGATTTTGGCGATTCCACTCACGGGGGTGATTAAAAGTATTGTCGAGATTGCTCTTGATCCGACCCTACCGCCCCAAACAGGTTCATTTTTCTGTAATCCCGTGGTGGTTGCAGCGGCTGAAATGGAGATGTCTCTGAACTCGGCTCAGCCGACGCCCCCCTCTGCTCCAGAGCTAATGGGTGAATAAGTGCGATGAACTGGTGGCAAAAACTGCGGAATAATCGTTTGGCCCGTTGGGGCGCAATGCTGCTGTTGGTCTTTTACCTGGCGGTGATCGCGGCGGATTTTGTTGCCCCCTATGATCCCTATGCCTCCCAACCGAATGGGGCACTCTTGCCCCCCACCCAGATTTACTGGCGGGACTCGGCGGGGCAATGGATTGGCCCCCATGTCTATCCGACCCAACAAGGACCGATCGATCAGGCCACGGGCGAGCAACAGTTAATCGTCGATCGCACACAACCCTCCCCCATTCGCTTGTTTGTCCCCGGTCATCCCTATCGGATTCTGGGCTGGGAAATGAATATCCATTTGTTTGGCACGATCGGTCCGGCCCCCTTCAACCTGCTGGGGACCGATGATCAGGCGCGAGATGCCTTCAGTCGATTGGTGCATGGGGGACGGATCAGCCTCTTTGTCGGCCTTGTCGGTGTCGCGATTTCCTTCCCCTTAGGGCTGCTGGTGGGGGGAATTTCCGGTTACTTTGGCGGCTGGACCGATGGCATCTTGATGCGGCTGGTGGAGGTCTTGATGACGATCCCTAGCATTTACCTGCTCATTGCCCTTGCCACCGTGTTGCCTCCTGGATTAAGCAGTGCCCACCGGTTTCTGTTGATCGTGGTCATCACCTCATTTGTGGGTTGGGCGAGTCTGGCGCGGGTGATTCGCGGTCAGGTGCTCTCTATTAAGTCGCGGGAGTTTGTCCAAGCGGCCCAGGTGATGGGGGGATCGCCGCTCTATATCATCACGACCCATGTGCTGCCCCAAACGGCCACCTATGTGATTATTGCCGCGACCCTCTCGGTCCCCAGTTTTATTATCGCGGAATCAGTGTTGAGCCTGATTGGCCTGGGCATTCAGCAACCGGACCCGTCCTGGGGTAATATGCTGTCGTTGGCCACTAATGCCTCGATCCTGGTGTTGCAACCCTGGTTGATCTGGCCGCCCGCGTTGATGATTGTCTTAACAGTATTGGCGTTTAACCTGTTGGGGGATGGCCTCCGGGATGCGCTGGATCCGCGTAGTCTGAGTCCTTGAGGGTTGCCCTAACGATGTGCCCTTCGCCGACCCCACGACCCACTCGATCGCCGTCTGTGTGGCAACGGTGGAGCTACTTTGTGCAAACGGTGCTGGGGCTGCTGTTCCGGCATCCCGTGACGGGTACGAGCATTATTCCCGTCTTACCCGATGGCACGATCGTGCTCATTCAACGTCGGGATACCCAGCGCTGGGGCCTACCGGGGGGCTTTGTGAACTGGGGGGAAACCTTGGCCACAACGGTTGAGCGGGAACTGGCGGAGGAAACGGGCCTTCAGCTCCAGCGCCTAGGACGGTTGGTGGGGGTGTATTCGGCACCCGATCGCGATCCACGGGTCCATTCCATTTGCATCGTGATCGAGGTACACGCCAGTGGCCAAATGCAGGTTCGGGATGCGCTGGAGGTGATGGCGGTGCAAGCCTTTAACCGGGAAGCCTTGCCGATTGGGGCGTTGTCGCATGATCACGATCGTCAGCTTCAGGACTATTTAGAGGGACTAACAACGCTAGCATAGAACCTTGATATTGATCAGCATGGATAGATTTGGCATGGCTCCCCCCCTGCGGCACGCGCGGCTCAAACTGGCTCAAGGTCAATTGTTCTGGCACGAACAGGGGATTCGCGGCCCCGCGATCGTGCTCTTGCACGGAGCTTGGCACACTAGTCAGCAGTGGGTCCCCGTGATGGCACTGCTCAGTCAGGATTACCACTGCTTTGCGCCGGATCTCCTAGGCTTTGGCGAGTCGGATCGACCCGATGTTCATTACTCAATCGCGTTACAAGTTGAATGCTTAGCGGCCTATCTGGAAGCCCTGCGCTTGCGAGAAGTCTATTTAGTCGGTTATTCCCTCGGTGGTTGGGTGGCGGCCAGCTATGCCCTGGCGCATCTGGAACAGGTCCAAGGTCTGGTCTTGATCTCACCAGAGGGCGTTGACGTGAAAGGACAGGACCCGTGGCGCGGGGCCAGATGGTTGTTGCGGAAGCCGCCGATCCTGGTGTGGCTCTTGCGGGTGTTGAGTCCCCTGTTGCGTTTATGGGGACAGGCGGCGACCCTCGATCGCCTCTGGTCCCTGCGCGATCGCTACCAGCAAGCCCCAACCGCCTGTCAACTCCTATTCCAGCGACGACGGGCCGAAATCCAGGCGGAGCAATTGCAGGACCGCTTACCCTGGCTGAAATTGCCGGTTTTATTACTTCAGGAGATGCCCACTATCCCAGCGGAGGAAGCCAGGATTCAGGTCTATGCCCGCACCCTGCCCCAGGTCATGGTCAAACAGTTACCCGCTGGCCCCGATCGCCATTGTCTGGAAGATGCCCCCGATCGGGTGGCAGCCCAAATTCGCCAGTTTGTGGCCCAACGTCATCCATCGGCATCAGCTTGATCAGCCTGATCAGCCGGTAACTGGATGGGGAAGAAGGTCGGTGCTACACTGGGGCAGATTCTATTAACCATCAACTAACCTGAAGCGACCGTGGGGCTAATCGTTCAAAAATATGGGGGCACTTCCGTCGGGACGGTCGAACGCATCCAGGCCGTTGCCCAACGGGTTCAGGCGACCGTCAACCAGGGACATGGGGTTGTGGTCGTCGTATCGGCAATGGGCAAGACAACCGATGGCCTGGTGCAGTTGGCCCATGAGATTACGGCCAACCCCAGCCGCCGTGAGATGGATATGCTCCTTGCAACCGGGGAACAGGTGTCGATCGCCCTGGTCAGTATGGCCCTCCAGGCATTGGGCCAACCGGCAATCTCCATGACCGGTGCCCAGGTGGGGATTATCACCGAGGCTATCCACAGCCGCGCCCGGATTTTGCAAATTGCCACCGATCGCATTGAGCGTCATCTTAAGGATGGCAAAGTGGTCGTGATTGCCGGTTTTCAGGGCATTAGTAGTATAGAAGATCTGGAAATTACCACCTTAGGCCGGGGCGGGTCCGACACGTCTGCTGTTGCCTTAGCGGCTGCGCTCCAGGCCGATTGTTGCGAGATCTATACCGATGTGCCGGGTATCCTCACCACCGATCCGCGTCTAGTGCCCGAGGCGCAATTGATGGCGGAAATCACCTGCGATGAGATGCTGGAACTGGCCAGTTTGGGGGCGAAGGTGTTGCATCCCCGTGCGGTGGAAATTGCCCGCAATTACGGGGTGATGCTGGTGGTGCGATCGAGTTGGACCGATGATCCCGGTACACGGGTGTTGGCCCCGGCTTATCAGCCGCGTCGGATTGAGGGGCTGGAAATCGTCCATCCCGTCGATTGTGTGGAATACGATCGCGATCAGGCCCGGATTGCCC
This sequence comes from uncultured bacterium, assembly GCA_964536415.1. Taxonomy (GTDB): domain Bacteria; phylum Cyanobacteriota; class Cyanobacteriia; order B231; family B231; genus Trichothermofontia. The sequence goes on from CAZHXN010000001.1 coordinate 8,713, forward strand.
TGCTCCGCGTCCCGGATCAACCGGGCGTTGCAGCCCGCCTGTTTGGCGAGATTGCCAGCCAAGACTTGGATGTGGATCTGATCATCCAGTCGATCCATGAGGGGAATACCAACGATATTGCTTTTACCGTTGTTCAGGCATCCCTACTGCGAGCTGAAGCGGTCGCTGAAGCCCTCGTCCCGGCCCTGGCAGGAGAAGGATCGCGGGAAGGGTCCTGTGAGGTGATGATCGATCGCGCGATCGCCAAGGTGAGCATTGCTGGCGCGGGGATGATCGGGCGTCCGGGGATCGCGGCCCAAATGTTCTCGACACTGGCTGCTGCGGGGATCAATATCCAGATGATTTCCACCTCAGAGGTGAAGGTGAGTTGTGTGGTGGCGGCGGACGATTGTGATCGAGCCGTTGAGGCCCTCTGCCAAGCGTTTGAGGTGGTCAGCCAGCCCACGGCTAGAGCGATCGGCCCGACCTCCGACGTTCCCCCCGTGCGGGGCGTCGCCCTAGACCTGAACCAGGCCCAACTGGCGATTCGCGCCATCCCGGATCGACCGGGGATGGCCGCCAAGGTGTTCCAACTCTTGGCGGAGCATCAGATCAGCGTCGATATGATTATCCAGTCCCAGCGGTGTCGGGTGATTGATGGGGTCACCACCCGTGACATCGCCTTTACCGTTGCCCAGGGGGATGCCCTCCAGGCCCAAGCCTGTCTGCAAGCGGCGGCTGGGGAGTTAGGATTCCGGGAAGTGGTCGTGAATACGGCGATCGCTAAGGTGAGTGCGGTGGGGGCCGGGATGGTGGGACGGCCTGGGGTGGCTGCCTGTATGTTCCGTGCCCTGGCGGTTGAGCAGATCAACATCCAGATGATCACCACCTCGGAGATTAAGGTGAGTTGTGTGGTCGCCCAAGCGGAAGGGGTCAGAGCGCTTCAAGCCATTCACCGGGCCTTTAAGCTGGAGGCGGCGGGCACCCACTCGGCTGGCGTTGCACCGGTCGCCGCCTCGCTCGGTTAGGCCCTGGCTGCAACTGCCCCATTCTCGGCCACGGCTTCTTCCAGACCAAAGACGCGACAGAACACCTTCTGCACCTTGTAGCCAGAGTCGATCGATTCGAGGGGATCTTTACGCAGACGATGGCGCAGGGCGAGGGTAATCACCCGCCGGATATCATCGACTGTAACGGTAACCCGTCCTTCCAAGGCAGCTAAGGCTTTTGCCGCACGGTTGGTGACGATATCGCCCCGCAGCCCATCCACATCTAACTCGGAGCACACCTGGGAGATTTGGACCCGTAGCTGGTGCTCGATCGTCACCGAGGGGAGCAGGGCTTGGGCCTGGAGCAGTTGTTGCTGCATGGCTTGCTGTTGCGGTTGGTATTGGGCCAAAAAGCCAACGGGATCGCGATCGAACTCGGAGCGTTGTTCGACAATTTCAACCCGCTTTGCTGGGTCTTTGACGGTGTGAATTTCGGCGTGCATCCCGAAGCGATCGAGTAATTGGGGCCGCAGTTCGCCTTCTTCCGGGTTGCCGGAACCAACCAGGACAAAGCGGGCGGGGTGGCGCACGGAAATCCCTTCCCGTTCCACCGTATTCCATCCCGATGCGGCAGAATCCAGGAGGACATCAACGAGGTGATCATCCAGCAGGTTCACCTCATCGACATAGAGAATACCCCGATTGGCCTTGGCCAGCAGTCCTGGTTCAAAGGCTTTCACCCCTTCCGCAAGGGCCTTTTCAATGTCGATCGTGCCGCATACCCGATCCTCCGTCGCCCCCAGGGGCAAGTCCACCATCTGAATCGGTTTATGGGCGATCGGCAATTGTTCGCCTCGACTCAAGCGCTCCCGCACCTCATCACTCATTAAATCGGGATCGGTGGGATGGCTATTGAAGGGATCATCCGCAACGACTTCAATTTCCGGCAACAGGTCAGCAAGGGCGCGGATGGTCGTGGACTTGCCCGTACCGCGATCGCCCATAATCATTACCCCACCAATTTTGGGGTCAATCACGTTCAACAACAGGGCCAGTTTCATCTCTTCCTGGCCGACAATAGCCGTGAAGGGGAACACAGCACGGCGGGTAGGGGGCGCTTGGACGGTAAGGCTCACAGTAGTTAAGGTCTACACTCTAAACGACACAACAGCTTTGCTTTTCGCTTGGCGTCTTTTATTGTGTCACACTCCGGGGATCTTGCTGCAAGGTTCCCAGGCTATTAGTTTAGAGTCGGATTACAATGTCTGACCCAATATCTTGCCCTGAGTCGTTTCTCAAACTACTATAGTCTATAGGCAAGGGGGTAAAGTTAATACCTATTGGAAAAGCAGCGCGGCTGTGTACAAGTTCCATGCTCATGGGAATATTTATAGAACAGCGAGCCTCTGCAATCACAGTATTCACCTATCTGCTGACTTTAATGATACACCCGTTAGATAAACAATAGTCAAGTTAGCGTCTACAACAATTTTAAATTGTCCAGCCACCTCCTGTTGCTTGTCAAAGTGAGTGGTCATTATGTCAACCTCCTATCCAGCGTCTGAACTGCCTTCTTCTGACCCTGAATTATCCATTGTTATACCATTTTATAACGAAGAACAAAATATTGATTATTTATTTCAGCGGCTAGAATTGGTACTGGATAAGATTGGATTACCCTATGAATTTATCTGTATCAATGATGGAAGCCGCGATCGAACGCTTGAGAAATTAATAGAACATCATTATCGTAATTCACGCATTAAAGTTATCAATTTCTCTAGGAACTTTGGCAAAGAGATTGCATTAACGGCTGGCATTGATTTTTCCAGGGGCGCAGCCGTTATCCCTATTGATGCGGATCTACAAGATCCACCTGAATTAATTGGGACTTTAGTTGAAAAATGGCGAGAGGGTTTTGATGTGGTCTATGCAACCCGTAAAACCCGACAAGGTGAAACCTGGTTGAAGCGCTTAACTGCGAATGCTTTCTATCGTATGCTGGGGCAGATGACCGCGATCGCCATTCCTCGTGATACGGGTGATTTTCGACTGCTCGATCGCCGGGCTGTGACAGCCCTTAAGCAACTGCCCGAACGGACACGCTTTATGAAAGGTTTGTTTGCCTGGGTTGGGTTTCGACAAACCGCTATCTATTACGATCGCGATCAGCGATACAAGGGCAAAACAAAATGGAATTATTGGCGATTATGGAATTTTGCCATCGATGGGATTACCTCCTTTAGCCTCGTTCCTCTAAAAATGTGGAGCTATATCGGGGTGACTCTATCCTTCGTTGCGTTTGGCTATGCTTTTTTCCTGGTTCTACGAACTTTGATTCTGGGTGTTGATGTTCCTGGCTATGCCTCATTGATGGTCGTACTCCTCTTTTTAGGTGGAATGCAACTGATTACGCTAGGTATTATTGGCGAATATCTAGGGCGCGTTTATGAAGAAGTAAAAGGAAGACCTTTATATCTTGTTCGCGATCTTTATGGCATCAAGACAGGGGAACCTAGGAATGACAACAATCATGCTAGATCTCGTAAAACCACATCTCATAACAATTCTGAGTAATCATTCTCAGAAAATGGCTATCGATGAGTGGTTTCAAGTTATAAGCCTAATTGATTAAGCAAGCAAATTCCTAATGTCAAAGCAGTACCGTGTCATTGTCATTACCTTAACAGTCATATGTTTAGTTGCGACTAGCCTAGCGTTCTACATCGTGATCAAACTTCCCCCCGAACAGCTACAAGCACAGCTTAAATACGCAGGAATTTGGGCACCCCTACTTTATATTGTTATCTATGTCATTGCAACGATTCTGATCCTCCCCTCAACCGCACTTAATCTCACAGGTGGGGCTATTTTCGGCCCTTGGTTAGGTACCTTATGGACAAGTATTGCTGCCTTGGTGGCTGCGATCGTGACCTTTGCCTTCACACGAACCATAGGGCAAAAATGGGCCAAACGTCGTTTGACGGGTAATTGGCAAGCCCTAGATGCGGAGTTTAAACAGGGAGGATTATGGTATATTGTAGCGATTCGCCTCCTGCCAATTATTCCCTATGGTCTGGTCAATTTTGCTGCCGGCCTGACCTCCATCCGTTCTAAAGACTATGTGCTCGGCACCTGTCTAGGGACAATACCGGGACTTTTACCCTTTGTGTTGCTCGGCAGTTTTGGGGTACAGGCCATTCAAACGGGAGACATTCTACCACTATTGGGTTCACTAGGCATGATCGGTATCTTAATCCTAGGTGCAACCTGGTATCGCCGCCATCGTCAAGATCCGACGCTTGCATTGGGGCACCACGATGATTTGCCCGAACAAGAATGATATCCCTGAATGTCTAAAATTTTATAATGAGTACCGCAAAAATATAAATCCTGCGCTGATAGCCAACGTAATTTCGTCAGTTGAGGTAATTGACCTGCCCCTATCCCAATTAACCGAGATGCCCTAATGTTTAAGTAAATATTTAAGTGCTTTAGTTAGGGCCAAGAGCAACTGGAGTTGCTGATAGAATTTAGCTTGAGTATTTGATGAGCCTCCCTTGAAGAATATGATTGCGATAGAAACTAAATTTCAAACTCTGCTCAGTAAGCCATTAACGCGAATAGTAATTCTGAGCATTGCTTGCGCTGCCCTAATTGCTTTTGGCATTCTTGGTATTGCGCGTGAAGGTGGTTTCAGTGCGGGTAGGTCTGATGTACCCATTTTCTATGGTGCTGGTGTAGCGTGGTTAAAAGGCTTGAATGCCTATGATCCTCAGATCGCTAGCCAGTTCACTAATGGGTTGATAGATGCCGATCGCTATGATTTTGCTTATCCTCCCCAAATCGCGCCCCTGTGCTTGTTATTAGCCCTTTCCCCTCTATCTAAAGCGAAGGCATTAATCACAGTTCTAAATCTCTTTAGTGTCATTGCCTTAGTATTCTTCTGTGTTCGCCTGGTACAACGGGGATTTGTGCAAGAACTGGATGACTCTAGCGCTGCGCCTCAATGGTTTCTGCCTGCAATCATTATTGGTAATCCTTTTACAGAGCACATTATGTGGATGGGCCAAACGACGCTAATCGGAACGATTGCCTGGGTGGGTGGCTGGTATTTCGCCGATCGCAGGCGTTGGATCTTGAGTGGGATTTTAATTGGCTTTTCTACTTTCAAACCTCAAATCAGTCTTATCATCATCATCTGGTTTCTGCTAGAACGAAAATTCAAGGCATTGGGTGTAGCAGCCCTCTCTATTCTGGTTTTTTCTCTGTATCCAATGATGGTTAGTGGCCCTATACAAGTCTTTTTATATTGGATAGATGCGGTCAAGGCTTATAAAGCCCAGATGTATAACACGCTTGGTTTCGTGCATATCTTTGGTCTCCAAAGTGTGCTGTATTCTGTGGGAATAACCTTACCAAGTCTGTTTCCCTTGGGGCTGCTTTTGGTTGGGTTAATTTGGTGGCGAGAGTCTCGCTTTATTCAAGATGATTTTATTGGTATATTACCAGCTATTTCCCTGCTGATGGGCTTCTCCCATGATTATGACTTGATTGCGTTAGCTCCTTTTGTTGCGATCTTCTGGCGACATTTGCATCTAGATCCAAGACGATCGCTCGTAAGCTTTCTGATTTTAGTTTTCATGTTTTTTCCACAGCGTTTCCTAACGCCGCTGAATATTGATCTGTTCAATCATGAACGTGAATTAGTCTTAACAGGTGCCTTGATCTGGTTACTTGTCCTGAGTTATCAGCGATCAGCTTTACTACACGGAGAGCCAGATATATTAACATAGGTTACAGATGTTCTTGAGCATATTGATGGGTAACAGAATCGCAATTTAGGTCTTGCGTTACTCAGTATGCTGTAATTTGTATACTTTCGACTTAGTGTGACTGGCAGTATTGTTCCCAATACCTAGATAATTGGGAATAGCCGACTTATGGAACTGAACGGATGAATCCCCGTAAACCGATAGCTGATTTGAGATACCTCCCGATCGCGGTGGGTATGATTGGTAGTAGCCTGTTGATGGTGAATCGGCTGTTGACGCCAGAGTTGACGCCGTCCCAGTCGCGATCGGATGTCGTGGGGGTGCTGCTGAGTGCGCTGCTGATTCTGACGGGGTTGCTGTGGCAGCAGTTTCAACCCAAGCCGCCGGAGGCCGTAGTGCTGGAGGGGGAGGCAGGTTTTGAGTTGGACTCGGAGCTATCAGATACGGCTAAACAGGAGTTGGCCTGGGCGTCAGATTTACTGCTCACCCAGACGCCGACGCGATCGCTGGTGGTGTGGTATGGCCAGCGGGTGATTCTGCGACGGGGGATCTTGGGACCGCAGGCGGATTGGGTGCCAGGGGCAATCGGGCAGCGGGTGTTGCAAACCCAGCGTCCCGTGTATCTAGTTGATGCCAAGTTGTATCCGGGACGGGTGGAATTTAATGTATTGCCACCGAACACGCAGGGGATTATCTGTCAGCCCATTGGTACGGCGGGGGTGTTGATCCTGGGGGCAAACGCGCCGCGCAGCTATACGAAGCAGGAGGAGGCCTGGATTAGCGCGATCGCGGCTAAACTAGACCAGACCCTCTCCCTCAATCCCTCTGTCAAGGGGAGCGATTAACTTTGGACTCTGGGTAACCCTCTCCCTAAATCTTTCTCCCAAGGGGGGCAAGGGACTTTGAAAGCCCGCTTTCTCCCCTTCGCCCCTATAGGGGGAGGCGGGGGAATCATGTGGGAGATCATCTGGGAGGCGGGGCGAATGCGGGCCGTGTTGTGTGGCTATTACGGACAGGGGAATGGCGGCGATGAGGCGTTGTTAGCGACGCTGTTGCAGATGTTGCCGCCGACGGTGACGCCCGTGGTGCTATCAGGGAATCCCCAGGAAACCCGCGATCGCTATGGGGTCGAAGCCTGTCCGCGCAAAAGCACAGAGGCGGTATTGGAAACCTTACGGCGGGCGGATGCGTTTATCTGGGGCGGCGGCAGTCTGATGCAGGATGCGACGAGTGTCCTGAGTCCGCTGTACTATGCCGGGTTAATGGGGTTGGCGCAACGGTTGGGCCTGGTGACGATCGCCTGGGCGCAGGGGATCGGACCGTTGCAGCGATCGCTAACCCGCT
>CAZHXN010000001.1:15822-54392 GCA_964536415.1 uncultured bacterium
ACGGCGGTGAGTGTGCGGGATGCGGCGTCGGCAAAGTTGCTTCAAGATTGGCAGATTCCCTGTACGGTGGCCCCGGACCCGGTGTGGGCATTGCAGGCGGTGCCGATGGATCTGTCGGATTTACCCCGACCTCGGATCGCGGTGAGTTTGCGCCCCCATCGATCGCTGACGCCCGCACGGTTGCAAGTATTAATCCAATCGCTGATTGAGGTGCAACGGGAAACGGGGGGGGCGATCGTCCTAGTGCCATTTCAACCGATCCAGGATCAGGCGATCGCGCTACAAATCCAAGCCCAACTTCCGGGTCTGAATCGGCTGATCACCTGGGACGATCCGCGTCAATTGGTGGGGCTGTTTCAGGAGGTGGATTTAGCGATTTCGATGCGGTTTCACGGCTTAGTGATGGCGGCGGCAGCGGGGTGTGCCTGTGTGGCCTTGAGTTATGACCCGAAGGTGAGCCAGTTGATGCAGGAACTTACGTTACCAGGGTGGGAGTTGGACCAGTTGCCGGATGCGAGTGAGGGGGTCCGCGATCGGTGTTTGGCGGTGTTGGCCCAGGGGACAGGCTTGGATATAGGGATAATTGAGGGGTGGCGCGATCGGGCCTTGCTCCATCAGGAAGTATTAGTTTCTACACTAACTGGCTGAAGTTATAGCGGTACAAGCAGATCAGGATAGTTAAGACATGCCTGGAAATTCTGGAAATCCTTATCAGTCATCAGAATTTGATAATGGCGGTGAACGCAACCGCACAGACGAGAAAGTCTGTATTGGAGCCTTGAATTCCCTGGCGACGACAGGTGTTGAAAAACTCAGCGGCCAGTTCATAGTCTTGATGCCCAAGTACTAGGTCTGGGAAAGCTCTCAGATAATCTCGAAGACGGTTGAATTGTTCGGTACTCCGAACACCAGAAAGGATTTCTTGACGGATCGCACCGAGTAAGGCAACCCGATCGTCGGTAATACAATCCTGCAATCAGATCACAGCAGGAGAGAGATGGGGAGATGTTCTGCGCCGTAGAGCCAGGGACCAAACTGAGGTATCGACAATAACACTCATGATTGCTGGCGTTGCTGCTTGTAGTCGTAGTCTTCGTCGTAATCAATGGTGCCAAAGAGATCAATCATTTGCAGGTGCTTACGGCGATCGATATATTCGCGCAGGGCGGTTTCAACCAGAGACTCGATCGTGGTCTAGTCATCCAGGGCAAGGGCTTCTTGGATCAGCGCTTCGTTAATGTTGAGTTGTGTAACCACACTTTTGCTTTGGCTAGAGGATATTTGAGCAATTCAAGTGTATTATAACTGCTACTCAATTAGACCTAAGCTAAGCTGGTTTCGCGGTGTTGGCCTAGGGGTCGGGATTGGCGGCAGCGGCGATTCAGAGGTGTCGCGATCGGGCCTTGCTCGATCAGGAGCTACTGGTAAATGTACTTAAAAAGTGCCAGTAATATCCAGTCAACATAACTTTACACAAGCCGCCGCCGCAAAAGCTTGTGTTTTTTTTACGAAGTAAGTATCAGAATCGTGATGGCCAGAAAAACACCCTTGTTCCTCAATAAAATGTGAAACTAAGGGTGTTGGTAAAAAACGTTACTGTTAAACAAGCAGGATCGGCCCCTGATTAAGCAAAATAACTATCCGGATCAGGGCAATCGCACGGGGACATTAATCTGGATTGGGGCCAGCATCAATCAGTTCTTGACGGGCTGCTTGGAATTGCTTGAAGTTTTCGACAAAACGATGGGCCAGTTCCCTCGCTTTGGCATCATACGCATCGGGATCACTCCAGGTTGTACGCGGGTTCAGGATCACTGCCGGGACACCGGGCACGGCGTCTGGCACCAACACCTTAAAAATTGGATCGGGATGGTAAGTAACGTGATCCAGGTCGCCATTCAGTGCCGCTGTAATCATGGCCCGTGTGTATTTAATTGGGATACGCTTGCCCACACCATAGGGACCGCCCGACCAGCCTGTATTCACCAGATAGACGGAGGCTTTTGCCTGGTGTTTGCGCAACCGTTCACCAAGCATTTCGGCATAAACCGTTGCGGGCAAGGGCAGGAAGGGTTTGCCAAAGCAGGCGGAGAAGGTGGCCTTGGGTTCCGTAATACCCCGTTCGGTTCCCGCTAACTTGCTGGTATAGCCTGATAGGAAGTGGTACATGGCCTGGGCGCTGGTTAATTTCGCGATCGGCGGCAAGACGCCAAAGGCATCAGCAGTCAGGAAGATCACGGCATTGGGATGACCACCCACACTAGGTATGACACAGTTACGAATGTAGTCGATCGGATAGGCAACCCGAGTGTTTTCTGTCAGGCTCCCATCCTCATAGTCAGGCGTGCGATCGTGGGGATCAAGAACAACATTTTCAACCATCGCACCAAAGCGAATAGCATGCCAAATATCCGGTTCATTTTCTTCCGACAGGTGAATCGTCTTGGCATAACAGCCGCCTTCAAAATTGAAGATACCTTCCTCAGACCAACCGTGTTCATCATCACCAATTAGGAAGCGATCGGGATCAGCAGAGAGCGTCGTCTTGCCCGTTCCCGATAGCCCAAAGAAGAGGGCTGTATTGCCATCCGCGTCCATATTGGCGGAGCAGTGCATCGGCAACACATTGCGCTTAGTCATGAAATAGTTCATCAGCGAGAAGACTGATTTTTTGATTTCACCCGCATAGCGAGATCCTCCAATAATCACAATCTTCTTAGCAAAATTAATCACAATAAAGGCTTCGCTGTTGATGCCATCATCCTCCGGTTCCCCGTGCAGACCTGGTACCGCAATTACAGTAAAATCAGCATGGTGGTTAGCCAGTTCTTCAACTGTAGGCCGCAAAAATAGCTGATGGGCAAAAAGGTTCTCGGAGGCTAATTCGGTAATAATCCGCACCCCCGTACGATAGATGGGATCAGCCCCAACATAGCCGTCAAAAATATAGAGATCCCGCCCCTGCACATAGGAACGAATCCGCCGAAACAGTCGATCGAAATGCTCTTCCGAGATCGGGACATTGAGGTTATTCCAATGGATCTCTCCACGACTACTAGGTTCGTCCACAATAAACTTATCATTGGGCGATCGACCCGTATACTTACCTGTTTTGACACAGAGTGCGCCATTGGCGGCTAATACGCCCTCGCCGCGCCGCAACGCATGTTCGATCAATTCTGGTACGGAGAGGTTGCGATAGACATGACCCAAATTCCGTAAACCCAACTGATCCAGACCATAAAGATGGGTATTCAAGGATACGGCTTTACCTACAGGTTGCTTAACTAATGGCTTATCATCTTGATTATAGACTTGCTCCAACACCTGCACAGATAGATCAGCGTAGCGTCCATTCCGGGGAGTTATGGTTTTGGTGGTTGGTGTCATGGGGACCTCTCAAAAAAAATGTAGCGATTACAAACCGGAAATTGCTTTATGTGAGTGAAGCAGACTGTATCGCAAGCAAATGGAGAGAATACGGACAAAATTTAGACTATCAACGCCAAGCCCAGGTTCGCTATGCCCGGAGCAGTAGTGAAAGTTGTGTTAAAAATCCCAAATGTTGTTGAAATTTGTATACCAAGATACTATCGAAAAAATCATCATCCGATCATAAAGTATTAATACTGAATGCATGACTTTTCGTTGACTTTGATGGCTAAATATAAACCTAGACGCAATATCATCACATTCTAGCCAGAGTGATGATTCATTCGTTCTGATTCCTCTAAAAGATTGTCCACGATCGCTATAACGCTCTCAGTTTCTCAGTTCTGCCCCACTCACTGCTTCGATCAAGACAGAAGGGGTCAATACCGTAGTCTCAGGGATCAAGGATAAATAGTCTCAAACATAGCTTGAATGACCGTTAATTCTGAATCTTTAACATGAAGAAGATTTTAGATTTATGTAAGTATAAAAAATAAATTTGAAAATTTTTATGAAGGAGTGCGATCGCAATGTTATGAAATTTTGAAATTTAAACAAAAATATCGGCTGTTAGGCGGCTTTCAATTGGGTTACCTGGTCATTTCATGGCTGATAAATAGATAAAAATAAATGCAAGCAATAATCAATTAACGTTGACAGGTTGGGCAAAAATGGCTCGATCGCCCTGCTAAGCGAATCCGTTGAATCGGCGTCCCACACACCCGGCACGCCTGCCCCGTGCGCCCGTAGACCTTGGCCTCACCCCCATAATTGCCGTTCACCCCGGCCACGCTGCGAAAATCACTAATGGTAGTTCCTCCTGCCTGGATGGATGCCTCAAGAACCGTCAAGATGGCTGGCAGCAAACGCTGAATCTGTTCGGGTTGAAGACGGTGGCAGGGGGTGGTGGGATGAATGCCACTCAAAAATAGGGCCTCATCAGCGTAAATATTGCCTAACCCCGCCAGCAGGGTTTGATCCAGCAAAGCGCTTTTAATGGGGCGCTGTCGGCCCTGGAACTGGTGCTGAAGATAGGCCACGTTAAAGTCTGGGGAAAAGGGTTCTGGACCAAGGTGTTGTAGGCCCGTTATCCCCGCTTCGGGGGGGCGATCGGGCGGGACCCACCACATCCGCCCAAAGGTACGACTATCAACAAACCTCAGATCCTGGCCGTTGGCAAAGGTGAAACGCACCCGAGTATAGGTTGACAACGGCTCATCCTGAGGGACCCAGAGTAATTGCCCCGTCATGCGCAGATGTACCCCTAACCACCCCGCCGCGATCGCCGCTGGTTGGGGTGTAGTTGCGGGTGACCATCTGGCTTGAGGCGAGGCAGCTCGGAGGGGTAGGGTTTTAGCGGCGGCGGTTGACGACGTGCCGGAGGGGGGTAGGAGGATGGGTGGCGTTGAGGCCAGGGGCGGGGATACCGTCCGGACCAATTGACCGAGGAGATACTTACCCCGACGTTCCCAGGCGACGATCGTACAACCCGTGATCCCCTGTAAAAAATCGTCTACAGACGTCGGAGGGGCGATCGTCCGTTCCAGGAAGACCGCCCCTCCAACAATGATCTGATCCCGCGTCACCTGATTCAGGCCCCGCTTAACGGTTTCTACCTCAGGTAATTCGGGCACCGTTTATTTCTTACCCTTAGGGGCAGAAACTTCGACGAGTTCCTCTTCGGCAAAGTTATTGGTGTTCACGCCACCAGCGCTACCACTGAAGCCGGTGTAGTTTACCCCGTCAAAGCGCACAATCACCGGATAGCGGATACCGCTCGTGTCTACTGAGACAACCGTACCCAGTTCGTTGTACCAATAGGACTCTTTGCGGAGAATCCGGACCTTAGAACCACGTTGAACCATGAGTGCTTTCCTTATATATGATTCAAAACGTTAACCCACGAGTTAACCAACAGGTTAGTTGTTCTCAAGCGTACTATCCTGACCGCCGCTCTAACGCACTCATAATTTTAAGTTTTGTGACTAAATTCCTCGTTGCGATCGTCTGTAACCCTAATCAGGGCAAGCGATTCAGGCCCGTGGCAACCGAGACACGTTCAGCGGGCGATCGCTAGCATAGGCGACGGTGTCGTCACAGATCATCGCGCTTTTCCTATGGGTGTTGGCGGTAGCGCTCCCGATAGCAATCATTACCCTGTTTTTAAGATGCCAGGAGCGAGACTTGAACTCGCGACACGAGGATTTTCAGTCCTCTGCTCTACCAACTGAGCTATCCCGGCGGAGGGGTTGGGGCACTGCTTGTTTTTTCAGCGCTTTATAAGCCTAGCAAGTAAAAGGGCAACTTGGCAAGCGCGTTTTTGCTTTAGGGGTTAGAGGGTTACCCCATGCCCTTTAACGAAACCCTTGTGCCGCTGGAGACCAGTGCAGCAGGCGATAGCCGCCCCAATTGCCGGTGGAGTTGGCCGGTGGCGAGGATGTCCGACGATCGCTCACTAATAAATAGGCTGTCTCCTGGGAACTGAGGGCAGCGATCGCCGTGAGTTGCTGGTTGGGGGTTGCGGTGAACTCACTGTAGATGAGATGGCCAGCACTGGAAAGGATGACAGTGCGACGGGGTTGGGGTTGGGTCGCTGGGGGCTGGGTGTAGGTTGCGAGGGCTTTGAGGACCGCCAATTCCTCAGCACCCAGGCTAAAGACCGTATCCATTTTTCCCGGGTAGGTCAGCGACACCTGTTGTACCCGCCAGTGCCCAATCCAGGGTAACCAGTCAGCGAGCTTAGGGTCAGCCGCATCAGGTACTTTCCCGGCCCGTTGCAAGTCTTTCCAGAGGGCAGTAAAGAGGCGTTCACTGTTGCGGGCATCCTGGGCATGGAGATCCGCCAAGCTCAGCGTGGGGGGCTGGAGCAGTAACCGGGCCGCTGTACCCGTTAAGGCTAAGGGGGGCGAGATTGGACCAGTTTCCGTCTCAGGCGGTGGCAACGGTGACCCCAGGGCCAGTAATTCCAGTTCTCCGTTTTGGAATCGAACTGCTTTCACCTCAGTGAGGGCCACTTGCTGCTGTGCATCCGCCTGCCAGGTGACCAGTTGGACGTGAGCGTCGGTGTTTAACCCCAATAAGCGCCACAGTTGTTGGGCTGCCGTGGTGGGTGACAGGTCCAGATGGGGGAAGGGTGGCTGTTGCCACTGCTGACCATCGTAAAAACCGAGGACTTGAATGCGATACCAGACCTGGTCATCGGAGCGTTCGCGCAGCGTCTCCTTCAGAGAATCGAGGTTCGGGATGGGATCGGGGCGCAGCCAATCGTTCGGGTTAGGGGCAGTGAGCAGGGTGACTGAGCCGATAATCTGGCTGAAATGGCTGGGGAGGGCCTGTTCTGCTTCGGCGGCTTGCAGTAAATCTAACCGTTGGCGAATCGTGGCTTCACGGGTGGCATTCATTGGCCGCTGTTGTTGCAACCAGGCGATCGCGCCCTCATACCCCCGCTGGGCCTGCATAAACAGCGCCCCCCAAGTCTGTAACGCAACCTGATCGGGCGTCACGGTTAACGCTGTTTCTAGCCGTCGCCAGATCCGTCCTGGATCGGTCTGCAACAGGTTGGCAATCTCCAGCCGTTTGGTTGCACTCTGGTCAAAGATCGCGAGGGCAGCTTGCCAGCGACCATCCAGCAAATGAGCAAGAACCTGTTCACTGGTACTAATCCAGGTTTGCTCCGCCTGGAGTGTTGTCATCCGGGCATGGAGTTTGATCAGATCCATCTGGGCTTGAGCTAGATCGGTCCAGGTGCTACGCTTCGTCTTCTCTTGCTCCAACTGCTGGAGGGCTGGGGACCAGAGACCCACCTGGGCTAATTTGATCGCCTGCTGATAGGACGCCTCATTCAGGGCGGGTGGGGTGAGGGAAATGGGAGCAAGTTCCCACGGGCTGAGCAGGAAGTTACGCGATCGCAGTTGGTAAACCACTAATTTCGGTTCCAGGTCGATCGTCTGATTCACCACCAATTCCGGGTGCTCTCCTCCCGTGACCTCCTGCCAAGTTGGGAATTGGTTCGCCGGACTCACCCACGGGGCCAGCAAACTGAGGTGCAACTGGTCCGGGTTGTAGTACAGCACTTGGCCATAGAGGAGGGTTTGATTATCCTGTACCCGTTGCCCACTCAGGCTAAACCACACCCCCGGCAGGACACTTGTCCCTTCAAAGCGGCGCAGATTTGTGAGGGGCAGAGGTTGGTTAGAACCCGGTGGGACCGTATCGGGTGGGCTGTTAGGTGGCAGCAGCGAGGCCAGGACAAAGGATTCGGCTGGCCCCGCCACCATCAGTTGGTGTACCCGGCGATACGTTGGGGTGGTGACTGTCGCAGGTGAGTCGGTAACCGTCTGATACACCCGCAATTCGACGATCGCATCACAGCGGCTGCGGGTCGAAGCAAGGCTGGCAGGACAGGGGGTCGGCGAGAAAATAGGCAACAACCAGGTGGTGACCGGAACGGGGTTAGCGGCAGCTTGTTGGGTAGTCAGAGGCATCAGATCACCAGGGATCAAACCCACTTGCCGGATTTCGGTTTGAATGTCGGCGATTGTTTGGGGCGGCTGTGCTTGTGCGATCGGGATGCGAGTCCAATCTGGCAACCAGCGATTCAGCCAAGCAACCTGGTCTGGGTTCAACATGAGGCGGGTTCCCAACCATATCCCACCGCCGATGAGACCCAGCGCGATCGTCAAGCTGGCGATCGTCAGGCCCATTTTTAAGCTCGTGCCCAAGAGCGAACGGTGGGGGGAATAGTGAGCCTGTAGCGACCTAATGGGACGCGGGTTGCGCTGACGCAATTCCCCTGCGGAGACGCTACGCGATCGTGGTGCGATGGCTAACGAGGCTTGATCTGGGGCAAGGTTATGCGATTCTCCTTGGAAGACGCTATGCGATTCTCCTGCGGAGACGCTGCGCGAATGGGGCGGGGCGACGAATGCCTGCGGTTGCAGTTTGCGGCGGGTGGCACCAACGTCCAGGGTTGGCAGATCGTTAGAGACATCAATGCCAAGGGGGACGACTGCTTGTGGAGTAGTTCCTTGTGGAATAGCTTCTGGTGGACGGGCCGTCTCGGCTGTCAGGATAGAATTAGGAGTCGTGTCAGGCGTTAATACTTCTGGAGCACCCATCTCCCGATTCTCCGATGGAGACGCTGCGCGATTCTCCGGGGAAGACGCTGCCTGATTCTCCGATGGAGACGCCGTTTGATGCTCCGATGGGGACGCTGCGCGAACGCGGTGTGAATCGCTCATCCTGTACAGCCGTAGGCAATTGCCTTTTTAGCATAAAAAGTTTTTTCGTAACTGCCCACTGTGGGGAATTGATGCCTCCTCCCCTTCCGCTTCTCCTCCAACTCCCCCACAAAGTTGGCAAAACAACACCCCTGCGGACAGAATGGGGGGTACGATAGATAGTTTGTGTTTTAAGGCTCCCCCCTCTCTATGGCTCTTGGTTACGTTGCGCTGGTTCTCCATGCCCATTTACCCTTTGTCCGGCACCCCGAAAGCAGCTATGTGCTGGAGGAAGAATGGTTGTATGAAGCGATCGTAGAGACCTATATTCCGCTCTTAAAAGTATTTGAAGGTTTGCGACGGGATGGGGTGGACTTTAAGCTAACCATGAGTCTGACCCCTCCCCTCGTCTCAATGCTGCGGGACTCGTTGCTCCAGGATCGTTTTGATCAATATCTGACGCAATTGCAAACGTTGGCAGCGATGGAGGTGGAGCATAATGCCCACTATAGCCATATTCGCTACCTGGCGGAACACTACTGCACGGAGTTTCAAGCAGCCCGCGAACTCTGGGAACGCTACGATCGCGATCTGATTACGGCTTTTAAGCAATTTCTCGACAGCAATAACCTGGAAATTATCACCTGCGGGGCCACGCACGGCTATCTGCCCCTGATGAAGATGTATCCCCAGGCCGTATGGGCACAAATTCAGGTGGCTTGTGAACATTATGCAGAGAATTTTGACCAGCCCCCGAAGGGGATCTGGCTCCCTGAATGTGCTTACTACGATGGCCTAGAGCGGATGATTGCCGATGCGGGATTGCGCTATTTTGTGATGGATGGGCATGGGGTGCTCTATGCCCGTCCGCGTCCGCGCTATGGCTCCTATGCACCCGTGTTTACCGAGGCGGGGGTGGCGGCGTTTGGCCGGGATCATGAGTCATCGCAACAGGTGTGGTCGGCGGAGGTGGGTTATCCCGGGTCACCGGAATATCGGGAGTTTTATAAGGACCTAGGTTGGGAGGCAGAATATGAGTATATTAAGCCGTTTATTATGCCCAATGGTCAGCGTAAAAATGTGGGAATCAAATACCATAAGATTACGGGACGCGGCGTAGGGTTGGGCGATAAGGCCTTGTATGATCCCTACTGGGCACGGGAGAAGGCAGCGGAACATGCGGGCAACTTTATGTTTAACCGCGAGTGCCAGATTCGCCATTTACATTCGATTATGGGACGCCCCCCCATTGTGATTTCACCCTATGATGCAGAGTTATTTGGCCACTGGTGGTATGAAGGGCCGTGGTTTCTGGATTATTTCTTCCGTAAGTCCTGGTATGACCAGCAAACCTATGAATTGACCCATCTGGCGGATTATCTGCGCCAGCATCCAACCCAACAGGTGTGTCGTCCGGCCCAGTCGAGTTGGGGGTTTAAGGGGTTTCATGAGTATTGGCTGAATGACAGTAATGCCTGGATTTATCCCCATTTGCATAAGGCGACGGAACGGATGATTGCACTGAGTCAACGGGAACCGGCGGATGAGTTGGAATGGCGGGCACTCAATCAGGCGGCCCGTGAGTTACTGCTGGCCCAATCTTCTGACTGGGCGTTTATCATGCGCACGGGAACAATGGTGCCCTATGCGGTGCGGCGCACCCAATCGCACTTGAAGCGCTTTACGAAGTTGTTTGAGGATGTGAATGAGGGGAAGGTGGATTCAGGTTGGCTGGAAAAGGTAGAGACGATCGATAATATTTTCCCCAGCGTTAACTACCGAGTTTATCGTCCATTGTAACGATGACTAGGTGAGGGGACTCACCCTCAGGTGATGGCTGGGGGTGTTCAGTAATACCCAAAGGTGGAGCCAAAAGCGCACTAAGCGACCACGCCGGTTGGTACAACAGCCATCTTTGTTGGGTCTTCGGTTCAGTCGGTGTAGCGATGATCTGTCTAGGTAGCTTTATCAGGATAGAAATGCGACGGCCAGCCCTGACTCACTATCGAACCGACGATTATTCCCAGTCTGCCTATACATTTTCGCCTGAGCGGGAAAAACACTGTCAAGTGAGTTTACGCTACTATCGAGCCGGCGATCGCCTAACGGAAATTCACTTTGCTGACATTCCAGAGATCATTAATATCCAGCGAATTGAGAATACTTTTCTATTTAATCCCTGCACGCAGGTACCTCCCCAAGCCTAAATCGGTAGACAGGGTGGTACATCCTTGATCCTGCTGCTAGAGCAGGTTGCTTTAGATGTGGAACGGGAACGTAGCCGACAACCAAACCAGCACGTTGTCCTGACACTTACATTAGACCATGCTGAAGTCGTCGGAGATCAACCGCGTTTAGATGAAGTTGGGATTGAGCGATTATTGACTGCGATCGCCACCATTATCGGCAATAACCAAGGTGCGATCGCGATTATTGGTCCAGGCGGTGAATTACAAGGCCAATTACGACGGCTTTTGTATAACGTTCCACAAGTCGAGATTTGTGGATTCGCCGCTATTGAAATGTGTGTCAATGAGGCGTTTTCAACTGTTCGCTAAGCCATATCCGTGTTTTTTACAGGAGAACAAAGCTATGCGCCCACCTAAGCACGAAAAATACCCAGAGCCAAAGGAAGCAAATCCTTGGCACCATGAAGAAAAGTGGTTGGAGACGGAACCTACCCCACCTCTGGCCCAGTTAGCCTTTGAACGGGAGTTCTTTACAGATGGCATTGAGCAGTTAGGAGCGCAGAAAGTGACAGCAGAACGCGATCTCTGGAATGCCTACGAGCAGGCAGTGAAGGCACTACCAGCCCAGTGTCCAATTCCAGAGCCAGATTTAACCGAGCACACGGCATTAGAGATTGTTCGTAAGCGGTGGCAGATAGCACAAGATCGTCTACGTTGGGTCGAGGAGAAAACTGCACTACTGCGCCAGGAAACGGAACAGAAAGTCGAGCAACTGCGGAAGGATTACCAGGCAGCGACCGGTCTCTGGCAGACGGCATTAGGGCAGGTGGAGGAACGCTATAACCGGCTATACATCACCTGGGAACGGGGGGAGCAGCGCTGGCAAGCAGAAATACAAAACTTTAGTGTTGTTTTAGGGATTGATTATGGTACCGAATGCTGCCTTGGCACCGACAAAGGCTAAGAAGGAAGAAGAAACCCGAATCCGCCTCAGTCTTGATGTCTCACCTAAGCTAAATGATCTTCTCACAGAAACGGCTCATAAGTTAGGGGGATCTAAAAGTGATGTGTTGAGGAAGGCAATCATCCTCATGAATATTGCCGTTGAAGCCCAAGAGGAAGGGAAGGTCCTGGGTATTGCTTGGGTATTGCTGACGATGCTAATCAGCCAATCAGCAAGCAAATTGTGGGGCTATAACAGCCTTCATAAAACCGAAGCAATTTGATGCTATTGAGTGTATGCAGACTCAGTATTCTCAGTATTATTCGCCGAGAAGCAAAAGCAGAGTAGCACTGTATCCGATAGCCTGCTCTGCTTTTGCTCTAAATGTTTACAGCCTTTGTCGCCTCAGTGAGGGGCAGGCAATTGGCTTGAGCCAATTGTTCATCAGGTGCTTCTGTCCTTCAGAGACTTGGAAAACGCTGTAGATTGTAGGCGAACTGGCCGCAAGTGAATACGAGATAACGAATTCCTTCCCCGTATCCCTGTCATGAAGCTGACATGACTTCTGATGGATAAACCTGGATATTGGGACCTTATCATGCAGACTCGCGTGATAACACCTAGGCTTAGGGTATTATCACGAAATGGTGTTATCCATCACTGGATCATAATCATGCCAGACCAGCGATCGCTCACCCCACCCGTCTACTACACATCTAGCGATCGAAAAGATCCCCCCGACGACCTCGCCCGCGAGACCCGCACCGTCTGCCAGCGCCTTATCTGGAACTAGAAACCCCAGGATTAGGCTCAGGAGGGTTGCGTCACCGCCAAAGCTGCTTGCAAACGTGGCCCATCTGTTCTCCTCTGGTGCAGTAACAACCAGGATTGGGTCAAATCCGGCCCATGCACCGCCCCCGTCAACGCTGCCCGCAACGTCCGCATCACCATCCCCCGCTTCAGCCCCGTCGATTTCGTCACCTGCTTCAGCAATCCCGACACCGCCTCCGCATCCAAGGTCACCGTCTCCAGCGCCGCCAAAATCGCCGTCAGCACCGCCTGGGCACCGTCCTGCTGTAACTGCGCTTGCGCCTCCCCATCCAGCGTCACCGTTTCACTAAAGAAAAATTGACTCATGGCCACCGCCTCATCCAAGCGGCTCAGGCTCGGTCCCAGCAACGCCGCCAGTCCTTCCAACCAGGCCCGATCGCCCACTGGGTCAAACTCATACCCCGCCCCCTGCCAATAGGGGATCAGCAAATCCGTTAACTCAGGGATCGGTAAATCATGGAGATATTGCCCATTCAACCAATTGAGCTTATCCCAGTCAAATTTCGCCCCGGCCCGGTTGACGCGATCGAACCCAAACACTGCTGCTGCCTCCGCCAACGTAAACCGTTCCTGGGTTGAGTCCGGCGGCGACCAACCCAATAGGGTCATGTAGTTCACTAAGGCTTGGGGCAGGTAACCCATTTCCCGGAAGTCAGAAATTGACGTGACCCCATCTCGTTTTGAGAGCTTTTGGCCCGCTTGGTTCAAGATTAACGGCGTATGGCCAAACTGGGGTACGGCAGCCCCTAGCGCCTCATAGAGCAGAATTTGTTTTGCCGTATTAGCAATGTGATCCTCGCCGCGAATGATGTGGGTCATGCCCATATCAATATCATCGACAACCACGACAAAGTTATAGAGCGGCTGCCCAATTGCCCCCACCGGGGCACGACGGGCAATCACCATATCGCCGCCTAAATCACTTCCCTGCCAGGTCACCGGCCCCCGCACCAGGTCTGTCCAGCTAATTGTGCGATCGTCGTCAATCTTGAACCGCACGACCGGTTGCCGTCCTTCTGCCACAAATGCTGCCTGCTCTTCCGGCGTTAGATGGCGATGGCGGTTGTCATAGCGCGGCGCTTCCCCCCGTGCCTTTTGGGCCGATCGCATCGCCTCCAGTTCATCTTCGGTGCAATAGCAGTAGTAGGCTAACCCTTTATCCAGCAAGGTCCGCACGGCCTGTTCGTAGAGAGCTAGCCGTTGCGACTGGAAGAAGGGACCCTCATCCCAGGTCAATCCCAACCAGGTGAGGCCATCGAGGATATTTTGGGTGAATTCAGGCCGCGATCGTTCCAGGTCCGTATCCTCAATGCGTAGGATAAACTGACCCCCGTGGTGGCGGGCAAACAGCCAATTGAAGACGGCAGTCCGGGCGGTGCCGATGTGGAGGTTGCCAGTGGGGCTAGGGGCGATACGAACGCGAACAGTCACAAGCACAGGGAATTAAAAACAGCATCCCCCATGCTAGCAAGATTCGGTTCCTGTCTTGGTGTCTTGGCGTCTTTGGGTTTTCACCCCGAAGGCACGAAGGACACGAAGGGGCACGAAGGGTTAGGGGGTCGAGCGGTGGCGTTGGTCCCAGCCACGACCGAGGAGGACCAGGAGAACAATGGCACCTTGGATGACGCCGGCCAGGGAAGATTCGAGTTGGAGGGCAAGGGGGAGTTGCAGGCTGCCAATGTTGAGGGCGCTAAAGAAAAAGGCGATCGGTAAAATCCACAAAACGCTCGATCCCGTGAGCAGAACAATCAATAGGGCGAGAAATCCGAGGCCACTGGAAATATTGGGAATCAAACGATGGAACACGGCTGTCACCTGGAGTGCCCCCGCCAACCCCGCCAGTGCCCCACAAAGCACAAAGGCACTGAGTAATTGCGTTGTGGCTGGAATCCCCAAAATCGAGGCCGCCCGGAGGTTTTGCCCCACGGCTCGCAGGCGTAACCCCAGGTAGGTACTGCGCGTGACCAGCCAGGTTGCGATCAATGCCAATCCCCCCAGCATCAACGCCACGGGACTCGCTTCCGTCTTGCCGATCGTCCCTAGCCACAGGGAGGGTTCAAATAGTTCCGTCCCGCTCATTGATGCCACCCCCGGTCGCTTCCAAGGACCAAAGATCAGATACAGGACTAACCCCTGGGCGACAAAATTCAACCCTAACCCGGCGAAAATTTCATTGACCTTGCCAAACACATTCAACCAGCCGGTAAACAGCCCCCAAAGGGCACCCCCGATCGCGCCGCCAAGTATACCCAGAAACAAGACTAAACTGGCGGGAAGGGCCGGGGCCAAAAGTTGAAGTATCCCCGTAGTGGCGATCGCGCCCATCATCATCTGCCCCTCAATGCCCAGGTTATACAAGCCTGCCGTGAAGGTAAACACCAAACCACTGGCACAGAGCAGCAGGGGAGCCAGGGTGGCCAGTACCCGCGCCAACTGATCCGGGGTCCCAAACGCCCCCCGCACGAGGCTTAGCCCGACCTGCCACGGTGAAGCCCCCAGCAGTAAGATACTCAGGGTAATCAAGCCGACGGCCCCCAGCAGCCCGATAAGGCGATACAGAAGACAATCCATTGCACAATTCAGCAGATTTCTGCAACTCGGTGAAGACAGCACTGCTACTGTACCCCGCCTAGCTTGAGGCAGAATGCCATCAACATTACCAGCACATAATTACCAGCGCATACAGGAGAACTCGCCGGAAAGCTGACAGACGGTTAGACAGGATCTTCATTGAGATTTGGATATTTTAGACATGTCAATCTCACCACATTTCCCTATTGTGACAGCAGGCAGTCTTACAGCCTGTGTCGCCTCAGTGAAGGGCAGGCAATTGGCTTGAGCCAATTGTTCATCAGGTGCTTCTGGCCTTCAGAGACTTGGGAAACGCTGTAAAATTCACGTTCACTACTGACAGCAACCGCACTGACGGATGGATAGCAACCCATCCAGGGCTAGCCCCCCGTAACCATGAGTCATCGTTGAGTTTCTTAATAAAACGCAATATTTTTTAGGGGCAACAAGCTTGATAGGATCAAGGACAGTGCCACTGATGGTGCCTGCATAGCCGTCGCAAGCATGGCTGTCGATCGCGGTTTCATCCTTATTTCGAGCAATTTTCACCGATACCACCATGTTCCCCATTCACCGCCCCCGTCGTCTGCGTTCAACCACAACCCTGCGCCGCATGGTTCAGGAAACCACCCTGACCGTTAACGACCTCATCTACCCCCTGTTTGCGGTACCCGGTGAGGGCGTGGCCCAGGAAGTCAAGTCGATGCCGGGGGTCTACCAGTTATCGGTAGACAAGATTGTTGAAGAAGCCAGGGAAGTTAAGGATTTAGGCATCCCGGCGATTATTCTCTTCGGCATTCCTGAAACGAAGGATACCAATGCCACCGGCGCATGGCACGACTGTGGCATTGTCCAGAAAGCAGCGACGGCAGTGAAGGAAGCAGTTTCCGACCTGGTGATTATTGCCGATACTTGTCTGTGCGAGTACACCCCTCATGGCCATTGTGGCTATCTCGAAGTCGGTGATCTCACGGGCCGGGTGCTGAATGATCCAACGTTGGAGTTGCTGAAGAAAACGGCAGTATCCCAGGCGAAGGCCGGGGCCGATATTATTGCGCCGTCGGGGATGATGGATGGCTTTGTCCAGGCGATTCGATCGGGTCTGGATGAGGCGGGCTTCCAGGACACCCCGATTTTGTCCTATGCTGCTAAGTATGCCTCCGCTTACTATGGTCCCTTCCGCGATGCTGCTGACTCTGCACCTCAGTTTGGCGATCGTCGCACCTACCAGATGGACCCTGGTAATGCCCGCGAAGCCCTGAAGGAAGTGGCGCTGGATGTTCAGGAAGGGGCGGATATGGTCATGGTCAAACCGGCGTTGGCTTATATGGACATCATCTGGCGGATTAAGGAAATGACGCAACTGCCCGTGGCCGCCTATAACGTCTCCGGGGAATATTCAATGGTGAAAGCTGCCGCCCTGAATGGTTGGATTGATGAGCAGCGGGTTACCCTGGAAACGCTAACGGGCTTTAAACGCGCTGGGGCTGATCTGATCCTGACCTACCACGCCAAGGACGCCGCCCGCTGGTTGCAGGCATAGAGAGCCAACGCCAGGAGCATGTTACTGACTTAACTGGGCGATCGTGGCCAGCAATTCCCGTTCAAAGGCTACCTGGGCACGGTTCGTCCGTCCTCCCAAGTACAAGCGATCGCCCTGCTGTAACGCCCAGACTTGGGAATGGGACACATAGCTCATCACCACCCCCAGCATAAGCAGCCCAAACCCGGCATACACCAGGGGAATTCCGGGATCGGCCTTGATTTGCAGCCCAGTACTGCCCAACAGATCCACAACT
Source organism: uncultured bacterium (assembly GCA_964536415.1). Lineage (GTDB taxonomy): Bacteria > Cyanobacteriota > Cyanobacteriia > B231 > B231 > Trichothermofontia. The sequence continues at coordinate 32,807 of CAZHXN010000001.1, forward strand.
GCCAGGGTGATGCCCTCCACCTGAGTAGACATCCCTGTGCGCACGGTTGACACTAACTTGCCTTGGGAGTCATACACCAGCACCATCCCCTGCAAATCCTTGGCGATGAGAGAAATCCCCGCGCTCAGGTCTGGTTTAATCGGCACCCACGTCCCCCAAAGGCGACCCTGCCCCCCCGTATCGAGCGGAGCCATTGGTAACTGGAGGGTGGGGCTATTATTAACGCGAACCTGCACCGCTGCGATCGCCCAATCGGCCTGGTACAGCGTCACGCCACGATAGCGCAGGGGGTGATTGACATGGATCGTTTCCCGTTTGACCTCCTGCTGGTGTTCATCCAGGACTGAGAGATCCGAGTAAAACTGATCGATCGTGCCATCGGGCGTGTAATCAATCCAAAAGCGGTTGACATGGACCGACCAATCCTGGGGAATCCGGGCGGCTGACCACGGTCCCGCGTTGAGGATGTTGTGAATTTGGAAGGTTTCCCCCGTCGGTACCATTTCCTGGGCCATAAACCCGGTCATCGCTCCTAAAATTGACCCGGCCAAAATGAGTAGCATACTGGCATGAACAACGATCGGGCCAATGCGCCCCACAATCCCCTTACGGGCATACAGGGTATTGTCTGCCATGAACACTCGATATCGCTGTGATTGCAGCAGTGGCGCTAACTGGTTGAGGTTGGCGGGGGCGACTTCTGTACTGAGGGCTAATTTCTCAAACTGACGCGGTTGTTGATAAAACTGCCAGTGGCGGGCAGCCTTAAGAGCGGGAAATTGGCGGGTGAAGGTACAGGCGATCAGGCTGGCTCCAAACCCGATCAGCAGGCTCAGGAACCACCACGTCCGGTACACGTGATCAAGGCCGATCGCCAGAATCAATTTCCCGCTCAGAAACCCAAAAAGGGCCGGTTTTTCTGGATAATTCGCCGTATAAAAGGCTGCCGATTGTCCCTGCTCGATCACCGTCCCCGATATGCTGAACAGGGCAATGACCAACAACAGGACGATCGCGAGGCGCAAATCTGCCAGGAGTGGTAAGAACTCTTGCTGCCAAAACCGTTGCAACGGCGCAAACAGAGTGGTCAGCTTGGGGGGGAAGCAGTCTTTAGCAGTCATGGCAATGGGCGTGCGATCGCGATCGGTAGTAACTGGGCGGTGATCCTAATACGGTGATCCTAACGGGTATTGGGGACAAGGTATAGCCATTGCAATTTAGGCTAAAACATCGCCCTCACCCCCAGCCCCTCTCCCAGAGCGGGAGAGGGGAGTGAAAAACTGTAGCGTTCTTATTTGGATTGACTATAGTTAACCAGCCAGGCACCCAGACACCGAGGTTAACAACTATCCAGGTTGTTCCTGAGGGCTAGGCGTTCTGTTGGTTGGTCATTACAAAATCAAAAATTCAAACCAGGAATGGGGTTAAGCGTGATAGGAGGGAAAATACCCCAAAGCCGACGAGCAGAACGCCACTGGCGGGGGTAATCCAGGCTGACCACTGGCGCAGTTCGAGAAACTGTTTAATTGCCACGGTGAAGGTACCAGCCAGGATCAAGGGCACGACGTAACCTGCTGTGTAGGCTAGTAACAACACGCTGCCCAAAACGGGATCTTGGGTGGTGGCTATCCAGGTGAGCAGGGTTGCCAAGACGGGGGTGCTGCACGGTGAGGCTACTAGGCCAAAGGTTAACCCCAACAGGTAGGAACGGCTGCTGCGAGGGATCGCGGTCGGGAGCAACGACATCCCATCGAAACTGGGCAAGGGCAAGGGCAATGCTTCCAGGAGCGATAACCCCATGAGGATCGCCACCAAACTGACCGCGATCGGCAAACCGAGGCCGATCTGTCCATAAACCCGTCCCACTAATGTGGCAACAATGCCTAATCCCGCCAGGGTCGTCGCTAAGCCGAGAGAAAACCAGAGGGCTTGGACGGTCCCCTGGAGCCGGGTGGAATGGTCATAGCCCCCCAAGTAGCCGATCGTAATCGGCAGCATGGACAGGGTACATGGCGTCAAACTGGTCAGCAACCCCGCCAGGAAAAGGGTGGCCACGCTCAAGGCGCTCAAATGCAGCAGTTGTTGCTGCACTAAGTCGTTGGCAAATTGGGCCAGTTGGTATAAACCCGTTTGGAAACTCTCAAGCATGACAATGGATCGCAAGGATGACGGTTGCTTCTATCTTGCCCTATCGCTGGGGGAAAGTTCACGCAGCGATAGGGGGAAGAGCCTGAACTCCGCCCACCTGTCCAATTCCCGTTACGAGCAGACCTTAATAGCGTACCTGTAAGGTTACGCTGGCGGTGACTTCTTGCTCCCGACCGGCGATCGGACTGATTGCGTCTTCCATTTTCATGGCCGCTGCTGGGGCAGGCATCATTAGGGGCCGGGGAATGGGCACCTCGGCACTGTTGATTTGAATCCCGATAACCTCCTGTCGGCTGAGGTTCAGGGTACTCAGGACCACATCAGCCTGCTGTTGGGCGTGTTGGGTAGCCTCCCGGAGGGCCTGTTGTTGGGCGGTTTTGATCGCACTATCGGCGGCAATAAAGCCGATACTGTCAATGCGGGTGGCTCCGGCCTGGACGGCGCGATCGAGAATTGCCCCGGCTTGGGCAATCGGCACCTGAAAGCTCACCGTATTGGTTCCCACGTAGCCCTGCAATTCCTGACGATTATTTTCGTAGCTATAACGGGGGCTGAGGCTCACGCCACTGGTGGCTAACTTATCCACATTTTGCGATCGCAGAAAAGCTACCACTGCATCAGCCCGTCGAGCGACCTCCTGCTGCACAGCTGTTGCTGTTTCTCCCTGGACTTCAACACCCAACTGGACTTGGGCAAGGGTCGTGGGGATTCGTTCAACACCTTGGCCGGTGACTGTCAGTGTTCGCAGGATACGCTCTTGGGCCAGGGCAGGGGCAGCTAACAGTAGCCCCAGTAGCCCGATCGTCACAGGAACGATCGGGAGGAAACGCCGCCACGACAACGATGCACCGGCAGAGGGGGTTAGGGGGGCAAAGGGTTTCATGGGTTAATCTCCTCACTGAACCTGAACAAAGATGATGACTGTGTGCTTACTTCTTAACCTTGGCACGGACGCCAGAACCCTGGAAGCTGGTTACAATTCTGGCAACGTTACGTTTGGCTGTCCTAAGTTTACGGTGGGGGTGATACGGGCCTCCACTATAAATTCAGTCTTCTGATCTTTGATGTGATAATTGCTTATACTGTTTACACCAAAATCACAGAAGCGCTTTAAGTTTAAACAGTTAAGTTTACGAGTTAAGTTTACGAGAATTTGAGTATCTATTTGACCCTGTATTTGACTATTCCTGGAGGGTAGTTCACCTGTGCAGACGCGATGCGACGGGCTACACGATCGACATCTCACTAGCGATTGCATTGGTAGCCGCCTTGGTAACCTAATGGACAACCTAAAATCGACAACATTCGGTGAAGTATGGGTAAAGTCAGTCCAACAACACAAGTTTTCCTGGGAATTTTCGCCTTGACTGTACTGGTGTGGATCTTGCGCGGTGTCAGGGTCCTGGCCTTTTTACCCAGTTCGGTCATGTGGGGACTCTTGCTAGTGGCCATTGGGGCGGGCGTAGTCGCCGTCTGGCAAAGTGCCCAGTAAGCCCCAGATTATACCGAGGGCTAAGCTCAAGGTTAATCCAGAGTGATTCAGGGTGACTCAGGGGGCTTCAGGATCAGCAGGCCCAGGGAGGGGGAGCGCCGTCCCACAGCGTTTACAAAACTTGGCATCGGCATCGTGCAACGCATGGCCACACTGGCTACAGGTGAGCCTTTGGGAGCTAGTGGCCTTGACGAGTTCCTTAACCAGGGTACTGAGTTGCCAGGGGATCAGAGTAACCCCAGTTAAGATCATCACGACGGTCAGCGATCGTCCCGTATCAGAGATGGGGGTTACGTCACCGAAGCCAACAGTAGTCATCGTGACGACAGAGAAGTAAAAGGCATCAAAAAAGGTGCGGAAGATTTCTGGATTATGATTATGTTCAGTTTGGTAAATCAAGCCGGAAAAGATAAAAATAATGGCAAATAGGGTAAACAATACCCGCACTAGGGCAATACTATCCTCTGAACTCAGATGATTGAACAGGATTCGCCCTTCTAGAAATCGGACTAGTCGCAAGATCCGAAACCATCTAAAGATTCGCAAGAAGCGTAAAAATGTAATATCGATCGCGACGAGAAACGATGGTAAAATAGCCAGCAAATCGATCAGCCCATACAAGCTGAAGAAATATTGCCAACGGGATGACGCACACCAGAGCCGCAGGAGATACTCGATCGTGAAAATTGCCAGGATGATCATGTCCAGCCAGTTCAGGCCCTGCCGGACTAATGGGGGAACGGGATAGGTCTGAATCACGAAAATGATAGACGATAGCGCCACCAAACTCGCAATGATCAAATTTGTGGTGCGTCCGATCGGTGAGTCGATATCTTCCAGATAGGTAGTAAGCCGCTGACGCAATGACATTTGTCGTGCAATCTCCCTGAGAGTCTAGCTTTTATTATGGCGTGCGTCCAGGGTTGCTTCAGGATGGGAATGCCATCACTATCTTATTTTTTAGTGCCCTTTCTCAGTACCCAGTTTTCAAGTTGCGGCTTAGCAATCGGCGTAAACTAGAAAAAACCCTTGACAACGCTCACCATGATTGCGGCACCGTCTTCCTTCCTATCACCCGACGAATATCTGCAACTAGAAGCCACCAGCCCCGTCAAACATGAATACAGGGATGGCGAAGTGTCTGCAAGGGCAGGGGCCAGCGACGCCCATGTAACCATCACGGGTAACCTCTTGACTTTACTCCGTAACTATGTGCGGGGATCGGGTTGCCGTGTCTACATTGCAGATATGAAGGTCCGTATTGAAGCCCGTAACCGTTTCTACTATCCCGATATCCTGGTAACCTGTGATCCGCGCGATCGCGAGACTGACACCTATAAACGCTTTCCCACCCTCATTGTGGAGGTGTTGTCGGAATCCACTGAAGCCTTCGATCGCGGTGACAAATTTGCTGACTACCAAACCCTGGAAACGCTGACGGAATATGTCCTGATTAACACACGCCAGCAACGGGTTGAATGCTTTCGCCGCAATGCCGAGGGGCTGTGGGTCTTGCAATCCTACAGCGCCGATACGGTGATTTTCCAACTGCAAAGCTTGCACTTCACTGCCGCGATCGCGAGTCTCTACGAAGATGTGGAACTAGAAACCCGCCCTAGTTATAACCCGCCGGTTGGGAAACAAGCTTAACGCCTAGGGGCAATGGATTTGTTACAATTTTTCACAATTCACTAAACCCTATGGCCTGACTTGGAACCCATGAGCTTATCGATGCCAACGCCGCCGATCGACTGGGAGGCGGTTAAGACGCTGCTGAATGGCATTGAGACGATCGCCGATCGCAGTCAATGTCAAAAACTCTCTAGCGACTATCACACCTTTAGCCCGATCCTAGTGCCCCAATTGGCCGATAAAGTGGCGGATCTGGTGGTGCGTCCGGCTAATGAGGCCGAAGTCCGGCAAGTGGCCCAGGTTTGTGCCCAGCGGCGGATTCCGCTGACGGTGCGGGGGGCGGGGACGGGTAATTATGGGCAGTGTGTGCCGTTGGCAGGGGGCATTGTCCTGGATATGACCCGTTTGAACCAGGTGCGGTGGGTCAAGGATGGCGTGGCGTGCGTGGAAGCGGGGGCGAAGTTAGGGGCGATCGCAAAAGTCACCCAACCCCAGGGCTGGGAATTGCGCATGATGCCGTCTACCTATCGCACCGCAACGATCGGTGGGTTTGTGGCCGGTGGCAGTGGGGGAATTGGGTCGATTACCTATGGGCAACTGCGCGATCGCGGCAATATCCTGGCGCTGAAAGTGATGACCCTGGAGGAGGAACCGCGTTTGATTGAACTGCGGGATCGAGACGTCCAAAAAGTCAGCCATGCTTGGGGGATTAACGGCATTATTACGGAACTGGAAATAGCCCTGGCACCGGTTCACCCCTGGGTTGAGGTTGTGGTCAGTTTTGCCGACTTTATGCAGGCAGCCCGCTTCAGCCAGCAGTTAAGTAACGAAGATGGACTGGTGAAGAAACTGGTGAGTACTTTCGCTTGGCCCATTCCGAGTTACTTTAGTGCCCTGCGTCCCTACCTGACTGACAGTAACCATTGTGTCCTGCTGATCGTAGCTGAGTCGGCAATAGGGTCTCTTCAGGATTTAGTTACTGATTTTGGGGGCACGATTGCCTATCAAAAATCGGCTCAAGACAGCGGCAAAAGTATTAACCTTATTGAATACACCTGGAACCACACCACACTCCACGCCCGCACCCTGGATCCCAGCATCACCTATTTACAAACCCTGTTCCCCGCTGATCCCAACCTTAGATTAATCGAGCATCTCTATCACTACTACGGTGACGAGGTGATGATGCATCTGGAGTTTATTCGGGCCAACGGGCAGGCGCTCCCGGCGGGATTACAACTGGTACGCTTTACCACCGCCGATCGCTTAACCGAGATTATCCGCTACCACGAAGCGCAGGGGGCATTTATTGCCAATCCCCACACCTACATTATTGAGGACGGCGGTCGCAAGCAGATGGACCCCCAACAATTGGCCTTTAAAGCAGAGGTTGATCCATATAATCTCTTCAATCCTGGTAAAACGCGGGCAGTTGGATAGATTTTAGATTTTGAAGGATGGAGCGTGGGTAGTGAAGGGGAGTCACATTCCATAACGGCGTTGCCCGATCCGGTCACAGTGGGGGGATCAGGACTCAGAAAACGCGCCTGGAAGCCGTGTCGGCGATCGCTGGGATTAGCCCTCCTGGCGGGTAGCCTGATGGCCCTAGCGATCGCCCCCCTCAATTTTTGGCTGTTAGCCTGGGTCGCCTTAGTCCCCCTTTGGGCCATGATTGCAGGTGCGGTCGGTGACTCAAGGTGGCAGACCAGCAGCACACCTCCCCCACGCCCAACCTGCCATCACCCCCCAATTACCAACTCTCTCCTCTCTCCTCTCGTTAAGGCAGGCATCCTAGGATGCTTCTGGGGCATCGCCTATCACGGCATTTCCCTGGTATGGATTACGGGTCTCCATCCCTTGATGTGGTTGGGCATCCCCTGGCTGGGGAGTGTGGCGATCGCGGGGGGATGCTGGCTCTTTGTAACTGTCTGGGGGGCGGTGTTAGTCAGCCTGTGGTCAATGGCGATGGTGGGATTGGGGTCATCTAGCAGGCAGTCTCCCTGGTTACGGGTGTTGACCGGAACGGCTCTCTGGCTGGGGTTGGAATGGCTCTGGAGTCGCGGCCCCCTCTGGTGGACAGCCCTCTCGCTCACCCAAAGTCCCGGTAATCCCATCCTCCTACATTTGGGCCAATGGTCAGGGCCAGCAACCATTGCCGCCGCGATCGTTGCCGTTAACGGTTGCCTAGCCGAAGCCTGGATAGATCACAAACGAAAGCACCTAGAGCCCACTCAGCCACAACCCACACCCACCCGCAAACCCACTCACCCCCCAAACCCATGCTTCTCTCTCCTCGCTTCTCTCTCCTCGCTTCTCTCTCACCGTCTGGTGACGATCGCCCTCCTTCTATTCCTCCTCAGCCATGCGATCGGGTGGTTTACCTGGACAACGGCTCGGCCAGATGCCCCGACCACAGCGTTACGAGTCGGGATTGTTCAGGGCAATATCCCCACCCGGATCAAGTTAACTCCCTTTGGCATACGGCAGGCGATTCAGCACTACACGGCAGGGTATGAACAACTGGTGGATCAGGATGTCGATGCCGTCCTCACTGCGGAGGGCGCTTTTCCCCTATTTTGGGAAGGAAAACAACGGACGGAGAATGCGTTTTATCAGGCGGTGCGCGATCGCGGGGTTGTTGCCTGGTTAGGCACGTTTACAACCCAGCAGGGACAGATCACCCAAAATCTTTTAACCTTGGCAGGTAATGGTGAAACGGTCGGACGATATAACAAGGTGAAGTTAGTTCCCTTGGGAGAATATATCCCTTTTCAGAATTGGTTAGGCGGAATTATTAATCGCCTCTCGCCGATCGCCGCCACAATGGTGCCGGGGCATCTGGATCAACAGATGGCGACACCCTTTGGTCCGGCGATCGCTGGTATTTGCTACGAATCTACCTTTGCCGAACTCTTTCGCCGACAGGCCCACCACGGCGGCCAATTTATCCTTACAGCCTCGAATCTTGATCCCTATAGTGAACAATTAATGGCCCAGCATGAAGCCCAGGACGTAATGCGGGCGATCGAGACCGATCGCTGGGCGGTGCGGGCAACCAATACGGGCTATTCTGGGGTGATTAGTCCCAGGGGTAAGGTCTGGTGGCGTTCGCAGCCCCATCGCTACCAGACCTATGCGACGACTATCTACCGACGCGCCCAGCAAACACCCTACGTGCGCTGGGGCGATTGGTTAACGCCTCTGCTATTCATGCTGCTGCTGGTAGCCCAGGGGCGTATCCGCTTAGCGAGTGATAGTCATTGCAATTTAGGCTGAAACAGTACCCTCACCCCCAACCCCTCTCCCAGAGCCGGAGAGGGGCTTAGACATCTCTTTCTGATCTGAAATTCTGATCTGAAATAACTATACCTATCCTCCAATTTGTGACATTGTGCGGCTGTAGGTTCCGGTTGCAGTTCCCGTATCCCGCTGTTTGAAATTAATAGCTGGTTTTAGGGCAAGCAGATTAGTGACTTGGGAACGAATTTCGAGCAATGACAGCCCTGCTCGGAGCGATTTCTTCAGGTTGATTTGCCCTGTTTCATTCAATAAGCAGGGCCGTAACCACCCATCCGCTGATAACCGCATCCGATTACACCGATCGCAAAAACATTCGGACATTTGGCTAATAAATCCCAGCGTGCCTTTAGCGCCGGGAATTTGGAACACATCCGCTGGTCCATTACCCCGCACCTGCCCGACTGCTAACCCCCAGCGATCGCGAATTTGCTGCCGTAGGGTTGCCGACGCAATCCAGCCACGATCGCCAAAAAGGTGGGCATTCCCGATCGGCATAAACTCAATAAACCGTACATGCCAATGCCGCACGATCGTTAATGCGGCCAGATCCAACACCTCCTGATCATTAACCCCTGGAATCACCACCACATTGAGCTTGAGGGGATCAAACCCAACGCGGTGGGCGGCCTGAATCCCCTGCCATACTTGCTGCCACCGGTGAGGGCCTTGACTCCCCACGATCGTGGCAAAGGTATCTGGGTCGAGGGAATCCAGGCTGATATTGATCCGACGTAACCCCGCGTCGTAGAGATCCTGGGCGAAATCGGCCAGCAGGAAGGCGTTGGTACTCATGGCTAAATCCTGTGTTTGGGGCAAGGCCGCGATCGCCCGCACGATCTCAACCACATCCGGACGTAATAGGGGTTCCCCCCCCGTCAGCCGAAAGCGCGTGAAACCCACTGGGATAAACACCTCACGGAGTAAGGTGAGCAACTCGGTCGCGGTTAGCCAGTCCTGGCGTTGCACATAGGCCAGATCAGCCCCTGCCGGCATACAGTATTGACACTGGAAGTTACAGCGATCGATCAGACTAATGCGCAAATAGTCAACCCGATTCATGCCGTCCAAACTCGCAAGGGGGGTAATTACCCCCTATGGTAGAGCAAACCTGCTGTCACCGATGGGGCTTCCGTAGCATCATGCTCAACAGCAATAACCACAACAATAACCTTTGCAATGATGGGATCTTGGTTCTTCTGGGTTTATAGTGGAGTTGCTACACGCCTGCACCATAAACTCAGGAGAACCCATCTTTCTGATGCCTGTATAGGCTACAGAAAAAAGTGTTTTCAAATTTTATATACCCCCAGGGGAATTCGAATCCCCGTTACCTCCGTGAAAGGGAGGTGTCCTAGGCCTCTAGACGATGGGGGCTTGGTTTTGACCTTTTCTAGAATAGGGGGCAGTCAAACATTCTGTCAATACCCTGGTTTAAAAAATTTTTGAGGAAATCTTTCAGGTGGGGCAATCCGATCGACGAGTCGCATTGCCCCTGGGTGGATTAGATTCCAGTCCCCAGAGCACGCGAGTTCCGCAGACGAATGAGTTGACGGCGCATTTGGGGAGACGCGGCCAGTTCGCTGATGGGGGATGCCTTGGCTTCCACCTGGATCGGTTCGAGGTACTCATCCGCCCCGCACAGGAACGCATCCAGGAGCAGTTCCAGGAGTTGACCGCGATCGGTTATCGCTCCCCCTTCTTCCAAGAGGTTAAATTTCAGGTGAATCTCACACTCATAAATGCCAAGGTCAGGCGTGACCGGGGATTGGAGGGAGGTTGTAGACGACATTTTCATTATTTCCTCTAGAATGCTAGGGAGGCGACCTGGAAGGTTGTCCGTGTTTGGAATGAGTGATCCCGTGATCGTAAACACATGTAAAATTTAGCTTCTAGACTTATTATTCCACGCTGGATTTGCTGACCTATACTTCTTGTTAGGGACTCATCGAAATTTTAAAAAAACTTACTTTATATAGGCTTTACACTTCTAATGCTTGCCAGCCGTCAACTCGCATGATTTTGGCAATGGACCCCCTTGTTTCCGTAATTTAGGGGAGATCTTGAGCCGATCGAGATACACTGAGATCCATAGGTTGTTTGATTCATTACAGCCCAAGCGGGAAAACTACGCTGGGTATTTACACAAGATTCAAAAATAGAGTTTAGCTTGGCATCAGGTTGTGGACTCTTATTTTAAGGTTTTGCTAAGTGATACCAGAAACGCTGTGAAGTCTCGGTCGCTTTGCGACGCCACCGACATATCGAGGGGATTACGCCCCTATCCCCTATGGGTAGAGGTGGCTGAGGGTCAGGAGCAGGCGCTGAATTTGGGTTTCCCAAGTGAGGGTTCGCATGAACTGGGCGGCCCGATCGCCCTTTTGCCTAGCTGCTTCGCGATTTTGGTAAACCGCTTCCAGTTGTTCGAGCACTTCTTCTACGGCGGATTCGCCCCAGCCCTCCACGGCGGGGAAATAGGTATTGGGGCGAACGGGTCCCTGCGATCGCAATCCATAACAATGATCCAGGTTTAAATCATCGCGAATTAGATCCAGGTGACCTGTGTTGGCTGACAAGATTGTGGGCAGACCGGTGGCGAGGCATTCCATTGCCACTAGATTGGTTCCGCCTTCGGCCCGATTGGTGAAGACAGCGACATCCGCTTCCCGCAGCAGGTTGGGCATCTGGTGATTGGGCACCATGCCCAGATCAATCACCGCCTCAGCCGGAATGCCGTTTTGCACTAACCAGGGCACAATTTCTAACTGGCGGTTACTCCCGATCGCAGGCAGTCCGCGCACGTTGCCCGTCTGCTCCATGCCGCTCATATATTGGGGCCAGTGGGTTTGCCAAGCGGTGATGAGCAGGGCTTCGGGGTGGCGCTGCTGGAAGTGCTTAAAGGCGGCGACGATAATATCCTGCCCTTTGCGGTACTCCAGTTTACCCCCGGAGAAGATGACAAAGCGATCGGGAAACAGATTTAGCCGGGGTGCGGGATGGAAATAGGTGGGATCAATGCCCTGGAGGACGGTACTGACTCTGGTTAACCCATGCTGCCGTAGGACAGCTTCATTCCAATGGGACCCGGCAATAATCCAGTCGTATTGCTCGGCAATGGCGAGGGCCTCAGCAGTAAAACGGGTATTTTCTGAGAAGATAACCCCGATGGTGCGATCGCCGCGAAATGCTTGGAGGCGATCGGCCCCTGCAAAGTTATTGCCAAGGGCCTGGAGCACTGGCATACCGAGGACGATCGTTTGGCCGGGATGTTGGCTCGTAATTTGTTCAATCTGTTGATAACTCTGGAAGTAGGGCAAGAGTAACCGTTGACAGAGGGGATTCAGGTCTTCTAGACACACTAGGGGTGGACGCAGGGCAATGGGTTGGCAGGATTTATGTCGCAACAGTTGCAGGGCTAAGTTAAAGCCATAGACGCCCCAACCACTGGTTAATTGCATCGACCAGTCGATTGCGATTTGTGCAGGGGTGGGTTTACCCATATCCTGGTTATTGACGGATACCCTGGATAAACCCGCCCCTACGATCGAGGGTGTCAGGATTTTAGGCCGAATCGCGATCGAGTTTGAAGACGTTTGTGGTTCAGTAATTTCTAGAGGATTTTGAATTTTTAATTTTGAGCTTTGAATAACCAATGCCTCCAAGGCTGCTTTAACGCGCTCAATCACTCCCGCCCAATCCCCCGGCTCCCTTTGGCGAAATAGCCGCATGGTGGGGTACCAGGGACTATCGTCGCGATCGAGCAACCAGCGCCAATCCGGAACATAAGAAAGGAGTACCCACACAGGTTTTGCTAACGCACCCGCGAGGTGGGCCGCTGCCGTATCTACGGTAATGATCAGATCTAATTGTTCAATGGCGGCAGCCGTATCGGCAAAATCCTGTAAATGAGGACTTAAATCCCATACGGTGATATCGGGGGGTAGCTCCGTTAATTGTGATGAAGCTGACCCCACTTGCAGGCTATAAAAGGCAATATGGGGAACCTGGAGTAAGGATAAAAATTGCGCAAGTTTGCACGATCGCAGGCGGTCTTTCGTATTCTGTGGATTACCAGCCCAGACGATGCCAACGGAGAGATGGGTATTTGGGGGAGGGGTTAACCGTAAAGGATGCTCAGGCGGAGCTTGGAGGTAGGGAACAGAAGCCGGAATGGTATCCAGGGTTGTGCCAAAAATCAGTGGCAAACTCATTAAGGGAACATAAACATCACATGTGATAGCCGCTAGGTTGGGTTCATGCACCTGGATGACGCCGGGAGCCGTAGCAAGAAGACGATGGAGGGAAGCATGGCAAGCAACGATGACTTTTCCGCCGCGATCGGCAATTAGGGCTGCGTATCGGATAAATTGGATCTTATCTCCAAATCCTTGTTCAGGATAGATAAGGATACGTCTACCTTGCAGGGGACTACCATCCCAGCGGCGTAACTGAGGTGAACTCTGTAAATTCTCTATATCGGAGAAACTATTTTTTTTAAAACTACTCACTTTAAATCGCCATTCATAACCTGCCCAACCCTGAAGGAAATCCCCTTGTAAAAGGTAGGTGGTTCCCAGTCCATAGTTGGCTTCCGGCAGATCAGGCTCAATAGCTAGAGCTTGTCTACAGCAGGTGATCGCCGCCATTAAATTACCTTGTAACTGGTAAGCGTTTGCTAAATTACTGTAAGCAGGAGCTAGATCAGGGCGTAATTGAATCGCCCGCTGATAATAGGTAATGGCTTCCTCAAATCGATAGTCTTCAGCAAGGAGACTACCCAGATTAATATAAAGTTCATAGGCGTCAGGAGCTAGGGTGATCGCCTGCTGGTAATACTGAATCGCAAGCTCCAATTGTCCCTGTTGTTGAAAGGCCCAAGCTAGCCCTTTAATGGCCTGGAGTGAGTTTGGTTGCCGTTGTTGAGCCATCTCAAAGGCGCGAATGGCTCCTGTCCAATCCTGCTTTTGGACACACTGATACCCCTGCTGCATTAAAATATCTACCGGGTCTTGTCCTGCCTTAGGGGCGGGTTGAGCCATATCCTGACTATTGACGGATACTGCAACCACGAGGCGTGAGGCGTGAGGCGTGAGGCTAGTCTCTGCGCTCAGGTCTCTTTCCGCGTTTCTCTTTCCTTGCTTCTCTGCAATTTTTGACTTTTGAATTAATAATTCCTCCAAGGCTGTTTTAACGCGCTGAATCACCCCTGCCCAATCGCCAGGTTCGGTTTGGCGAAATAGCCGCATGGTGGGATACCAGGGACTATCGTCGCGATCGAGCAACCAGCGCCAATCAGGTAGATAGGCCAGCATGACCCATACGGGTTTAGCCATTGCGCCTGCGAGATGGGCTACAGCCGTATCAATCGTAATCACTAAATCGAGTTGGTCGATCGCCGCCGCTGTAACTGCAAAATCCTGTAATTGCGGGCTGAGATCATGAATAGTGATTGAAGGGGGTAAATCCGCAAGCTGCTGACTTTCTGGGCCAACTTGTAGACTATAGAATGCTATATTTTCTAGAGCAAATAGGGGAAGAAACGCCCGTAAGAGACAGGAGCGATCGGTATTATTCACATTATCCGGACTGCCGGCCCAAGCAATACCAATTTTCAGGGTATTATTGCGGATAGTTCCTAAATCGATCGTGACTCCTGGGGGAACTTGCAGATAAGGAATATCTGTCGGGATAGTGGCTAATGTGGTCTTAAACAGACCGGGTAAACTCATGAGAGGGACAAAAAAATCGAACTCAGTGGGAGGTAAGGCTCTATCCGTTACGCGATCGACACCCGGTAGCGTCGTAAATAATCGCTTCAATTCCGGTGGACAGCCCATAATCACGCGTCCACCTCTAGCTGCCAGAAGTGGCGCATAACGAGCTAGCTGGATCTTGTCCCCAAAGCCTTGTTCTGGATGAATAAAAATGCGTTTACCTTGTAAATCCTTACCATCCCACCGGCGGTCTTCACCATCAGGTAGCGGTAGTAGATATTTAGTAAAACTCTGGGCCTTAAAGCGCCACTCATATTCAGCCCAACCAAGGAGTAGGTCACCCCTGATTAATTGAGTGGTTCCCAGGGCAAAATGCGCTTCGGCAAAGTCTGGGACAAGCGCGATCGCCTGTCGTAAATGCTGCTCAGCCCGGTCTAACTCTAATCGTTGCTTATACAGCCAACCTAATGAATAGTGGGCATTTGGTAAATCGGGTTGGAGGGCGATCGCGTTTCGGAAACAGGTTATCGCTGCATCCCATTGTTTATTCTGCAAATACGCATTTCCCTGCTTGCGTAGGGCCGCGATCGTCGTTTCGATGGTCTCTTGTTCAGAGATATTCGGTTGGGTGCGAGCATCCCGTAGTTCTGTTAACGCTGCAACCACCCGCGTCATCACCTCAGCCCAATCCCCCAGGCGGGTTTGGCGGAACAGACGTACCGTTGGGTACCAGGGACTCTCTTCTCGTTCCAATAACCAACGCCAATCGGGCAGGGCTGAGAGCAAAATCCAGGTTGGCTTGCCCAGGGCACCGGCCAGATGGGCTACTGCCGTATCCACAGTAATGACCAGATCCAGCTGTTCAATGACTGCTGCGGTATCAGCAAAATCCCTCAGATGGGGGCTGAGATCGGGGACGACCCGCCCAGCGGGTAAATCGGCTAACTGGGCAACGGGGCCACCGACCTGGAGGCTATAAAACCCAACGTTTTCAACTGATAGAACTGGCAGAAATGCTCTTAAGGGACACGATCGCTTTTGATCTGTTGGATTTTGGGGATTTCCTGCCCAGACAATGCCAACCTTGAGGCGAATCTGGGCTGGGGCTTGCAGAATCAGGGGCGGAATTGCAGGTGTCTTGAGATAGGGAACTTGGGCCGGAACTGTATTGAGATCGGTTTGGAAAATGATGGGTAAATCCATCAACGGCAGGAAGGTATCAAAGGCCACCTCATGGTGGGTGACGACCTGATCAACCCCTTCAACTGAGGCAATTAACCGCTCCAGTCCTGCATAACAGGAGACAATCACCCGTCCGCCCCGTTGGGCCACTAAGGGGGCATAGCGGACAAATTGGATAATATCGCCATGCCCCTGTTCCGGGTAGAGCAAAATCGTTTTGCCAGTCAGATCACTGCCGTCCCATTGGGGTTGTGAAAAATTGGGTAAGCCTTTGTCTTCTAATTGCCAACGCCAACGATATTCGGCAAAGCCTCGAACGAGATCCCCCAGGGTCAATAGGGATAGGCCAAGGTTGCGATGAGCCGCACTCAGGCCAGGATCATGAGCGATCGCTTGTTCAAAATAGGCGACCGCCTCAGTAACTTTTCCACGTCGAAAATAGGCCGATCCAAGATTGTTATAGGCGGCTGCTTCCTGCGGGCAAATCTGTAGGAGTTGTTCATAACATGCTTTGATCTCCTCAAAGGTGTCCTGAGGTGTGCAGAGTTTTTCCCAGGTGTCATTCTGCGCCAGAATACTCCCCAGCCCATAGTACGGTTCTGGATAAGCAGGATTGAGGGCGATCGCCTGTCGATAATGCTGGCTGGCAGCCTCAAAATTCCCTTGTTCTTGCAACGCTTTCCCCAGATTGTGGTGGACTTCGGGAAAATCAGGTTTTTGCTGGAGGGCCGCCCGGTAGTAGGTAATCGCCGCTTCGCGATCGCCTGCTTTGTGCAGAGCCACCCCTAAATTAGCCAGGGTATGGGGGAGGTTGGGGTTCAGGGCGATCGCTTGTTGATAGCAGGCGATCGCCGTTGGCCAATCCTGCTGCTCCAAAGCTTGGGTTCCTTCCTGGAGCAGTCGTTCCAAGATTTGGCGTTGGGTAGGTGCTATGCGGGTGATATCCGGGGCGATCTGGGGCTGGGTATTGTTTGTCGTTGTCGCTGGTATGGTGTGGGAGGGTGAAGCCGTGGCAGGTTGGGCGATCGATTGATCCTGGGAAACTGGGCGCGAGTCTCCACGGCAGACGCTGCGCGAACGCGTCGCTTTGGATGCACTTTTCGGAGTTGTTTGGAAATTTTTGGGGTTAGCGGTTGACGTTGCTGATTGAGAACGGGATTTTTTCCCAGAAGTTGCCTGCTTTTTGGCTTTTGCTCGGGATTTTTTCGGTGTTGCCCGAATCTGCTGCGGTTTATTCTGCTGAGTTCCTGGATAGTCCTTAAGGGCTGCGATAACCTGGGTGACAACTGCCTCCCAATCCTGTCGCCGTGGTTGGCGGAAGAGGCGCAGGGTGGGGTACCAGGGGCTATCTTCCCGTCCCAACAACCAACGCCAATCGGGAATATAGGCCAGCAGCACCCAAACGGGTTTCGCTAACGCTCCGGCTAGGTGGGCCACGGCGGTGTCCACGGTAATCACTAAATCCAGTTGGGCAATGGCCGCAGCCGTTTCACCAAAATCTGTTAACTGTGGGCTAAGGTCCGTGATCCGTGCTTGCTCCGCCTCCGGCAAGGCCGCTAATTCCAAAGCCGGCGCTCCCACCTGCAAGCTATAGAAGGCAATATCGGGCAGGGCCAACAGGGGCCGCAAGACCTCTAGGCCACAGGATCGTTGGGCATCATTGGGGTGCTCTGGACTGCCTGCCCACACTAGGCCCACCTTCAGCCGCATCCCCACGGGCGCAGTGAGTTGAATTTGGGTGTCGGCAGGGACTTGCAGGTAGGGAACCGTTGCCGGGATCGTATCGAGGGTCGTCCCCAACAGGCGCGGCAGGCTGAGCAGGGGCGCACAAATCTCAAAGTCTTGCTGTGAGACTGCCATGTTGAGCAGGCGATCGATCCCGGGTACCGATGCAAACAGCCGTTGCAAATTTTCTGGACAACAGACGATGACCCGTCCCCCCCGTGCCGCCACCAACGGAGCGTAGCGAATGAACTGGATTAAATCCCCGTGTCCCTGTTCTGGGTGCAACAAAAGGGTGCGTCCGGCTAGGTCACTGCCATCCCACTGGGGTTGAGTGGGTGGGGTTTTCGCAAAATGTTTAGTGCGCCACCGCCATTCGTATTCTGCAAATCCCCGTGGGAAGTCCCCCTGAAGTAACCAGGCCACCCCCAGATTGAAATGGGCATCCACGTGGTTCGGATCAAGGGCAATGACCTGCTGGAAACGAGCAATCGCGCCGACAACATCCCCTTGCTTCAACAAACAACTGCCCAGATTGTGGCAGGCCCCCAGATGCTGGGGATTGAGAGCTAAGACCTGCTGATATTCGGCGATCGCCGCCTCCAGATTCCCCTGCTTAACGTAGGCATTCCCCAGGTTGTAACGGGCATCAATATAATTCGGGCGCTGACGCAGGGCATATTCATAGTGTGCGATCGCAACGGCCAACTGTCCCTGGTTAAACAAGGCCGTCCCCAGGTTATTGTGAACATCGGCGTAGTTGGGATTGAGGCTAAGGGCACGTTCGTAGTAGGCGATCGCCGTGTCCCATGCTTGCCGTGCCTGCATCAGATTGCCGAGATTACACAGCGCTTCGGGATAGTCAGGCCGCAACGACAGGGCACGTTGGTAGTGCTCCATTGCCTGGTGAAGTTCTCCCATCTGGTGATAGGCATAGCCCAGGTGGAAGTGAATCTCTTCAGGTTGGGGATAGTGGGGGAGCGCTTGTTGATAGTAGGCGATCGCCTGTTCCCATTGCCGCGATCGCAAGTGCGCTAATCCCTGTTGCGCTAGGGCTTGCCCATCACCTGTCGTTGATTGGGGGGCGGGTTTCAAACCCACCCTGACCGAATCCGCTCCCTCCCCCTGGCACCACACGGATAACGCCGCTACCACCCGGCCCACCACCTCATCCCAATCGCCCGCATGGGATTGCCGGAAGATCCGCATCGTGGGATACCAGGGACTATCTTCTCGTTCCAACAACCACCGCCAATCCGCCACCTTTGACAAAAGCAACCACACGGGTTTGGCCATTGCCCCCGCTAAGTGGGCCACTGACGTATCGACGCTGATCACCAGATCCAACTGGTCAATCAACGCTGCCGTATCGGCAAAATCTCCCAAATAGGGACTGAGATCCTGAATCGGCAGGGTGGCCAGTAAGGCCCGATCGGCCTCGGTAACCTCTTTTTGCAGGCTATAAATCGCCAAATTCGGGATGTGCCACAACGGTTGTAGCGCCGTCAGGGGACAGGTCCGTTGCCCATTATCGGGATGCTTCACATTGCCCGACCAAACTAAACCAATCTTCCGGTGCGGCGTTGCGGGTAGGTGAAGGGGAGGCAGTGTTACGGCCTGCAAATAGGGGACGGATGCCGGAATCGTCCCCAGCCGGGTGCCCAAAATATAGGGCAAGCTCATCAGGGGCGCATGCACCTGGAACAAGTGATTGGGAATCTGCTGCTCAAAAACCTGCTCGACCCCTGGGATGGCCGCAAACAGCCGCATAAGGGGCGATCGACACTGGAGCAATACCCGCCCACCCTTCGCCACCACTAGGGCCACATACCGCACAAACTGGATGGCATCCCCCAATCCCTGCTCCGCATGCAACAGAATCGTTTGACCGTTCAGATCCGAGCCATCCCAACGCGGCTGGTCATAGCTCATCCAACTCCTACGAATCTGCCACCGCCACTCATGCTCCGCCCAACCTTCGGCGAAGTTGCCCTGGGCGAGCAGAGCGATCGCTAAGTTATAGTGGGCAGCCTCGAAATCCGGCTTGAGGGCGATCGCTTGGCGAAAATGGGCGATCGCCTCATCCCATTGCGATCGCTGCATCAGGATATATCCCAAATTCGATCGCACCTCTGGATAGTCGGGTCGCAGCGTCAAAGCGGCTTGGTAATGTGAGACGGCGGCCTCTACTTGACCGGAGCGTTGGTGGGCATACCCTAAATGAAAATGAATCTCTGCGGGTTGGGGGTAGTGGGGCAAAACTTGTTGGTAATAGGCGATCGCATCCGCCCAACGCTCCTCCCGCAAGGCTACCATTCCTGCCTCCGCCAAGGCTTGCCAATCAGTGACCGCTGGTGTTAGGGCGGGTTTACCCCTATCCTGGCCATTGACCAGTTGCTTTGCCGATCCCCAATCGGCCAACGCCCTCATCACCCGTGCCATCACATCGTCCCAATCGCCCGCATGGGATTGCCGGAAGATCCGCATCGTGGGATACCAGGGACTATCTTCTCGTTCCAACAACCACCGCCAATCCGCCACCTTTGACAAAAGCAACCACACGGGTTTGGCCATTGCCCCCGCTAAGTGGGCCACTGACGTATCGACGCTGATCACCAGATCCAACTGGTCAATCAACGCTGCCGTATCGGCAAAGTCCCCCAGGTAAGGACCCAGATCCTGGATCGGCAGGGTGGCGATCGCTGCCTGATCCTCCGGGGGTAACTCCTTTTGCAAACTGTAGAACGCAATATCCGATCGTTGCCACAGGGGCGCTAAGGCATTCAGCGGACAACTGCGCCGGAAATTTTGGCCATTCGCCGGATTCCCCAACCATACCAAACCCACCTTGAGGCGACAGTTAGCGGGAGCCGTCAAGGTTAACGGCGGCGGCGTACTCGCCCAGAGATAGGGAACCGTGGCCGGGATGGTGTCCACGGTCGTGCCCAGGAGGTAGGGCAAACTCATCAACGCGGCATAGGTCTGAAACAGGTGATTCGGTACAAAGCGGTCAACGACCTGGCTGACCCCCGGCACCGTCGCGAATAACCGCTTCAGGGAATCGGAGCAACTGACTAGGACCTTCCCCCCCCGTTGGGCTACTAATGTCGCATAGCGCACAAACTGAATCATATCGCCCAGCCCCTGCTCCGAATGCAGCAGGATCGAGCGTCCGTTGAGATCGCCCCCATCCCAGCGCGTATGGGCACTGAAAACCAGCCCCGCAAACTCCGGCACCTGCCAGCGCCATTCATACTCCCGCCAGCCGGTCGGGAAATCCCCCAGGGTCAGGTAGGCGATCGCCCGATTCAGATGGGCATGGCCGTGATCGGGTTTACGGGCGATCGTGGCCTGGTATTGGGCGATCGCGGCCTCATAGTGCCCCTGGCTGTGGAGCATCACCGCCAAACAGTGGAAGGTATCAACCTTGTCAAAGCCGAGGGCGATCGCCTGTCGATAGTGATATTCAGCCTCTGCATAGGCATTACGTTGTTGCAACCGATAGCCCAGTTGGTTGTGGGCGGCGGCATAGTCGGGCTTGAGGGCGATCGCTTGGCGGTAATGACTTTCGGCCCCGCTATAGTCTTCCTGCTCTTCCAGGAGCCGACCCCAGTTGTAGTAGGTTTCCGGATAGTCTGATCGCAGTTCCAGCGCCCGTTGATAGTGGGCGATCGCGGCCTCAAACTGTTTTTGCCGCTGGTAAGCCGTGCCCAGGTTGCTATGGGCTTCGGCATAGTCAGGTTTCAGTTCAAGCGCCCGTTGGTAGTGGCTGATCGCCGCCTCAACCTGGTTCTGCATTTGTAGGGCATTGCCGAGGTTGCAGTGGGCTTCGGCATAGGTGGGATGGTGGGTAATCGCCTGTTGATAATGGGCGATCGCCCCCTCCAAATCCCCACGTGCCTGGAGGACGGCCCCCAGATTATTGTGGGCTTCGGCATAGTCGGGTTTGAGCGCGATCGCCTGCTGCCAACACGTGGCTGCCCGGTCATTTTCGCCCAACCCATGCCAGACACACCCCATCAACGCTAGGACCTCAGCGTGTTCCGGTGCTTGTTCCAGGAGTCGCTGACAGGTGTGCTGCGCCGCGACCAAGTCGCGATCGCGGTATTGCTGATAGGCCAGGGTCAGCAGGGCGGAAAAGGATGCCATAGATGCGCCGCGCAAGGGCAATGTCAACCATCTCCCTCAAAGTATGTCATGGATAGTTGTGGGAGATACGGCGGCAAAAATTGTAAAGTTTGCCCTGGTTGCGCGATCGTCGGCAGGAGAACGCATCCCCTAACCCCGGCTCCCCAGAGTCTGTACTAGCTAGATCGGCGGGCCGCTAACCCTTCAAGGGCTTGTTCGCGATCGTCAAAATGAATCTTCTCGGTGCCTAAAATCTGGTAATCTTCGTGGC
>CAZHXN010000001.1:54408-141437 GCA_964536415.1 uncultured bacterium
CTTTCCCGCAATTAAGACCCCATCCCCCGGTTTCGCCTGAAGAATCGCCGTGCGGATCGCGGTGGCCCGATCGGCAATGACGATCGGTTGAACCGTATCTGGAATACCCGCCAAGATATCTTGCAAAATCCGTTCTGGATCTTCGGTACGGGGATTATCAGACGTCACTACGACCTGATCGGCTAAGGTCGCAGCAATTTGACCCATTTGCGGACGCTTCGTGCGATCGCGATCGCCCCCACAACCAAACACACAGATCATCTGCCCCTGGATAAACGGACGCGCCGCCTTCAGCAAATTCTCCAGACTATCGGGCGTATGGGCATAGTCCACAATGACCGTAATCTCCTGATCGGGATCAGCTTGCACCCGTTGCATCCGACCGGGGACACCAGGGAAATGCGGGAGTGCTTGTACCATTGCCTCCAGACTCAGACCCAACTGCAACCCGGCCCCGATCGCGGCTAATAAATTAGAAATGTTGAACTGCCCCACTAAGGGCGATTGGAACGCGATTGTCCCCTGGGGCGTATGTAACTGACCCGCCACCCCCGTGGCCCCATAGGTCAAATCGTGCGTCCACAGATCGGCACTGGCATCACTCACACTGTAGCGCCACACTTGCTCCGGCGGGAGTTGGGCGATGAGTTGCTGCCCATAGGGATCATCCTGGTTCACGATCGCCCGTCCCTTCAAATAAGCCGGACTGAACAACCGCGCCTTAGCCGCAAAGTAGTCCGCCATCGACGGGTGGAAATCCAGGTGATCCTGGGTGAGGTTGGTGAACACCGCCACGGCAAACTCACACCCCAAGACCCGATCTTGGGCCAGAGCATGGGAACTCACCTCCATCACGCCAAACTCACACCCTGCCGCCACTGCCGCCGCCAATTGACGTTGCAAATCTACCGCAAAGGGGGTGGTATGGACTGCCGTTTGTTGAAACCCTGGCCAGCGGGTGTAGAGCGTACCGAGTAATGCCGTAGGGTGCTGACTCTCCGCCAGGAAGAAATCAATCAAGTGGGTTGTCGTTGTTTTGCCATTGGTACCCGTGACACCAACTAGCTTGAGGGCCTGGGTCGGGTGTCCGAAAAACCGGGTAGCCAGTTGCGCACAGGTAGTCACCACGTCCGGCACGGAAATGATGCATAGATTATTGGTCTTGAGCGTCGCCGCTGCTTGGGGGGAGACGATCGCGGCAATAGCCCCAGCGGCGATCGCACTGACGGCAAACTCACCGCCATCCACCCGGGTCCCTGGCATCCCAATGAATACATCCCCCGCTTGGCAGGCGAGGGAATTGGTACTCAGACCCTTGACCTCTAAGGCAAGGGCAGGGTGATCGGGCAGGGTACCCGCCGGGACGAGGTCTGTGAGTAAGTCGCGTAAGTTCATGCCCAGTCACCTCCAACACACAAGAGCGAATACACAAGAGCAAATACACAATATCCAACACACAACCATTGCCAGGATTGGGTAGGGGCGTTTTTTGGCGTCTCTGGTCACTGAAATGATCAATCTCGATTAAACCCGCCTCTCCTTAATCAATCATCACCTTAATTAATAATCAATCGTTTTGATGAGGGTTTTTGATTAATTAGGCATGGGCAGCAAACACTTTCTGTAACATTTGTGTCAACTGATCAACACTGGCGCGGGGAGAGGGGCGTGGAATCGAGATGGCCGAAGCTTCGCCAATATTTTCATCTGGGATGAGATACAACACCGGTACTGACATCCCGTAGGTTTCCAACCAATCTTGCCGGGTGGTGATGTCCCGCACCTCTAGCTCAAAGTCGAGGGTGGTAATCTGGGCCAGTTTTTCTTTCAGCCCCGCGCAGATATGGCAATCTGGTTTGGCGTACATAATTAAACGCATACGATTTGTCCTCAGTTGGCAGCGACGGCACGGCTTATGTGCACTCCCAACAAGTTTAGACGTAACTTAGCGCCCCTAACACACCCGTGCGGAAATCCAGCATCTCACTTCGGGCATGGCGTCTAAGGCATTACCCCTAAGACACTCAGCGCACAAAGGATACACTAGGGATGAGGGGGATGAGAGTGGCTATCCCCTGTGCCCTTAAGATGCTAAGTTCTCCATGCGTCTCTCCCAAGGACACCTCAAGCTTTTGGAAACCTGCCCCCGGAAATTCCAGTATGTGTATTTGGAGCAACTGGCGGCTCCGATCGCGGCGGATCAAGTGGAACGGATGACCTGGGGGAGTCGCTTCCACCGGCTGCTGCAACAACGGGAACTGGATCTGCCGATCGCGCCGCTGGTGGCAACGGACCCGCAACTAGCCCAGGAATTTCACACCTTTACAACCACGGTACCGGATATTGCCACGCCGATCGTGCCGGAACCAGGACTGCGAGAAAGTGAACATGAACGCACGATCGAGGTCCAGGGGCATTCCCTGATCGTTGTCTATGACCTCCTGATTGCGGATACCAATCAGGCCCATATCCTCGACTGGAAAACCTACCGCCACCCGCTGAGCCAATACCACCTCCAGCAAGACTGGCAAACCCGCCTCTACCTTTGGGTCTTGGCAGAAACCAGTACCTATGCTCCTGAGCAATTGTCGATGACCTATTGGTTTACGCAGGGGGAGAGAGAAGTGAGTCGAGAGGAGAGAGAAGTGAGTGGTCAGGAAAAGGCGATAAGCATTGAGGCGAGGGGTGGGCTACTTGCTGATGCCTCACGCCCCACGCCTACCTCGGTGACGATCGCCTATAGTGCCGCCCAACATCACGCCACCACCGAGGCCCTGAGGTATCTTCTGGACCGTCTTTCCCATTGGCTCGATCGCTATCAGGCCGGGGAAGCGTTTCCCCAGGTGGCTGCAAGCCAAAACCGGTGTCACGATTGCAATTTTGTGACTCGCTGCCAACGGGAGCGCACAGTTAATCCTATCGTGCTGGATCTAGATGCGATCGCTGAGGTCCCCTTCTGAAGCGATCACCAGGGAAACAAGCGATCGAGATCCAATCCAGAAACGGCCTGAAGCTGCTTGTCGGTATCCATTGGCACGGGCAGATAGGGGAAGGTTCCCAACACGCGCACATTCGTGAGGGATTGCAGGAGGTTGATGGGTAGCCAGGTGTCTATCTGGGCCGCTGCCTCCGGTGACAGACAATTGAGAATCATGCCGCGTAAATGGACCCGACACTGGCGAGCGAGGGCCGCCTGCGCCACGGCTTGCGCGATCGCCCCTGGGGCCACGGGTACAACCAATAGGGTGGGCAATCGCCAGTCCCATGCGAAATCCGCTAGGGTTGTTTCACGGGTTAAGGGCGTCCCCAAGCTGCCCACCCCATCCAGTAATACCCAGTCACAGACTTCGCCTAGCTGGCTCACCTGTGCCCACAGGCGATCGCACTCTAGCCCCATGGGCACGGCTGGTACAACTTCTCTGGCGGTCTCCAATGCTTGCAGGCGATCGGGGTCTGTTCCCGACCAGAGTGACACCGTTTCGATCCGGCGATCGGCGTAATAGGTTTGCCCATAGTGGACCAATGCCGTCAACAGGAGTGTCTTCCCTACGCCTGCATCCGTACCCGCAATTAACAACGTTTTGTTCAAAGTGCCACGCTCGCAACGCCCGACGTTCGCTCACGATCAATTGATCGGTGAGGTATCGACAACAATGATCATAGGGCGCTATGGGTAGCCTTTGCCCGGAGTTGGCGGCGGGTTGCGCGATCGCGTTCTAAATCCGCCAGGTAGTGTCTAGCACCGTAGAGAATTTCACGCTAGCGGTTGGGGGAAAGTTTAGCCAGGGTAGCCATCAGGTGGGGGGAGATCATTGGCGTTACCTTTGAGCAGAATGAAGCGAGCGAGTCAACAGCGTTTAGGGAGACGGCACAGTGCCTTGGCAAACCGATCAGTGAAACTTAGCCCGGATTGCGTACCCCCACGGCGATCGTAAAGTCGGTTGGCTCCGGCGCAACCACATCAATTTGATACGTCCCCGCCTGGGGAACGGCTCCCTGCCAACTTAAGACCTTGGCTGCATCTTCCACCAATTGACCATCCGGGTAGCGAATATCCATCGTCGCCGCCTGCCCAGATAAAACGACCGCCGAGAGAATTTGCCCTGCATCAACCTTCACGGTAAACCGCTTCACCTGTTGGGGGCTGGTTTGACCGCTGACGTTCATCTCTGGCGCATCCGGTTGAATGTCCAACGCTTGGGTATTAAACGTGGGTTCGGGCGTGGGTTCGGGCGTGGGGGACTCGCTGGGGCTGGGGCTGGGGCTGGGTTCCGTCGTACTTTCCCCCGTCAGCAGGAGTTCCAGGCGATAGTCACCGCTGGCAAGGCCCACGATCGGGCGTAACTGGATCGCATAGTCCCCGGTATAGGTTAATTCCCCCTCCCAAGCCGTCACCCGTGCCGCGCGATCGTCGATCGGCTGTTGATCCGGTCTCAAGACCGTCATTAAAATCCCTTCACTATTCAAGATGGCTCGCAATTGTTGGCCCTGCGTCGCTGGGAACTGGAGGGTGAGGGTTTGGCCAGCCTGGAGTTGGCCCTCACGGGAAAACGCCTCCCCTGGCTTCAGGGTAATCCGCTGGCTGAACTCACTGGGTTGGGGCGACGGGCTGGGAGTTACCGGCGGGGGGCTGGGTTCCGGGGCAGCAGTGACCGTGGGGCTAGGCGTAGGGCTAGGGAAAACTGACACTTGCTGTCGCTCCATCACATAGGTCACCACGGCCCACGAGCCAATCCCCGTTAGGACCACCAACACCAGCCCCAACAATCCCACCGCCCAGGGGTCATCCCAAAATGAGGTGTCGTTACCCGGCTCAGAGGAGGTGCTCCCATAGGCCGTCGCCGAATTAATCACGGGTTTGCCTTGGGGACGAGCTACCGCTACGGTCTGCACCTGGGAGGGAGGGGGCGGGGGGGGCGCAGCGGGCAAAGGAGCCGGCGGCGCATTGGGGCTGAGGGTTTGCAGATCCTGAAGCACGGCGGCAGCACTGGGATAGCGATCGCCCGGTCGTTGACTCAACATCCGATTCAAGATTGCTACTAACCCCGGATGGACCGCCGGTACCCATTGGGTCCAATGCCAGACCAGATTCACCGCATCAAACAATTCCCCCGGTTCCCGTCCCGTCATGAGGACGATCGCCGTCACCGCCAGGGCATAGAGATCACTACTGGGATAGGCTTGGCCCGTTTGCATTTGTTCACTAGGCGCATACCCCGGTTTCCCCACCGTGGTTGGCGGGGTATTGGCCGCCCCCGCTTGGAAGCGTGTCGCCACCTCTTTGACCGCACCAAAGTCGATCAGCACGGGCAGACGGTCTGGCTCCCGCAAGATAATGTTATCGGGGGAAATATCGCGGTGGATGATGCCCTGTTGGTGCAGGTAGCTCAGCACGGGCAGCAGATGATGGAATAACTGAACAATGTCCGCATCTGTAAAGTAGCCCTGGGCAGGGGGGGTAGGCTGGGTGTGGAGGCGATCGTTGAGCAAGGTGCGGTAGGTTTTGCCCGCCGCGTAGTCCTGGACCAGGAACAGACGTTGATCGTGGTCAAAGGTGGCCCGGAACTGCGGAATTTGCGGGTGCTGAATCTGGTAGAGAATTTGGGCTTCCCGCTGAAAGAGTTCCTGGGATTTTTGCAACACCAGGGGACCGGCTTGAATGGGGATATATTCTTTTAAGACACAGCGCTCGTTAAAGCGGCCCAGATCCTCAGCCAGGTAAGTCCGGCCAAACCCGCCCTGGCCCAACAGTCCCAGCAGGCGATAGCGGTTCTGGAGAGTGGTGCCAGCAGCGAGGGGGGGTAACATACAGCGGTTTGCCTTCCGTAGATTTGAGAGATTCAGTCGTCGATTCAGGCGAGTTGCCATCCCTGCGAGGGTTTTATCCAATGGCCTCAGATATCCCCCAGAGGACCGACGAGGGACGGGATCGGTTCTGCATTGTCGCACATCCCGTTGGCGATTCTTGTCGGGAGACGTGATGTATCCAGCTTGGGCATCGCACTACAATCTCAGCCAGGGAGGAGGGGCTGGCCGCGCATGGTATCCAGATCAATATAGCGAATCCCTCAAACCACGAGGTTCAGCGACGATCAGCAACCCTGGGTGTCTGGCCGCCGTGTGTTACATTTCCCGCCACGGCGGGCATCCTGAAGTCAGGGAAGTCGCAGGGGCGCGATCGCCACGGGGATGCGCGATCGGCCACTGGAGACAACGATGGAAGTCGGATAGTATGACAAAATAAGGCTCAGAGCTTGATCATCAGAACCTGATCAGAGCACTCTCTTTACTAAGGGGATCGGCGAAGGGCAACGATCTCTGGCGGGATCACGACGCCAATCGTCCCAGCGTCAGCCAGTGTTGATTATATACCGGGGCAGCCAGTAGCTTGCATGGATTCAGGGACTAAGCCAAAGATGACCACGGGTGCTAAGTTGCCGCTCATGGTGGTGGATGACGAGCCGGATAACTTAGCGTTGCTGTATCGGACCTTCCGGCGGGAGTTTGAAGTCTTCCGGGCCGACTCGGCCTATACGGCGTTGGAACTACTGGAGCAGCAGGGCGAAATGGCCGTGATCATTTCTGACCAGCGGATGCCAGGGATGAATGGAACCGAGTTCCTCAGCCGGACCGTCGATTGCTACCCCGATACCATTCGCATCGTCCTCACGGGGTATACCGATGTTGAAGACTTGGTTGAAGCCATTAACTCCGGTAAGGTGTTCAAATACATCACCAAACCCTGGGATACCAGCGAACTGAGGGCCGTCGTTCGCCAGGCCGCCGACACCTATCGGGCCATTAAACAACGGACTGCCGAGTTACGCCGTGCCCTGCGCCACGAGTCCCTGTTGAATGCGATTACCAGCGCCATTCGGGAATCTTTGAACTATCAAAATATGCTGCAAACGATCGTCAATACGATCGGTCAGGTGTTTGAAGTCGAAGCAGGCTATCTTTGGTCGGTGGAAAACGATCGCATTGTTGCCAATCCCTTTATTTATCAAGCCCCTGCCCTCTTAACGGCTACCGGCACTCAGGAGGGTCCCCAACTGTTACCCTCTCCCCTTACAGATCACATTAGCCTTAAACCCTTACTGGAGGCGGCGATCGCGGAGCGCAAGCTCCAGCTGGCCCAGAATAGCCCCACCCGCAGCCACTTAGTAATTCCCCTCATCTCGCAGCAAACCTGTTTAGCCGTTCTCGCCCTTTGTCAACCCCAGACGATCGCCAGTTGGCCGGACGAAGATCTCCAGTTAATCCAGAGCATTGCCGTGCAGGCGGCGCTGGCCATTTCCCAGGCCAAGCTCTATCAGCGAACCCAGGAACAGGCAGAACAGATGCGGCATGAACTGGCCGTTGCCCGTCAGATTCAAAGTAATCTCCTGCGACAAAGCTGGCCCGATTTTGAGGGTTTAAACCTCCAAGCCTGTTGCCAACCGGCCCGTGAGGTGGGGGGGGATTTCTTCGAGGTATTTGTCCATCCCCAGGGGGATATCTGGTTAGCGGTGGGGGATGTTTCAGGGAAGGGAGTTCCCGCTGCCCTGTTTATGGCCAGTGCGATTTCCATCCTGCGGCGAGAGTTATCCCAAGAGACCGCCACCGACCCCGCCACAGTCATGCAAAACCTGAATAGCTTTTTGCTTGATGATCTGGTGAGTAATAATTGTTTTATTACAATGGTTCTAGCTCGCTATACCCCTGCTAATCACTGCTTGGTTTATGCCAACGCGGGTCATATTTATCCCATGCTGTGGTCCAATCAC
Organism: uncultured bacterium; assembly: GCA_964536415.1. Lineage (GTDB taxonomy): Bacteria > Cyanobacteriota > Cyanobacteriia > B231 > B231 > Trichothermofontia. The sequence goes on from CAZHXN010000001.1 coordinate 62,175, forward strand.
CAAGTACTGTCCTATCGCAAGAATGGGGCAACCTCACCAGCCCCGGAACCTGAATTCCTGAAGGAACGGGGTGTGCCCCTAGGCATTTTGCCGGTCTGGCGGGCAGCGGCAGGCACGCGATCGCTCACCGCTGGGGATGTGTTTCTATTAGCGAGTGACGGCATCACCGAGGCGCAAGTGCTCCCCCCTGGGGAAACGCCGGAAACAAAGACCGGCTATATGTTACAGCAGTCGGGATTATGGCAATTGCTGCTGCGGCAACCGGTTCCCCTGGATCTCAAACGATTGTTGGCCCAAATGCAAGCGTATAACGTGATGCAGGAAGACGACCAAACCCTACTGGCGCTGGAGGTGTTGTAGGTCATGAAAAGTGAACTGCACGTCCCCAGTGATCTGAAGTTTTTAGAAATCGTCGAGCATTGGTTGTTGGGCTGTTTAACGATGGAATTTGGGGACAACGTGGAGTGGCCCCACCAATCCAGTCGCTTACGCTTAGCCCTGGTAGAAGCCTACGCCAATGTGGTGCGCCACGCCCACAAGGATCAACCCCAACTGCCGATCCTCTTTCGCCTAGAGGTGCGCGATCGCGAAATTGATCTGGAGGTTTGGGACTATGGCAAAGGGTACGATTTGGGAACCTATCAGCCGCCCCAACCAGAGGAATGTCAAGAGGGGGGGTATGGCTGGCTGATTATGACCCGCTTAATGGATCGGGTCGAGTATTGCTTACAAATTGATGGTCGCAATTGCCTAAAGTTGATGACCACGGTACCGGAAATGTCGGCGTCCGTTGATGGCAAACAAACCGTGGGATAGTCATGCCCTCTTTTCCCACCGCCGATCAGGTGAAATACCAGGCCCGCGCGATCGGATTTCATAAAGTGGGCATTGCCGCGATCGAGCCGGAACTGGGACGATCAACCCTGCAACAGTGGCTTCAGCAGGGCTATCACGCGAATATGACCTGGATGGCCAATCCCCGGCGTCAGGATATCCGGCAGCTTTTACCTGACGTGCAGGCGGTCATCTGTGTCGCCCTGAACTATTACACTCGCATCCCCCATTCTGACGATCCCACCCATGCCAAGATCTCGCGCTACGGCTGGGGGCGAGACTATCACCGCCTTATGCACCGCCGTCTCAAGGCATTGGCCACCTGGTTAATAGCCCAATCTCCGGATATCCGGGCGATTTACTATGCGGATACTGGCCCTATCCAGGATAAGGTATGGGCGCAGCAGGCTGGGTTGGGGTGGATTGCCAAAAATAGTAATTTGATTACTCGCGAGTACGGTTCCTGGGTCTTCCTAGGGGAGGTCGTGACCAATCTGCCTCTGGCCCCCGATCGCCCCCATCCCCAACACTGCGGTACCTGCACCCGTTGTCTGGATGCCTGTCCCACCGGGGCGATCGCGGCTCCCTTCGTCGTCGATGCCAATCGCTGTATTGCCTACCACACAATTGAAAATCGGGCGGAAACCCTACCAGCTGCGATCGCGGCCAATCTGGGGGGCTGGGTAGCAGGCTGTGATATTTGCCAGGATGTGTGTCCCTGGAATCAACGCTTTGCCCAGGAGACGGATGTAGCCGATTTTCAACCCTACCCGTGGCATATCGCCCCTTCCCTAGCTGAACTGGCCACCCTCTCGGAAGTGGAATGGGAGCGGCGGTTACCGGCCTCGGCCCTGCGGCGAATTAAACCGGCCATGTGGCGGCGGAACGCCCAGGCCAATCTTCAGCAGCCACCTTGAGTAACACCCTTGCGCCGAGAGGCGGCAGGAGAGAGGCGAGAGCCTCCCCAGCTTTTTCTGGTGAAGACTGCTGAGTCGTCCTCTGGCCTCTGTCTTCACCCCTTGACCTTATACCTGAGTATAAGGTGTAGGTTGAGAACATGAGCGTATCAGGGAGCCAGAGGGATGTTCCAGGTGGGGGAAGTTTCACGGCGGCTGGGCCTTAATCCGCAAACGCTGTATTTCTATGAACGGATTGGGTTGATCCCTAGCCCCCAGCGCACTTCTGCTGGTTATCGACTATATAGTCAGGCCGATCTGGAGCGGTTGGCCTTTATTGCCCATACCAAGGCTTTGGGGCTGAGTCTGGATGACATTAAAGAACTGCTGATGTTGCAAGCGGGGCAGCAACTTTCCTGCCGGGAGGTCTACGATCGCCTGCTCAAGAAAGTGCAGCATATTGACGATACGATCGTCAAACTACAAACCCTCCGGGAAAAGTTAATTCCCCTGCTCGAACAGTGTCAGCAAGGTTTCGAGAAAGATCAGACGGGCGCACAATGTGTGGTGTTTCAACCGCATACACTAGCAGCCCTGGCCAACCCATAATCCTCATGGATTCCCGGTAGCTTCTATTAATCTTAATCGATAAGGAGGAAGAGACACATGGCTGTACATCAGATTGAAATTCTAGGAACGGGGTGTAAGAAATGTCAGCAGTTGGAGGCGAATACTAGGACCGCGATCGCGAATCGCCACCTGGAAGCCGAAGTCGCCCATATTACCGACACGATGGAGATTGTCAAACGCGGTGTCATGAAAACGCCTGCACTGGTGGTCGATGGCAAAGTGCTGAGCCAGGGCAAGGTGCTCGATCCCCAGGAGATTGAACCGCTACTCCCTGCTTAGGATCAAGGATTCTACCGTCTTGTGAACTAACCACAGAGACACAAAGAAAGCACACTGTGGTCTTTGTGTCTCTGTGGTGCATCCTGCTAAGGAGCGTGATTTATGCATTTTTGGAAATCGGAGTGGAAACCTCTACTGTGGATTGTCATCGGTTTCCTGCTATGTTTTTATCTCCCCGTCGAGTTAATCCAAAATTCAGAACGGCTAAGAAACGCTTTTTTTGAATCGCTGTATCTGGTGCGGTGGTACGCTCAGGAACACGTTCTGCTGTGTCTAATTCCGGCTTTCTTTATTGCCGGTGCGATCGCCGTGTTCATTTCCCAAGATGCGGTGATGAAATATCTGGGAGCCAGGGCCAATAAAGTTCTAGCGTATGGCGTAGCCTCTGTTTCAGGAACCATTCTAGCTGTCTGCTCTTGCACGGTTCTCCCACTATTTGCTGGCATATATCGCATGGGCGCAGGGTTAGGCCCTGCGACAGCATTCCTCTATTCTGGCCCCGCAATTAACGTACTGGCCATTATCATGACAGCCCGTGTTCTCGGCTTGCAATTGGGGATTGCCAGAGCCATAGGCGCGATCGCCTTTAGTATCATTATTGGGTTGTTAATGGCATTTATTTTTCGGAAAGAAGAACTGGAAAAAATCGAAGCTCAAGCTGGTTTTCCAGAACCAGAAGTCACTCGTCCCCTATGGCAAAATGCCCTCTTTTTGGCTGTGATGGTGGGAATTCTGGTGTTTGCGAACTGGGCAAAACCCGCTGAAATGGGTGGCACTTGGGCAGCGATTTATGCCGCAAAATGGTGGATCACAGGGGGGTTGGCGATCGCCCTAGCGGCCATTCTCATCGCATGGCTGGGGTTAAATACCGGCAAAGTCGTCCTGGTCGCTACCGTCACGGCTGTCCTCGCCCTTCGATTTCCCGAACAGCCGATGGTGGCCTTTGGCGCGGGTGTCATTGGGTTATCCTGGTTGACCAGTACCAATAAGGATGAAGCCGGGGAATGGTTCGCGTCCTCCTGGGACTTTGCCAAGCAAATTCTGCCCCTATTGCTGTTGGGCGTGATCGTCGCGGGGGCTTTGCTCGGTCGTCCGGGACAGGAAGCGCTGATCCCGTCGGCGTGGGTTACACGGGCAGTCGGGGGCAACTCCTTGCTCTCAAACTTTGTCGCCGCGTTCGCGGGCGCATTTATGTACTTTGCGACCCTGACGGAAGTGCCCATTCTGCAAGGCTTGATCGGCAGTGGGATGGGGCAGGGACCTGCCTTAGCCCTGTTGCTAGCGGGACCGGCGCTGTCATTGCCGAATATGCTGGTCATTCGCAGCATTATGGGGACCAAGAAGACTGTGGTGTTTGTGTCACTGGTGGTGGTGATGGCGACTATTTCGGGGATGCTCTATGGAGCATTTTTCTCGTAGATCTCAATGTCAATGCCGCTAGGTTTTTGAGTGCTAGCTTTAGCTGGTTCGGAGTAGCACCATCATGGGACATCATGACTAAACTCACGCTGGAACGCAACCAAATCTGGTTTTACTTCCTGGCCTTAGCCCTGGGATCGGCTTGGGGTTGGCATGATCCCCAGACCGCTAAAGGCTTAGAATCCGGGATTGCGATCGCCCTGGGGCTATTACTGTACACCACCTTTTGTCAGGTGCCCTTCCTGCAATTTTGGCAGGCGCTTCGCCATCGACGGTTCATGATGGCGTTGATCCTTGCCAATTTTGTTATCCTGCCTGGAATTGTTTGGTTGTTAGTCCATCTCCTCCTCAATGATCCCAAGCTCCAATTTGGGGTATTTTTAGTGCTGCTGGTACCCTGTACCGATTGGTTTTTAACTTTTACCTACCTGGGGAAGGGAAATTTAAAGTTGGCGATCGCCGCCACCCCGATCCTGTTACTGCTCCAGAGTATCCTGCTACCGCTTTACCTGTGGCTCTTTACGGATGGACAAGTCCACCGCGAGATCATCACCCCCTCGGTCTTTCTCCCGGCATTTCTAGGACTGATTTTGCTGCCAATGGGCCTAGCCCTGTTCACCGAACAATGGGCCAAAGCTCATCCGGTGGGCGATCGCTGGTTGAAATGCACAGCCTGGTTACCTGTCCCCTTATTAAGTATCGTGCTGCTGCTCATTGCTGCCTCACAAGTGACGGTGCTATTGGGGCAATTCGCTGGTGGTGACCCTGCAAAAATGCTTACCGGGATGCCCAATGTCATCTTTATTTTTGTCATATTTTTGCTGATCAGTGGCTATCTATCGCGCTGGGTTGGGCGGCTATTTAAGCTAGAAATAACCACTAATCGTACCCTTGCCTTTAGCCTGGGTACCCGTAATTCCTTTGTAGTCCTGCCGGTAGCCCTAGCGCTGCCAGAGTCATGGTCTGTGGTCGTGACGATCGTGGTTCTGCAACCCCTGGTGGAATTAACCGGCATGATGGTTTACCTGTGGTGGATTCCCCAACAACTCCTCAAGTCTGACTAACCTGTAATCCCGCTTCCAAGACCCACAAATTAATCACACAGGAGGTTTACCCTCATGCACACCTCAATCGCCCCACCCAGAGCAAATACAATGAATAACGTGGGGACAGTTATCTCTGTGCGGGGGAGTGTTGTCGATGCCTATTTCCCACACCAACTGCCTAGTTATCTCAATCAGTTGACTGCGGGTGAGGAAGGCAAAGTGATTATGGAAGTAGTGGCCCATATCAACGCAGAAGTCGTGCGGGGAATTGCGCTGACCTCCACATCCGGTTTAGCACGGGGAGCGCCTGTGATTGATCAAGGACATTCCTTAGAAGTGCCGGTGGGCCGATCGCTGCTGGGACGGATGTTCAACGTTTTTGGAATGCCTATCGACAAGCGGGAACCATTAACCGAGGTGGCATGGCGATCGATCCATCAACCAGCAGTGCCTTTGATTCAACAATCGACGCAATCTGAAATCCTGGAAACGGGGATTAAAGTGATTGATGTCCTGGCTCCGATCGAACGCGGGGGCAAGGCGGGTTTATTTGGTGGGGCCGGGGTTGGTAAAACCGTGCTGATTACGGAAATGATCCACAATATGGTGAGTCAACACCAGGGCATTAGTCTGTTTTGTGGCATTGGTGAGCGCAATCGGGAAGCCGAAGAACTCTATCGAGAAATGCAAGCCGCTGGCGTCCTGGATCATACCGTCATGATTTTTGGGCAAATGAATGAACCGCCCGGTGCCCGCTTCCGTGTCGGTCATGCGGCGTTGACGATGGCAGAGTATTTTCGCGACGAGGCCCATCAGGATGTCTTGCTCCTCATCGACAATATTTTCCGGTTTATCCAAGCGGGGCAAGAGGTGTCGGGCTTGATGGGAGAATTACCGTCACGGGTGGGGTATCAGCCAACCCTGGCCACGGAATTAGCGGCCTTGCAAGAACGCATCACCAGTACCCACACGGGGGCCATCACGTCGGTACAGGCGGTATATGTTCCGGCGGATGACTTTACCGATCCGGCGGCGGTGCATACCTTTGGGCATTTGTCGGCCTCGATCGTGCTCTCCCGCAAACGGGCCAGTGAAGGCTTTTATCCCGCCGTTGATCCGCTGCGATCGAGTTCAAAAATGTTAATGCCCGCGATCGCGGGAACACGTCATTATGAAATTGCCCTGGCAGTGCGACAAACCCTAGCCACCTACGAGGAGTTAAAAGATATGATCGCGATGCTAGGGATGGCGGAACTCTCGGCGAGCGATCGTCAGATTGTTTACCGTGCCCGTCGTCTAGAGCGATTTTTAACCCAGCCCTTCTTTTCCACAGAGCAATTTACCAATAAACCGGGGCGATTGGTGCGACTAGAAGCCGCATTGGACGGGTGCGATCGCATTCTCAACGATGAGTTTGCTCACCAACCAGAAAGTATCCTCTATATGATCGGTGACCTTGGGGAGGTGACACCGTGACGGAAACACCCTTGCCACCCGGCCAAATGTGCTTAAAAGTGATGCAACCGATGGTAGTCCTGATTGACCAGGCCGTCACCAAAGTCACGGCGGAAGGAGAAAGCGGTGCATTCTGCCTCTTGCCCCAGCATATTGATTGGGTAGCGGCGCTAGTCCCTGGCCTGTTGTCTTTTGAAGTCGAGACAGGCGAGGAAATCTTTGTGGCGATCGATGAGGGCATTCTGGTTAAGCAGGGAACAACCGTCTGGGTTGCCGTCCGTAATGCGGTGCAGGGTAACGATCTGGAAACCTTGCAACAAGCCGTCCAGCAGCAGTTTCGCCATCGGGATGAGCAGGAACAACAGGCTCGCAGTCGGCTTGCCCGCCTGGAAACCCATTTTGTGCGCGAGTTTATCAACCTAGGAGGGGTACCATGACCTCACCTGAACCCCTAGAACCCCGGCCTCCCGATCGCCATGACGCAGCCTTTGAACAGCAGGTTGGGCAAAAATCCAGACGCAAGCTCCAGGCCAGACAGGCAGGCGATCGTAGTATTTGGGCGGGGCTGGGCCTCTTTGGCATGGTGGGCTGGTCGGTGATGATACCGACATTATTAGGGATTGCCCTCGGGATTTGGATCGATAAACGCTTTCCCAGTCCCTACTCCTGGACGCTAATGTTACTCTTTGTGGGCCTAGTCCTGGGGTGTTGGAGTGCTTGGTATTGGATTCAGAAGGAGCAAAACCGATGATATCCCTTAGAATGAGACGGCACCAGTTGAGTTGGGTAAGATAAGGTGAGACAAGATGGCGCAATCTCTGGCCATTACCGATTATATTGATAGCCTTGCAGAAGTAGAGGCTCAGTTTGGCTTGTCTTTCTGTCCAAACCCAAACTTTTTCACAGAATGGACATCGGATTTGCTGCCGCTGACACCCGCAGAACGGCAGCGTCTTGATTTAATTAAACAACACTATTGGTACCATCGACAGTTGGGGCATTTGCTTGAGGGAGCCGTGAATTTTATTGTGATTGCTCCGCTTCTAGAACTGGCAGGTTTTTATGATCCCCCGTTTCGCTTGCGCTCAGAAGCCTCGATCCGAATTGCAATTGCTGATGATGAGGACCAAATTTATCAAGGACACATTGATAGCTTGATTGTGCAAGAATACCTGTGGATTGTTCTGGTAGAAGCAAAACGAATCTCCTTTAGCATTGATGTGGCTCTGCCCCAAGTCTTAGCGTATATGTGTGCTAATCCCACCTCGGAAAAACCTACCTTTGCGCTAGTGATTAATGGTGCGTATTCTATGTTTATAAAACTGCACAATCAACAGTATTGTTTCTCCGAAGATTTCTCTTTAAATCGACGACGAAATGAACTTCAGGATGGTTCACAGGTTTTGAATCGCTTGCAAAGCATGATCTAAGTTTTATTTCTATTCTTTTTTATTCTTTACATTTTTATTCTTTACAGAGGAGCATTACCATGAATTTTACTACTATTATACAATTACCTAATTTATTTGCATTTCCACTGGGTTTTGTTTTAGGGCTGTTTTATTTCAGTTGTTTGTGGTTTACAGTACAACACCTGACGCATACTCGCTATCCCGTCTTGCTCATGGTTGGCAGTGGGGTTGTACGGCTGAGCGTGGCACTGCTGTCCTTTTATTTCATCATCGGGGGACACTGGGAACGGCTTATGATTGCGTTTTTAGGATTTTTATTCGCACGGACTCTCCTGATTGCTCGCTGGCGGCCCCATGCCTCCTTGAACGATTTGATTTTGGAGGATTGAGATGGAGGTTAGTCCTGACAACATTGTGCTTTATGCGCAAGAGCCGATCGTGCTCAATGCCACAGTGTTATTTACCTGGCTCACGATGGGGTTGCTGGTGGGGATATCGGGCTGGGTAACACGACAGTTATCGGTTCAGCCTGATTTGCCTTCCTGGCAGAACGGGCTAGAGATGGTCGTCGATGGCATTTGCAATCAGATTCGCGAGATTAGCCAGCAAGACCCAGAACCCTATTTATCCTTCGTTGGCACCCTGTTTCTTTTTATTGTCACCTGCAATTTGTTAACCGTGGTTCCCGGCTATCACGCGCCAACGGGATCGCTCTCAACAACAGCGGCTCTGGCACTCTGTGTATTTGTAGCAGTTCCCATCTTTGGCATTCGCCAGCAGGGATTGGGGCGATACTTAAAGAGTTACCTGGAACCCACGCCGATCATGCTGCCTTTTCAGATTATTGGCGAGTTTTCGCGAACGTTGGCTTTAGCGGTGCGACTCTTTGGCAATATTATGAGCGGCAATTTACTGGCAGCCATTTTGCTTTCTCTCGTACCCTTTTTTGTCCCGATCGCGATGCATATTTTGGGGCTAGTCTTTGGGGTGATCCAAGCCTACGTTTTCTCGGTACTGGCCCTGGTATATATCACGTCAGCGAGTAGTGTCCAACAACAGAATCATCACATATCTACACAGGTGTCTGCACAGGAGAATCAAGATGAGTGATTTAGCCATGATTGGCGCGGTTTCTATGGTGACCGCTGGTCTTACCATCGCGATTGGTTCAATCGGGCCTGCCTTGGGGGAGGGAATTGCCGTCGCCCGTGCTCTGGGGGCGATCGCCCAGCAACCAGACAAGACCAACACGATTACACGTACCCTATTTGTTGGGTTGGCGATGGTAGAGTCAACCGCGATTTACTGTTTAGTGGTGTCGATGATCTTACTCTTTGTTAATCCATTTTGGAATCATTTTTTAGGTCAATAGGGGGAAGCACAGGTGCTTATTAACGGGTTCACTGTCGCTGCCCAAATCCTGAACTTTTTAATTCTGGTGGTTTTGCTGCGGTGGTTGCTCTATAAACCCATCATCAAGGTCATGCAGCAACGGCAAGCCTTGATCGCTGAGCGGTGGCGAGTCGCTGAACAGTTACAACTGGAAGCGGCGAGGGCAGCGGCAACCTATCGACAACAGCAGGAGGCGCTTCAGCAACAACAGGCGGAGTTATTAGCAGCCGCCCAGGCAGCAGCGGACCAGGAACAACAACGCCTCCTGGCTGAGGTACGGGCCACGATCGCTGCCCAACAGGCTGCATGGCAAGCGGAACTCCAGCAGGAACAGGCTGCCTTTTTGCGTAGCCTGCGCCAACAGGTCACACACCAGATTGTGGCCATTGCCCGCCGCGCCCTCACGGATCTAGCCAATGCGACATTGGAAGACCAGATCGTCCAGGTTTTTTGCGATCGCCTGCGCCATTTAGATCCCGCCCAACAGACTGAGATCGCCCCCCAGGCCCTAGCTGAGACGGCTCAGCCCCTACGGATACACAGTAGCTTTGCCCTATCCCCCGCCCGACAGCAACAGGTGATCGATGCACTGTCCAGCCACTTGCCCTTGCAGTCGCAGCGCAACGGTGTAGATGCAACGTCCGCAGCCCTGCCCAACGTCGAGTTTGTTACTGATCCCCAGTTGCTCTGTGGTATTGCCCTCAAGCTGGCGGGCCAGGAGATTGTCTGGAGCCTTGATACCTATCTGCAAACCCTGGAGCAACGTTTAGCGGATGTCCTGACCCAGGAGGAAATGACCCACTATGCCCCGACGCCCCCAGCCGTTACTCACACTCTGCACTGAGGCGTGTAGGACGATCGACCGAGTCCTAGCTACCCATGAAGCAACATTGATCCGCCGGGAAACGGGGACGGTCCAGTCCGTCAGGCCAGGGATTGCCCGCGTGAGCGGGTTACCCGGTGTCCAGGCCGATGAACTGGTATGCTTCCCCAGGGCTGACGTTGGGACTGGGCGGGAACCCCTGCTAGGGATTGCCTTCAACCTAGACCCGGAGGAGGTTGGGGTGGTCCTGCTGGGGGACAGCCAGAGGTTACAGGCGGGGGATGAGGGGTATCGGACCGGACGGGTGATGGATGTACCGGTGGGGGCGGGGTTGCTGGGACGGGTGGTGACGGTTATGGGCCAGCCCCTAGATGGTCGGGGGCCGCTGGAGATTACAGAACGGTTGCCAGTCGAGCGGGAGGCCCCAGCCATTCTCGATCGCGCCCCGGTAACCGTGCCCCTGCAAACGGGAATCAAAGTCATCGATGCCCTAATTCCCATTGGGCGGGGGCAACGGGAACTGATTATTGGCGATCGCCAGACAGGGAAAACGGCGATCGCGATTGATACGATCCTGAACCAGAAGGACCAGGATGTGCTGTGTATTTACTGTGCAATCGGGCAGCGATCGGCAGCGATCGCCCAGGTCATTGCTACCCTCCGCGAACAAGGGGCAATGGACTATACCATTGTCGTCGTTGCGGCGGGCCAAGATCCCCTCGGTTTGCAGTACATCACTCCCTACGGAGCCACCACAATGGCCGAATATTTTATGGCCCAGGGACGGGATGTTTTGATTGTCTATGATGACTTAACCCACCATGCCCGCACCTATCGGGAACTCTCGCTCCTATTACGCCGCCCGCCTGGCCGAGAAGCCTATCCAGGTGATATTTTCTATCTCCATTCCCGCCTTCTAGAACGGGCAACCCATTTGCACACCGATCGGGGCGGCGGATCACTGACAGCGTTACCAATCATCGAAACCCAGGCCCAGAATATATCGGCCTATATTCCAACTAATTTAATCTCGATTACTGATGGCCAGATCTACCTTTCCCCTGATCTCTTTCAGAAGGGGATTTTCCCGGCCATTGATGTGGGTAAGTCTGTTTCGCGGGTCGGTGGTAAAACCCAACTGCCTGCTTACCAGGATCTGGCTGGTCCCCTCCGGCTTGCCTATGCCCAGTTTCAGGAAGTGGAGATTTTCGCCCGCTTTGGTACCCAGTTAGATGAGCAAACCCAGCAGGCCCTCGCACGGGGGCGTCGTATCCGTGAAGTGCTAAAACAAAACCAATCCCAACCTCTCCCGGCGGCAGTCCAGGTGGCGATTCTATTGGCAGTGACCAGGGGATACCTCGATACGGTGCCTCTGGAGCAGGTGGAGCAGGTGGAGCAGTCACTAGGGCCAGCGGTTTTGGCGCAGTTACCCCCTATTTGCGATCGCATCGATCGGGGCTATCCTTTAACACCAGAGGCGGCGGCGGCCCTACTAACGGTCATTCAAACGGTGATTCAGAATATTAGAGCGGACCTGGGAAATCCATAGAAGGGCACCGTCATTAATAGGGAGAGGGGCAGTTGAACTGCCCTAACCCACAAGATACTGAGTGATGATCTTAGGGCTATGAAAAGACGCAATGGTGAATTTAACCCCAGACGGAGAATGCTAAAGGTTGAAGCCTGTGATTTCAATCATCTTGCTAAGCTTGCCTCTCAGGTGAAGTATGGCGGTAATCCTGAGCACAAGAGAAATCCAGGTAATTTTGGCTTGACACCGCCTAGCGGCCCCAGACCAGGTAAGTCCCTCTAATGGAGGATTCGGAGTGAACTCGCTAAGTCTTCACTTTGACTGGTTAACCAGCGGCGATGACACACCTAATATTCGACAGACAATGGGAATGTTTGAACTGAAAGTGGGAGATATCAGTCTGACGAGAAACGAGGACATCTGGTCTCAAACAGTCCGTGATAGTGTTTTGGCTTCTGCTTATCCACTTGCTGTCTGGATAGCGTCGTCATGGTGGCGATTACTTTATGAGCCACTGCCTCCAATAGGAACTAAACCTTCCCTAATATAACTGGCCCCCACCAAGCTTAGACTATGCAAACACTAGAATCTTTACGGAATCGCATCAATAGTATTGAAGATTTACACGCTGTCATCAGAACGATGAAAGCCTTAGCCTTGGTGAGCATTCGCCAGTATGAAAAAGCCTGTCTGTCCCTGGCCGACTATACCCATACCATTGAACTTGGACTTCAGGCATGGTTGCGCTGTCGCCATTTTTCAGAGATTTCAACTGGGCTATTTCCCCTAGCTACGGCAACAGAAGATCAGGGTACTAACGATCAGGGTGTAGTAGGTGTTATCATTTTGGGGTCTGAACATGGCCTGTGTGGTCAGTTCAATGAGCAAATAATTACCTATACTTTTGCACAGATCCATCAATCTAAAGTTTTACCGGAACGCTGTCTACTAGCAGCCATTGGGACACGCTTAATTAGCAATCTTGAAACTACACACCAGCCCCTCCACAGACAGTTTCCACTTCCCAGTTCTCTGGCAGGAATGCCAAGCTTTATACAGAATCTGCTCTCCCTGATCGAATCCTGGTGCTTTCATGAAAGTTCTCAAATCACAACATCAATTTCTCGCCAAACGTCTGATCAAACTGTGGATACTCCGTCTCCAGATGTGAGCAAAATTCTATTGTTTTATAACAAATTTATATCCGCTACTACTTATCAACCGACTACCCTGCAACTCTTTCCCCTGGATCGTGGCTGGCTTTCTGAATTAGAAACTCGTCCCTGGCATTCACCCACCTTACCCACTTTCAGCATGGCCTGGGAATCCTTATTAGCGGCATTGATCCGTCAATATCTATTTGTCACCCTCTATCGGGCGACGGTTGAGTCCTTAGCTAGTGAAAATACGGCACGGTTACTCTCAATGCAGGCAGCCGAAAAAAATATTGACGATCGTCTACTCGATCTCAATACCCAATATCGCCAACAACGCCAAAACACCATCACTGGAGAATTACTCGATATCGTCGCTGGCTTTGAAGCCCTGACAAAACATCCATAAATAATTCTCTTGGAGAACGCTCTAAAATCTAAAATTCAGCAAAGGATCAACGATCGCGATCGTTGCAAAGCCGCTAACGTCCCATTCCCCGTACAAAATAACGTCACCCGCAATTCTGCAATCAGGGCCTCCGCCAGGAAAACTAGCGCTGCCTCAGACTCACAGGCCGCCTGGAGAAAGGGACGGGCTAACCCTACCAGATCCGCACCGAGGGCGATCGCCTTAGCCGCATCCAGCCCATTGCGTAGCCCCCCAGAGGCAATCAGGGGAACTGTGGGGAGGATAGCCCGAATCTGGGTAATACAGTCAGCCGTGGGAATGCCCCAATCGCCAAAGGTTTGGCCGAGACGACGTTGTAAGGGGGTTGTGGCCCGCTCCCGTTCTACCTTGGCCCAGGAGGTGCCCCCCGCTCCCGCCACATCGATCGCCTGAACCCCTGCTGCTAGCAATTGCTGCGCCATTTGCGCAGAAATGCCATTCCCCACTTCTTTGGCAATTACAGGGACAGGCAGTTGTTGGCAAAGCTGGGCAATTTTATCGAGCAGGCCCCGGAAGTTAGTATCTCCATCGGGCTGGATGCACTCTTGCAGCGGATTCAGGTGCAGGATGAGGGCATCAGCTTCCAGCCAATCAACCAACTCTCGGGCTTCGGCAAGGCCATACCCATAGTTCAACTGCACTGCCCCCAGATTGGCGAATAACAGGATATCAGGTGCCAGGGGCCGCACTTGAAACGTATCGGCCAACTGCGGTGTTTCGACGGCAACCCGCTGGGAACCGACACCCATTGCGAGACGATGGGTCTGGGCGATCGCCGCAAGGCGTTGATTGATCAGCTTGGCCTGTTCTGTTCCCCCCGTCATCGAAGAAATGAGAAACGGTGCCCCCAGGGGTTTCCCCAGAAAATCAGTCCGCAGATCCACCTCAGCGAGATTTAGCTCTGGCAGGCAACAGTGTTGAAAACGATAGCGCTCTAGACCCGTCGTCACCGCCTGACATTGCACATCTTCCTCCAGGCAAATGCGAAGGTGATCGGCCTTACGGGTTTGAGTCGTCGGCACGGGTATTGCCGGCGGGGCGAAGGATGATTCAACGGTCATAGCGCCACAGTGTTTTTGCAAATCATCTTTGAAAATCTTTGGCAAATCCCCAGGATGAGTCTGCCACCTTGGGTTGCATAATGGCACTAGTTCATCGCACCTGTCTAGACACTGCACCTGTTCTGTCTGGACACTGGACCCGCCCAGAACCGCCAGAAAGAACCGTTTTGATTAACGCTTACTGCTATGAAACATCGTTCGTTTTTCCTGTTGCTGGCCACGATCGCCGTCGGGTTGCTCCTCTTGGGTGGCGGGGGAGCCTATGCCATCCTGGCCGCTGGGCCGCTGAGTCTGGTCCGGGGAGGGGGGCATACCCAACCAGCAGCCGCGTTTCTGGTCGCGAAACAGGCACCGGTCATGGTATCGCTCCTGGTTAACCCCGATCAGCTGGAAACCGCTGCCCAGGTTGCGGTGCCAATGAACCAGCGGCGGCAGGTACGATCGACTTTCCAGCAGTTCCAACAGCGCTTGCTGGCCAGTAGCAGCCTGGATTGGGACTATGCCCGGGATCTGCAACCCTGGCTAGGCGAGGAAATCACCCTGGCGGTCACGACCCCCGACCTCGACTACGACCCCAGCACGGGCTTGCAACCGGGGTATCTGGCTGTGCTCACAACGCGCAATCCGGACGCCAGTCGGGCGTGGCTGCAAGGGTTCTGGCAACGGCGAGCGGGGGCAGGCACTGAACTGGTATTTGAGGACTACAAGGGGGTCGCGCTGGTCTATGGCGAGGCGATGACGGCGGATGCTCCGACGGATGCCCAGGCGGATGCCCGCATGGCCCTGCCGTTCCAACGGGACTTTATGCGAACGCTGGCCACGGCGATGGTGGGCGATCGCTTAGTGCTGCTGGCCAACAGTCCCAAGGTCTTGCGCGATGCTGTCAATAATCTCCAAGCCCCCGACCTGAATTTAGCCAGCACTTCCGCCTATCAACAGGCGCTTGAACATTTAGAACAACCCCGCATCGGGTTGGCCTATCTCAATTTTAGGCAACTCCAGGCGTGGCAGCAGGCAGCCCGCCCTGCCGGCCAGGGCAAGGGACAGGTAGCCACAACCGCCAGTCCCCGGTATGGCAGTTTGGCGTTGAACTTGGGCCTCACCCGGCAGGGGCTGCGGCTGGATACGGCCCTGCTCCCGGCAGCCGACCAAACCCTGCCCAGTACCCCGGCAACCCTCTCGGAACCCGTGGCAGCACTTCAGTATGTTCCAGCCACCAGTGCCCTGGTGATTGCCGGGGTCGATCTTCAGCAGTTCTGGCAGCAACTTCAGACCGATCTCCAGGGCTATCCCCAGGCCGAGCAAGTCCTGACGCAAGTCGTCCAAAATCTTCAGCAGCGGCGCGGTGTGGATTTACCCACGGATATCTTTAGCTGGGTACGGGGCGACTACGCGATCGGGCTATTGCCTACCGTCACCCCAACGGCCAGCGGGATACTCCCCCGTGCCGATTGGCTGTTTATTGCCCATCGCTCTGCCCAAACCGATGCCGCGATCGCCCATCTAGATAAAGTCGCCCAGGACCAGGGGTTCGGTACTGGCCCCTTCCCCCTGGGCGAGCGCCAGGTCTATGCCTGGACCCGCCTGACCACGACAACCAAGACGACCAATCAGCGCCCCTTCTGGCAGGGCGAGGCTAAGCCAGAAATCAAAGCCGATGTGTTGGGCGTCCACACCACCGTCGGTGAGTACGAGATCTTGGCAACGTCCCTGGAAGCTATGAATGCTGCCCTTGCTGCCGCTGCGTCTCCTGCTAATCAACCATCCGCCCTGGCGACTGCCATGGCCCGACTCAGCACCCCCAACGAAGGACTGGTATATCTCAATTGGCACGAGGGACGACCTGCGATCGTGCAAAAACTCCCCCTTTTTCGCCTCTTAGAATTTGCCGCCAAACCCCTTTTTGATCGTCTGGAAACTATCACCTTGACCAGCTATGGCAGTGACGAGGGGATCAAACAAGGGACAGCCTTTTTTAAGATCAGATTTGCTGTGTGAAGGGCACCTCAATGCGATTCAAATCCTCGCCCAACAACAGTCTTCCCCAGGTCAATCTAGTACCGATGCTGGATGTGTTGATGACCGTGTTGACATTTTTCATCATCATTGCCATGACCCTCACAGGGCAGCAAATGATCAATGTCAAGCTGCCGACAACTGAGCGTAAGGCCAATCCCCAGGCATCACCAACAATAACCCAGATTGAACCGTTAGTCGTGGGTTTAGATGCCAACGGACAGATCATTATGGATAATCAACTCATTAGTACACGAGAATTAGCTGAACGGATGAGTACCTATTTTTCTCAGAACCCGCAAGGATGGGTGGTCCTGCGGGCCGATCGCGATCTAACCTATGCCAAAGTGGCGACGCTGCTCAAGGCCATGCGGGCGATCGGGGGCGATCGAGTTTCCCTCGCGTTTGAACGTTCCTGACCGTCTCCTTCCTTAAGTAGATCAAGCTAATTAAACTGAAGTACAGCGTTTCCCAAGTCTCTGAAGGCCAGAAGCACCTGATGAACAATTGGCTCAAGCCAATTGCCTGCCCCTCACGGAGGCGACAAAGGCTGTAATGACACCCACCGACTTAACCGCCCCATCCCTAACAATTGTTACGAGTTGGGCACCCTGGTACATTATCAACTCCAATGACAAGAAGCGGGCACGGCTCAATTGCTTATCCCATTTCCTCAGCCTATTCCCCTACGAACCCACTCCACGAGAACCCGTTACGTTGCCCGATCGCGATCTTCAACACGCCTATGATGATGAGACACCCATGTTGAAGCGTCGCTGGATTCCGGAGAAATTCCGAGGGACCAGGATTTACAATGGGTTGAGAGAGGAGGATAAACGTAAGGATCAGATGGATCAACAGAGGATAACCTAAAGATGACTGGAGGACCGCTGACCGGGGCAAAGAACGTATTGGGCGGAGAGCTTGTTCCCTGTAGTACCTCACCGATGACAGGCTTCTACCGTGATGGCTGCTGTCGCACGGGGACCGGCGATCACGGTGCCCACGTCGTCTGCGCCGAAATGACCGCTGAGTTTTTGGCCTTTACCAAGCGTCAGGGTAATGACTTGACTACGCCCATACCAGCCTTCCAATTTCCGGGGTTGCAACCAGGCGATCGCTGGTGCCTATGCGCACTACGCTGGCAGGAAGCCCTGGAAGCAGGCGTTGCCCCTCCCGTATTTCTGAATGCAACCCATGCTTTGGCATTGGAATATGTCTCCCTAGCCGACCTTCAGCGCCGAGCGGCGGATGGTTGATTCTGGGTTAGTACACCGTTTTGCCATACTTCCATGCCCAGCAAGGTACAGGCAAGGGGCTTAAGCCCCTTGTTAGAAAGGCTTGAACGTTTGTGTTGAGCCAGCGAGACCCCACACATTCACCAGCTTTTGCCCAATATCTTAGACATACCGCGCGACTACCCAAAACTAAGTTTGACAAATTTACGATCGCCTAATTTCAGGATCGCCTCAGTCTCAGATCGCCAGCGTTAAATAACCTGCTCGACTTCCACAATCTCCGGGATAAACTCACGGAGCCGCCGTTCAATACCCATACGCAGGGTCATGGTCGAACTAGGGCAAGACCCACAAGCCCCTTGCAACCGCAGTTTCACCACTGGCCCTTCAATCTCCACTAGTTCAACGTTCCCACCATCAGACATCAGGTAGGGACGCAGTTCATCTAACACTTGCTCAACATTTTCGGGGGTGAGTGCCATCGTAGCCATAGTGATTTCCACCTTAAGCAATGTAACAAAGACGCTTGTTGCTATTCTACCGCGTCAGATCGTTAGCATTGGAACCGCGATTCTCCTGCGGAGACGCTGCGTGAACAAGCGGGTGGAAGATCCGTCTCTCTCTTCTCTTTTCTTCTCTTGCCTCTTTTCTCTCTCCTTCTCTGCCACCGGTCAACTCTGTATCAAGTTTGGCTAAACAGGGGAAGCCCTCAGTGGCAGCAATATTAAAGCTTTGGTAAAGATGCCCGATCGGGCGTGCTGCGATCGGCGTGAGCGGGAACGCTGACTCAAACAACGTGCTACGTGCTAACCGGGTGTATCGCCATGCTATCTCCAGCCACCGCTCATGTTCTCTCCCCGACCCCTCCGACTTGGGAGCAGGTTCTGGCTATCTTTCAGCAAATTTGGGGCTATAAACACTTTCGGGCACCCCAGGGGGAAGTTGTGCAGTGTTTGCTCGATCGCCGCGATGCCCTGATCGTAATGCCCACAGGGGGGGGTAAATCGATTTGTTTCCAACTCCCAGCCCTATTGCAATCTGGTTTGACGTTAGTGGTGTCTCCGCTGGTGGCCTTGATGGAAAACCAGGTACAGGACCTGCAACAGCGGCACCTGCCCGCCGCTCTATTACATAGTGAGTTGTCCCCCAGCGATCGGCGACGAACGCTCGCAGCCCTGGAACGCCAACAATTGCGGCTGCTGTACCTTTCACCGGAAACCTTACTGAGTCCTCCCGTCTGGAACATCCTGAGCCAACCCCAAATCCAGATCAATGGCGTGATCCTGGATGAGGCCCATTGTCTGGTCCAGTGGGGGGATACCTTCCGGCCCACCTACCGCCGTCTAGGCGCAGTGCGTCCCACCTTACTTAAGACTAAACCGGCGGGGACTAAAATCCCGATCGCCGCCTTTACCGCCACCGCCAATCCCCACGCCCAAGCCGTGATTCAGTCCGTCCTGCAACTGGATCATCCCCATTCCTTCCTCATCAACCCCTATCGAGCCAACCTGATGCTGAAAACCCAGGTGGCGTGGACCCCACGGGGACGTTACCAGCAACTGCGTAAGTTTATTCAAACCCACCCGCAGCAATCGGGCTTGATCTATGTCCGCACCCGACGGGACAGTGAAGCCTTGGCCGATCGCCTCACCCAACATGGCCTACCCACAGCCGCCTACCACGCCGGACTCCCCCCCCAGGTCCGTCGGCAACTAGAGCGGGCTTGGCTGAGTGGGGAACTCCCCTTTGTGGTGTGTACATCAGCCTTTGGGATGGGGATTAACAAGCCTGATGTGCGCTGGGTCGCCCATTTCCATCCGCCGTTGCTCCTGTCGGAATATGTGCAAGAAGTCGGACGGGCAGGGCGGGACGGTCAACCGGCAACAGCCCTAGCGTTAATCAGTGAACCCACCGGCTGGCTAGACTCAGAAGATAAGCAACGCCAGCAGTTTTTCCTCGATCGCCTGCGGTCACAACACCAGAAAGCCACCCAACTCATGCGTAAACTGCCGCCCCAAGGCCATATCCAGGCAGTGAGCCAACAATTTCCCGACGCCGCGATCGCCCTAGCCACCCTCCACAGCCTGGGTCAACTGGAGTGGCAAGATCCCTTTCACTATCGTTTGCATCCCCGTTCACCCCAGCAGCAGTCAGGGATGGGTCCTGCCCAGACAGAAATCATTCGGTACTTCCGGACCCGTGAGTGTCGTTGGCAGTTTTTGCTCCAAGCCTTTGGCTTCACGGAAATAGCCCACACCTTTCGTTGCGGTCACTGCGATAATTGTCACCGGTAACTAGGGTAGAAGTGAAGAACGAGACGTGAGGCTTGGGAAGTGGGAATTGGGTTCCTCACTCCTCACCGCTATCTTCTCACTTCTAACCTGTGCTCTAAAATCAAACTCCGCTGTATTTGAAGAGTGGCTGGTTATCCATGACGAGTCATCGCCAGGAAGGCTTGCCAAGGGGGTAACGAAGTGTAAGACTCAAGAAATAGCGCGTTCGCGCAGCGTCTCCGCAGGAGAATCGTGATCAAGACGGCTGACCTAAAACATGAATATTATCGAATTTTTTGTTGCCTATTCCGGCAAGTGGTTATCGCAACGCACCAGCCATAACCTGGCATGGCCGCGTTCGCGCAGTGTCTCCGCAGGAGAATCGGAAAGTGGCAAAGCCGAAGTCCAGATTGAACTATTGACTGCCGCTCAGCCAGAAGTCATCCAACTCTGTCAACACGGTAATCTGGCCGCAGCCAAAGCGCTCTGCGGTGCCCGTATTACCTGGAAAGGCATGATGGCGGCGGAGACTCAGCAACAAGTCGGGACCACCCTCCTAGTCGCGCTCGCCACTGGAGATGATCTGAACCAAGGGCACCTACTACAGCAAAATGGCCGCACGGGACTCCTGACGGGTCGCTATCTCCTGGGCGCTGATGAAGTCTTGACCCTGACGACGGCATCCGAATCTCTGTCTTTAGAAGAGCGGTTATGGTTTGCGGGGCCAAATCTGCGGTTACGTACTAGCCTTTTGAAGCAAGCCAATGGTTTTAGCAGTGCCGCCTTCTGCTCAGAAATTCGTATCGGTGGCGTTCAGCCCCCGGCGTCAGCAGCCCCCGTCGCGACTTCATCGGCTTCCTGAGGGTGCTTCTACCGCGATTCAACAACCCCGATTCAAGTCAACCCCTATTCCGCCGTGCTGGAGTTTACCCGCGATCGCAGGGCCGCTAGCGTCGTTTCCAGGCGACTAAATTCATCCTGCCTGTGCACCACGGCCCGCAACTTCTGATCTAGCTCCGAGACCGATTGAGTGGGGACGAATTGGTGAATGGGCGCATGATTGACTTCTGGTTCCTCGCTGGCCCGATTCTCCGGGGGAGATGCGGCGCGAACCCCAGCGAGCAGGGGCTTTGCCGCTGGGGCTGGCTGGCTGAGGGCATTGAGTTGACGTTCCAGGGTGGGCACTGGCAACCGGCGGACGGGCGGGAAAGGAGGCGCGCTCGGTTCAGCCGTATGCCACGGTTCAATACGTGCCCCAGCGAGGCTGCGCGTTCCCACTGGTAAACGGGTCATCCCTTGGGTCTGCTGCTGTTGCGACTGCCGCACCGAGTAGGCAACGGGCTTATCACGATGATCGTCACTCATGCCTTCTGCCGTAAAGTCCACACCCGAAAACCGGCTGCAAATAATACGCTCAAAGTCATTGCCAAAGTGGTACAGGGGCCGCCCTCGCCGTTGCCAAAAGGCCAGAATCTGCTCGACGGACACCGCCTTATACCGCCCCTGATACAGGCTCTCAATCACTGCTAGGCGCACCCAATTGAGGGGATAGGTGCTGGCCCAGCTTTCCACCAATTGTTCCGGTGTATACCGACCCAAATCAAAGCTATAGTTACTCAACAAGGCGATCGCATGACCGGCAATGGGCGAGTGGGTCACTTCCAGGAGATCTTCCATGAGTTGTGACATAGGTACTGAGTGCTGTAAAAGGTACACTGGGAAAATGCTTGCTGCTAGGAGTGAAAACCTAGGAGTGAGAATAGAGGAGTGAGTATTGAGTTACGCATTCCTCGCGTCTCGTTTCTCGTTTTTTGTGACATTAGCAACAAGGTATCAGCAACTGCCTGTTTGAAGGCGCAGGGTCAAGCGTTGCTCAAGGAGTACCTCTTCTCACAGGAGACCGAAAGCGCAATTTCCTCCTAGCAGGGCAACGTGTTCGCGCAGCATCTTTACCGGAGAATTGTTTCGCCTTGCCTTGGGGACAAGCACGGCCTCTCATTCCAGCATAACCTCCAACTCTAGATTGGGGAAGCACCCCCATTCAAAAGAAGTGGAAGAACAGAGGAGCGGATCTTGAGTTACCCGCTCCTCACGTCTCGCTTCTCGTTACTTTCCCTAGGGCACTACCCCATCACTGACCGGGCGCACGTTCATATCCGGGAAGGGTTCCGGATTGCCATTCCAGTTAAAGTCGCTGATGCGCAGGTTAATCGAGCCGATTTGTAGAACCGGGTTGAAGCGCAGGACCACCCCATAGGTGCGGCGGCTATACTCCAGGATATAGTCCGTCGTGATTCGGTCTTCCTTGTCCAGATTGACCGCCGTCTGGAAGCCAAACCGCAGGGGACCATACACCTGCTGGCTCAGGCTAAAGGCCAATACCCGCCGATCTTCGATACGATCGAACTTAAAGGGGGATTCCCCATCCCGTAAACTTTGGGAATAACGCACATTAAACGCGGTGTAGTCGAAGAAGTCGCGGCTAAACTTGCCAAACTGGCCCTCTAGGGCCAGACTCCCGGTCAGGGCATTCTGGAAATCGCCGCTGGTATAGGATGTGAGAATTCCCCGCATCCCCGCGACCAGTCGCACAAAGGGAACGATCGGGACCGGGCTATAGCGCAAGCCTTCCGTCTCCGTTGGCGGGAGGGGTGTCCCCTGCCAGAGGGGCAACCGCTGGCTAAGGCCCGCTGTCGCTTGGTAGCGCCCCAGTTCGACTAACCCTTCTCCCTGCCCCGGATCGAGGAGGTCGATCTGATCGGTTTTCGCGTTTACCACCTGGGCACCCACCTGGTAGTTGAGGCGGGGGCCATCTTCTCCCAGGGGAATATTGGGCGAGGTGAGCACAACCCCCAGACTGCTCTGGACATCCTGGAAGCCGAGGGAACCATTGAAGAGGCGATCGCGATAGCTGTATTCCAGATTGAGATTATGGTCACCAATTTCCTGCTGGACGCGCAAACTGGCCCGGAGCTTATCAGCCAAATCTTCAAAATCCAGGCTGGCAAAGTTGGCAACCCCTCGCACGGAGGTTTGGGGGCTGAGGGTGCCATCTAACCGGGCAATTAACCCATAGAGGGCAGGATCGATCGGATTGGGTCCCTCATTAATTGCCTTCTGCACCAACAATTGGGGCGTGACCCGCAGACGCACCGGACCCCTCGCAATC
Source organism: uncultured bacterium (assembly GCA_964536415.1). Lineage (GTDB taxonomy): Bacteria > Cyanobacteriota > Cyanobacteriia > B231 > B231 > Trichothermofontia. The sequence continues at coordinate 85,251 of CAZHXN010000001.1, forward strand.
ACATTAAAGGTTCGTTCAATGTAGATGCCCCCCCGTTCTTCCTGGTCATAGCCGATGTTCACCAGCCCGGGTTCACGCGGTTCCTTACTGAGGATCGTGCGCTCCCGCAACAGGGGGACAGAAAAGCCCTGATCAAACACGAGCCGGGGACGCCGGGTAATCAGTTCATCGGCTTGGGGAGAAATATGGGTGAGAGTGGCTTGGGGGGTGCGCAGTTCCAACTCGGCAGGCGCGAAGGGATCGTTAGTAATCCGCACATTCTGGGCCTGCCAGCCAAAGGCATTGAAATCAACGTGATCCGCCTCAAAGCGTAAGCGCCGCACCGCCCCCTGTCGCTTCATATCCGGGGCATCCCGCCCGACCCCCACACCCACCTGAAAGTCCCCTAGCCCCCGTTGAACCCGCAGGGGTTGGGTAGCCAGGGCACGATCGCTCAGGAGGGGTTGGGGTCCCGTAGTCGCTGTGGCTGCCGGGGCATCAAAGGCAAAGTCAGCGCCAGCAGTCGGCAGGAAGATCTCTCCATTGGCATTAAAAATAGTGCCTTCCTCCTGGACAAAGCGGTACTCAAACCGCTCCCCCCGTAACACCTGTTCGCCCCGCCGCAGGGCCACATTGCCCTCAGCCATGATGAAGCGATTGGCTAAATTGACTTGGAGGCGATCGGCGGTCAACACCGACTGGCGAAACCGTAACTCCACATTCCCCGTGGCCGTCACGATCTGGCGTTGCTCATCGTATTCCTGCTGATCCGACGTGAGTTCCACAACATCACTGGGACTGGCCAGGAGATCCTCGGCAGTCGCATCTGGAGAGGGGATCTCCAGGGTTTCTGCCGTGGGGGCTGTTTCCGCTGCTGCCGCGTCGGGAGCCACGCTTCCCCTTTGGGGAGGCTGCACGATCGCCGGTTTCGTTGCGTCTGGCTGGATGGGCGCATCCCTCACCGGCGGGGGAACCTCGATAACCGTCGGTGGTTCGATCGCTCCACCCGGTTGGTCGAGCGGTGCTGACCCCGTCTCTGGCTCCGATCGCGGGGGCAGCGGGGCGCTGGGCGATCGAACGGGGGGGGCAGGGGGGCGGGGTGGGGGCTGTTCGGGGGTAGGGGGAGCCAGGATCGGAACGGTATCGGTCTGGGATGTTTGGAGCGGCTCCTCTACGGCGGCTGGATGGGCTGAAGGAGGCGTCGTTGCGGGGGAAGTAGCAGACCGAGTAACGGGGAGCGGGGTAGGAACCGGGATGGCCGGATGGGGCTGATCGTCATGCACCGGGGGAGACACGACGCGATTTTCCTGGGGAGCAGTATCTGCCTGAAGCGTTCCGGCCAGTTCGGCCATTGGGGGAAGTCGGGGTGGCGTTGGCTCTCTTAGCGGCGTTTCCCCTTGGGGGGTTGGGGTCGCCAAGGGAGGCATCACAGTGGGAACCACGACCTCTGTAGGTCCCCCTTGTCCCAGGGGATGCCATACATCTACCGCGATCGGAGCGTCCCCCTGGCCTGCGAAGACGCCTGCTGCACCATTGGGCGGATGGGGCTGTGCCCAGGCGGGATAAAACAGCGGTAACGGCGACTGATCACCGATTCCCCTTTGGGGACGCTGCGTGAAGGGAACACTGCCGGGTAGCGTCGGCGGGGGAATTTGGGAACCATTTGATCGGCGAATGTGGGGGGGCTGTACCTGCGAGACCATGACCGATGCGATCGCCCTAGTCGTCCGCTGTTCCAGAAGACTGAGCGATAGCGTTTGAGCCGGAAAAGCCTGCGTCGGTTGGTGACGATGGGACAAGACAACCGTTCCAGGTGGTTCAAGGGCAACCTCCTGGTGACTGGGGAGCACAATAACGGGGATCGGCTCAGGTGGTAAGGCAGGGTACATCATTACGCTGCCATATTAGCCGACAGAATCCCCAAAGGACACTCGCCTGACCCATTTCTCTTCCTCACATCCACACGATTAGGACAAGTTCAAGTGCTTATGGCTATTATCGCCCCTGTTTCGGGAGAATGCCTAGCAAAATAAGCAAAGGGGACAGGCTAACGACCTATCCCACTCGCTACGGAACCGACAGGATGCCAATTCCAAAATGCCGATTTTACGGATATTTGTCCCTCTGAAGGGCTGCTAGAGATCAGGTATCACTGGCGATCACTGATCCAGGTCGCGACGGCGCGGGGCGCGGGCAGGGTCGCCGGAGAGCAGCCCGAAGACAAACAGGGCGACAAAAAAGGTAACGACGATATAAACCGTGATTTTGAGGGCTTCCATACCAATCTCTCCGAAGGGCAAATAGGGATCAAAAACTTTCGTTAAGATAACTTTCCCATCATACCGAACCACGGCACCCCTCACTGCATTCCGATCACCGCGATCGGGATCAGGCGATTGACCGGCTCACCCTTCCTACAGTTGGGGGAGGCGGGCCTGAAGCCAACGCCAAATCCGACCCACGATCGTCTCTATCCAGAGCATGATCTGGTCTAACCATTCCAGGATGTGCTCTAAGGGATGTTTGACATAGCCCATGATCTGCGCTTCCACCTCAAGCAGGGTCGTTGCCGGGGCGGCGGACGCAGCGGTAGCCGCAGGGGTCAGTTCCGTTGAGCGTGCCTCACCCATTGTCGTTGGGGTGGTGGCGGGTAGTGGCCCATGAACCGGGGTCACACCGGCGGTCGCCGTCGGAAGAGGGCCGACTGGTGGTGGCATCAGTGGGGAGACAGCGGCAGTGGCCACAGGGGACACTTCGCCAGAAGAGACACGACGCGGCGGCCAGTTAGGCATCCCCCTCGCAGGCATGACCGGGGATTGATCTGCCTGCACCGGTGTGGGGACTGCGGCAGAATTGGCCCAAACCAGACGCACGATCGCCTGCCACTGACTAACGGGGGCTGGTGGCCTCCCGGTATTCTCAGCAGCGTCAACTGAATTGACATTGACAACCGCTGAAGATACCGTCTCCGGGTTCAAGGCTCTGAGCACAGATCGGAGAAGCGAAGTCGATCGTACCGGCTGTATCGAGGGCACCGCACTGGCGGGTAGAGCCGCAGGCAAACATTCTGGTGAAGTAGGCGGAAACGGGCAGGGAATTCCTTGGACGGGCGGGGGATTTCCGAGTAGCCCTTGCCCCAGTTGGGGCGGGAAGGCCCCTGCCCACAGGTCGGCGGGCCCCTCCCATTGCAGGTCTACGGCGATTCCCGCCGGGAGTGCTTCGTGAATCGCGGCGACGGAACCGGGTGGGTGGGTGGCAGCCTGGTGCAGGAGTTTCTGGATCAGGGTTGAAGCGGATTGGGGCAGGGTACCCAGCCAGGAGGACGGTGGCGGGAGGGCTGGGGCAATCCTTGGCTGACCGGCAGCGTCGATATCAGCCAGGGTGGGCAGAGCGGGCAGGGTTAAGAGATTGGCCAGATCCCAGCGATCGCCGGTCAAGAGGGTTGCCTCATCAAATAAGTTCGTGAGTTTTGCCACAGGTCCCTGCTGCATCCAGCCCATGAGTGCCCGGAAATAGCGCACAGGGGGCAACTGGGTTTGACGAAGCTTAGGCGGAAAGAGACGAACTTGGAATTGCCATTGGGGCGTCTGGGCAATCTGTTGATAGCGACGGTAGCTGGCAACTTCATCGGCCAGCCGTTGGTAGAGCCACTGCTGCTGTTGGGGAGTCAGGATATCCAGGACCTGATTTTGGGTCGTGACCAGGACCAGGGTCCGGGTGTCTACCCAACTGGCGATCGCTCGGATAACACTGGGTGACGCTTGGTTACCTTGGGGCAGGGGTAAGGTATCCCTTGTGGATGTCTTCGCCAGGGGAGTAGCGCTTCCTGCTGTCATCGTCGGTGCCAGGTCAGCAGCGCGGGAGTCAACCGTTGCGGGCGGAGCCCCTGCGATCGCGCCGCAGCCTTCCAGGAGAGTCGCATCGAACGGTATCGGCTCTAAGGTCACTGGGGGTGAGCCAGGGGGTAAAACCGAGGGCGAGGGCGGTTCAGCCGTGGCAACAGTGGCGGTGGGGAGGAGGGCCTGAATCGTGTGTAAAAGGTTGTAAATCGGCGTATCCACTGTCAGAGGCGGGTGTGGCTGCCGACGGGCCGCCAGTTGTAGCCGGAAATGGGCCACCTGTCGTTCTGCTTGCTGGAGTTGTTTCCCCACGATCCGTCCGGTTTGAAACGCCCAATAGACGGGATAGAGCAGTAATTGCACACTCCACAGGGTAGCGACCTTAAGGTGCCGCCAAACCTGGGTAGACTGCTCTGCCCACTGGCGTGTCTGACGGTGCAGGACATTGAACAAACGACTGCGGTAGGGACCTGACGCAGGCATAGGACGATCGCCCTCAGCAACAAACTTCAGCAACAAACCTTCAGCAACAAACTTAGTCGATCACAATCAGCCGCAGTAGAATCACCATCAGTCGAGATCCATCGATCGCGAGGGGTGGCCTAGCTGTCTCGACTGCCTCGATGGCAGACAAGATGCCGACCTCACAAGCGTTGCGCCTGATTCTCGATTTCAGCCAAACTGAAGTTGATCCTTGACTCCTGCAACTGACACTATAGATACAGACTCATCCCTGCCCTAGTAGACTGTCCGGCTTAACAATGATGGGTAGGGGGTTTCGCCGAGGCGACACCCAACACGGCTTTATTAGGTCGCACTGCGTTTGACCCAACCGACTTATTTGACCCAACTGACCTAAATTAAGCTTGACAGAGTACTAGGCGTAACGTCGTGTTTGGGGGTATCCACACTATCCTTCCAGCCTACCACTGGGACGGAACCGGGATGGATCAGTTTTGAAGTTTGAAGTTTACCTTGGCCATAGCAGCCTCTAGGTCTGTCTCACGGCGCAGTAACCGTTAAGATAGAGCCAGACGCAGGAAATCGAGCTATGCAGGACTTTCTTAACAACGCGACCCGCTTTCTCCGCTACTTCATTACGATTTGTTTGGGGATCTTCTTTGCCCTATTTGGCTGGCTCGCACCGCTAATGCAACGCCCCGTGACCGCGATCGCCCTGATCGGTCTGTTAGTATCGGGGATGGTTTTTATTGGCCTCACCCTGCGAGCGATGTTGGGGGTGGGCGCTGTCTAGGGCAGCGGTGTGCTACGCTGGGCAGCCGGCGGGTGGGCCACACGGGCCGTCAGGCAGTTTGACCGTTAGGCACGTTGCCGGACGATCTCAGTGCGAGGTCAGGGAGCAATTGTTCAGTGGTCAACTGTCAGCCTTGTTATTGGCCAGTAAGGACCGATCGTTCATTTCATTCACTGTAAGGGGAGGAGTCATTATGGCTACCAGTCGCCGTGTCTCACGGGTCGCTTCGTTGATCAAGCGTGAGATCAGCCAAATGCTGCTCAATGACATTAAGGATGAACGGGTGGGCATGGGCATGGTCAGTGTTACTGATGTGGATGTGTCGGGCGATCTCCAACATGCCAAGGTCTTTGTGAGTATTTATGGGACCGATGAGGCACGGGCCACGACGATGCAGGGCCTCCAGGCAGCAACCGGCCATGTCCGCAGTGAATTGGGGCATCGCATTCGGTTGCGGCGCACGCCGGAGGTGGTGTTTTTGGAAGATCGCTCGATCGAACGAGGCACCCGTGTCCTGTCGTTGATCAACCAGTTGTCCCAATCGGGAACGGCCTTGCCGACTGAGGAGGAGACGATCGACGTTCCTGATGCAGAAGGCTGATCCCGATCGCTACCATCCTGCGAAGATGCCACACGATTCTCCGATCGCGCCAATCCTTCCCGATCCTGCCTCGCTCCCCTTGGCTGCCCAGGTGGCCCAAATGGTCGTCGTGCGGGCGTCTGGTCACTTGTTTGATCATCAGATCCGCTATCCAGTCTGGGAACCGCCAGTGGCAACGCTGCGATCGTGGCTGAGTGATCTGGGGGTGGGGGGGGTTATCCTGCTGGGGGGCAGTGCGGCGGAACTGTGGATCCGAACCCAACAGTTGCAAGGCTGGGCCACGTTACCCCTCCTGTTAGCGGCGGATATTGAGGAGGGGGTGGGGCAACGCTTTGCTGGGGCGACCTGGTTTCCCCCGCCGATGGCCCTAGCCGCGATCGCCCAGCAGGATTTGCCGAGGGCGATCGCCCTCGCCCAGCAGATGGGAGCCGTCACCGCCCAGGAGGCTCTGGCGATCGGCCTGAACTGGGTCCTGGCCCCGATCGTGGATGTGAATAATAATCCGGCTAACCCGGTGATCAATGTTCGGGCCTTTGGGGAAACCCCGGCGATCGTGGGCCAACTGGCGACAGCGTTTATTCAGGGTGCCCAAGCCTATCCAGTGTTGACAGCAGCGAAACATTTTCCGGGACATGGGGATACGGCGATCGACTCCCATCTGGATCTCCCCGTCTTGCCCCACACGTGGGAACGGCTGGTTCAGGTCGAGTGGCCCCCCTTTGTGGCGGCGATCGCGGCGGGGGTCGATGCGGTGATGAGTGCCCATGTCCAGATCCCTGCCTTGGACCCCCACTATCCGGCCACCCTGTCGAAGCAAGCCCTGACAATGGGGCTTCGGCATCACCTGGGGTTTGAGGGGTTGGTGGTGACGGATGCCCTGGTGATGGGGGCGATCGCCAAGCGCTATGGGGCGAATGAGGCTCCGGTGCGGGCAGTAGAAGCGGGGGCAGATATTTTGCTGATGCCCCTCGATCCAGCAGGGGCCATTCAGGCAGTCTGTGCGGCAGTGGCCCAGGGTCGGATTAGCCATGCCCGGATTCTGGCGTCGGTGGAGCGCATTTGGCGAGCGAAGCAGAAGGTGACGGCAACCCGTCAGGTGGCGGCGGCGGATTTAACAACGGCTTTGGCCCAACCCGCTAGTCTCAACTGTGTGAACCAGATCCTTACGGCCTCGAATCGGGTACGGGTCAAACATCCCCTGCTCCGGGCTGATTCACCGCAGCAGTGGCGCAATCTGATTGTGGTCGATCGCGCCTTGAATTGTCCGTTCCTGGATCGCCATACGCCTGCGATCGTGCTACCCAGTGAGTGGGGCTACGACCGACTGCATATCATAGACCAAGGTTTGGGAGACCCGAATCTGGCCGGACTGGAATCCGTTCCAACGCTCGTGCAACTCTTTGTGCGGGGCAATCCGTTCCGGGGAAGTGCGGCGCTGCTACATCCGGTTCAGACCGGGCTGCAAGCCCTCTGCGATCGGCAGCACCTCCGGGGTCTCGTGATCTACGGGAGTCCCTATATCATGGACCAATTGTTACCCGTGTTACCCCCCACAGTTCCCTGTGTATTTAGTTATGGGCAAATGCCAGCAGCCCAGGCGATCGCGCTGCCGGCTTTATTAGGTTGTGGGGGGACTTAGCAGGGAGGGTGGAGATTTTATTCCGCTTCCTCCGGATCAGGATCAACCCCTAATGCCCTTAACCGTGCTGCCAAGCGTTCGGCTCGTCGCGCCTCTTGTTCGGCCCGTCGTGCCTCTTGTTCGGCTCGTCGTGCCTCTTGTTCGGCTCGTCGTGCCTCTTGTTCGGCCCGTTGATTGGCTGCTTCCGTTGGGGTGGGAATCCAGTGGTGGGCGCGATCGTACCAACGCAACCAGCGGCGATGTATCCCTTGATAGCTTCCTTCCCACAACCCCAAGCCTAACTCGGCTTCTTCTAACCACACGCCTGCTGGCTCGGTTGCTGATGGGGCGGCAACGGGCAAGGGCTGATAGCGTCCCATCATTAGGCCAAAGGCTTGCAACTCGTCGGTGTAGCGGTTAAACAGAATGTAGTAGGGAATGCGAAGAATTTGCTCATAGACGGTCCATTTATTGGGCGGTTGGCTGGCCTCGCGCAACGTCCGACCTAGGTCCTCGGCTTCGGTGCCAGGGGAGAGCAACTCGACGACGACAAAGGGATTGACAGCTTCCTGCCAGATGACGTAACTCAGGCGCAGGTCGTGTCCGTCGTAGAAGCGCGGGACGCCCAGGACGCCAAACCAATCGGGACGCTTATACCATTGTGGGTGCCGGGAGTCGTAGTAAAGGTTGAGGTCGCTGCCGGTGAAAATGCGATCGCTGGGATAATTCGGCGGCTGAAAGGTCAGGCGCAACAGTTCCGGTTGGAGGAGATGAAATTCGTCGGGCAAACCAGGTTCCTCCGGGTCTTCGCTGGGGAGATCGTACATGGTCGGAAGGGTTTCTTTGGCTGGTAAGGGGGGATTGATTTGCTGCATGGGTTGTCTTCCTTCGTTCGAGATATTAATATTAATAGGCTTACAACTCACTTAAATTTTCTGGCTCTCCTGAGATTTTGATATAATAGTGCAAAACGCTACAAATTAAAGAACTAAAATGCTGGGTTTATGGTGGGGGTGCATAAACCCGGGAAAACTTTCAGATCGAATTGATTCTAAGGCAGCTAGCCGTGCTTCGTAAGGTTGGCTGCGCCAATAGGCTAGGTCCGACTTTGCAGCTTTTAAGGTCGTCTTTGTGAGGACAATTTCACGTTCTTTAGGCATGATTTAGCCTCCTAATATCGAAATCTTAAGTTTGTTGCAGAAGATGGGTCTGCCTCTTACTTACCAACGTTTGGGTTCAAACCGATCGTCGTTCAAAATAACGACATCATCTCCGGCCTGGGCTAGGACAAATGGCGATAGGCATAGCGATCGACTCCAGAATTGGGTTCACGAGGGGGGGAGGGTAGCCTCGATCGCGGCCCCAGGTTAACCAGGTTTGGACCCTAGCTTGGATTTTGCCATCATTATCGTGCTTTGGGTGGATTTGCCGCAACCGATATGCCCCGTAAACAGTTGACAGGTCGGTTGCTCGTTCGCAAACAGCGTGATATTCGCCTGCATCTTCTCGATCACCTGACCGCCCCGCACCTTGGAGAAGTCAATGTAATACTGCTAATCCTCCGGTAGATCCGCCCGCAGTGCCCGACGAGGGTTAGCCGCATTAAATAACTGTTTGAAATCGATCGTCATAGCCCCTCTGGGTTGGCAGCGTCCATAGAGCCTCTACTCAAACGCTAGCCTTGCCCATTAAATTTGTCTCGATTTCTCTATCAAACCTGCTAGGCTAGCGATTATGAAAGCAGAAAAGCCACTGGGGTTAGTCGTTCAAGGTTCCCTGAGTCAGGGGTTGGAAGTCCGTCTTCATGCCGATGTTTCTGTCGAAGATGTGCGGGTCGGTAAATTTCTCGTCGTGCAGGGGACGCGATCGCGCTTCTTTTGCTTGATGACCGATGTCGCCCTAGGAACCACGAGCCAGCGTATCCTGGCCAATCCACCCGATCCGAACAATAGTTTTCTGCGGGAAGTGCTAGCTGGGAGCAGCACCTATGGCACTATTACCCTGGTTCCGATGCTGATGCTGTCAAATACAGTGGCCACGGATGCGGCGTTGGAAACGGCGATCGCTCCCCGCAAAAGCCAAAAGAAAAGTGTCAAAAAAGACCAGGCTAGCCTTGCTGCTTATAAAGCCCAAACCAGTGTTGAAGTCGAGTTAATGCCGGTCAAAACGATTCCCAACCACTTCAGTCAGGTCTTCGAGGCCAGCGAACAGGATTTTCGGATTGTCTTTGGCTGGGAGGATGATCCCTATCGGCGTAATTTCGCGATCGGGAAACCGATTGATATGGATGTGCCGGTGTGTTTAGACCTCGATCGCTTTGTTGAACGCAGCAATGGTGTCTTCGGGAAATCCGGTACCGGTAAATCTTTTTTAACCCGCTTGTTACTCTCTGGGATTATTCGCAAACAGGCAGCGGTGAATCTCATTTTCGATATGCACTCGGAATACGGTTGGGAGGCGGCTAGCGAGGGGAAACAGTTCAGCACCGTCAAAGGGTTACGGCAACTTTTCCCTGGTCAGGTGCAAATCTACACCCTTGATCCCGATTCCACCCAACGGCGGGGGGTGCGCGATGCTCAAGAGTTGTATATCAGCTATGACCAATTTGAGGTCGAAGATCTGATGCTAGTCCGGGATGAACTTAATCTCTCGGAAGCGAGTTTAGAAAATGCCATTATTCTGCGCAATGAGTTTGGCAAAAACTGGATCACGCGTCTCCTCGCCATGACCAATGGGGAAATTCAGGAGTTTTGCGAAACCAAGATGGGCAGCAAGCCTTCAATTATGGCGCTGCAACGCAAGCTTAATCGTCTGGATGATTTGAAATATATTCGTAATACCAGTACTCAAAACTATATTGGTCAAATTTTAGAAAATTTGGAAGCAGGTAAGCACGTGGTGATCGAGTTTGGTTCCCAGTCCAATATGCTCTCCTATATGCTGGCAACCAATGTGATCGCCCGCCGGATTCACCATGCTTATGTGCGTAAAAGTGAGCGGTTTCTGCAAACTAAAAATCCCAGCGATCGCCCCCGGCAATTAGTGATCACGATCGAGGAAGCGCATCGGTTCCTGGACCCGGCCACGGTCCGGCAAACCATTTTTGGCACGATCGCCCGTGAGATGCGCAAGTATTTTGTAACGCTGCTAGTGGTGGATCAGCGGCCATCGGGCATTGACGCGGAGGTCATGTCCCAGGTGGGGACGCGAATTACGGCGTTGTTGAACGACGAAAAGGATATCGAGGCGATTTTTACGGGGGTGTCGGGGGGGCAGAATCTGCGATCGGTCCTGGCGAAGCTGGACTCCAAACAGCAAGCCCTGGTTCTAGGCCATGCGGTCCCCATGCCGGTGGTGGTGCAAACCCGTCCCTACGATGAAACGTTCTACGCGGAGATTGGCGATGTGCCCTGGGAGGAGATGCCAACGACGGCAGTATTGAAGGCGGCGGAGTCGGCGAAGGCTGATTTAGGGTTTTGATCATTCGGCTGAGGGAGTAAAAACAGAACATTAGGCTGTGTGATTCGTTCTGTTTGAGGCAGCCGCGCAGTTGGTTCACCAGATTATGCCGATCGCCGATGACAGTTGTCTGCCTTGCGTTCAGGGCTTGGACTAGGGTTGCCAAGAGGCAACATGCGACCCTCATCCCCTAACCCCCCGTTTGCGGGGGGCTGGGGCGAAGGGAAGCCGGATTGGCCAGTCCCTCTCCCGCTCTGTCCTTAAGATACAAGGGTGAGGGCCGCAGTTTCTATCTCTCGCTCAGCAGAAACAAGCTGTAATGCGTTTAAGAACCTGCAAGACACGCCATAGATTATTGTGTGCATCTGACAGCAGCGTAAATTTTTGGTAATCGCTTTACTAACAGCAGCAATGGGAGACATCGATAGGCATGGAGAGTACAAAATAGGTCCCGGCGGCAAGTGCTTACGAGCGATCGTCAAACATTACCCTGTCGCCCCAAAGGCTTTTAATACCTGGACAACCTCCTCATAACCATTAAACTCTGCCAACTTCAACGCCGTATAGCCGACGCGATTGCGCAGCGCCACATTAGCCTTGGCCGCCAACAGTTTTTTGACCACCGCCACGTGCCCTCGATGCGCTCCCCACATCAACGCCGTCGCCCCCGCCTCATCCTGAAGATTGGGATCAGCCCCGTGGGCCAAGAGCAAAGCCGCCATCTCCTCATCCCCCAAATCCGCCACCTGCATCAACACGGTTTTTCCCTGCTTGAGACGCAAATTGGGATCAGCCCCATGCTCCAGCAGCAGTTGGACTAAATCCAAGTGGCCCTGCATCGCCACGATCGCCAGCGCCGACTCACCCAAATTGTGGTCATTGGCATTGGCCCCCCGGCTCAATAACAACGTCATCACCGCGCGATGCGCCTGCACCGCCGCCAACAGCAGGGGTGTATCCTCCAAATAGCTGCGGCAATGGAGATGAGCACCTCGATTCAAAAGCAATTCCGCACTCGCCGTTTGTCCCTCCAGGGCCGCCACATGGAGCGCCGTTTCCCCCTCTTCATCGATAGCATTGGGATCAGCCCCCGCATTCAACAAAAGGCGTACACAGTCCAAATGCCCCATCTCCACCGCTAAATTCAACGGTAACCCCTGGGCACTGAGTTGATTGGGGTCTGCCCCCGCCGCCAAGAGCTGCGCGACCACAGCAGTATGGCCCTTCGCGATCGCCAAATTCAGGGCCGTATTCCCCTGATGATCCCAGCTATTGACCTTGGCCCCCGCCGCCACGAGCAACTGCACCGATGCCGCATCCCCCTGCAACGCCGCTATCATCACCGCCGTACTGCCATCCTGACTTTGGGCATCCACCTCAGCCCCCTTATCCAGCAGCAACCGTACCATCTGGGGCTGGTAATTCGCAGCGGCCAGCATCAAGGCCGTCAGGCCAAAGGTCGATCGCACGTGGTTCACCTCCGCACCAGCCGCAATCAAGACCTGCGCGATGGCTAAATTCCCCTGCTGCGCCGCAAACATGAGAGGGGTGGTGCCCTTCGGATCAGTGGCATTGACCGGCACCCCCGCCGCCACACAAACCCGCAAACGGTTCAAATCTTCCTGTTTTACAGCCTCGAATAGGGCCGCTGTATCCACCCGCTCCGGATCACGATCGTGCATGGGGACAATACCTCCCCCTCAGCAAAATTGGGCTAGCCCATCCAGCTTAACCCAGGCCGATTCCCCTCCCGATCAGGAGTTAAATCTTGTGACAATTCATTGTGAAGAAACGTAAAGGGGCGATCAGCCTGTGGAAAACCCCCGTTTTTCTGTGGAAAACCCTGGGGAAAACTCTGTGGAAAACTAGCCAAAGTTGTGGGAAACTTGTCTAAGTATAAATACGCTGTGGAAAAGTGGCGAAGTTTTCCACAGTTTTTCCACAGGCTCAGATCGCCTGTAAACTTGCCAGGACAAGGGTTTCAAAATTTTATCCACAATTTCCACAGGCCCTACTACTACTAAATTAATTTTTTAAAAAAACAGAAGCGATCGTTTAAACGCGCATAAGGAAAATTGAAACGACACGAAAGTTGGATTGAACGAAACGATGATGTTAGGATCTCAGTCCAGTTCTCTCTAGCGAACAAAGCGATCTCACCTAAACCGACCAAACGACGACTAAACGTTCCGCCCGCCCGCGCCGCCGTGTTTTCCCCAATTCCCCCAGCTTTTTCCCCAATTCCTTTCGTCAAGCCCCTTTCCCTCAACCTGTTGAACTAGGCAAAGCCCCCATGAAACTGGTTTGTTCCCAAAGTGTTCTGAGCACCCATCTTTCCCTCGTCAGTCGAGCGGTTCCTTCGCGCCCCACCCATCCGATCTTGGCGAATGTACTGCTGGCGGCGGATGCGGCGACTCAGCGGGTGAGCTTGACGGCCTTTGACCTGAGCCTAGGGATTCAGACCAGTTTTGCGGCCCAAGTGGAATCCCCAGGGGAGATTACGTTGCCCGCCCGGTTGTTGGGTGACATCGTGTCGCGGTTGCCAACCGATAGTGAAATTGTCTTGGAAATTGACCCTGGCCAGCCGACGACGGCGCGGCTATCTTCCCGGTTTGCCCACTATGAGGTACGCGGGCTGGCGGCGGAGGATTTCCCGGAGTTACCCTTGATGCAGACGGCGGAGCCGGTGAAGTTACCCGCTGAGTCGTTGGTGCAGGGGGTGCGAGGATCTTTGTTTGCCGCGAGTTCGGATGAAACCAAGCAGGTGTTGACAGGGGTGCATCTGAAGGTATTGCCGGATGGGTTGGAGTTTGCGGCGACGGATGGCCACCGGTTGGCCGTGGTGGAGACGGAAAATCCCCCAGATGACGAGGCCGGTGGGAAGCCGCCGGTGACTGAGTTTGCGGTAACGGTTCCGGCCAAGGCGCTTCGGGATTTGGAGCGGATGATTGGCACCAGTAATGCCGGGAGTAATGCCGGGGAGCCGATCGCGCTGTATTTTGATCAGGGCCAAACGGTGTTCCAGTGGGGGGATCAATACCTGACGACGCGGACGCTAGAGGGCCAATATCCCAACTATCGCCAGTTGATTCCCCGTGAGTTTAGTCACCAGGCGACGGTGGAACGCAAGCTGTTGGTGGGTGCTCTGGAGCGGATTGCCGTCATTGCGGACCAGAAGAACAATGTGGTGAAAGTGACGATCAACAGTGTGGGCCAGACGATCACGTTATCGGTGGAGGCGCCGGATGCGGGCAGTGGGGAGGAGAAAATCCCCGCCCAAGTGTCGGGAGATGATCTGGAAATTGCTTTCAATGTGAAGTATTTGCAGGATGCCTTGAAGGCGTTGCCCTCGACGGAAATCCAACTCCAGTGCAATCAGGCAACGAGTCCTGCGATCGTGACGCCTCTAGGTGCGTTAAAAATGACTTATCTGGTGATGCCAGTACAGATTCGATCGTGAGTGAGACCAACCTGGAATGGTTGTGCGGTTCCTGAAGCTCGGCTTTTTGCTGTGTCCAGGGATAAAGGGTAGCTTGTTCTTGGGCAACGACTTGCGATCGCCTTTTATAGATTTTTCTGAATGAGGAGGGTGATGGGGTATTCGCTAGGAAGCATATTAGTGGGAATGGTTTTCGGGGAGGGCTTGGGCCTAAATCGTTAGGGTGCGTAAATAGGGGGGGTCGGCCTCGGCGTAGTGGCCCAGCGTTCGATCGTCCGGGGATAACCAAAACCTTTCAACGCAGGTAAGAGCGGGGCCAGTATCGCCCACTCGGCATCACTCAAGTCACTGGGATAGGGTTGACGCTGGGATTGGGCAACGTTGGGCAGACGGCTCATGGTGATGCGGCTTGAAATCAGATCATTGGTACTATATCAGTAGTATAAAGGTGGCTGAAGTCACCACGGCTGCCCCTTAAGGTTTACTTTACAAATTAGCTCTTAGATAAAAACCATTGCTTTGTCCTTGAGGGGGGCGAAGGCAACCGCATCAAAACGATAGAGGCTGGCGGGCCGTCCAGCACCGCGTGAAACCTTTAAGCCCGTATCACTGAGAAACCCTAGCTTGAGTAACCGGGTTCGGAAATTGGAGTAATCGGCAAAGTTTTCCCCTAAAACCGTGGTGTAAAACTGGTACAGATCATTTAAGGTGAATAGTTCCGGTAAAACTTCAAACGCGATCGGACTATATTCCAATTTATTGCGTAAACGCTGGTAGCCATAGTTCAGAATTCGCTGCTGATCAAAGGCAAGGGTGGGGACGTGGGCTTGGGGATACCAGGCAATCCCACTCACACCATCGGCAATCAGTTCGGCCTCTTCAAACCGCACGATCGCAAAGTAACTCACAGACAAGTAGCGACTAGGGGCACGGTTTTCTGGCGGTGACGCGGCGCGAACGGCAGGCGAACGGACCGATCGATAAAGTTCACCTCGATAGGGTTCATCGAAGGTGTAGAGTTGCTCCAAGTAGAGATTCTTGACCCGGATCTTTTCCGCCAGCACCCGATAGGCCGCACCTTCTAGGGATTCCCCTTGGCGCACCAGTGTCCCCGGTAGGCACCATTGCCCTAAAAACGGCTCCTGATGGCGCATGACTAGCAGAACCAGCAGACGGTTTTGGGTGGTATCGACCGAAAAGATGACATTATCGACTCCCACCTTAAAATCTGCCAGGGGTTGTTGCTTTACGGTGTCTGAATGGTTTCTCCCTGACATCGATATAGCTGCTGTTGGTGAATATAGGCTTGTACCGAGGCGGGCAAAACCGCCGTATCCTGTTCCTCCCGATAGCGGCTGGAGGAAACCGGCAGACCATGTAAATCCGCGATCGTCACCTCAGTTCCCATCTGGCGTAACCGCTCGATGCCCTCGCTGGGGATAGCATATCCCGGTCGCGGGATGACGAGCACTTTAACCTGGCGCAGGAGTTGGGCCGCCTGATACCAGGTGGGCAATTGCGTGACCAGATCCGACCCAATCACTAGGGAGAATTCGGCCTCTGGCCAGCGCTCCCGTGCCCGTTTCACTGTAAACAAAGTGCGGGGATGACTGAGTTGGGGGTCCAGAACTACCTGCGATCGTAACTCCTCGGAGGATTCAATCAGAAGGTGCAACATCGTCACCCGATCGGCCAGGGCTGCCTGGTGGGTCTTGAACGGATTATCTGCTACCCAAACCACCACACGATCGAAGTGATGGGCTAACCAAGTCAAAATCAGGCGGTGCCCCTCAGTAGGGGGATCAGCACTAGTGCCAAAGAGAGCGATCGTTAACATGACACAGTATCAGCGGCGCAGCCGGACAGAGGCTTGGGACTCGGTAGCGATTCGCGCTCCCCCTTAGCCTTAGACCCACTGTACTCTGGATTGACCGTCGTCGGCTGTCTCCGTCGAGGGGAGAGTTGCCAACCCAAAACGGCAAAAGCAAGGGATGGGGGACATCCAAGCGGAGTGTTTAACGCATCTAGCTTTACCCAAATCTCCCTAATTTTCAGCCAAGATCTTACGAAATCGAGCCACTAACGCTACAATTTCATTGCTGCCAGACTACCTTTTCGTGCATTAAATATGATTGATTCTACGAATTCTCTCAACGAAGTCACCGAAAGCCTACCGCGTGAAATTCGAGTGGCTCAACTCCGCAACCTGGTGGAGACCCTGCATACTGCCGATGAAATTGCCCATAAGGGCTATCTGATTACGAGTTCTGAATTGGCTGACTTGATGGATGTGAATGCAAGCGCTGTCACGAGCCGGGGAGAACAATGGGCATGGCGTAACTGGGAAGTTTCCCGTGTACGTCGCGAAGGCAATCAAATCCTATGGCAATTGTCCCGGCTTGATTAATCCTGCGGAAACACTACGCGATCGCACAGCCATTAGGGGGTAGATATCCTCCTGCGATCGCAAAACAGGGGTGAGGGAGGTATCCTGCTGCCCCTGAGATAGTTGTGGCGGACACTCCACGTTTAGGTTGATGCTCTGCCTGCAATGCCCGTCTTTAGGGGCCAAGTTTCCAGACTCAGGCTACTCCAAGGGCGGTAAACAACGGCGGCGCAAAAGACAGAACAGTGGCAGACCTGTCAACAGCCTATCTTAGGAAGATTAGCCTTCGCCGCCTTCACCCCCTTCGCCGTTCTCGTCGTCGGCCTTGTTGTCTGGCTGATTTTTATCATCACCCCCCTGAACATCATCCCCCTTCTGCGCATCATCGTTAGCTTTCTGGACATCATCACCCGTTGCGTCAGACGTTGGGCTGGGGGCTACAACGGGGGAGGTCACCGGACCAGGTGTCTTTTGCGTTTCTGGTATGTCTGTATTGCCCCCCTCTTCGGCAAAATATTAATGGAACCTTAATGAAGGTTGATGGTGTGCAATCCTGAATTCGGATCAGTCCATGTCAGTCTCTCACAACTCGTCAACTCGACGCCAACCGCCACCCCCTAGGGTTAGCAGGTTTAGGCGGGTAAGCTCAGATGTGATTGGCCACTAGGACCCCACAGCCATCTCGATCGGATTCGGTGGCACGTTGGCCGGTGGGTCTGCCGGATTAACCGGGTTGACCCCCTCGTTGGCTGGGTTGACCGTAGCAATGAAATTGGCCGTCGTTTGCAGCAGCAGACCATACTCGAACCCCTCAATCAGGGCACGGCAGGAGGCGTCAATAATGTTGGTGGAAACCCCAACGGTGGTCCAACGTCGGACGCGATCGCTCGCCTCGATCAGGACTCTGGTTTTGGCGGCAGTGCCAGCGGCCCCGTCGATGATACGGACTTTATAGTCGGTTAGGTGCCAATCGGCGATCGTCGGGTAGAAATTCAACAGGGCTTTGCGCAAGGCGGCATCCAGGGCGGAAACAGGACCATTGCCCTCGGCAGCGGCTAGAATGTCCTGGCCTTCAACCCGCACCTTCACCGTAGCCAGGGCGTCATCCTTAGAACCACAGTGGACCTGGAACCATTGCAGGTCAAAAAACCGTTGCCGCTGCCCCAACACTTCCCGCATAAGCAGATCAAAGCTGGCTTCCGCTGCTTCAAACTGGTAGCCTTCATTTTCTAAATCCTTCAGCCGTTGCAAAATTTGGCGGCTGGTGGGATCGTGCCGCTCCAGGTGAATGCCAAAGGTACGGGCCTTGATCAGGATATTGCTCATTCCAGATTGGTCGGAAATGACGATGCGGCGGCTGTTGCCCACTGCTTCCGGGGGAATGTGTTCATAGGTCACTGGGTTGCGCTCTACAGCAGAGACATGAATCCCCCCCTTATGGGCGAAAGCGGACTGGCCCACAAAGGGCGCATGATCGTTCGGGGCCAGGTTCACGATTTCACTCGTGGCCCGACTGATGTGGGTGATCTGGGCCATCTGGGTTGGGGGAATGCAGTCATAGCCCAACTTCAGTTGCAGGTTGGGGATCAGGGTGCACAGGTTGGCGTTGCCACAGCGTTCGCCATAGCCGTTGATCGTGCCCTGGACCATTGTGATCCCCGCTTCCACTGCCGCGATCGCATTCGCCACCGCTGTTCCGGCATCATTGTGAGTATGAATGCCTAGGCGGGGCGGCTGGTCATGGGTTCCCTGAGGAGCCAGATTCAGGGCCGTCATCACTTCCGTCACAATACGCGTAATATCGCGGGGGAGGCTACCGCCGTTTGTGTCGCAAAAGACGAGCCATTCTGCCCCGGCAGCGATCGCGGTTTTCAAGGTTTCCAGGGCATAGCCAGGGTTGGCCCGATAGCCATCAAACCAATGTTCGGCATCGTAGATGACCCGTCGGTCCTGGCGACGTAGGTAGGTAATCGTATCCTCGATCATCGCCAGGTTCTCATCGAGAGTGGTCTTCAGTCCCTCGGTGACGTGGAGATCCCAGGATTTACCAAAAATCGTCACCCAGCGGGTCCCTGCCGACAGCAAGGGTTGCAGGAGGGAATCAGCGGCGGCGGTGGTGTGGGGACGACGAGTGGAGCAAAAGGCAACGGGTTCGGCCTGGGTGAGGGGTTCCTCGCGCAACCGCCAGAAGAACTGGACATCCTTGGGGTTAGCTCCTGGCCAGCCGCCTTCAATAAACGGGACCCCCAGTTTATCCAGAAGGCGGGCAATGTGGAGTTTATCGTCAAGGGAGAGGGACAAACCTTCCCGTTGGGCACCATCGCGCAGCGTTGTATCGTAGAGCCAAAGCCGAGGCGCAGCATCGAGAGTCATGGCAGACACGCTGAAGGTAGAGATCACGCCCTCATTGTAGGCAAGCGATCAGGGAAAAGCGAAAATCTACCAACCTGCTTCACAATGCGGACCAGTGCGCTATGATAAGAGATCTCACAGCACCGATCGCGGTGTTGGGTTGCGGGCGTAATTCAGTGGTAGAATGTCAGCTTCCCAAGCTGAACGCCGTGGGTTCGAGTCCCATCGCCCGCTTAATCGAATTGAACGATCGCGTCGAGACGAAAGCGGGCAATTTGGTAAATTTCCGCTAGGGCGTTTTGGCGTTCTGCTGATTCTGTTTCTGTCTGCTGTAACCGGCGCTCAAATTCCTGAAGAATACTGGCTTTGGTGTGATTGCGTACAGCAATGATGAAGGGGAAACCAAACTTATCCCGATACGCCTGATTGAGGGCTTGGAAGCGATCGTATTCAGCCGCCGTTAAGCGACTCAATGCCGCGCCTGAGCGCCGTAGGAATCTCCGGCCTTCAGGCCGGGGAGGATGTCAAAAACCACTCCATGTGAACGATCGCAGCAGCGAGGGAATACAGTCGCCGCTGGGGACAGGGGAGCCGCGATTGGGGGCTTAAGGCATTCATCCTTAAGGCATTCATCACTGTTGACCGCGAGGGGCAAGGCAAGGTCAGGGGTTATGCAGCCCTTACCAGGGATCACAACCACCGCAGAGCACCCACAATTGCACCCAAATTGCGCACAATTGTAGGTAGAGCTTAACCTACTTAACCTAACTCTGGGCCTTTAGACACGACCTGCCCAGAGAGCCAGTTTGGCCGTCGTCCTGCCCCCGCGACCAACGGCTCCCTTTAGGGCGTAACCTCTCTCTTGGGGATGATGCAATTAATACTCCGTTTCTCTATGCTGAGGAGCAGGTAGGAAAATTTACAGGTTCACAACGTCGCGGGGCGTGCGTCGCCTAGGGGGAGGGGTTTGGGGGAATGTCATCACCCAATAGCCAAATGCTAGGGTGTTAGTGTCTAGTGGCGCGTCGGAGGACAGATATTTTTGCTTTTACACTGTAATTGCTGCATCGTTACTGTATCTACGCTAACCCAAGTGCCGAGTTCACAAATTGAGTTCACAAATCGAGTTCATAAACACGCTTAAAACACCTGCTCTCTCCCGAGTTATGACCCCATTACAAGCCATGAAAGATACCTCCCTTTCCCCCGATGTGCTGGCGCCAATGGTGGCGCGACCTTTCTTAACCTGGCAAAGGCTCATTGATTGGGCACAAAGTCACTATCGCTGCCGAGTCTTCGCTAAAGATGAACGCATTCCTGCTCGTCCGGGTCTTCTCTATCTTGTGGAACGAGGAACAGTACGGCTGGTTGGCAATACCCAACTCAAAACCCGTAAATCCCCGTCCCTCGCTCAGCAATCAGAATTAGAAGATGCCTTCCTCGGCTTTGTGGGGGCAGGCGAACCCTTTGAAATTTTGGTGCAGTCTCCCTTTACCCTGCAAAGTTATGCCCATGTCGATCAAACTAGTATTTTCTGGATGTACTGGCATGAAATGGATAATTGGCCCCACTTCCGGCGTGAAGTCATGGAGGCATTCCGCTATCAGCATCAGCGCAAGTTATTGTGGCTGAGTGCCCTAGGCCAACGCCGCACCGCCGATCGCCTCTTAGGGTTACTGACGCTGCTGATTGAAGAATACGGGGAAGTCCATGAATATGGTTATTGCTTACCGTGGCCACTCACCCACGCCCAAATTGGCAGCGCGATCGGGTCTACCCGCGTCACTGTGACGCGATTAATGGGTAAATTACGCCAACGGGGCCTCATTCGCGTTGATCACGACAACTTAATCTGTCTTCCCCCAGAAGCCCTAAAGATGCGGATATCTTCCTAGACTTTTGGACAGGTGGGCGATCTTCAGGTGACTGAATGTGATCTAGGGCATGGGTTTTCTCGGAATTTTGAGTTTCAAATTCACAGATTCATCCCTACGATCTGATCTTTAGCCCGTTGCGGTTGTCCCCAGATGACGGTCTCTTGTTTATAAATCACCATGCCTGGTTTCGCCCCTTTCGGTTTATAAACATGGCAGGGGGCAGTATAAATAACGGGGACGCGATCGCTTTCCCGCGCACGGCTGTAATAGGCCGTTAAATCAGCCGTAAACTGTAAATCCTGTTCGTCGGGCACCGCACCGGGTTCTAAACGCAGGAGAACGTGGCTACCCGGAATTTCCTGGGTATGGAACCAGAGATCGTATTCATTCGCCAAGCGAAAGGTGAGGGAATCATTCTGGCGATTATTACGACCAATGAGGATTTCAAACCCCTGGGGTGTTTGGTAGCGATGGCAGTCGAGGTTAGCAAGACTTTCACTTCTACTAGCAGCTTTCGCCACGGCACGAGCTTGACGACTGATGGCAAGGGGATCGTCGAGATAGCCCTGTTGAATTAATTCATCTCGCACCTCCTGCAATGCCTGGAGATCGGCTGGGGTTGCATGGGTCATTTGCGCCACGATCGTCGCGACTTGCTCTAGATAAGCCCGCTCTGCCTGATCGGCGACCAGAAGGGGTGTGATCGCCGATCGTGCCCGTTTAAGTTTCTGGTGTTGTTTATAGAGTTTTTGGGCATTTTGGATCGCCGACTTTTCCGGATCAAGGCTAATTTCAACAGGCTGGCCGGTGGCAAAATCGGCAAGGGTGATACGCTGCATTCCCGGTTGCCACTGGTGTTGATAGGCCATGAGCAAATCCGCTTGCTGACGATAGGCTTCAGCCCGATCGGATTCGGCTAAACGAGCTTGATACCCAGCAATTTTCAGAGCGAGTTTGTGTTGTAAATTGTCTAACTTTTGCTGAATCTGATGCTGAAGTTGCTGAAATTCCTGGTCGTTAAGGTGGGCTGTGTAGTAGCGATCGAGGAGTTCCTGAACGGAGGGAACCCTTTCCCTCATTTGCCAACCCAGGACGGTATAGCCCGTCTCAGTGAGACCAGGGGTGAATTCACCGGTTTGTAAGCAGCCTAACCAGGTTTGCCATTGGGTAAAGAGAGCTTGCCACTCTGTTGTCGTTAGGCTGTCGGTGGCCCGATCGGGGTTGAGACCAGCCGTTTGAATCAAGGCAATTGCTAAAGGGGAACTGAGACCCCGATAGGTTTGCAGCAGATTTTGTTTCAGGGACTTCGGGACTAAACACAGGCGTTCCTGCCAGGCGGTTAATGATTCATCCAAACTGGGGATCGTCGCCAGGAGAGGGGGCGGGCATTCGTAGGGTTGGCCGGTTTGGATCGGGCGGACACGCGATTGCTGATTACTGACCTGGTGAGCAGCAGTGACGATCGTATTTTCAGCATTCACCAATAAAACATTGCTGTATTTATTCATAATCTCGCCGTAGAGATGCCAGACGATCGCATCTCCCGGACGACGGGCGAATTGCAGATCAATGACCCGCTCCCAGGGGGCAATGGTCACCAAATCCACCAGGGCTAAGCCCACCAACTGGTGCCGCAGTTGTTCACTAAACGTAAACGTATCCGGGGTGCGTGGCGGCGGTTGACTCAGGCAGAGGCGGGCCGCCTGGGGATGCCAGGATAGACTGAGCCAGCCCCGTCGATCAAGGGTACGCAGGGCCAGCAAAATCGTGTAGCGATCGCGCTGGTAAACCGCCTCCAGGCGGGCGGGAACCCAGTCCCGACGTAACTCCTGACAGGCGGCAGTTAAGGTAGTGAAGTCAACGGCTTGCAAGGTTCTAATTCTTGTAGGCTAAGAGAATTATCGATACTATGGGACGTATCAGCCTTATTCCTGAGCCAACCGCTCAGTCAGCCGTATGGCCATGCAACTCATCAACATCGGCTTTGGCAATATCGTTGCGGCTGATCGGGTAGTGGCGATCGTCAGCCCAGAGTCGGCCCCCATTAAGCGTATCATCAGTGATGCCCGCGATCGCGGCCAATTGGTCGATGCCACCTACGGACGCCGAACCCGCGCCGTCCTCATTGCTGATTCTGGCCACGTCATTCTATCGGCTATGCAGCCAGAAACAGTTGCCAATCGCTTCCTCCTACCCAGGGAGGTCAATGAAAAGTAGCGCACAAATTCCATCTGTTCTGATCGCAAGCAAACCAACGATTCCACAGTTAGCCCGACTTCCAGAGACTACGTCCAGATACCTTTGAGTTTCCAGGGAAAGATGATTAAACTTAATAATTATTAGTTGTATCGCGCTATACGGGATAGCTTGGGAGTATGAGGGCAGGCAGATTAATCGTATTCACGGGACCCAGTGGGGTAGGCAAAGGGACTCTACTGGCGTCCCTGCGGCAACTTCATCCTGAACTGTTTGTGTCGGTTTCGGCTACCACCCGCTCACCCCGTCCGGGTGAAATCCACGGTCAACACTACTACTTCGTCAGTCGCGAGGAGTTTGAACGCATGGTGGCCCAGGGGGAGCTACTGGAATGGGCCGAGTTTGCAGGCAACTATTACGGAACCCCGCGCAAAGCTGTCGAACGCCATATCCAGGAAGGTCACTGGGTGGTTCTGGAAATTGAACTGGAAGGGGCACGCCAGGTGCGGCGATCGTTCCCGGATGCGCTACAAATTTTTATTCTGCCACCTTCCCTCGAAGCCCTGGAACAACGGATTCGCCAGCGGGGCCAAGATCCGGAAGCCGCGATCGTGAAACGGTTGGCGCGGGCCAGGGAGGAAGTGGCTGCCGCCGATGAGTTTGATATCCAGATCGTCAATGATGATTTAACCCAGGCACTCCAAGTGCTGGAAGCAGCCTTATTTGAACCGGTTCCCTGCTAACGATTTCCCCAATCCATCTCCCTGGCGTGAACGGTTCATAGGATACCCGCTTGACGGTCACTGTCTGGGTGGTTACTCCCTGGAGGGATAGCGGTCCTGACGGTCCCCCTGGCTGTCATGAGCCTGTCTAACAACCCGGTGCTGTTTTTCATGAGTGAGGTCAGTTAAGGTGCGATTCTTTTGCAGCAATTCGACACGCGGCGCCAGCGGCGATACGGCCCAACCGTGGGTGCGGGTGGTTCCCTTTTGCCTCTCCTTGAGCTTGGCTATCTGGCTGGCGTTAACTGGGGCGATCGCGCCTGCCCTAGCCCTAGGTGGCCCCCTCCCCCCCCTGGATCAACCCGCGCCTTTATTTACCCTGCCCACCAATACGGGCGATGGCGACATTTCTTTGGCCGATTATCGCGGACAGTGGGTGGTCCTCTACTTTTATCCGGAAGACTTCACCGCTGGCTGTACCCTGGAGGCACAACGGTTCCAGCGGGATCTGCCTGCCTATCGGGCGCACCATGCCCAAATTCTAGGGGTCAGTGCCGATGATGTCACTTCCCACGCAGAATTTTGCGATGCAGAAGGGCTAACGTTTCCGCTCTTGGCCGATGAGAAGGGAACCGTGAGTAAAGCCTATGGGTCCTGGTTAGGGTATCGCTCCCTGCGCCACACCTTTATCATCGATCCAGAGGGCATCCTGCGGGCGGAATTTGTAGCCGTGCGGCCTGCCATCCATAGCCAGGAGGTCCTCGCTAGCCTGGAGGCGCTGCAAGCCGGAACGCCCGCTTCCTGAGTCAGCCTGCGGGGGCAAGGCGGGGCGATCGCACGCGGAAACCCCGGATTTTACCCCTGATTAAAACGCTGCCTGAATTCCGTAGCTCACAACATCCCAAGCTAGGAAGGGCGAAGACCGTCTAAGATCAACATCGCTGGCAAACTGACCTGACTTTGCTGCCCATAGCTGAACCCATGACGATGAAACCCTTGCCCCCCTTCAGTGGGTGGTCGTTAACCGAGCGTGATCCTGCCTTTATTGAGTCCTGGCTACCCTTTTGGGGCTGGTTTTATCACCACTATTTCCAAGTGGAAAGCGATGGCTGGGAGCATATCCCAGACCAGGGAGCCGCCCTGCTCGTAGGGACCCACAATGGGGGACTAGCGGCTCCCGATATGTTTATGGGTATGTACGATTGGTATCGCCAGTTTGGCTGCGATCGCCTCTCCTACGGGTTAATGCATCCTAAAGTCTGGCAATTCTACCGTCCTCTGGCGGAAATGGCCGTCAAAAGCGGGGCGATCGTGGCCCACCCCCAAATGGCGATCGCCGCCCTGCGGCAACAAGCTTGCGTCCTAGTCTATCCCGGCGGTGCCCAGGATGTCTTTCGGCCTTATTGGCAACGCGATCGCATCCATTTTGCCGATCGCAAAGGGTTTATCAAGCTGGTTCTGCGGGAGGAAGTGCCCCTCGTGCCGATCATTTCCTGGGGAGCACACGATACCCTCGTCGTCCTGGCGGACCTCTACGAACCCATGCAACAATTGCTCAAAACCTGGAACTTACCCTGGTTATTTAATATTGATCCGGAGGTGTTCCCCATCTATTTGGGGCTACCGTGGGGTATCAGTATTGGTCCCTTGATGAACTTTCCCCTGCCCCGCAAGATCTGGCTGCGGGTGTGTCCCGCCATTACCTTTGAACGCTACGGACGGGCCGCCGCCAAGGACCTAGATTATGTGGAAACCTGTTATCAACTCGTGCTGACCACAATGCAACAGCACCTCGATCGCCTGATTCAGGAGACCGAACTCACTAACGCGGCTTAAGCCCTGCTTCTCAAACTAATCTTCAAACTGATCTTTCAAACTGATCTACTGATCTCCCCACTGTCTAAAACTTTTGGCCGATCGCGCCCCCCTCCTGAGCACCATAGGCTTGCCATGCCAGATCCACTAGGCCGTTGACGATCGCGCTGGCAACGATCGCATTCCCCTTACGCCCCTCGATCCGAATATGGGGGATCAGGGAGTCCTTGAGACGTTCTTTCGCCTCCTCAATATCCACAAAGGCAGCAGGTGTGCCAATCACTAGGGCCGGACGGATCACCTCCTGCTCGATCAGTTGCACCAAACTGGTCAGGGCCGTTTGCGCCTGCCCAACGACGAAAATCCCCTCCGGATAGCGACGCGCCAGCGTTTCAATCCCCCAGGCCGCCTTGGTCTTGCCCTTTTGGGGCCGGGTGAGGGCCTCCATACTGCAATAGACCGGATTGGCAAAGGTATTTTGGATATAGGGCGCAATACTGACCTGCACCAGGGGGACATCGACGATGATCGTACTGCGGGCTGCGAGGGCTGCGGCTCCCGACTGGAGAGCTTGATCCGAGAAGCGAATCAGCGATTTATATTCAAAGTCAGCCGTGGCATAGATGACCCGCCGGACAATTTCATATTCCGAAGGCGAAAAGGCATGTTGACCAATTTCCTGGTCAATGAGGGCAAGACTTTGGGCATCTGTGGTATGCCATTCCATGTGTGACACGATCGCGACCTGCTCCCTAGGGATCAGCTTACAGGGTATACCATTTTTTACCGTTGCTCTAGCAGCGCTCAGGAGTTTAGGGCGGCGGCGGACTCTAGCCCTGATCCCAGAGAATTCGGTACGATCACCCTTCGTTTGGCCATTATGGCAGACGGGCCAAAGGGCAAACGGGCGCGATCGCCCAGTCCGATGACGAATTCGCTAGGCTGGGGATGTGCCCCAAGGGAAAGTGCCATGTCCATTAAAAAGCCATTGATTCTGCTGGCCAGTCTGGCTTGCCTGCTCACCCTGCTGGTCAGTTGCCAGGGAGCACGACTCAATCAGGCGGCGGCTGATAGTCCTGCGGCTTCCCTAACTGGCACCTCGACGATCGCCGCCGAGAATACCACCCAGATCGCGGCGGCGACCGAAACTGCCCCCCCTTACGAGGGCTTCCGCCTGGGCCTGCCGATCGATTGCCAGATTGGTGATTCCTGTTTTGTGTTGCTCTATCCCGATCGTGACCCCAGTCCAGCGGCAACTGACGTGGGCTGTGGCCAGCTCACCTACGATGGCCATGACGGCACCGATTTTGCGATTCCCAGTATGAATGCCCAGGTAAGGGTGGTAGCAGCGGCACCGGGGCAGGTGCTGCGGGTGCGGGATGGCGTCGTTGATCGCCTGGTTGAGGGCGATACCGATAAGGCTGCGATCGAGGGCACGGAATGTGGCAATGGCATGGTCATCCAACACGCCGATGGCTGGGAAACCCAATACTGCCACCTCCGCCAGGGGAGTGTTCGGGTCAAACCCGGAGATCAAGTGCAGGCGGGAACGCCCCTAGGTTTGGTCGGGATGTCGGGAATGGCCTCTTTCCCCCACGTCCACCTGAGTGTGCGCCATCAGGCCCAGGCGATCGATCCCTTTGTCGGGCCGGATGCTGGCCCCGGCTGTCAGGTCGATCGGCGGCCCCTGTGGCAACCGGCCCTGCCCTATCAACCCACGGGCCTTGTCCGCGCCGGCTTTTCCACCCGGCCCCCGGATATCAAAGCCGTCTGGGAGGGGGAATTTACCGACACGCAGCTAGCAGCCAACGTCCCGGCCCTGATCTTTTGGGTGCAGTCCTACGGGCTGGAAGCCGGGGATATGGAAGAGATGCGCCTCTTTGACCCCAACGGCAAAGCTGTGGTGGACCAGCGCCAACCCCGCGATCGCGCCAACCGACTCTACCTCGGTTTTGTGGGTAAACGCGTGCGCCCGGAAGCCCCCCTCCAACCCGGAACCTGGCGCGGCGAGTACCGTCTAACCCGCCAAGGCAAGGTGCTAATTGAGGTGAAACGCACCCTAACGGTGACGGGTTAGGGTCGTCTTGCCCGATCGTCATCGCCCCGAATTTAAATTTTTCTCCCGAATTTAAATCGTCATCCTGTGCAGTTGAATACAGTTCTCCCGGAGGGAGCCGCTAAGGTGTTAGGCATTAATACACGGGCAATTTGTTGCTTTTTGTTAATTTAGGTGACAATTGGTGAAGATTCACCATGCGGGGGAATGCCCCGTGGCTTGCTTGCTTACACGCCTGCCCATCTCAATGAGGGAACTGTAGTGTCTCGATCTATTCCATCTTTGCAACTAACCGATGAACAATTGGTGGCGAGTTTTTTCCAGCGCTCGGCAGGTCAGTGGCGATCGGAGCGTCGCTACTACACGCTGCCAGCTGGGGAAACCCAGGAACTGGTGAGTTTGATCCAGGTTCGCTTTTTGTCCCAGGGCAGTCCGGAGTTAATCCACCTCGCGGCATTGCACCATCTCCCGGATCGTGCCAGTTTGAGTTGTGGTGCGGAAGTCATCTGGGAGAGTGCCTTGGCGGTGTCGGGGCGGCCCCAGTCAGAAGGTTCAACGGTTTTTGGGGTAGCGGGCAATATTTTGTACCGCGATCGCGGCTTTGCGACCACGAAACCGGTAACTGCCAGCTTCTACTTCCCCATCCCCGATAGCTTTTGCCTGCGCACCGAGTACAAGGGGTCCGTCTTTGAGGAAGAAATTAAGCTGATCGGTCAGCAGTACCGCACCCGGCAAACCGTGATTTCGCGATCGGGTGAACAGGTGATGATCGGCCAGTACTTGGAAAAGCGCCTTGTGTAGACTCTTTGTGCAGACTCTGGCGATCGCCGTGAGGCTAGTGGGTGGGCATCAGGCCTGCCTTTTGTATGGAGTGAGGAGTGAGATTTGAATGGAGTGAGATTTGAATGTTAAGTGGGTGTCGTTGGGTGTGGTTCTACTTTCCAGCTTTGCCAGCGGTGTGGGCGTCCCCCCTAGCCCGTAGGATGGAAACTGTCATCCATCACAAGCAGCGACTAACGCAAGCGAATTCAAGTTTATGAGTGCAGTTGACGATAAGACGATCGTTCGCGACTATTTCAATGCCACCGGGTTCGATCGCTGGCAACGGATTTATGGGGATGGGGAGGTTAATCGGGTCCAACTCGACATCCGCCAAGGCCACCAGCAAACCGTGGAGCGGGTGCTCACCTGGTTACAAGCTGATGGCAACCTCAAGGATCTATCGATCTGCGATGCGGGCTGTGGGGTCGGTAGCCTCAGCATTCCCCTGGCTGCCGCCGGGGCAAAGGTCTATGCCACGGATATTTCCGAAAAAATGACGACGGAAGCTTGGCAACGGGCTACCGCGATCCTGGACACGATGGATAACCTCAAGTTTGTGGTTCAAGATCTAGAAACCCTGGGCGGGCGATACCATACGGTGATTTGTCTGGATGTGTTGATCCACTATCCCCAGGAGCATGCGATCACCATGATCGAACACCTTGCCTCCCTGGCTGAATCCCGCCTGATCTTCAGCTTTGCGCCCAAGACCTTTTGGCTGAGCATCCTGAAAAAAGTAGGTGAGTTTTTCCCCGGCCCCAGCAAAACCACCCGCGCCTATCAACACAACGAAGCCGATCTGGTGCGGGAATTAGCTGCGCGGGGCTGGCGCGTCGAACGCAATGCCATGATCCAGACCCGCTTTTATTTTTCCCGCCTGCTGGAAGCGGTGCGGGCGGACTAACCCAGACTGCATGAGGAAACCAGGGCACTGGTTAGCCGATTTTCGGTAAGTCGGTGTGGGAGATAGGCGTGAGGAGGGAGGAGTGGGGAGTGAGGGAAACTAAGTGACTATCTCTGTTCTCTTTTCTCTCTCCTTGTGAAAGGAGAAGGGATTTGTCAATCCACCAGGTCTAACCAAGCCCCTCATCTGGGGAACAATACGATCTGCTAGGTCTACCCCAGTGGCAAGGTGATTGTGTCCCCCCAGCAGAGTGTAACGGAAATCGCTGCCCTAGAGCTTGATACGAACTATGTCGTTGTAGGTTTCAACTGGAGAGGGTCCCCGATTGAGTAGTACAGCAGCCGAGCCTCCAAACGGCTCACAATAGTGGGTCGCTTGGGGCAATAAAGGAAGCAACCAGGTTAGGTGATTAAATTTTCCACCGTACCACCCAAATGCGATTACCTTGCCGATTTGCTTTCCCAACGTTGACTCTGGAGAAGAAGCATACACGAACTAATGCCCTTGAGATGGGGGTCGTTTGAAAACTTTATGCTCAACTATGCTCAACCAGTGGTTTCGGATACCGTCCTACAGATACAGCCTTTACCTCAATCATAAGGTACAGTCTTTACCTTAACGCTGTACTGAGTAACTTAGGTAAAGGCTGTAACTTAAAGCTAGCTAGCTCCATATTACCCAACCCAAAGGGTCTACAGAACTCCTTTGGAGCTAGGGATGGCATCTGCCCGGCGCGGATCAAGCGCTACCGCCAGCCGCAGGGAGCGGGCAAAGGCTTTAAAGGTGGCTTCAATAATATGGTGCGAATTGATGCCGTCCAGTTGGCGAATATGTAGGGTCATTTGGCTGTGGTTGACCAGGGCCACGAAGAATTCCCGTACTAATTGGGTATCGTAGGTCCCCACCCGCTCGGTGGGAATTTTCAGCCCATAGCTCAGGTGGGGCCGCCCGGAAAAATCCAGGGCAACCTGGATCAGCGCCTCATCCAGAGGAGCCAGAAAGTTGCCAAACCGCACAATGCCTTTGCGATCGCCGAGGGCCTGATGCAATGCCTGTCCTAGGGTAATCCCCACGTCCTCGTTAGTGTGGTGGTCATCAATATGGAGATCGCCGTCGGCTTGAATTTCCAGGTCAATCAGGCCGTGGGAGGCGATCTGGTGCAGCATGTGATCCAGAAAGGGAATGCCGGTCTGGGCGTTACATTGGCCGGTGCCATCCAGGTTAATGGTCACAAATACATCGGTTTCGCCTGTGGTACGGCACACCGTGGCCGTGCGATCGCGTTCGGACAGGAGCAACGAGGCGGGGGGACGATCGTGGGTTTGCATAGGGTAAGGTGGGGGTGCAATTGAGTACTTCAGCTGAGTATGCGACTATTCTAAGCGTTGACTGAATCAATCACGGATACGGGAGCGATTCCCGCTGGTGATATCCGCCTCGCAACCGGCTACTTTGGAGATGTCCAACGCGCTCACTGGGCTACAAGTTATCGTAGTGGCACTCAGCTATGTTGCTCTGGGGATTGGTTCGGTGCCGGGATTGCGCATGAATCGGGCTACGATCGCCCTAGTCAGTGCGGCGCTGTTGATTGGGTTGGGAACGCTGAGTTTAGAGGCAGCTTGGCAGGCGATCGATGCCAACACGATCGTGTTTTTGCTAAGCATGATGGTGGTCAATGCCTACCTATCCTATGCGGGTTTTTTCAATCTGGCGCTCCTCTCCCTGCTGCGCTTAACCCGTAGTCCCTTTGGTTTGTTGGGGGTACTCACGGTGGGTACGGGCCTCCTTTCGGCGGTCTTCCTCAACGATACCCTGGCCCTGGTCAGTACACCCCTGACGTTGCAACTGACGCGATCGCTCAAGCTCAATCCTATTCCCTACCTGTTGGCGATCGCTGGGGCGACCAATATCGGCTCCCTGGCAACCCTGAGCGGCAATCCCCAGAATATCCTGGTGGGTGCGTTCTCCGGGATTGGCTATCTGGACTTTGCCCAGGCATTGGTGCCGGTGGCGATCGTCGGGTTAGGCATCCAACTGGGGTTACTATGGCTGCTCTACCCGGAGGTGCGATCGCTGGCTCCCTGCACCTTCCCAGAATTACTGCGCTGGCGCTACCATCGCGCCCTGCTCGTGAAAACGCTGATCATCACCGGTTTGCTCCTGAGCGCGTTTGTGGTGGGCCTCCCGCTGGGGGAATCGGCGTTTTTAGCCGCCGCCGCCCTGTTAGTCACCCGGCGGATTAAGCCAGATCGTGTCTTGCAGCAGGTGGACTGGTCCTTGCTGGTGTTGTTTTCGGGCCTGTTTATCCTGACTGCCTGTGTCCGATCGCTGAGCGTCGCCGCAGCAGCATCGTTTCCCTTATTGACAGGAGTAGGGG
Organism: uncultured bacterium; assembly: GCA_964536415.1. Taxonomy (GTDB): domain Bacteria; phylum Cyanobacteriota; class Cyanobacteriia; order B231; family B231; genus Trichothermofontia. The sequence continues at coordinate 116,948 of CAZHXN010000001.1, forward strand.
CGTGGGTAGCCCATCCCGTGGGGTTATTGGCGATCACGGTAGGGCTGTCTAATTTGATTTCCAATGTGCCAGCCGTGTTGTTATTGCAGGGGGCGATCGAGCCGGGGAATACGGAAAGCTGGTTACTCCTAGCGGCTGGCTCCACCCTGGCCGGTAACCTGACCCTGTTCGGCTCCGTTGCCAACCTAATTATGGTTGAAGCTGCCGCCTCTGCCGGGTGTACCCTCTCGTTCTGGCAACACCTGCGCTTTGGTTTACCCCTAACCCTGATAACCCTGGCCGTCACCTACAACTGGGTCGTGCTGCGGTAGGCAAATTTTTCAGTTGCTTGAAGCGAGTACTATAACCATAAAACTCCACGATGTTGGTCGTAACAACTTGAGTTGTTGCCGGCTAAAGCCAGCACTACAAACCTTGCCGTGCGTTCTGGCCATTGGGCTAGCGGTTAATATGGGCCGTAAGGCTATACTTTAGGACAAATATACTTTAGGGCAATTGCTGGTTAGTTGACCTAGAATTGCAAGCGGCAACGGCTCGTTCAGCCGCGTTAATGCAGCCGGGGTAGGTATGAATCCGAATCCTGCTGACACAGCGATCGCTCAGCGTGCGAACCATCGTTGTGAGTATTGCAAGGCCCCGGAAGTGGTTTTCAACTTTCCTTTTGAGGTAGAGCATATTGTGCCACTGTCTCGACAAGGTTCCAATAACGAGGCGAATTTGGCGCTTGCGTGTCGTTCGTGTAACCTGCGCAAAGGCAATCGTATCAGTGGGGTCTCTTCTAGTTCCCAGACCGAGGTTTGTTTTTTTCATCCGCGAGTCGAGCAGTGGGATGAGCATTTCCAAGTCAACCATGTCTCAGGGGCAATTCTAGGACGCACTCTGGTTGGAGCGGTTACCGTTGAGTATTTGGCAATGAACAGCCCTGTCCAGGTGACAGCACGGCAACTCTGGATTCGTTTGGGGTTATTCCCATGACGATGGAGTTCCTGCCAATGGCAGTAAGCTAGGGGGGTGAGTGCTAAGGGTGACGATGGTGCCGCGATCGACCTCTTCTGACCAAACTGCCTCTTCCCTTGATCCTGCCGCTGCTGATGCGGCGGTCCGCCAACGGGTGCAGGAACTCCGGCGGCTACTCACGGAGGCCAGCTATGCCTACTATGTTCTGGATGCCCCGATCATGGAGGATAGTGTCTATGACCGGCTTTATCGCGAACTTCAGGATCTGGAAGTACAACATCCGGATCTGATTACGCCTGACAGTCCAACGCAACGGGTGGGGGAAAAACCGGCCACGCAATTTACGTCGGTACAACACGCGGTGCCCCTCTATAGTTTGGAGAACGCGTTTAATCTGGAGGAATTTGCAAACTGGCAGGGGCGCTGGCAACGGGTATTGGGGGCGCAGGCAGGGGGCGATCGCTCACCGTCTACCCCCCAAATGGGCGAGTTTAAGGAGGTTGACGGTTCGGCATCGGATGGGTCTGGGCAACTCGCCCCTACCCGATTGACCTTGCCGGATTATGTGTGTGAGCTGAAGATTGATGGGTCGGCGCTGGCACTGACCTATGTAGATGGGGTGCTGGTGCAGGGAGCAACGCGGGGCGATGGCACGATGGGGGAGGAGATTACCCAGAATGTGCGCACGATTCGGAGTATTCCCCTGCGGTTGCGGGTCGATCATCCGCCGCGACGGGTGGAGGTGCGGGGGGAGGCATTTTTGCCGCTGACGGTGTTTAAGCAGATTAACCAGGAACGGGAAGCGGAGGGGCTGCCCTTGTTTGCGAATCCTCGCAATGCGGCGGCGGGGACGTTACGCCAGTTGGATTCCCGTATTGTGGCTGATCGCAAGCTGGATTTCTTTGCCTATACACTCCATCTGCTGGATGAGGAAGTGGACCTGCCCCCAACCCAGTGGGACTGCCTGGAACTATTACAGCGATTTGGCTTTCGGGTGAATCCGGAACGCCAACGCTGCCAGGGGTTAGAGGCTGTGCGGGATTATTACGATCGCTGGGCAACGGCACGGTTCCAGTTGCCCTATCTCACCGATGGGGTGGTGGTGAAGCTGAATTCCCTGGCCCTGCAAGAACAATTGGGCTTTACGCAAAAGTTTCCTCGCTGGGCGGTGGCACTGAAGTATCCCGCTGAGGAAGCCCCAACCAAGGTGGAGCGGGTGGTGGTGCAGGTGGGGCGCACGGGGGCGCTGACGCCCGTGGCGGAGTTTCAGCCGGTGCAGTTGGCGGGGACAACGGTAAGTCGGGCCAGTCTCCATAACCGCGATCGCCTACTGGAGTTGGATTTGCATCTCGGCGATACGGTGGTGGTGCGCAAGGCGGGAGAAATTATTCCGGAGGTGGTGCGGGTGTTGCCGGAATTGCGGCCCCCCCAGGCAGAACGGGTGGTCTTGCCCGATCGCTGTCCCGAATGTGGCGAACCCGTGGTGCAACCGGCGGGGGAGGCGGTCACCCGGTGTGTGAATGCGTCCTGTCCGGCGATCGTGCGGGGGGCGTTGATGCATTGGGCCAGTCGGGATGCTCTCGATATCAATGGGCTGGGGGAAAAGTTGGTGCAGCAATTGGTGGCGGCACAGCTCGTGCAATCGGTGGCGGATTTATATCAGTTGGAGGCAGAACCCCTGGCCCAGTTGGAGCGCTTGGGACAAAAGTCGGCACAAAAGTTGGTGCAGGCGATCGCGGCATCGAAGCAAAAGCCCTGGTCGCGGGTGCTCTACGGGTTGGGGATTCGCCATGTCGGGAGTGTCAATGCCCAGGCATTGGCGGCGGCGTTTCCGGATGTAACCCAATTGGCAACAACCAGTGTAGAGGCGATCGCGGCGGTCTATGGCATTGGTCCCGAAATTGCCCAATCAGTATACGAGTGGTTCCAGATCCCGGCCAATCAACACTTAATTGAACGGTTACAGGCAGCAGGCGTGCAGTTGCAGGCGGCGAAGGGTCAGATTGCTCCTGCCAGCAACCCAACCCTAGCGGGCAAAACCTTTGTAATCACCGGCACGCTACCAACACTGACGCGCGAGGAGGCCAAGGCATTGATTCAGGCGGCAGGGGGTAAGGTCACGGAGTCAGTGAGCCGCAAGACGCATTATCTAGTGGTGGGGGAAAACGCAGGATCGAAGCTGACGAAGGCGCAGGGGTTGGGGATTCCCTGTTTGACGGAGGCGGATTTGTTGGCGCTGATGGGGGATGTCGATCGGGAAAGACAAGACTAATGGGTGTTCTTTTACGGTAGCGATAGTAGCCTGCGTAATCGCCTTTGAGTGCTTTGATATTAGGGTGAGATCGAGGGGTTTGCTCTAGCTGCTGCAAACAGCGGGAAATCTTCTTCGCTAGGGCTTTATCTGCATCGAGATAAACCTTTTGGGCATCGGGATAGAGTAGAACTTCATACATCAGAGCGAAGCGTTCGCCAATTTGTATACTGAGCTTTAGGCGTTACCTGATTTTGCTTAACTTGTGCTAGCAATCCAGGGATGTCTAAGAGTTCTTGCGTGGCAGCTTCGCTTTCGGCGTTTGCTAAGTAAGCAGCGAAGTCAACCACTGCCTGTAGTCGCTCTAGGGACAATTGCTGTAATGAGTCATTAAGCTGTCGCTGAAGATCTGTATGGGACACGGCTAAAAGGCGTTGCAGTCTCGACCACCCTGTTGTCAGAAAGCGGAACTCACCGACCGAGTGGTCAGGGTCAGAAATGCTAAGCGCGAGCGGATCTCCGAAAACAGTGACAGCCTCTTCAAAAGATACCCCGTGCTTCTTGATGTTTCTGCTTGCCTTCTCCGAGTCTCATTGAAACGTCATATCAATATTCTACGCATTGCAGTGATCCGGCCACATCATTGTAAAGTTTAAGGTGTCGATTTCTTCACAACCTGTGCCGGCCAATTGCTCACAACCCTAGCCTGTGCGACTGAAGTGATGTGACTGCTCAATACCGATTGGCGAGTTCAGAACGCTTGGATATCGCCGCAATCGCCACTTAAGCCCTGGCAGTAGATTCTTCTAGTTATCTTGCTCCCGATTTGGTTACCAATTTTGGTTCTATAGCAATCCTAAGTCATTTGTGAGCAAACCTTCGCTAGGCTTTATGAAGAAAATAGCTTCAGGATTACCTCTTCTTGTAATTCATTTAGGATTACTATAATTGGGATGGTCAAGAAAATTAAACGGTTATTGCAACGTAATAGATAAGTATTGTGCAAGGGATGGAAAAGGGTGTTCGTAAAGCGTTCCCAAAGGAAATAGGGTAAAGGCCGAAAATAGTAACGGGTTGATGAACCAGGGTTATCGAATTAGTTCTACCGTTATCCCTAAACTGAGAGTTGTCCAGGCGGGGTCACAAGTTACGGCTGGAATGCCCAGAGACAAGGCTAAGGCCAAACAGGCGCGATCACTAAACGATAGACCGAACGATCGGGTTAGGGGGCGCAAGAATCCCGTCTGGTAGGCAAGCTCAGCGTCGAATGGCATAATCCCCAGCCCTAACGCATCCAAATACAGACGTATTTCTGATGGCTCCCGCCCCTCATCAGCCAGTTTGGCGACAACCTCACTAAAGTTGACACTGGCAATGACTGCATTTGGCAATACCTCGCTTGGGCACGGTGAATCGCTTGGGCTTGGGAAAAAATGCGGACTTCTCCATTCTGAACTTGTACAGTTAGCCTTTCACCTGCTTGCCAACCCATAGCGATCGCCACTTCCGCTGGAATTTCCACTTTCCCATCGCTGGCAACTTGCATTTCTAATTGAGTCATCAGCGTGCCCTCACTGAATTTACACCCAATTCTAGCTGAAACCTACAATTGTCAGCAGTCGGGAGCCGACTACCCTGACACCTCCACCAGCCTCGGTAATTTGGCTGTACTGTAACTATGCGATAGGCCGCTATGCTGACGCCGGACCCCTCTATTTACGCGCCCTAGCGATTTTTACCCAAACCCTCCCCGAAAACCATCCCCACCTGCAAACCGTTTGGGGCAATTTCCGCTATCTCATTCAGCAAGCCGTCCAGCAGGGGCAAGCCGCCACCCTCTCCCCCCATTCCACCACTCAGACCCTCTTGTAGGAAATGCAGACTCAGCGCAGCGAGTAGAATAAAGATAAGTTCAAGGCACATTCCATGCTGAAAACCGTCACAGGCATTTATCAAAACGGCAAAAGTGTTGAATCTTAAGATTTTCTTTTCTAAAAATAGACAGACTAAGCCTGTGGCAAGCTGGCTTTGTCAACAAAAAACTAATTTTTGGAGCCAGTGGGTATAACTGATATTTTCACACATAAAAGCCTGTAAATATCGGAGCCTATCTAATACTTTTTTGCCAAATTCTTTCGGAATTTTCACCAATTGTAAAATTACATAAGCTACCAAGCACGCATAAATCTGTATCTCAATACCGTTCGCATTATTAGTAATTAGTCGATCTAGTTTCAGATGCATCTTCAGAAATTTACAAAATAACTCTATCTGCCAACGAAAACGATAAAATCTACTGATTTCCTCATTGGAAATCGTATTTTCTCCCTCGGTCGGTAGATTCGTTGCCAAGCGATATTCTGTAAACTTAGCGTTTCATCTCTTTGATGTGTAGGTACCTATACGGTTTACTCCATAAACTCAGAAGAGCCATCCTAGTGATCTAGGATGAACTGCAACTCTCTGAGGTGATGGGCATTACATAGGACATGCTCACACGCATAACTCTGGTAGCTTTTCCAGCCATCATGGACAGCATGGCTACTAAATTCTGGCAAAATCCCCATCTCATGCATCGCCACCTGACCCCGTTGAGGATGCACAAAGTAGTAGGTCAACCTATCGGTAGCCGCCACATGCAGCCACCACAGACGCTGATTGACCGCAGCCCGGTTTCATCGAAGTGCACCACACCTGAGTCCTGGATGGCTCGCTGAATTTCTGACTCGATGGCGGTGAGTTCCTCAAAACACTGCGTTCGACTGGTGTAGAGTGGCCTTCTGAAACCGTCACCCCTACGAGATCTCTGAGAACCTCACAGACCCGATTTGAGGGCAACTATTGCCCTGCCATCAGATACACCATCATGCCCTTGATGCGGGGGCTGTACTGAACTACTGTGCTGACCTCAGGTGGAAAACTCCCTTGGTTCACCTGGCCACAATGGGGGCAATTTTCACTTCAACTTGATGCTTGCTTACCTTGTGATGCGGCTTGGACTCAGCTCATCAGGACTATAAAGGTGCCTGAAGTCGCCACGGCTGCCCCTTACGGTTTACTTTACAAATTACTTTACAAATTAGCTCTAAGAGAGTCAAAGTTCCCAGAAGAGCCAGCAGTTCATCTTGATCTTAGTGAATGTGCTCAACTCATGAGGTCAACGGCCCCCTAGCTAAGAACATTACCCGCTTTAGTTTACGATCAGTCTGTAGGTTGCCTGAATGTACCCGCTCCAGGCGGCCCTACCCAGCCGAAAACCCGCGATCGCGCCCATGACCGATCCAACTGAATGATGAACGGCTCCCTCCGAGTAACCCCACCCGCCTTACAATGATCCTATGTATCATCCAATCTGGCCCGGAAAACCCTACCCCCTGGGAGCATCCTGGGATGGGAAAGGCACTAACTTCGCCCTGTTCTCCGAAAACGCGGATGGGGTCGTCCTCTGCTTGTTTGATGCGCAGGGACGCGAAACCCGTGTACCCCTGACGGAGTGCAGCAACTTTATCTGGCATGGCTACGTTCCCGGTGTCGGACCGGGTCAGCGCTATGGCTACCGCGTTTATGGCCCCTACGATCCGGAAGCAGGCCATCGCTTTAATCACAACAAGCTATTAATCGATCCCTATGCCAAGGCTCTCGATGGCGATCTGGGGCATGGGCCAGAATTGTTTGGCTACCTCTGGGATGATGACCCCGATCAGGACTTGACCTTTTCCGAGGCTGATGATGCCCACCTAGTTCCCAAGGGAATTGTCGTTGACGCAACCTTTGACTGGCAGGGCGATGGTCAGCTTCAGATCCCCTGGCACGAAACCGTGATCTACGAAACCCATGTGCGGGGCTTCACCAAACTCCATCCCGATATTCCCAAACATCTGCGGGGGACCTACGCCGGACTGGCTCACCCCGCCGCCATCTCCCACCTGCAATCCCTCGGCATTACCGCGATCGAACTCCTCCCCGTTCACCACTTCCTTGCCTACCCCGGCCATCTCCTCAGCAAAGGACTGAGTAGCTACTGGGGCTATGACTCCCTTAACTACATGGCTCCCTACTCCGGCTATAGTTCCAGCGGCTGCCAGGGCCAACAGGTCCTCGAATTCAAGCAAATGGTGAAAGCACTCCACCAGGCGGGCATTGAGGTGATCCTGGATGTGGTCTATAACCACACGGGCGAAGGGAATCACTTGGGACCCACCTTTGCTTTCCGGGGTATTGACAATGCCACCTACTACCGCTTGGTGGAAGATGACCTGCGCTACTACATGGACTTTACTGGCTGTGGCAACTCCCTGAACGTGCGTCATCCCCAGATCCTCAAAATGATCATGGATAGCCTGCGCTACTGGGTGCTGGAGATGCACGTCGATGGGTTCCGCTTCGACTTGGCCTCTGCCCTAGCGCGGGAACTGTACGAAGTGGATAGTTTGGCCGCCTTTTTCGACATTGTGCATCAGGACCCCGTGATTTCCAACGTCAAGCTGATCGCTGAGCCGTGGGATGTGGGAGAAGGTGGCTATCAAGTGGGTAACTTTCCGCCGCTGTGGTCGGAGTGGAATGGGCAATATCGCGACACCGTGCGCGACTTCTGGCGGGGTGAGGATCAAACCCTAGCGGAGTTTGCCTACCGCTTTACGGGCAGTTCCGACCTTTACCAAAGCAATGGCCGCAGTCCCAGTGCCAGCATTAATTTCGTCACCGCCCACGATGGCTTTACGCTCCATGATCTCGTCAGCTATAACGAAAAGCACAACGAGGCCAATGGCGAAGATAATCAGGATGGCGAAAGCTATAACCGCTCCTGGAACTGCGGTGAAGAAGAGATCGACGAAGGGGAAACCGACAAGCCCGATGTCCTGAAGCTCCGCCGCCGCCAACAGCGCAATTTTCTTGTGACCCTGCTCCTTTCCCAGGGGGTACCCATGATCCTGGGGGGCGATGAAATGGGCCGGACACAGCAGGGGAATAACAACGCCTACTGCCAGGACAACGAAATTTCCTGGTTCAATTGGGATCTCAAGGATGAGAATGTCAGCCTGCTAGACTTCACGCGCCAATTGGTTTTCTTCCGGCGACAGCATCCCGTCTTCCGGCAGCGCAAGTGGTTCCAGGGACGGGCGATCCACGGGACGGGGGTTGAAGACATTGCCTGGTTTAATCCCAACGGCGATGAAATGACTGAGGAGCAGTGGCAGATTGGTTTTGCGCGGGCGATCGGGATTTTCCTCAACGGCGAAGAAATTGCGGCACCAGGTCCCCAGGGCGAACGAGTCATCGACGAGAATTTCTACATTTGTTTCAATGCCCACTACGAAGCGATCGACTTTACCCTACCGCCCCTACTCCAGGGACGGGAATGGGTGATTCAGATCGATACCATGCTGGCCCATTTCCCCCAGGTGGGTCGCCACTATCGGGAAGATAAGCCGATCCCAGTGGGTGAGCGATCGATCGTGCTCCTGCGTCAGGTTCATCAGCCCCGGTAGTGGGAGGAGGGAGGAGAGAGGACAGAGACCCTGTTCTCTGGGGGAAGTGTCTGAGTTTAGCGAAACAACACCCTCATTCTTTGGCCCTTTCCCCGGCAAACAAGCGATCGTTCAAATATCCGCATTTTCCCTACATTCCCCGCCCCCTCTCTCCTCTCCTCTTGTCTCTTATCTCTAGTCTCTTCTAGTCCCTAGCCTCTTTTCTCTCTTCTCTTTTCAATCTTAATCTAAAAATTTTTCTACTCAAACTCTCCCAAATAACTCCTCTTCTCCTATATGCAATTAGTATCCGTTATTATCCCGGCGTATCGGGCACAAGCCACCATCCAACGCACTGTTAATAGTCTCTTGGCCCAAACCTATCCCCATTGGGAGGCGCTGATTATTGCCGATGATGATGCTGATTATCGAGAAATACTCAATCCACGTTCGCGCCGTGTCGCCACCGGAGAATCGAGTCAGGACGATCGCGTAGCATCACCATCGGAGAATCGCATTCGCTATCTATCCACTGATCAAGTGGGGGCGGGTTCTTCCCGCGCACGGAATGTGGGGTTGAGTCAGGCCAAGGGTCAAATTGTGGCTTTTTTAGATGCCGATGATGAGTTTCTACCGGATAAGCTGGCCACTGTGGTTCCCCTCGTGCAGCAACATTCATTAGTTTCCTGTGCGGTTGAAATCTGTACGGCCAGTGGTGACCCCCTCCGAGTCGTTGGCCAGGAGACGGCGGCGGGTCTGGTGAGTACCGCTCGGTATTTTGAGACCAATTTTTCGACGAATAGCATGGTGGTTTTGGATCGATCGGTCATTACCTGTACCTTCGATGAAGCCCACCGATTTTCCGATGATCTTGAATTTATGTTCCAATGCTTTGCCTTTGTTGAGCATTTCTATCACCTTCCCACTGTATTACATAAATACTATAAACAGCCCCAGTCAGTGACAGGCAGCATCAATTCGAGTAATAATGGTAATAACTTTAATGTTGATTGTATTCGTTTTAAGGAAAAGTTAATCAATCGGCTCCAGACAGGGTATTACACGTTTGCTGACTCGGCAACTCAAGCGCATTTGCTCGATTTCTTAAACCTCTCAATGCAGGCAGAATTCCTGCTGGAGGAACGGCTTGCTACTCAACCTAATGCCCTCTTTGAAGAAGCGATCGCAACCCTCATAACAAAACGCCAAATGCCATGTTTTTAGTGCTGGCCCTAGGGTGTATCCCACTTGTGCGACCCTCACCCTCTTTCCCCGGACGGGGGAGGGAATTGAAAATCTGGCCCCTGCGCCTCTTTTGGGAGATGCGGTTAGGGGATGAGGGGCTTGCTTTTAATAACACCCCCCTACTGACTATGATTATTAAGAGTTTGATTACAGCCTTTGTCACAGCAGTGAGGGGCAGGCAATTGGCTCAAGCCCCTTGTTCATCAGGTGCTTCTGTCCTTCAGAGACTTGGGAAACGCTGTATCAACCAGTAGATTATCTGAAACAGTCGCAGCACAAGTTGGAATTAAGCAGCATGAGTCAGTTTGAATATAGCCTACCGGGACTAAAGGGCAAAGTTGCGATCGTTACCGGACATAAAAGTGGGATTGGGGCGGCAACCTATTCCCTGCTGGCGCAATTGGGGGTCACCGTCATTGGCTTTGATTTGCCAGAATATGATTTAAGTAAAAGTAGCCAGATCGAAGGCTATGTCAATACTGTCATTCAAGGCTATGGCGATATTGATATTCTGATTAATAACGCAGGCATTACTCTGAATGGAACCATCCTGGAAACGACTTCGCATGATATCGATCGCGTCCTTGCCGTCAACTTCAAAGCGCCTTTTCTTCTGATGCAGGCCGTGATTCCTTCCATGCTGAAGCGAGGAAAGGGCGCGATCGTCAATAACGCAAGTGATCAGGCCCTGATTGGGAAAAAAGCCGCCGCCATTTACGGAGCCAGCAAGGCCGCGATCGCCCAACTCACCAAAAGTGCTGCCCTAGATTGGGGACCCCACAATATTCGGGTAAACTGTGTGGCACCGGGTAGCACTGATACCCCCATGCTGTCGTTCGTGTTTAATGACTTAGCCCAGCGCTATCAGCCTCACCAGACTGGAGCAGACCTGCTCAATGCCTGCCGTACCGCGATTCCCTTGCAGCGCTTAGCCCAACCCACAGAAATTGCCTGGGCGATCGTCTTCCTGGCCAGTGACGCGGCCTCCTATATTACGGGTGCGGTTATTCCTGTGGATGGGGGAGGCGTTGCCCAATAATGACGAATACAATGACGAAGGCCATGACTAACCCTAATCCTGACGTGAAGAGCAAAGTGGCGATCGTCACGGGCGGGTCGAGGGGCATTGGAGCCGCAATCGTCCAAGCCTTAAAACACGACAATTGGGAGGTCGCCGCGATCGCCACGTCCCAAGAACGATTACACCCCTCACCCGCTGATCTCAAGCTGGTGTGTGATGTGACTGACCTTTCCCAGGTCAAAGCCACTCTCCAGATCATTAGAGAAACCTATGGGCAGGTGGATGCCCTGGTCAATAGCGCTGGGATGGCGGGGAGTAATCCCCTGGCTCCAGAGAGCAGTGACGATCGGTGGCACGCCATTGTGAATGTCAACCTGCACGGGACCTACTACCTCTGTAAATATGCGCTGCCCTATCTGCTGGATGGCAGCCGCATTGTCAATATCGCCTCGGTCTTAGGCTTAAAAGCCGTGCCGGACCAAACCGCCTATTGTGCCGCTAAACACGCCGTCGTCGGTTTTACGAAAAGCTTAGCCCTCTATACGGCACCGCGACAGATCACGGTGAATGCTATTTGTCCTGGCTGGGTACAAACCGATATGGCCGAAGCCCGATTCATTGAGTTGGGGCTAACCACCGTCGATGTGACGAAGGAGATTCCCCTAGGGCGCATTATTCAACCCCGTGAGGTGGCTTCTCTGGTCCGGTTCCTCCTCAGTGAAGCGGCGGCCAATATGACGGGACAAGCCCTCGTGCTCGATGGCGGCGCCATCCTGTAACGGGTGACTATTGATTACGCAGGTCCAAAGCGGCGAGATAGAGCTTACCCCACTCACTCGTCACCTGGCTGGTTTTCCACTTCAATTGTTTGGCGATCGCCTCTACCTTGGCCCCGTCCCGCAGGAGAGTCAGCAATTGCTGTTGCGTGGGGGTTAAGTTGTGCCAAAAGCTGTCCCACTGGTTGGGCGTTAACCCCAAGTTGTGCTCCTTGAGCGAGGTTTCCAGCCAATGGGCGACTAGCTCTGGTTGGGATTTCACCGCAAAAACCCGGATGGCATGGTAACTTACCTTTTCCCGCAAGCGGTAGATTTGTTTGATCGGGATCTGGAGGGTTTCCGCGATCGCCTCCTGGGTGCACCCCTGCAAATACAGTTTTAACCATTGGGCCGCTAGGGGTTCCACCTGTTCCTCCAGGTAGGTCATAAACTCCCGTTGTACCTTCAGACGGGCCGTTTGCCGCTCTTCCCAATCCTGTTCCTCCTGGTATTGGGCGATCGCCTGGGCGTCGAATAAACTGACCGGACTATCGGTCTCATCCAGTGCAATCTCCTCCGAAACCAGCCGCACCAGATCTCCCGTTGGCACCTGGGTCAGGCCCCCCCGTTGAGTGCGCCGGAGATAATTCACAAACCGATAGACAAATAGGGGTTGGTTGCGCACAGGGCGCAGGCAATATTCCTCCAGGCTGGCCAAGAGCAGGGCATTGCGGAGACGGGGATCCGGTGTACACTGGGAAATCCAATGCATCTGCCGTTGCAGCTTGCGATCGTTCTGCAACAACTCCTGGACCACCTCCTGCACGACATCCATTACCGTCCGCTGGCGATCGCGGCTCAGAGCAACCCAGGTTTTAATCTTCTGCCGGATCAGGAATAGGCTCCCCAGGCGTTTCATCAGCGATCGATGGGCGGCTTCCGGCGACACCTCCAGATAACGGGCACGGAGAATCCGATAGCGGTAGTCCATTGCCTGCCGGGTAATCGCCTGAAAGTCAGCATCCAGGTGATCCAGGGTTTCGGGATGCTCGCCCAAGAGCCAGTTGATAATGGCTGTTCTGGTCGCAGGCTTGAGGTTAGGACAATCTATCTCAAGGCGCTGCTGCCATTCTGCGGTCAGAGTTTCAGCCAATGTCATGGGAGGGGCGACCTGCATAAGCATTTAGTTAATAATAATAGTTAATAATAATGACAATTCGGGGTCTCGTTGGGGGGGTACGTGCGCGGCACGGGAGGCGGGGGAGCAAGGCTATTAGGGATTGCCCACCGATTCGTGGCTTTCCAAAAATTCCAACAGGGTTTGCAACGCTTCCGTTAACTGATTCAGACGTTGGAGCGAATTATCCTGATTATTCGCGAGGGTTTGGACCGCATCCCCCAAGGCAAAAATCTGATACCCCTGCTGCTGTACCTGATTGGCCTGCTGCTCAACCTGGATGGACAGGGCATCAACCCGTTCAGAAAGCCGCTCGACCGTTTCAGTGGTCGCCAGCACGGCATCGCCAATCTGCTGCACGATCGCCTCTAGCCGATTGATTTGAACGTCCACTCCCACCACACCTTAACTGTTAACAGTCATTTCATAGTTTAGCGTCCTCCCCCCCAGAACATCTGCCTCATTGCCCCCACCCGGCAAAATTTCACCCGAATGTCCATAGGTAAATACGCCCCCCTCAAGATATTCAGGGGGAGGATTGCCATCGAAGTGGTTCTAGGCCGCCGAGGGCGGTCGGGATGGCAGTATCGGAGTAGTATCGGAGTATATTAGTTACGGTCCCGTGTCCTCATTTCTTCCTAGCCCCCATGCGGATACTTGTTCTTATCCCCGGTGACATCAGCAACCAGATCCTCTGTTTCCCCACTCTGGATGATCTCAAGCGGATCTATCCCAAGGCCCAAGTGGATGTGCTCGTCGAACCGCGTGCCAAGGCTGCCTATCGGGTGTGCCGATCGGTCCATGAGGCCCTGCCTTTTGACTATCAAGACCGTAGCAGTCCGGCGGATTTGGTGAACCTGTTGGGGATCATGCGCGATCGGGAATTTGATGCCGTGATTTCTCTGGCCTCTGGTTGGGTGACGGGTTTTCTCCTCTGGCTGACGGGGATTCCGGTCCGTGTGGGCTATGCCGACCAACCGGGCAGTGTCTTCCTGACGAATCCCGTCCCGCTAAAGTCGGAACAGTATGTTGCCCATACCTACCACGACCTGCTCCAGGGGCTAGGGATTGCCACCCCTTGCCCGGATGTGGCGATTAACGTCCCCCGCAAGGATATTGACTGGGCGGAAGCGGAACAAACCCGTCTAGGGGTCAAGGAGACTGGCTATATTCTGATTTATGATGAACCTGCGGCTTCAACGATCGCAGGGACCTATCCCCCCAGTGCTTGGCAAGCCGTGATTGAGGGGATTCAGGCGCGTCAGCCGCAATCGCCGATCGTCCTCCTCCAAACCCCTGATAATCAGGCAGTGGTCGCGGAGATCCGGAAACTCTGTCCAACCGTAAAGGCCACAGCCCCTGCCGCGATCGGCCAACAAGCGGCCATGATCGCCGCTGCTAACCTGGTGATCTGTCCCGATAGTGCGCCTTTACAACTGGCGGTAGCGGTTCAATCCTATACAATCGCCCTGCTCGCTAACCCTGCCCTGCCCATCTTGCCCAAGGGGGAGAAATATTTGGCAGTCCAATCGCCAACGGCTAATCTCGCCGATATTAAGCCAGATACAGTCCTTGCCAAAATGTTTGGTCAATAGGCCGGAATAATGTCTCCTATCGATTTTGGGCGTGTCGTCAGGTTGATCAACCGGGGAATCGCTTGGGCAACCACTGGTGTCATCCGCCCTAGCCCTGAAGGCCAGATCCCTGGCAAATCCCCCATCCAACCCTAGAGACCTCCATTTAGATGAGGGAGATCCGTCCCCTCACGACAAGCGGCCTGCCAGATGGGTCAAATTCTTAAGATTAATTAACTGGATCACCTGTTGCTGCGGATCGTACTTGAGCCAGCCTTTCTCCTCCAGCTTCTGCATGATTTTTTTCGTCTCCTCCAGGTTGATGTCTGCCACATCCGCTAAATCCTGATACGGAATACTAAATAGCTCTGTCCCATCCGCCCGTTGTTCGCCATAACTTTCCCCTAGAGAGATCAGGGTGTTGGCCAGCTTGACTGCTGGTGCTTGACGCTGAAGTTGTAACCGCATATTAGTCTGGCGCAAGCGATGCACCATCAACTGCAACATCCGATGGTGCAAATGGGGGTCCTTAAACAGGGTTTCAATAAACCGCTGGGCCGGGATGCTGATCAGCTTTACCCGCGACAGGGCAATGACGTCCGTCGATCGCGGCGACTCATCGAGAATCGCCATTTCCCCAAAAAAATCCCCCTGACCCAGTACCGCCAACGTCATGACACTATCCCCCGACAACCGCCGCACCTTCACCCACCCAGACACAATGAAATAAACCGCATTTCCCCACGCATCCTCCATCACCACGGCGCGATCGCTGGGGTACTCAAGCTCTGTCGCGGGGGCTAACAGCCATTCCAGCGTCTCAGGGCTAACCGTACTAAAGAGAGGGAAGGTCTGAGCAAACGATTCAGTCTGCATGGGAAGGACTACACGCGATGACAAACTTACCGCCTCCATCTTAGAAGGTATTCATGGTGTTTGTTCTATGCCCACTCAGGACAGATGCACAAACTCCCTGATCCTTAATAGCTACTTCATGGCTTCTAAACCGGACAATTCACAAATTCACCCCGGCTACGGCGGCCCCAAAACGCCTTCCTGCTTCCTGTCCCCCGCCCCAGAAGCCCGTAACCGCAGGCTGTCATCTTTCAGCTAACCCTGATATGATTCATGATTGACCCCTGCCCATGCCTTCTCCGCAGCTGACAGGGGCTGCGATCGCGACGGTGGCGCAGACGGCGGCGGCCCCCGCCTTGGTGCAACCCCTAGAGGGTGCGCTACCCATGCTTGAGAGTGTGCGCTAGGGGGGATCTAGAAATTGGCGCTACTAAGCCACCGCAGCAGTCCTCAGCACCGGTTGGCCATCAAACCACAACCCATTAATCCGCCGTTTAGAAGTCGGTGGAAACGCTGTGCGACCGTGTAACATCCGCGTGTTATCAAAAATCAAAATCTGACCGGGTTGTAGGTGCCACCGGAACTGGTGGGCGGGGTCAGCCAGGTATTGCTTAACACGCTCAAAGACTGGTTGGGCATGGGGCTTAACCCTGATCTTGGCAACCGTATCAGAGCGAAAAGCTATTTTTAGTTGCCCGTCACGATCGTGCCAGAAAATTGCCCGTTGCGCCGATTGATTATCCCGTTCAATGTGAAACACATCTGGTTCAAATAAAGATTGCAGGCCAACCGGATCAACCTGATGCAGATATTGATAGACTGCGTAGCCATCCACTAGACAACTTAAGCCACCCGTTTCTGCGGCCACTTCACATTGCATTGCCATAACCGCAGGCGGCACTGTCTCAAAGGCTCCATCCGTATGCAGGGCTAAATGGTGGTAGTGGGTATTCGCATAGTCAGGATAGTTAGGTAACAGGGTAATCGGCAAAATGCCTAACTCATCCGATTGATTATGGCGGATAATCTTACCAAAGTAGTTTTCTAATTGTGCAAAGTCTTCCTTTGATTGCAGTTCCGGCTCGCAATCCAGAATCACAAAGCCGAATTGCTCAAAGCGCTCCCTCATGGCTTCCTGCTGTTGAGGGGTGAGGGTACTCACCGATCGCACGGGTAAGCGGTCATTTTCATGCGTGATTTTGGTCATAACGGTATCTTAAAGCTTTTTTCAAGGTCAGGTGAGCGCCAGTGTCTTAGTCGATTCTGCCTAGCCTGATCTGACCGAACCTATCCTAGCAAGTCTGTACAAACCTGACTGCTCCCTGAGGCTGGGGTTACTGGACCAGAATTTTGGTCTTTTCATCGGCATCAAGCGCACGTTCGGCTAGCAGTTGAGCAATCAACTGATGACAGGCTGCTAGCAATTGGGGATCTTCCTGGAGCATTTTGGCCAAGACTTCGTGGGAAATACAGTACAGCCGACAGGGCGTATCGGTAATGGCAGTGGCCAAATGAGTGGTCTGGCTGTAGAAACCGACCTCCCCTAAAACCGTCCCTTCGCCAAAGGTACCCAAACGCTCTGTTTTACCCGTAGCAAGTTCCCGAATGAGGGAGACTTGGCCCGATTCGACAAAGTAGAGCGCATCGGGAAACCCCCCCTGCTTAAAAAGACAGTGGTCCGCTGGAATTTGCAGCCGCTCCATATAGGAAACAAATTTTGAGACTAGGGAAGGGACAGGGAAAATCTCTTCGAGTTGGATCGACAGTGGCATAAACCGCTTACGGCGGAAGGTCGTTTGCTTCAGAATCTGGTTTTCACACCATTCCACGCCCCGATCTAAGTCCTGGAAAACTAGAACACGCTCGCTGGGGGCCGTGGCGGTATGCTGGGCGCTCTTCCGGCGGGACGCGGCGCTGGCGATCGCGGCCAAATCGGAAACGACGGCGGGTTCTGGTTCTGGGGAACTGGCGTCTGTCGCTTGGGCGATCGCGAGTTGAGCATCACTGATGATAGAAATTTCGTGCAAGCGAACCGCGATCACGGGCGACAGATTGGTAAAAATAACCACGACATCTGCCTTTTCCGCCAACTGTTTGATCTTGAGAAAACTGACAACGGCGGAGGAATCCAAACCCAAAACAAGCAGAAAATCGAGAATTAAGAATCTAAGTTTTACCTGGCTTTTATCCTCAAAGCGATCGCGAATATATTCCAGCAAATTATTGGCTGTACCAAAAAAGATGTACCCCTGCAGGCGTAGGATCATCAGCTCGTCGCCATGTTCCTTCAATAATTTCTTTTGATGAAAAGAGCGTTCAAAATTACTTTGATAAACTTTACCTGAAAACACATTTTTGATCACGCGCAGATTGCTATAGTTGACCACAAACAGGAGACAGGCAATTAAGAGACCAATCCCCACACCCTCTAACAGGCCCAAACGGGAGATCGTCAGTAGCATGATCAGCACGAGGGCATAGTCCAGTTTAGAGAGGCGAAACCAGGCTTGATAAACCCACTCAATCAATAGCGATAAGCCTAAATAGAAGAGCAACCCTCCAAACAGGAAGCGCGGTAAATAGTTAAAGATTTCTGTACCAAAAAATAGAAATAGGCCACAGAATAGGGCAGCCACTAACCCCGAACTCCGATTACGTCCCCCGGCAGCATAGTTCAGTAAACTGCGACTAATGGAAAAATGGCCGACAATTCCACTGCATAATCCCGTGACAATGTTGGCAATCCCGGCGGTTTTCAACTCCTGATCCAGATCAACATCTGTCTGGGTAGCCATCTCCAGCCCCGTTGCGTTGAGCAAAATAGTGATTGGGACGATCGCTAGCAGGGTAATCAGACTTTGAAACTGCAAACTTAACGTTGACCAATCTGCCTTAAAAAGGGTACCCAGGTTTTGAAATTGGCTGAGGCCATTCTCGGTCAAGCTAGAAAAGAGTAAGCCAGCATCGCGGGCCACAGTAAATGATGTCCCTGTCAAGACAAGACCTGTATAGAAACAGAGCAATGCACCTAACAGGATCAGGGGAAAAGTTAGAAAATGCTTAGAACGGGTCAGAATCGCCTGTAGGGCAATCCCTAACAAGATGCCGGGTAACCATAGCAGCAACAACGAGGGTTGAAAAAGGCTAAACAACATCCCTAGATGTACAGACACCCCAGTCATCACACTGAATGATCCCTGGGCGAAAAGCCAACCCAAACCTGCTAAAAATCCTCCCACGACGGGATAGGGAATGAAGCGAATAAACCGTCCCAGGTGTAACCGTCCTAGTGTCCACAAAAAGAGACCTGTACAGGACGTTGTGACAATGATGGTTAACCAGATCGTGGGAAAAACAAGATCCGACTCTTGGAAGTTTAAGTTCTGGGCGATCGTCGCCACAATTACTGCAAGAATGGCGGCAGCGTTGGAATCGGGACCCGAAATAATAAACGGGAGAGAGCTACGGAGGGCGACGATCGCCCCCGTAATACAGGCAGTAATTAAGGTGCAGGTAATTCCAAAGGGCAAGAACTGTGATAACTCACCGGGGAAAATCAGGGCTGCATAGGAAAGGCTATAGGTAATGTTCACCAAGCCTGAAATTAGACCGGCTGAAATGTTAGAGAACAGGGACGTGAGTTGGGACGGTCTTAGCACACTTAGCTCACCGGAAAGTTTAAAACACGCTAGGCATCATAGCGTTTTCAACCTATCTTGCGTTAGCGAGGGTTAGTCGCTGCCGCTGAAACCGCCTATGCGAGGTGCTTGAGGCCATGTCGCAAGCTCAGTCACCGGGAGGCGATCGTCTACGGGTTGAAATAGGCTTTATAGACCGCTAGGGCGATCGGGGCGGCTGTCGCTCCTCCATAGCCGCCATTTTCCACAACCACCGCCACCGCCAATTCCGGCTTGCTGGCAGGGCCAAACCCCACAAACACCGCATTTGATCGCTGTCCCCCTGGCACTTCGGCGGTCCCCGTTTTCCCGCCCGTTAAGGGAATCGAGCCATCATTGAGACGACGGGCGGTTCCCTTGCGCACCGTATCGATCAGGCCCTCGCGGATCACGGCAATCACTTCGGGGGCGATCGCGGTTTTAATGGGCTGAAACTGCGGTTGCTGCGTTTGGGTCGCCAAGAGATGGGGCTGGACCCGTGCCCCTCCATTAGCGATCGTCGCCACCATCACCGCCAACTCCAGCGGGGTCACCAGCACCAGCCCCTGGCCAATGGACATACTCACCGTATCCCCAGCATACCAGGGTTCCCCATAGAGGCGTTCCTTCTCCGCTGGCGTCGGGATCGAACTAGAACTCCCCCCCTCAAGCCCCAACTTTTCGAGACTGGTGGTGCCAATCCCCAGTTCACGGCTCCACTTGGCAATTTGTTCCGGTCCGGCGGCCATCCCCACCTGGTAGAAAAAGGTATTGCTGCTATAGGCCAGGGCATCCCGGAAGCCGATCGTGCCATACCCGCCGCTGTGTTCCCAAAACTGAATCCCCCCCACGGTAATGAAGGAACTGGTACCAACTAACGATTGGGGTGAAAACTTACCCGACATCATCCCCGCCACCGAGGTCACGATTTTGAACGTACTGCCGGGGGGATAGCCCTGCAAGGCCCGGTTGAGGAGCGGCTCATCGGTGGATTGGAGGGATTGCCATTGGGCGGCGGTGATCCGTTTGGTGAACAGATTGGGATCAAAACTGGGGGAACTGGCCAAGACCCGCACGGCCCCTGTTTTCGCATCCAGGGCCACCA
The DNA here is from genome assembly GCA_964536415.1 of uncultured bacterium. GTDB lineage: Bacteria > Cyanobacteriota > Cyanobacteriia > B231 > B231 > Trichothermofontia. The sequence continues at coordinate 137,012 of CAZHXN010000001.1, forward strand.
CTGCGCCCCGCCGCCCTGCTAGGGCCTGCTCCGCTGCTTTCTGCATCTTCAGGTCCAAAGTCAGACGCAGGGGGGGACCCCCTTGGGGCAGTTGGGTGCCTAAAACCCGTAATTCCTTGCCTTTCGCATTGACCTCGATCAAGCGGTTGCCCCACTGCCCCGCCAGTTGTGCATTCGCCGATCGCTCGATCCCCATCTGCCCCACGATCATCCCCATCGGATATTCTGGGTGTTGTTTGAGATCAGCCTCGGTGGCCTCACCAATATAGCCCAGCACATGAGCCGCCACGGTTTGATTCGGATAGTTGCGGGTCGATTCTGCCTGGACTTCTACCCCCGGTAAGCTTTCCGCATATTCTGCCAAGCTAACAAATTGCGCGGGTTTGAGATCACGGGTGATCCGCACGGGCATGGCCGACTGATACCCTGCCTCCGAGAGTTTTTCTAAAATTGCCACCGTGGGAATCGACAGGATTTTCCCCAGGCGAAAAGCAATCGTTTGCCATTGTTCCGGTGATTGGGCGCGGGGCCATAAATAGACCGCGCGGGATAATCGGTTAGTCGCTAAATAGTTCTGTTTTCGATCCAGAATGAGGCCGCGATCGGACGGGACGGGAATCAGGCGAATCCGGTTTTCTTCGGCTTGATTATGGAAGTTATGACCATTCACTATTTGCAATTGCCATAGGCGAAAGCCAGCAATGGATAATAGGGTTGTTACCACCATCATGAGCAGGGCCGCCTGATAGGTTTGCTTAGGTAAGGAAACCGTAATCCGTGATTTAGATGCGATCGAAAATTCGCCAGCCATGATGAAAAAACCTGAAAAGGGGGCGGTAAAATTGGGGACTTATCGGGGGAACGTTGCCATTCAACCGCGATCGTTGTGAACTTTCCAGCCATCTTCAAGCCTGATCCGGATGCTTTTAGGCATCCAAACATCCCCCCAACCAAGCCCTAGGGGGATGTCGTCGCTACCTCCCCCTAGGGCTGCTCAGAGCCCGTTGACAGGATATGCCCAGTCGCCGCTTGGGACTGTCCAGCCTAAGCATTCAGTGGGTAAATGCGGCGATTCGTTAAGCCAAGAAGACGGTGATCGGTTCAGGAAGTTAGCCCTTGACTTTTCCCCATATCTACTGATTAGTGTAACGGAATCCCCTGCCGTGAATAGAATTATTTGGAGATTATTTATAATTAGTGTTGTGCGATGAAGGGTGCTCAGTGTGAGCGATTAAAGGCAAGTAAAGGGTGGACCAATTGGTACAGGGTGCAGACTCTAGGGATGACCTACCCCGAAACCATAAAATTGGGGAAGCCAAGCTGATCTCGCTTCCCCGATCGGCACTTTGCCGAATGTATAGTTAATGTATAGTTTTAGATGTTAGCCTGACCGGTGGCCCGATTAGGCATTAGCCTGTGCCGGACTGAGGTGCGCCCTAGGCTTCGGATTCTGCCGTCGTGAAGTTAGGCAGGCGTACCTTATTAGCAAGTCCTAAGAACTGAAGCAGTTGGATCGTCATCCAGGTCATATCCACTTCCCACCAAGCTAAACCGTGACGGGCGGAATATTGATAAGCATGATGGTTATTGTGCCAGCCTTCGCCATAGGTAACTAAGGCAACCCACCAGCAATTGGTGGAGCGATCGCCACTTTCATGGGATTTATAACCAAAGAGATGGGTTGCGCTATTGACCAACCAGGTGCAATGGAAAACCAGGACCAACCGGAAAAAGACCCCCCAAACCACGAGAGGCCAGCCACCCAGGGCAAAAAGGACTAATCCTAAAACAACTTGAATGGGGATGAAATAGGAATCAAGAAATTGATAAACCGGATCATCATTCAGATCACGGGTATAGCGGCGAATACCTTCCGGATCAGGATTCTTAAAACACATCCAACCAATATGGCTCCACCAGAAGCCCCGATTAGAATCATGGGGATCAAGGGGTTGATCCGAAAATTGGTGATGCTGCCGGTGTAACCCTACCCAATCAATCACACCGCCTTGGCACGATAAAGCACCACAAAAGGCAAAAAAATATTCCAGCCACTTGGGGGTCTGGAAACTGCGGTGAGTAATTAGACGATGAAAGCCTAGGGTAATGCCCAAGCCGCCCGTTACCCAATGGAGGAATACCGCTGTGCCCACGCCCCACCAGGTAAAATTGCTTGGCAGTAGGACGAAGAGTGCCCCTATGTGGATAATGATCAGGTAAATTACAACGGGCCAATCCAGTTCAGGTTTGTTTACTGTCGCTGTAGTCATTCAATACTCTCAAATCAGGAATCGGGAACTGGCAAAACAACTGCCCGCTAGAATGGCCTGCTAGGTGGTTGTGTGCAGATCCCTGTAGGTACATGACTCTAGTGTAACCTGTTACCGTTAGCCACAAAAACAGATTTAGGGCAATCTTTGGACTTTATGCACGTTACGTGGGCGCAATCTATGCTGCAAGACGCCGAGCAGCACCTGTTACCCCAGTTTGCCGCGATCGATGCCCAGGTGAGGGTTAACCTCCAACGGGTCCTCACTGCCTTCCGGCAACACCAGGTTGGAGTCCACCATTTTGCGGGGGTGTCGGGCTACGGCCACGACGATCTGGGACGACAGACCCTCGATCAGGTCTTCGCCGAGATTATGGGGGCAGCGGCAGCGGCGGTCCGGCTTCAGTTTGTCTCTGGTACCCACGCGATCGCCTGTGCCCTGTTTGGCAACCTACGCCCGGGGGATGAATTGCTGGCGGTGGCCGGTGCCCCCTATGACACCCTGGAGGAGGTGATCGGTCTGCGGGGCAGCGGACAGGGATCGCTGGCGGACTTTGGCATCACCTATCGGCAACTGGATCTGACGCCAGCCGGCACGATCGACTGGACGGCGCTGGCGACGGCGATTCGGCCCCACACCCGCATGGTCCTGATCCAACGCTCCTGTGGCTACTCCTGGCGATCGAGTTTGACGATCGCAGAGATTGGCAAAATTGTTGAACAGGTCAAGCGCCAGAATCCAGACACGATCTGCTTTGTCGATAACTGCTACGGCGAATTTATTGCGGACCAGGAACCCCCCCACGTCGGCGCGGATTTAATCGCTGGATCGCTGATCAAGAATCCAGGGGGGACGATCGTTCCCACCGGAGGCTATGTGGCCGGACGGGCGGATTTAGTCGAAGCCGCCACCTGTCGATTAACGGCCCCTGGGATTGGTAGCAGTGGCGGAGCCACCCTTGATCAAAATCGCCTGCTATTCCAGGGTCTCTTTCTCGCCCCCCAAATGGTAGGGGAAGCGGTAAAAGGAACCCACCTGGTAGCCTATGTGTTTGAAAAGCTCGGCTATCCGGTCCAACCCCGCCCCTTTGAACCCCGGCGCGATGTGATCCAGGCGATTCAACTCGGTTCACCCGCAAAACTCATTGCCTTCTGTCGGGCGATCCAGCAATACTCCCCCATTGGCTCCTATCTCGATCCGGTCCCGGCCCCCATGCCCGGCTACGACAGCCAGTTAGTGATGGCTGGGGGCACGTTCATTGATGGTAGTACCGCCGAATTCTCCGCTGATGGTCCCCTCCGGAAACCCTACGTTGTGTTTTGTCAGGGGGGGACTCACTGGACCCATGTTGCGATCGCCCTGGAAGCAGCCGTAACGGCGGTTAGTGCCGTTGATTAATCTTGCCCACGCCAACGCACGATTTACCCGTGCCAACATACAATCGCAGGAACTGTTGCGCTCCAAATCCTCCGAATGCCCCGAAACTCTAAATACCCCAAAACCCAGAAGCGAATGCCTCAACCTTGACGATAAGGGATGCACCGATCAATCACCCTGATGACCACAGCCAAGCCCTCAAGCCGCCCTCGAAAAGGAGTTGACCGTCGGGGAGGCCGGTCGAAACGTTGTCTCGACAAAGGGCAGACTACAGGAAAACAGGGTGTAACCATTTATCCGCATCAGCGAAACCACATTCTGCTGATACTCTACAACCCGGTAGTATTCGCCTGCACTAGATATTAGTAATTCTCCCACTCGAACTTTCATAACCAAACACTAAGGAATATAAATTTTCTTTTATTTCTTTTTTTATCTTGCCTAAAAATTTTGCGCTTCACGAATAAGATTTGTAACACAACAGCTAACTTCAACACCTATTCATCGCCTTTCAGGACATAAAGAGCCTGGGAATCAGAGATTAAGCTTCAAGGAAGTGTTAGAGAGAAACCGTGATTGAATACTTTTGTTTCTGTTAAGAAATGTATTAAATTAAGAAATGTATTAAATGTCTCTATAAATCAAAATCGCAAGGGCATCGAAAAATTTTATATTTTCTTTATTTTTGTTGGGTTAGGTGAAATACAGCCTTTGTCGCCTCAGTGAGGGGCAGGCAATTGGCTTGAGCCAATTGTGCATCAGGTGCTTCTGTCCTTCAG
>CAZHXN010000002.1:0-69010 GCA_964536415.1 uncultured bacterium
GCACTACACTCAAAATGTAGCGACTTCGGTCATGCGAGTTCGAGCCTCGCCCCGCCCATTAACCCCAGAACACCTGCTATACAAAGGATGCAGCTTTAGGGACAAGCTGAGAGTTCTTAACTTAACGCTATCCTGTAGCCGCTCGATCGACGATTCTGCCTATGATTTTGGCTATGGAGGATCGTTTAATGGTGAGTAAAGCGACTGCTACCCAATCCCGCGCTAAGAAAGGATCGGTCGGTGTAGAAGCAGTTCAGGGAAGGTTATGTCTTCTTTCGGGTACCGCGATCGCTGCATAGTGGCAAGCATACAGCGGTTCTGATTGGACTGGGGGCAAGGTGTTAGATAAATAACAACGCGATCAATCAGCCAAAAGCAGAACTGACGCCTAGGATAATTGCACTAGGCATCCTGAACTATGCTTTTAACTTCGCTTTTAATTTCACCTTAGATATGTCAGATATGTCCCACAAACCGCTGGGGACTCAGGTGATTATGGGGGTCAAACTGGTGTTTTAAGCGCTGCATGAGATCCAGTGCGTTACCAGAATATCCCCACACATCTACATTTTGCTTAAGAAAAATAGGGGCTTCTAAAACACTGAAAAATCCCTGCTGTTGCTGACAAATTGCTCGTGCTCTCAAGACAACTGATGAGGTAAATCCTTGCGAACTGGGACAGCGCACCAGACCAAGTCCACTCCCGGCATGGATAATCAGTTCAGCCTGACTCGGTAGACAGCGCCTTAAGTCTTCACAGACTGCGATCGCATTTGCGGCTGGCACCCCAAATTTACAAATAATTTGACCTGCTCCCGGTTGCCATAATCGGTGTTGCAAGTGTTTCCACAAGGATGCTTCGACTTGGGCATCGGCAATTTCGCCCTGAAGTTGGCGTTGATGACCAACGGCTAAAAAGCGATGGGCTTGCTCCTTAACACTGGCCTCTAATCCGCCAAACCGCACCAGTAGCCCATATCCCTCGCTCCCATTCATCGCAGCCACAAGAGTCGGTGAAAGAATTTCCACCGCGATCGGCACCAGAGCCGAATTTAATAGGATTTGTGCCGCTTGGGCGATCGCCGTTGCAGCCCCCGTTAACACCACCGTTTGCCCCATTTCCGGACGTGGATAAACCCGCAACGTCACTTGGCTGATCGCTGCCAATGTGCCCCAGGAGCCAGTCATCAACTTCATCAGATCGTAGCCGGCCACATTTTTCACCACCCGGCCCCCCGCTTTGGCAATTTGGCCGTCCGATCGCACAAAGGTAATCCCCAACAGGAGATCCCGAATGCCCCCATACCGCTGCCGTAAAGCACCCGTATCTGCGGTGGCCACAATACCGCCGATCGTCGCTTGCTCTGGATAGGCCGGATCGATCGGCAAAAATTGATTAGCCCTGGCCAGGGTTGCCTGGAGGTCTGCCAACCGCACACCCGCTTCCACGGTTACCGTCAAGTCACCCACAGCGTGTTCTACTAGCCGATTCAGGTGCCGGGTGCTGACGATTAGCAGGGGAGCATCCGATGAAGTTTTAAGTAACCCCCCCCACCCTAATTTGCTGCCATGACCGCTCATTAATAACGACCATCGTTGTTCCTGGGCACAGGCCATTACCATCGCCAGTTCCGCTTGACTGCGGGGATACACCCAGCCTCCCACCATTGTACGTGGGTCCAATGCTACCGCCACCCGTTGACGATCGGCTTCAGTCGCCTTTTCCCAAGTCACCATTTGCGCTGGGCCAACGATCGGGATTAAACAATCGGCTATATGTGCCGCGATCGCTTCAGGCGTTGGGTTAGCAGCGTTGAGCACCATAAGCAAGGTCCATCATCTACGATAGGGTTAGTGAGGTCGAGTGCCCCCTATCATCATCCCGCAGTTCCGGTCCAATCTCGCGCATGATGACTCTGCCATCTGGATTTACTGCTGATGAGTACCTCGCTCTCGAAGAGAAAGCTACGGTGCGTCACGCGTATCGTTATGACCTCGTCTATGCGATGGCGGCAGATAGCGATGACCATGATGAATTAGCACTGAACTTGATTGAACTGTTGCGGCAAACAGTGCGTGACCAGGGCTGTGAAGTCCGATTGGGCAACGTCAAAGTTACAGCCTTTACCTAGTTTACTCAGTACACCGTTAAGGCTTGGATCTCGATCCGACCGGCAGCCCGCATCCCCCAACCCCTGCTCCCAGCCCCCCTAACCCCCCGTTTGCGGGGGGATGGGGAGAAGGGGAGCCGGATTTTCAAGTCCCTCTCCCGCTCTGGGAGAGGGATTTAGGGTGAGGGTCGCACCAGCGGGCTGCCCCCATCCTACCCCGGTAACACTGTACTTTATGATTAAGGTAAAGACTGTAACTATCGAGGCGATTTTTTCTATTATCCCGATGTATTTGTCACCTGTGAACCCCATGATCGCAACGATCGCTACATCAAACGTTATCCCAAACTCATTGCCGAAGTATTAGCCCCCGGTACAGAAACCTGCGATCGCGAGGGACGGCGGTTTTTTTCGGCCCCAGCCGTCAATCTATCATCGGCATTACCTAACCAATCACGGGGCGGGGAACCCGCGATCGTGAGTAAGACCGAACGCGAACCAAAACCTGCCTGTTTCCAAAGTCAAGCCTGTGGTCGCCCGTGGATGCTCAACCACTAGCTCCCCTCCTCCTCTAGCAGAGGCGTGGGGAGTGAGGGCTACTAATAACTAACAATTACCCCCTAACAATTACCCCAGGGGGAACTCAACCGTGAAACAGGTCTGCATGGCTTGACTCACCACGGTAATCGATCCCCCTAACAGTTCAACCCGACGTTTTACCAGCGTCAGCCCTAACCCTGTTCCCCCATGCTTCCAGCGATCGCCGCTCGGCACTCGATAAAACTTATCGAAAATATAGGGCAACTCGGCGGTGGGGATTTCACTGCCCGTGTTAGTCACCGTAATCTGGATCACCGTCGGCATCGCCGTTGCGGCAACCGCGATCGTGCCGTTGGGGGGAGTATATTTACACGCATTATGAATTAATTCACCGATCGTGCGCTCTAGCATAAGGGGATCGGAGAGGAAGGGGGGTAAAGTTGCCTCCAGGCTGAGGCTGAGGGTTTGCTGTTGTTTTTTGGCCCGTTCCTGAAAGGCATTCACCCACGCAGGTAAACACTGGTCTAACTCAACTGTGACCAGGGTAGGCAATTCCGTTCCCGCTTCTAGTCGCGAGAGATCTAAGAGGTCATTCACCAAGCCTAATTCTTGCTGATATTGCGATCGCATCACGTCTAAATACTGGAAAGCGCGATCGGGCTTAATGCGTAACGTCTCGGCTTGCTCACTGAATAATCCTGGCTGCTCCAAAAATAACTGCAACATGTGCAGGGCACTATTCATATTCGATAGGGGCGTGCGTAACTCATGGGAAACCGTACTTAAAAAGTCATCCTTCAGTTGATTCAGTCGTTCCAACTCCCTAACTTGCGCGAGGGATGCCTGGTAAAGTCGTGCCTGTCGCAAGGCGATCGCGCACTGATTTGCAACTTGCTGCACTAAGCGAATATCCTGCTCTGTAAAGCCATAATGAGGCTCATTAATCACCCAAACATCTCCCAAAACCCCCTGATCAGTTTGCATCGGACAGGCAAGCGTTGCGACTCTGCCTCGCTGGGGATAAGGGGATAGACTACAGTATTGAAAACACTGCCCTGCCAGTAATTGTTGATACCCGACGGCAAAATTCTGCATCCGCATCTTATAGTTACGGAAGGGCTGACTGAAGGTCGTATATTCGTATTTAATCGTGGAGGTTTGCGTCTCCAGATCATACAGTGCTGCATTACATCCCCTAGCCCCCAAAGCACGCGCTAGGGCCTCAACGGCGGTCTGTAGGATTTGTGCCTCATCGAGATGATCGCGAACTTGATCCGTGATGTGTTTAAGCGTGGCTTCAAATTCAAAGGCTTGCCGCAGTTGACGGGTACGTTCCTGAACCTCAGATTCCAAAGCTATATTAAATTTTTGAAGCTGTTGATAAAGCTCCGATTGTTGGATTGCGATCGCCACCTGATCGGCTAACTGCGTCAACAATTCGACTTCTATCGGTTGCCATTGACGGATACTCGTACATTGCTGGACCACCACCAACCCCCAAAGGGAATTCGATGCTTGAGCGACCGTTGAGGGCATCAAGACCGGCACGATTAACTTACTGCGGACTGACCACTGTTCGATAATCTCAATTAAGTCAGGACTGAGGCCCAGATCGGGATCACGTATATCCACGATGACCTGTACCTGTCCTTGTCGGTACAATTCTTGGGCCTCCACCGCGAAAAGCGCCAGGGGTAAAGATTTGCCGAAGACGGATAGGAATCCGGGTACAACTGCCTCAGCAATCACAGTGATTGTTCCATTTTCCATTAATTGGTAGACAAGGACGCGATCGGCCTGGAGAAGGTGTTGGATTTCCGTAACCGTCGTGTTCAGGATCTCCTGAAGTTCTAAGGATTGTCGAATATGTTGGGTAATCGTTTTGATAAGACGTTCATGTTGAATGCGCTGTTGGAGAGTATGTTCTGCTTGTTTACGATCGCTAATATCAACGCCAATGCCCCAAGCCCCCCAGCCTTGAATCGGGAATTCATCCGAAATATTTGACCAGGAAATTGTCTTTCGAGTCCCATCCTTACAGGTAATCTCCCACTCCCAGTTACGGTAATTATTTCCACGTCTCTGCCAAAGTGCTAGCATGGTTTCACGGTAAGCGGCATCTGGATAAAGCCACGAAAAAGCTTGGGGATTATGGATAATCTCTTCGGCACTATAACCCGTGACCTTCTCACACTCCCGATTCCAGACAATTAACTGCCAGTTTTCGTCCACCGCATCTAACATCACAGGCATATTTTCTAAGATATGTCGGAGGCGTTCTTCATTTTGGCGTAAGGCTATTTCTGCCTGTTTAAGGTCGGTAATATCCCGCGCCAAAACTAACACAGTTTCTACACGGCCATCTGCATCAAACTCCGGTACCAATTGCGCTGACCAATATTGACGACCACCCTGATTAGTAGGAGTATAGTTTAATTGCTGATCTTTCCCCGTGGCGAAGACGCGATCGAGGGCTGCATTCCAGCTTGTGATAAAGTCTACTGGGAACAATAGCTCTTCGCTGGTCTTGTGTATGAATTGGGCAGCAGGAATTGACAAAATTTGCTCAATTTTGGAATTGATATATAGAAATTCATATTGGTTATGCTCCTCCCCTATTTTTCGGGGCGACAAACGAGCAACAATATCTGGAATATGTTCAACCAATGCCCGAAATTCTTGCTCTTGACGTAAGAGTTTTTGCTCGGTTCGTTTACACTCAGTAATATCTTTGCTAATACAGAGGGCACAGGCTTCACCTTCAATATGAATTAATTGAGCCGACAGCAATGCGACTTTTTTCTCACCTCGCTTAGTTTGGTAATAGATCTCTCGATTTTTGAAATTATGTCTAGCTTTTAGATCGGGAAAAAACTGTTGCTGTTGCTTTAGATCGATCCAAAAATTGAGTTGATCTATCCGCTGACCAATGAGTTCTTCACGGGTATAGCCAAACAGTTCTAAAAAACAATCATTGGCCTCAATAATTTGGAGATCGCCCAGCCGGATAATCCCGATCGCATCAGGGCTAGCCCGAAAAATAGTGGAAAACTTAGCTTCCGATTGTTCCAGCGCAACCTGCATATGTTCAAAAAATTGCTGTAATTGCCAAGCCATTTGGGCACAGGATTGACTGAGGGTATCAATTTCCGCGATCGGGTTGGGGGGATAATCGACCTTTCTGACTCCCGCTAACACCGCCTGACTCACCTGGCTCAGATAACGCCATGGCTGGGCTAGCTGATAACTTAACCACATTGCCAACGTCCCTATCCCCACTACCACCCCCAGATTGATTACCAAGAGGGGAGAACGAATATTGGCCACTTGCGCCTGTGCGATCGCAACGGCTATCTGCTCCGCTTCCGCCACCTGCCCCTGCATCAAGACCGCCTTGATCGTCTCACGGTCAGCCTGTAAAACGAACCACTCGATGGTCGGGATCAGGATGACGATTAGCAACAGCAACGGTACCGTTAGCACCATCTGTAGCGGTAGGCGTCCCAGCAAGGGTGCCAATCGCCAGGAAAATCTGAAACAGGGTCGTGGGGAATGTTGAGGGACAGACACAACAGCAGTCCTTCAAAAATTCAAGACTCTTAAAAATCTAACTGTAAAAAGCAAACCTTGGAAATCTACTGTAGTAAAGAGTAGCTCTAGCTACAACACAGTCATGACCAAAGTAGCCCCTTATCAGCATACCCCGCGGCGCCAGTACTATATGCCAGTCGTATCTTCCAGTTATAGTTATTTCAGATTAGCAAGAGATGTCTAAGCCCCTCTCCCGCTCTGGGAGAGGGGTGGGGGGTGAGGGTGCTGTTTCAGCCTAAATTGCAATGACTGTACTGACCCGATGCGCGGCAAGCCCCGCCGTACCGCTGCGCGGGAGCAAGCTAACAGGCCAGGGAAGAACAGCGCGGACGGCGGAGCCGTCCTAATAATCAGGATGTCGCCGATATCCAACGCGGCCTACGGCAGGACATGCCGGCAGTAACGCCTGCGGCGATACGAGCAGCGGTCACGCCCTCGGCCTAGGAACCCGCCGCAGCGCTCAGGGGTGGCTCAATGCCGCGTCCGACCATCCCAGCGGGCACCGATCCTGTGTTTGCCAGGGAAAGCCAGATGCACACCCACTATTCCCCCTGGCGCGATCGCTTTTGCCGCTCAATTTCCCGCTGCAACTGCTCAATCTGTCGCCGTAAGACCTCTGCCTCGCTGGCTGGGCGGGCCTCTGTCTCCACTGCGCCCTCAGCCCCGGCCTGGGGATAGTCCCCGGCACGAATCCGTTTGTATTCTGCCGAAGCGGCCCACTCCTGCAAATAGTGCACCCGCTCCACTGTAAACGGATGGGTCAAAAACGTCCCCTGGGACACATTGTTATACAGCAGGAATTTATAGACCTGGTTCAGACTGTCATTATCCAGATCCTGATAGCGATCGGCCTGACGCAGAAACTCCTCCAAACTGCATTCATGCAACCGACGGGCACTTCCCCCCGCTAGCTTCATCATCGTCTTAAACACCAATGGCAAATCATCCGTCACGAGTAAGGCCGCACGATCGGCAGAGAGTTCCGCCTTGCGTAACCACTCATAAAATGCAAACACCAACCCCCGACTGACGATATTGCTAATCCCAAAGGTCAAATCCCCAATAAAAAACGCTGCCTCCAACGCCCAGCGGGCCATCTGATTCAACGTCGTGTGCCCACATTTCACATGGCCCAGTTCATGGGCCAACACCATGCGCAACTCGGTATCATCCAGCAAATCCAATACACCCGTATTCAAAATTACCGACGGTTGTTCCTGCCCTAGGGCATAGGCATTGGCCATTGGGTTTTGCATCACAAACAGGGCTGGTTCTGGGGTAATGTCCAGATCATGGACACACTCACGAAACAAGCGATAAAGACTGGCATACTGACGCGGCCCCACCTGGATGCCATTGCCCATGAAATAGACATAATTGGGCCGTTCCAGGAAAAATTCCATAAACTTTCGCGCCGCCGCCTCAAAACCGGGCAGACTCCGTAGGGCCTGCTCCGCCTCGCGATCGAGGGGATGGCGAAAGGCTTCACTGGAAATGCCAGGATAGCTAGGCATCGCTTTACTCCCTTGCCTCGATATCCAACAAGACCTGCACCCACGCCGGTGGGGCAGGGATCGAACTGCCCAAGCGCTCCAGCAACAACCAGGCTGCTAAGTGGACCACAAACAGATAAATAATGCTATTGATCACCACCACCGTCACCGCGATCGTCTGAATCACCCAGAGGTCCGGTTGGGCTAATATCCCCAGTTTAGTAAAGATCCACTCCGCCAGGTTAGCAATTTGCACCATTGAGTAGGCCCAAAGGTCATCCCCCAACAACAGCGACACCAGCCAGATGCGAAAGAAAAAGCCCACCGTATTCAGCAGCGTACCCAGGCCGATCGCAATCCACCAATTCACCGCATTCCGCCACAGCCACCCCAACAAAACCCCCAGCAACCCAAAAGGCACAATGAATAGAATGCTGCGCGTCGGTCCCATCAACACTGACAAGAGTAACCCCGATACCAGGGTAGCCATCCACGTCGCTCGATGCCCCCAGCGCAGGTAAACCAGCGTGATCGGCAGGGGAAAAAAGATCCGTAACAGGGGACCGATCGGAAAATAATAGTTAACCAGCCAAATCAAGCTGGCTGTACTGGCCAAAAATGCTGTTTCCACCAAACTCAGGGGGGCAGGTGCCGTCAGGTAAGGCTCAGCTAACGGCAGTGATACGGGGGCTGTTGGGGTTCCCGCAGACGGGGCAGCCGCACTGGGGGGTTCCTCATCAGGCCAGCGATCGCTGGGCGACGCCAAGGGCATATCGCGACTGTCGGGGGACGAAGGCATAGGGTCAGATCAGGCACTTGTGCGACGCTTAGGAGAGCAACAGGCGATCGAGGGCATCAGTATCGGGGATACACAGCACATCCCGTTCGCGTTGAATTAGCCCTTTTTTTTCTAACTTACTCAAGACCCGCGTCACCGTTTCCCGCGCCAGCCCACTTAAGCTACTCAGTTCCCGGTGGGGTAAGTTGGGGATCATGACCCCCTTCTCACTGGTTTGCCCCTGGCCATCAGCCAGGAACAGCAGAATATCTGCGACTCGTGAGGTACTATCCGACTCCCGTAACCGCAGCCGACGATTGACCTGCCGTAGCCGACGAGCCATCAGCTGGGCTAACCGGATCGCCGCTAGGGGTTCTGTTTGCAACATCTGGACAAAATCCTGGGCGGGGACATTGGCAATCACCGTAGGTGCCAGGGTAATCACATCCGTCGATCGCGGCACCGACTCCAGAGGAGCCATCTCCCCAAAGATTTCCCCCTTACCCAAAATATTCAGCGTCACTTCCTTACCTTCCAGGTTATAGGTCCGAATTTTAACCCAACCATCTAGGATGAAATAGACCGAACTCCCCCAGTCGTTTTCTAACAGCAGAATTTGGTTGGCGGGATGGCTGCGCACGACGACATGGGCCGTCGCCTTCTCGACAATCTCAGCAGGTAAGCCCTGGAAGAAAGTCGAATGACGGATCTGTTCTTCATTTGCGCGATGACTGCGAGAGGCGTGCCGATCTTCCATCTGGCGTTATAAGCATTCAGGATGAGGTCTTAAACAAGCAATGCGATAGCTTTGCGACGCTGAAGGCGTATCTATAGATAGGCCCTGATAAGAGATAGGCCCTGATAGGCCCTAAACCCCACTCGACACCAGTGCCGAATCGAGGTTGTTCAGTTGGCGAACACCAGTCTAACCCGAAATCAGGCCAAAGCGCGTTAGGCTAGCGGCGACATCGCCCACCTGGGATTTGCAACCTGGGGCTATCCCCTCCTGCGCCTCCGCGACAAAATCCACCCCCCAAAAAAATTCACCCCCCCCAACCCGCATCCATTGTCTGTGAGTAACGTGACGCTAGACTGCTCTTAGCATACACTTTAAATTACAAGTGAACTGACCAACACCGACCAAGCGCCTAATACCGACCAAGCGCCTAAACGTTGAAGGGGCTGCGCGTGGCCTCCTCCGGCGGCATCGGTTATCAGCGACAATACGAAAATAGGCTTGTCCCGAAATCTGGTTGCATCTAGAGAGGGGCCTCGCCCTGAAATCACCCTGATGGGTTGATACCCAATAGGAATGAAGTGATATGGACGCTGCACTCAGCCCCCTATCCCTTGCACCTTAAGTTAAGTCCCTGGAGGTTAGCCTGATTGAGATCTAGCCTGATTCGGTGAAGTCTGATTGAGGGACCCTCTGATCACAGATTAATTCGAAGGGGCCAATCTGGGTGAAGTGCGCTAGTGCGCTGTCAAGTTTAATGTGGGTCGGTTGGGTCAAACCCAATGCGACCTAAGCAGGTGAGTGTGTTCGGTCTCGCAAGCTCGACGCCATCTACAACCTGTTATTTTAAGCATGACGGTCTACTAAGCATGACGGTCTACTAGGCTAATTAAGGTGCAGGGCGTTTGCTTGATCAGGCGCTCAGGCGCATCCACCCCTGTTCAATCTAGTCATTGTTCAGTTATCAAGGTTACACTCATTGTCAAAATCACCGGATGCGATATGCGAATGGCATCGCCCCGCGCTCGCCCAGCGTTGCCCTTCTCACCTGGACTCTTCCGGGTTACTGGACTCTTCCGGGTTAGAAGATGCAGGCTGGTTTAGGCTGGCCCTGTTTACCCCTGGGAACCCAGCATTGTCATATCCCCAAGCGCTCGACTTGATTGTCCCCTTGTCCGTTGCATGCCCATTGGCTGCATTCCCGTTGGAGATTTCAGAGGTTCTACCGTGACTCCTCAGCAGGCCCAAGCCCAGGCACTGATCCACGAAATTGACAGTGTGCTTCACAAAGCTAGCCCTCGTTTACCCTGGGTCATGTCCAACGAAGACGCCCAGCAGCGTCAGCTATTGCACCAATTGCGGTCTTATCTGGTGACCTCCCTGCAAGTGTCGTCGCCGTCACCCTCGCTTCCAGAAGACCCTTCGCCTAGTGTCTCCACCAGCGACTTGAACCGCGATCGATCCCCCTTGGCCAATATGGGCCAACTGGATGCCATGCAACAAACTCTGCACGCCATGATGCAGGAGATGAACCATCTGCGAAGTACGGTCCTGCAACCGTTGCAAGCCGATGTGGCGGGGTTACAGCAACAACGGGAAGCCCTCCGTCAGGAAGTGCAACAACTGGAAAGTCAGCGGCAAGCAGCGATCGCCGCAGCGACCCCAACGGCCCCAGACGCCCTCAGCCAGCAGGTCCTCCAGGAGGTGTTGCAACTACTGATGCAACGGCTTCAGGAAAATTTAAGTCAACAGATTAGCCAGCAGATTCACCAATCGTTCCAACGCTTGCAAGCGACCCTGCAACCGCCCCAGGACCTCTCCCCCGCCAGTGCCACCACGGGGCTGTTGCCGGGGATGACGGCGGAACAGGTGCAAAACCTGGAAGCCCTCCAGTCGCGTGCGGATCAGGTGTTAACCACGATCGATACCACGTTGCGGGTTGTGTTTGAGTCCATGCAGCGCAATCTCGAAAGTTACCAGGATTCCCTCACCCGTGGGCTGGAACGTATGCATGGGCTAGGACAACAGAGTGAGGCGCAATTTGCCGCCCTTCTTAACCACTTGGCCCAGCGGCTAGGGCAAGAAGCCTCTGCCTATCTGAATGCATCCCTACAAACCCAAGGGTTGATTGCACCCGAAGCCCCTGTTGCACGGGAAGCCGTGCGCCCAAGCGGTGCTGCTGCTCCTGCCGCCTTACCTACGGAAGCGATCGCCGAAGAGGCCCTGCCCTTTGCTGGCTCAGAGTTAGGGAGAGGCCGTTCCGAAGTTTCCCTTTTCCCCACACCGTCCCCGGTTGCCAGGGCAACCCCGTCAGCCCACCGTTCTGAAACCCTGCAACTGGAAGATCTCGATCTGTCCGATTTCAACCTGGATGCCCTGGATACCAGTCTGATTGATGCCGAAGAGACTGATCTGGAGGCGTTCTCGTTGGAATCTGGCGTGCCAGAGACAGGGGCCTTAGACGTGGGGATTGAAGATCTGGGAGGCGATCTGGGGATTGCCGATCGCGAGGCCAAGCCAATGTCTCATGCTGCCCTGCCGACGGACACAACGACGGAAGCGGAGGCAATGGACTTCCTCAACCAATTAGCAGACACCTTTGATGCCCCTCCCCTCGTCCGGGAGGCTGAATCGCCCCCCCCCCCCGCACCCCCAACAAGCTGGACGGATAGCAGTACCACAGCCGAATTACGCGAACTGTATCAAAGCCTGTTCGGCTCCGATGAGTTTGCTGGCACCGCCCCCGTCGCCAGCCCTCCCCAAGCGGAAACCCCAGCGATCGCCGCCACGAGTCCTCCCACCCTGGACAATCTGTTTGGAGGACTGGACGCCACGATCCATCCCGATAGTTTCAATCTCGACCTGTTAGAGACGGAGCCATCCCAAGCTGATGCCTTGTTGTCCGAGCGTGAGGCTACCCTACCGACGCGTCTAGAACCTGAGGCTGACCTGGGTGCTGATTGGGCCGATTTGTCCCTAGAGATGGACGACATTCGCGCCGGGTCTTCCCCGGAGGGTCGCCCCAGTTCTCTGGAAGACTTTTTCTTCCCCGAAGCCACCCCCGCAAGTTCTCCGACACCTTCCCCCGATGCGGCCCCGCCCGTCGAGGAGGAACGGCCCCTAGCCGCGATCACCGACGCCAAGGCCGAGGCGATCGCATGGCTGGACGAGGCAGCGTTGGAGCAGCTAAGTGAGCCAGCCACCGTGGAGCCGACTCCCCGTACCACCGCTGCCCCCGATCTCCCTGATTTAGATACTGATCCGTTCAATCTGGGCGCTCTAGCCGCAGATTTAGCCGCTGGGCAAGAGACAGCCACCGCCGGGACCGATCTGGCGGATCTCCTGGCCGACATCAGTGCTACGGAAGCCACATCCGCGAACATCCCCGCGATCGAGACGGGTGTGGTCAGTGCCAGCCTTGAAGATAGCTTTGATGCTGCTGCCCCCGATGAAGATCTACTGGCGGCGGAAGACCCACAGACCACTGCCAGTCCCGACCTACTCCAACTTGACGACCAGACGTTGCAACAGTTGAGCGAGGATCTGTTCAGCCTGGAGTCCAATGAACTTGCCACTACTGGGGAACTACCGTTCGCGCCGCCTCCCCCAAGGGAAATCGCACCGCCATCGTCCCGGATGACGGCACCGCGTCCCGCGTCGCCCCAGGCAAATCGGTCCACACGCCAGGATGACGTAGGCCAACCAGAATCAACTTCTGACTTGGCCACCCAGCCCACAGAGTTCAGTCTTGAGGCCTTCGCCGCTGATCTGTTTGGGGAGCTTGAGGTTGATGACCGTGAGGGCGATGCACCCGGTACGGCCATGCCGCCCTCCCTGGCAGAGCCAATGGCCTCCAGCCATACGCCGCTCTCAAGCCCAGAAACCCGTGCGGATCAGCTAGATACCGATCCCTCCCTGGCGGTTCTGGAGGATCTCTTTACCGATCCCGCCCCCCCTGATGTCACCCCTGGGGCACCCACCCCTGAGCCAGTGCCTGCTTCCACGCCCAAGCGTTTCTCCGGTGGAGACGCTCCGCGAACGGATAGTGGGTTGTTGGATGATCTGTTTGCCGATTTCGGTGAGCTAGATGTGGCTAGCAAGACGGCGGAGAACAATCTAGCCAGTTTCCAGGCGGAATTTCCCGTTTGGGATGACGATCCGGCAAAAAAAAAGTTCTGACGCCAACCGCTGAGTGCGTTTCAGAAGCCGTCTCGGCATCAGTCCCAGAGATAGCGTCTGAAATAGCCTCTGAAATAGCCTCTGCGGTAACCCCTGAGGCTGTCTCTCCCCCTGCCAGTGACACTGCGGCCTCTCACCCTTCGCTCACGATGCCAGCGACCCTAGCCGATCCGCCTACGGGTGAAGGACGAATCGCGGTGTCTTCGATCGCGCCACCTCCCCAACAGGGAATCGTGCCAACCGATTGGTACCTAGGACTGGATATTGGCACAACAGCCCTCTCGGCTGTGCTCTGTCATTGTCCCACGGGGGCCGTCTATCCCCTCTACTGGTGGGTAGCGGCTACCGATACCCCTATCCCAGGCCAGCCTTGGCACGTTCGTGAAACGTCTCCCTCGGAGAATCGCGTCGCTCCTCGTCAGGGTCATCGCGCAGCGTCTTCGCCGGAGCATCGCCCAACTTGGCCCCCAACTTGGCCCCCAGTCCCTTGCTTCCGGTTACCTAATCTGGCCTACCTGACCGCCCAGCAACTGACCCAGCCCCCCCAGATGCCCACCGCCATTGGCCTAATGGCCCAAATGGCTGCCCCCGGGGGAGACTACCCCGATCAACCACTGCATGAGCTAATCCACACGCTAGAACCCCATTGGCCCTGTGAGGAAGGGGGCCTTTCCCTCCACAACTACCTCCCGCTTTTGCACCTCGCTTGGCCCTACTATTCGCCCCAATCCCTGCGCTGGGAACCCCAACTCCAGTGGTCAGAGACTGAGGTTTTGCCCTTAGGGTGGTGTCAACAGACGCTACAAGCCCTCATTGGTAGCCTGTTAGACCCGCTGGTTACGACAATGCTGCCGATGGGGAGGCTGCGGTGTGCGGCAGTGGGGTTAGATAGTCAAACCTTCCAGACGGCCCTGCGTCACCTGACAGGGGTCTGTGTGAGTGGTTATATCCACCACTCGGATGTTTATGCCTACAATGTGCGGGAAGCCATTTTAGCCGCCGGGTTAGTGGCACAGCCCGATCAAATTGCGTTGGTTGAAGGCCCGATCGCGGCACTGTTAACGGAATTACAAGGACTGCAACAAACGCGACGGTATGCCGACGACGGCACGACCCCCCTCTCCCAAGCTGGGGCCTGGACCTGGGACGGCTTAACCCTGGTCATTGAAGCTGGGGCGAGCCACACGGATTTACTGCTGAGTGATCTGCCTGTCCCCCTCTCAACCCTAAGCTATCAAGATTTCTGGCTACGGGGGTTGGACTATGGGGGCGATGCCCTCGATCAGGATATTTTCTGCCAGTTGCTGTTACCCCAACTGTCTACACGCCCCCCCGAATGGCAGGTGTTAACTGTGCCCATTGTTGGTGAACCTGATCGGGAGCGTCGTGCTCGGTTGCAGCAGCAGCTTGCTAATACGTCCCTAGGCCGGGTTTGGCTCCAGTTTGCCCAACAGATTAAGTGGCAGTTGGTCCAGGCGGCTGGGCCACAGGCGTTCGCGCCGCCTTCCCAAGGGGGAATCGCGCCCCAAACCTTTACCCTGGGAGACACGATCATCCATCTCAGCCCCCATGACTTAGAAATCCAGATCTTCCTGCCCTATTTGCAACGCCTGAATCGTGAGTTAAATGCCCTTCTCAGCCAAGCAGGGGTGGTGCCTGCCCAAATCCGGCAGGTCATCTGTACGGGGGGAACGGGAGCGATCGGGGCCATGACCCGATGGCTACGGCAAAAGCTACCCAATGCCACGATTCTCCAGGATACCCAGCCCAACCCTGCTCAACCGAGTTGTAGTCGCGTGGCCTATGGCTTAGCCCTGGTTTCACTGTATCCCCAGGTGATTGCTACCGATCGCCAGATCTATAGTGACTGTTTCCTTCTGCTGGAATTGCTGCGCACGGTGCCGACTGAACCCGTCTCCTTGACCCAAATCCTGATAGGACTGGCTCGTCGGGGCATTAATGTCAATACCTGTCGATCGCGCATCCAGCAATTGCTTGCGGGCCACCTGCCCCAGGGGCTTGGGCTAGACGATCGCCACCACGTCTGGCTGAGTGCAAGCTCCCAGCAACACCCGTTTTACACCACGATCGCCACGGCCCCCCTCTTCCAGACCCTTGGCCCTGACACGTATGTTTTGAATGGGGAGCAGGCCCAGGTTTGGCACGATTACCTCACCCAGACACTAACAGGTAAGCATCAGCTACTGGACGAACCACTGGCGGTCAGTGGATTGCCTTCGCCGTGATGGGTAGTCTTAACCCACTTCAGCCGTTTCGGTCGCACGGAAATGCGCATGGCCATCGTGGCAATCACCAGCATCCAGTGCATCAGGTAGACGTTTGCTTGTAAGGTTTGCCAGCCTTGAAGCCAGAAGGGTTGGCGTTGGGTGCGGCGTAGGCCCGTCATCATACTGAGCATCGAAAAGCCGATCGCGAGCGTCACCAGTGGACTCAGAAGGGGAGGACGGTTCCGCAGGTAGGCCATCAGTAGATCGGGCACGGCTGCCGTTGGCAGGAGGTACTGGATAAACCAGAACATCGCCAAATCGTAGGTTTTGCGGGGGCCAAGTCGATTCTGGATGAGCGGTTTCCAATAGTCGAGGTAACGCTGGTAACCGCCCTCGGCCCAGCGATTGCGCTGATGCCATAACCCGATCGCCGTCGTCACCCCTTCTTCAAGTACCGCCACATCATTCAGGAACTCAATATCCCAGCCTTGCACATGCAGGTGCAAGGTCAAGTCAAGATCATCCGTAATGGTCGCTTCATTAAACCCCCCACAGGACTCCAACGCCTCCCGGCGAATGAATTGGCCATTGCCCCGCAGTTCCCCAATCCCCCCAATGGCAATCCGCTGTTGTTGCACGCAGCTATCGAGGGCCATTTCCGCTGCTTGACACCGGGTCCAGAAGTTATGCTGGGCATTGGCGATCGCCTTACGAACCTGTACGGCCCCCACCCGTTCCTGGGTAAACAAGGGCAATACCCGCCGCAGGAGATCCGCCGGGACCTGGGCATCCGCATCAAACACGGCTAAAACCTCGCCCGCCGCCTGGGGCCACACCTGGTTGAGGGCACCCGACTTCCCTCCACCCGCGCCAGGTCCCCGGCGAACAATCCGTAAATGGCTGTACTGTTGGGCCAACTGTTTCAGGATGACGGGGGTTTGATCACTGCTATTGTCATCAATGATCCACAGATCGTAGCGATCGCGGGGATAGTCCAGTTGGCAGAGAGATTCCACCAGTCGGGCAATCACAGCCTCCTCATTCTTGGCCGCCACGAGCAACGAGACATAGGGACAATTCTCAGGCACATCAATTTCCAGGGGCAAGGGGGCCACATGGGGCCGCACCCGCAACACGCGCAAGGCATGAACCCCCATCAAGGTGGTTAGCCCCAACACCAACCACAGCCCCCATGAGACGGAATGGAGGGCGATCGTACTCCCCCAAACGACCGTCAAGAGTACGGCAGCTTTCTGACGACGGCGATCCGACCGTGGGCCAGCCGTTGCCGTTGGGTCAGGCATAGGCGGAACGCTGCCTGCGGATATCGACTCTTCTGAAGTCAGCGACTCCGGGTCAATCACACTGTAGGAATGGCTTTCGGACCAGGATGGCTCCGACATAGGCTACCTGCTTTAACCCCCAATAAGCGTCAATTTCCTTGCCGTCACGACGGTCGCGGCCAAGACTGATCGTCGTCAAGACCCATTGCAAAACCGATAGTGATCAGGACCAATGACCGTTCTGGGAACCACAACAGCGGGAACCACAACAGTGGGGAGTCCCCCTGTCCTCAGGCCGGTCCCCCTCGGCAAGGGCTGTTTTATTTTAGCCAACCTTGGCCAGCTTCTTTGTGCCTGCCGCGATCGTTGTCCAGGCCAAACACCCACCAGGAGCCGGTGCCATAAAAATTTACGAAAAATCTGCAAAAGGGGATCTGCCCCCTGTTCTCTCCCGGCGCTGTGGCGGGTAATCTTATAAGTAGTCAGTCAAATGATCGTTAAACACTGTTGTCACCAAATGGTGTCTGAAGCCTCCCCAATTGTCAGGGGGAAATCGAGTCATTGGTTTGGGTCACAGGTTTTCTTGCTGAGTACGCAATCAGTCGCGGGAGGGTGTTCCGAGACTATAAACGGACGCGAAGCAGGCATAAGACCGCTTTGGGGGCAACCTGGGAGGAAGCGTCAACCCATGCAACGGCCTTTCCCTGCGTGTAGGTTAGGGCGTGGCGAGGAATCCCCGCACCCTGAGGCCAGGAAGGATGTTAATACTTGGTGGCCAATACTTGGTGGCCAATACTTGGTGGCACTGATCTTGCGCCGATCGTTTGCTTAATGCCGGATTCATAGTGAAGAAGAGGTACTGATGCCCATTAATCAACCTAAGGCCGCAGCACCCGAAAAGGTCATGATCTACCAACCCTACTACCAGGGGAGTCGGCGGAATGCCCTGCCCTATGCTATCAGCCTCTATCAGGAAGGGTCCCTAGAAGGTGAGCGGCGCATTGAGGGAGGAGAGAGCATTCC
This sequence comes from uncultured bacterium, assembly GCA_964536415.1. Taxonomy (GTDB): domain Bacteria; phylum Cyanobacteriota; class Cyanobacteriia; order B231; family B231; genus Trichothermofontia. Next base: position 17,963 of record CAZHXN010000002.1, read on the forward strand.
TTTTATTGCTTCCTGGGAAGTGACCTCACTGCCGCTACAAATGACCCGATGCCGGGTGCAGTTTGATGGTAAGGCTGATCTCAGCTACCAAACGTCGATGAAGAGTCATGAACTGATTGACTTTCTGATTGATGCCTTTGTCCATTATCGCCGGAACCAGGTGGCCGACTTTCCCCCTGCCTTTTACCGCAAGCTGCTGAATATGGAAGCTTAGGCGATCGATAATGGCCGCTTCGGCGATGCTCACGGCTCCCCCATTGACTGCTAGGGCGGCGATCGGTGCTGCTTCGGATCTCGTTAGCGGATGGTTCCCCGGCACGCTTCATCGGGGGACTCCGAGTCTAATGCGCTCTCTCAAGGCGGCTGTTGGCCCGGATTCTCAAGGGTCTGCTCATCATCCGCCCATGTCGCTATCTCCTTACTTGTTTCTGTTGTCACGTCCCCGTCTCCCCTAGAATGGGGAAGATTAAGCGGGCAATTTTTACCCAGTAGGATTTGGTAAGGAGTGGGGGTGTGCCGAGCGTAACACCGTATTTACTTGTGGGTTCAACCGAAACGTATAGTGGCAAGTCCGCAACCATTTTAGGACTCGCCCATCAACTCAAGGCACGGGGGGTGGATATTGCCTATGGCAAGCCGTTGGGAACCTGTTTGAGTCCCACCGATGCCGGGGTGGATGAGGATATGGCGTTCGTGGTTGAGTCCCTGGCGTTGGCGGCCAATCGGCTCTACCCGCCGGTCGCCTTTCAGGATACCCCCACCCTAGCTCGGCAAATGCAGTCCAGTGGCTCTCCCCCCTATGCGCAGCAGCTACGGGCACACTTTACGCCCCAAGGGGAGGATTTGATCTTGCTAGAGGGACCCTCGGGTATTTCGACGGAAGGGCGGCTGCTAGACCTGTCCCTGGCCCAAGTGGCAGCCAGTTTAGAGGCCAATGTCCTGTTGGTGACGCGGTGTGGTTCGCTACGGGTTGTGGATGCCTTGCTCTATGCCCGTGATATTCTGGGCGATCGCCTGGTGGGGGTGGTCCTCAACGATATTGCCCCAGACATCATGGCCCAGGTCGAGCAGGTCCTCACCCCCTTTCTGGATACCCAAGGGATTACGGTGTTGGGGGCCTTACCCAGCAATCCCCTCCTGCTCAGCGTTAGTGTGGCGGAATTGGTCCGACAGTTGCAGGCAGAGGTCCTGTGTCGTCCCGATCGCCTCGGTCTCATGGTTGAGATGCTGAAAATTGGGGCGATGAATGTCAATTCAGCCCTGGAATATTTCCGCAAGGGCCACAATATGGCAGTGGTGACGGGCAGCGATCGCGCTGATATTCAACTGGCGGCCCTGGAGACCTCCACCCAATGTCTGATCTTGACGGGGCATCTGCCGCCCCCAGCAGAGGTTCTGGCGCGGGCCGAAGAGTTGGAGATTCCCATCCTTTCAGTGCAGTTGGATACCCTGACCACGGTGGAAATTATCAATCGGACCTTCCGGCAAACCCGCCTGAATGAGCGGGCGAAGGTACAGTGCATTCGAGAGATGATGGAGCGGTATTTTGATTGCGATCGGCTGCTGGCCAAGATTAAGGCCCGTCCTTAGCTCCGAGGGCGCGATTGTCCTGGGCAGCAGGTTGCGGTTGGCCAACAGTGGTATGACGGGAACGGTCGGGACGACGGCGGCCTGCACGCAGGTGTTGCAAGAGCCAGATCCCCAGGCAATAGCTCAACACACTACTCACGGCCCCCACAATTGCACTGCCCAGCAGGAGGGCCGTGGCCACCTCGGTCCCCAAGTCCCACCAATGTTGCCAGGTTGTTAGGCCCGTGAAATCGATCGGTGAGGCGGAGGACGCTAAGACCCAGCGTCCAATCTGGTAGTTGAAGGCAAAGATCGGCACATAGGTGAAGGGGTTGCTCACCCAGGTCCCGGCGATCGTTAACAAGCGATTGCCGCGAATCAGGGTGGCGATCACAAGGCCGATCGCGATCTGGAAACCAAAGAAGGGAAAGCATCCAGCAAAGACCCCCGCTGCTAAGCCCCGTGCCATTTGCTGCGGTGTCCCCCGCAGGCGCAGTAACCGGCAGTAAACATACCGGCAAGACCGTCGCCAGGACACACGCCAATGGAGGAAACGGGAAGTTAGGGGAAGGGGGAGTCGTTTAACCATACCAAGGGGGATTATGCAAGCGTTAGCTGTAGAATGCCGCCGGACGGTGGCGATCTTGAGCGCTAGGCTGACACCTGGCACTTAGTTGCAGTGCAAGTTGCAAGTTGAAGCTCTGTCCTATCAAGGCTAATCTAATATCAAGGCTAATCGAAAAGATGAGCCATTGCTTTTCCCGTGCCGTTGCCTTGATGGATGCCATCCGCTGCTAGCCTCACACGACTGAGTGCGCCAGTACCGGTGTTGTGCGGATGCAGGGCACCCAGCAAGCTTCCCCCCTCTGTACGCTGACCAGGTGAACTGTGTCTCACATTATTTGCGTTCATTCCTTTCGCCACGGGACGGGCAAGTCCAGTCTGACGGCAAACCTGGCGGTTTGTTTGGCCCGTCAAGGGCAGCGGGTGGGGATTATCGATACGGATTTTCAAGCCCCTGGTATCCATACCCTGTTTGATGTCGATCCGGATCACCTCGATCCAGCCCTCAACTATTACCTGTGGAGTGATGTCAGTCTTGATGAAGCGGTCTATCCTACGGACCTCTGGCTGACGGTGGGTGACGGCCAAATCATCTTGATGGGGGGAGGCATTTATTTAGTGCCCACCAGCCTCAAATTATCGGAAATGACACGCTTACTGAATCAGGGGTATGACGTGGTCCGGCTGCAGCAGGGCATTCTGGATTTGGTGAATCGTCTCCATCTGGATTTTCTCCTGATTGACTCCCATCCGGCTTGGGATGAGGGAGCCTTAGCCACGATGGGCATGGTCGATATCGCGATCGTGCTCATGTGCCTCGATCGTCAGGACTTCCAAGGGACTGCTGTTGCCCTAGACATCACCGCTAACCTGGAAGTTCCCCATACCCTTCTAGTGGTCAACCAGGTGCTCTCCAGTTATGACCGGAAGGCGGTTCGGGAACAGATTATGGTGACTTACAACATGACCGATGTCACGCTATTACCCCTGTCGCTCAAGATGGCTTTAATGGGGGGACAAGGGATTTTCTGTCTCAAATACCCCCAGGATGAGCTAGCCCAAACGATCGCAGGCATTGCCCAAACCGTGCTAACCCTGACGCAGGAACAGCAGCCTAAATTTAAGTACGCTCCTCTTCCCATCACTGCCACAGTGACCACACCCGCCGTGAAATCGGGTTTACGCATGGTGGATCTTCTGGAAATGCCCCATGAGCAACGCCAGTTAGTGCGCTGGTTGATGCGCCGCCCCCGGGCCAGCTTTGCCGAGATTGCAACCTATGCGGCCCAGACCTGGCAGCAAAGTGAAGCTGAAGTCCAAACCCTGCTGGATACCCTGCTGCAACAGCAATACCTCACCACCCACGGGGAGGCAACCCACCCAGTTTACCAAATCAACTTAGCCGCTAAACCCGGCCAATCGGGAATCACGATCACCTGGTCTAAACTAGAAGTCTAAACTAGAAGCGGAATAATAGCTAGCGAGCTGTTTTCGGAGACGTCTGACTCTGGCCCTTGAGGCGCTCAAAGCTAAGGGCAACTACCCCAAGCGTCACCAGGACAACGCCAAGAATTTGCAAACGTTGTAAGGTTTCCCCAATCAAGATCAGGGCGAGGAGGGCAGTAAAGGCAGGCCCAGTTGCCCCAACGATCGCCGAGCGTGCGGCCCCGGCCATTCGGATACCAAAATTGTTGGACAAGTACCCCGCCAGCGTTGTCACCGCCAGCAACAGAACCCCGATCACTAAATTGGACCATTGGTTGCCGTTGACCCGAACCGCCCATGTACTGGGTAGGGGTACCAGAGCCAAGATCAATCCACTACAGAGGAAGATCGTGGCAAACTGGACCAGCGTCACCGCCACCGCATTCAGCTTGCGCGTACTGCTCTGGGTATAGATGACAAAAAAGGCAAAGGCAATCCCCGACCCGATCGCCGCTGCTAACCCGATCCCAGACAAGTCATTGGCACCGGTCCTTCCCCCCGACAGGGCGATCATGCCCACCCCCAGCAAGACAACTGCCGTAATTCCCAGCCGGAATAGGGTGGGGCGATCACCAAAGAAAGCCCAGGATAGGAAAAGCGTCACGATCGGGTAGATGAAAAAGATGGTGATGGCGATTCCCGTCGGAATTTGCCCCAGGGCAATATAAATGAACAGTTGCGACAGAAAAAGGCAAAAGCCACTCCCGAATACAGTCCGTTGCAAAGTGCGATCGCGGGTGGTTAAAAATTGCCGCAGATCTCGCCAAACGTGGGGATAGAACCACTGGGCCAACAGGGCCAGCACGGGCAGCACCAACACCACCCGCAGGAAGAGAATTAACACCGAATTCCCAAAGCTGGGTGAAATGATGCCTCCCCATTGGAACAATCCCACAATTGACCGCTCCTTGAGAATCACCCGCAGGACCACATTCTGCAACGACAGGAAAAAGGAGGAGAGCAAAATAAGCAGCAGTCCCACTTGAACCGGGGAGAGACGTTGGGTTGCCGAGGCTGGCGTTACCGACGGAGCAGGGTGTTTTGGCCGTTCCCGCTGCGGCAGGGTCTCCGGCTCAGCCAGGGGAGGGGAAGGATCAGGCCGAGGCGGATAACTTCGGGACGAAGGGGCCGGTGCGGGAGGGGCTGCCCAGTCGATCGGCTGCCGATCGCGGGGGATCGCAGCCAGCCATTGATCCTCCAGGGGGGCAAACCGGGAACTGGTGGGGAGCTTGGCCACCTCTTCCTCCAGCACCGCATTGAGACGGTTGACCAGAGCCGTTAGAATAGCTTCCCCCTGTTGCTCCAGGTTGTGCATCCGGCTGAGTTGCTGCGACAGCGCACTCTGGTAGCTACTGAGATCCTGCTCTAAGGATTGAAACGTGGTGTTGAGGGTGGCATCCAGAGACGCGATCATTTGATAGGCCCGATCGCTATACCCATTACTGTGGACAGCGCTAGCCGATGTATTGGTGGGGGCCGGGGTTTGTCCGGCCAGTTGGTGCAGTTCTTCGCTCAGGCGATGTTGGAGGTGAGCTGCGATCGCCTGGGCCAGTTTTTTCGCCCACTGTTGTTGTCGGAGTAATTCCTGGCGGGTAAAAGCCTCCTGATGCTCGGCCCGGAGGGTTTCAATTTCGCGGACGAGGCGCTCCTTTTCCAGTTGCAACCATTGAATATCCTGGGCCAGTTGGGCCACCAGGCTTTCCTGCAATTTTTGCAGTTCTTGAGTCATGGCATTTAAGGCCGTATCTGCTGCCCGTGCCGCCGCCGGACCCGACAGACTACCACTCCCACTTCCCAATCGCTGATTGGATTGCGCCATTAGAGTTTGCCCCCCTTGGACTGCCCTACATCATAAGTAAAAAATTCCAAAAGGGCCGCATCGCTCAAAATGTTTTCAATCTTACTGGGCGATCACGGCAACAACGGACACATCTGACCCGCTCCCCGGCCCGCAAAGTGTGATTCAAGCGTTAGACTAACGACAAATTAAGGTTTAAGTACACATGGAGTCGAATGAAATTTCATACGGTTGAGACGGCTCCCCAGGACTGGCGTGGGGATGGGCTGGCGATTGGACTATGGCAAACGGCGACCACCGAGGATCAAGACCCCCCAATCGCCCTTGCCAACGAATGGGCGGCCCTGGATACCCAGTTCAACGGTGCCCTGACAGAATTGATCACAGAGATGGAATTTAAGGCCAAAGCCGGGAGTACGATCGCCACCCGACTGGGAGGCAACGCCCCCGTGCGCAAGGTGATTCTGGTGGGAATGGGCAAGGCTGCCGATCTCACCCTGGATGGAGTACGCCGTGCCGCTGCAGCAGTTGCCCGTTTAGCGAAAAAAGAACGCTGCAAAACCCTTGCCCTGTGTCTACCCCTGGCGGATCTAAATCCCAGCCTGGCGGTCCAGGCCATGACCGAGGGGATCGAACTAGCCCTGTATCAGGATCTACGTTTTAAATCCGAACCGGAAAAGGTGCCATCGCCGGAGCGCATTGACTTTCTGGGCTATGGGGATCAACTGGCCGCGATCGCCCGTGCCCAGGCTATTTGTGCTGGGGTACAACTGGCGCGGGAACTCGTGGCCGCCCCCGCCAATGCCGTCACCCCCCTTACCCTCGCTGACACGGCACGAGAGATTGCCGAAACCGCTGGGTGGCAAGTCGAAGTGTTGGGCAAAGCCGAATGTGAGCAACTCGGCATGGGGGCCTATCTGGGGGTGGCCCAAGCCTCGGAAATCCCCCCCCAATTCATCCATTTAAGCTATCAACCGGCAGGGACCCCTCGCCGCAAACTGGCCATTATTGGTAAGGGCCTCACCTTTGACTCCGGCGGTCTCAACATTAAGGGGGCGGGGAGTGGCATTGAAATGATGAAAATGGATATGGCCGGTGCCGGAGCCATGCTGGGTGCAGCCAAGGCCCTCAGCCTGCTCAATCCGCCGGACGTTGAACTGCATTTCATCAGCCCCGCTACTGAAAATATGATCAGCGGCCATGCCCTCCACCCAGGGGACGTGATTACCGCCGCCAATGGCAAAACGATCGAAGTCAACAATACCGATGCCGAAGGTCGCCTTACCCTGGCCGATGCCCTGGTCTTTGCTGAAAAATTGGGCGTGGATGCGATCGTCGATCTGGCGACCCTCACCGGAGCCTGTGTGATTGCCCTGGGGGATCAGATTGCCGGGTTGTGGAGTTCCGATGCTGCCCTGAGTGAAGCCTTGCAGCAAGCGGCGACCCAAGCCGGGGAGAAACTCTGGCCCATGCCCCTAGAGGAAAAATACTTCGAGGGCATGAAATCCCAGATCGCTGATATGAAAAATACTGGCCCTCGCAACGCGGGTGCGATCACCGCAGCCCTCTTCCTCAAGCAATTTATCAAAGACACCCCCTGGGCGCACCTGGATATTGCGGGTCCCGCCTGGTTGGAGAAGGAGGATGGCTACAACAGTGCGGGCGCGACGGGGTTTGGGGTGCGCACCCTGGTCAATTGGGTCCTGAGCTAGGGACAGTGGGGACGGCGAGGCGTGCCTTCGTCCCCCGCGATTGGTCCCCGACAGCCCCCGCAGATCCCACTCACGTTAATGTCAAGAAAGGTAAACCTGTGGGGGAACTAGACAGAACCAAGGGGGGACTCAGTAGAATGTGCGTAATATGATGAGGGGACTGGGCGATCGCTGGCGTGTTATCGGTGCCTGTGGGTGTGATCACAGCCTAGCCAGCCCCAGAGCCTTATCGTTAACGGTTAGCCGTCCCTACGGCCCATCGAAACATATCGGAATACTTAAACACCTGTGAGCTTAAAAAAACCCAATCGCGATCTTCCCCAAATCAACGAGCGCATTCGCTTTCGCGAAATTCGAGTCATCGATACGGATGGCGGTCAACTGGGCATCATGACGCCCGCCGAAGCCCTACGCATGGCTGAGGACAAGGATCTGGACCTTGTGTTACTGAGTGACAAGGCCGAGCCGCCCGTCTGCCGCATCATGGACTACGGCAAATATAAATTTGAGCAAGAGAAGAAGGCCCGCGAGGCCAAGAAGAAACAACACGCTGCCGAAGTCAAGGAAGTCAAGATGCGCTACAAGATCGAAGAGCACGACTACAATGTGCGCATCAATCAGGCAGAACGCTTTCTCAAATCGGGCGATAAGGTCAAGGCCACGGTTACCTTTCGCGGTCGAGAAATTCAGCATGCGGACCTAGCGGAAGACCTCCTGAAGCGGATGGCCACGGACTTACAGGAGATTGCGGAAGTGCAGCAGTCCCCCAAGCGGGAGGGCCGCAATATGATGATGCTCCTGTCGCCGAAGAAGTAACCCCTTGGGTTGATGACAAAGACAGGGTGCGGGTGGGCACCCCAGGACTCATGCATAACCCCACACCTTCCGCCCGACACAGGGTCCAGGTTAAACCAATAATGACCTCCTGGATACGGGCAGAGGTGCAACTCGCGGCTAAGAGGCGATCGTAAAGGGTGCGCGGGTGCCGTTTCATGATCTCGTTTCGTTTTATTTCGTTACACCAGATGTGACGAACTCTAACATTTCCCTCAGCTAAGCCCCGCGCAGCAACGGCCACGGTCACACCCTGCGTCGGACGATCGCCCTCCCACAGCCAACCCGCGTCCACCAGCCCCCCTGCACCCAAGCCGGAATTTTCTTCGCACAAGCTAAAAAATCCCCCGATCCCAACGTTATTCTCATGTGTGCTTTGGGAACACAGTCGCTGCCGCACCCTTGGGCCGCGATCGCTCCCTCAGAGGTTTCTTGCTTAAGGATAGACATTTGTCAATCTGAGATTATTTTACATAAAGTAACAATACGATCTCTAGGTTCATGCGCCTGTGGCCAGCGGGGCCTGCGAATTTTGTTGCATAGGATGCATTGTCACCCCAGAATCCTGGGTACCCTAAGACTAGGGGGGAAACCACATTGGGAGGAAAAGCGTTTCTCAGAATCAGTTGAGTTATCTGAGAGAGAATGTTACAATTATTGACAATAGAACATACGATTTAATCCAGCTAGCGATCGGCGTTAGCTGCGGGGAGTTTTTTATTCGTCTTTATTATCTGCCTTACCTGGATTGCCGCCATGAAGACATCTCAGCGTTCAACAGACTTAGTGCGGGCCTACCTGCGGGAGATTGGTCGGGTACCCTTACTCACTCATGACCAGGAAATTGAATTTGGTCGTCAGGTTCAGCGCTTAGCGAAACTTCAGAAAAATAAGGAAAATTTAATAAATTCCCTGGGTCATGAGCCAACACTGAGTGAGTGGGCGGCCTGTGTCGATCTGTCGGAAAGCGAACTGTCCCAAGCCATTACTGAGGGGGAGACGGCTAAGCGCAAGATGGTGGAGGCCAACCTGCGGCTAGTGGTTTCGGTGGCGAAGAAGTACATCAAGCGCAATGTGGATTTGCTTGACCTGATCCAGGAGGGCACGATCGGGATGCAACGGGGGGTAGAGAAATTCGATCCGGCCAAGGGCTATCGCTTCTCCACCTATGCCTACTGGTGGATTCGCCAAGCCATTACGCGGGCGATCGCCGAGAAGGGGCGAACCATTCGTCTGCCGATCCACATCACCGAGAAGCTGAATAAGATCAAAAAAACCCAACGCCAGTTATCGCAACAGTTGGGGCGGGCGGCCACCACGGCGGAGTTAGCGGCTGCTCTGGATCTGAAACCCGAGCAAGTCCGGGAGTATCTGGAGCGATCGCGCCAGCCCCTCTCCCTTGATCTGCGGGTGGGGGATAACCAGGATACGGAGTTGGTGGAATTGCTGGAGGATGCGGGGCCGCAACCAGAGGACTACGTGAAGCAAAATGCCCTGCGTCAAGATCTGGAAACCCTCATGGCGGATCTGACGCCGCAGCAACGGGAAGTCTTGGCCCTGCGCTTTGGTCTGGAAGACGGGCGGCAATTAACCCTGGCCAAAATTGGCGATCGTCTCAATATCAGCCGTGAGCGCGTCCGGCAGATCGAGCGGGAAGCCCTCACCAAGCTGCGCAAGCGCAAGGGTGATATGCACGAATACCTGGCGAGTTAATTGGCACCTATCTATGCTGGGATTAATCAGGATTAATTTTGAGGGCAGGCATCTCACCTGCCCGATTTTTATGGGATGGCCAGATTGCAGCAGACTGTTACCAAAAGCTTGGGGAAATCAGTGGGCAAAATCAGTGGGCCGTAAAGCCAACAAACAGTAGGGGCAACAGCAGGGAGAGTGCAACAATAAGGAGCAAGGTACCGGGGTCAACATTGAGGATCAGGGGCTGACCCTTTTTCGTGCCAGGTTTTTCAGGCATGGTGGGTGCTCTACAATACTTGAGATCAGCACGATCGTAGCAGGAATCTCCTAACGAGCGTTCCTAGGCCCCCGACAATTTAATATTGGCGATCAACTTAATACTGGCGTAAGGAAGGGTCAATCCGAATAGCATAGGCGTCGATGCCCCCCACCACATTTTTTACCTGTTGAAACCCCTGGGAAACGAGCCATGTGCACATGTGCTGCGATCGCATCCCGTGATGACAGAGGACGATGGTTTCCTGATTAGGATCAAACCGTTGGCTAATTTGACCCGACCACGTTTCAAATTGACTCAAGGGCAATAGTTCAAAGCCATCCAGGTGAACGATCTCCCATTCGTGGGGTTCACGCACATCGATCAGTTGCAGTGTACCAGGATCAGCCGAGGCTAGCTGCGTAGCAAGTTCTTCCACACTGATCTGGGTAATGGGGACATCGGCATGAGGAACCGTCATCGCAGTCGTCAGGCGATAATATCTACCTCCTCAGCATAGAGCTAACCGAACTCAATGGGGGGAAAAGCCCGTATGCTTTTGCCCTGCTCCTCGCAGCCAAGTCTCCTTAAAATAGAGGCAGTAGACAGATAAATATTCTCTAAACGGTTTTTAGATCTTTCTCACCTTACTGAGCAGAACGAGGCAACGGAGCTATGATTTTCCACCCATCAATGGTGATTCTGATCCCAGGGATTATCCTCATGTACTGGGCACAAAGCCGGGTTCAAGGCACTTACCAAAAATACTCCGACGTGCGGTCTTCCTTGGGGCTAACGGGTGCCCAGGTTGCCGAAACTATTTTGCAACGGATGGGTGTTTCTGGGGTACGGGTTGAGCCTGTCGCAGGTGTCTTGACCGATCACTACGATCCCTCCGCCAAGGCGGTGCGTCTCTCCCAAGGGATCTACGGATCCAGTTCCCTGGCTGCTGCTGCCGTGGCTGCCCATGAGTGTGGACACGTCTTGCAAGATGTCAAGGGTTACTCACCGATGAACTGGCGGGCGGCCATCGTCCCTGCAGCTAACTTTGGTTCCCAGTTGGGTCCCCTGCTGGTGCTAGGAGGGGTATTGTTTAATACCACGGGTCTGATCAACGTGGGCATCGTCCTCTTTGCCGCTGTGATCGCCTTCCACCTAGTGACCCTACCCGTTGAGTTCGACGCTTCCCGGCGCGCCCTGAAGCTGGTGGATGAATTGGGTATTTTGCAAGGAGATGAGCGGGACGGTGCCCGCCGCGTCTTGAATGCTGCTGCCTGGACCTATGTGGCCACTGCCCTATATGCGATTCTGCAACTGGTTCAACTGTTGATGATTCGCCGCGACTAGGGTACACCCCTACTTCCTCGACCCCTTAACCCCAAGCACGAAGTTACCCCGCTCCCCTGCGATCGGGGTGTCCACTTCGTGCGCTTTGTGTCTTTATGGTTATAGCCACGTCTCAATGCCCCGCCACGGATTCCTTCAATACTCTTCAGCCCATTCATCCTCTAACGAGCATGACTTCCCCACCCATTCAATGGTATCCCGGCCACATTGCCAAGGCCGAAAAAGCCCTCCTCGACCAACTGAAACGGGTGGATCTAATCCTGGAAGTGCGCGATTTCCGGATTCCCCTGGCCACTGCCCACCCCAAACTCCCCCAGTGGATTGGGAACAAAGCCCATCTGCTGATCCTGAATCGGATGGATATGGTGCCAGCAGCGGTACAAACCCAATGGCTGCACTGGTTCCAGCAGCAGAATACCCCCGCTTATTCGACTGATGCCAAACAGGGGAAGGGTATCCCTGCGATCCTGCAAGCGGCCCAAACCGTCAGTGTCGGGATTAATCAGCGACGCCAACAGCGGGGAATGCTCCCCCGACCGGTCCGAGCTGTTGTGATTGGATTTCCGAATGTGGGGAAGTCAGCGTTGATCAATCGTTTACTCAAACGGCGCGTGGTTGAGAGTGCGCGGCGGCCTGGGGTAACTCGCCAGTTGCGCTGGGTACGGGTGTCGGATCAGATCGAATTACTCGATGCCCCTGGGATTTTGCCAGCAGCCCTCCGAGATCAGGATGCGGCCTTAAATTTGGCGATTTGTGACGACATTGGGGAAGCCGCCTACGATAATCAGCGGGTGGCAGCGGCTCTGGTGGAGCGTCTCAAATGGTTGCAAATCACTGCCCCAGCCCTGTTGCCCCAGTCTCCCTTGGGCAGCCGCTATGGCCTGGAGCCGGAGACATTGACCGGCGAGGACTATGTCGCTCAACTTGCTCACGATCGCCATCATGGCGATGTGGAACGCACGGCCAGGGAGCTACTCAATGATTTCCGCAAGGGCGTGCTGGGACCGATCCCGCTGGAACTCCCTGATGGCTTCCAGAAAGATCCATAAGCTGTGCTGCCTACGCCCATCCCTAGCAGTTGGCGGTTACTCAATACTCACCCCCCGCACGGTTTGGGGACGTTTGCGACTCGCAACGGGGGCCTGGGCAGCTTCCCGATCCTGTTGATGGTGGGCCTGGAAGTAGGATTGCCAGAGGGCGGGGGCATTCAGGGTTTCGCCGCCGTGTTGGGTGAGTCGCTGACGGACCTGACAGAGCACAGGGGTATTCACACAGGCTCCGGCAATAATCACCTGCCCCTTGGTGAGGGCGGGAAGTTCTTTGAGTAAATCCCGTCCGGCAGCTTCTACCCCATATTTGAGGCTGTCCTGATCGACTGGATTGACGATGCGCATGATGAACTGACTCATGCACTGGGACAACACATCGGAGTCGAGCTTGCCCGGACGCTGGGTAATCAGCCCCACCCCCAGACCGAATTTGCGACCCTCGCTCAGGATGGTGCGCAGGACAGCCTTGCAGCGGGAGGGTTCGTGGGCCGGGGCAAAGCGGTGGGCCTCTTCTAGGAGAATAAACACGGGATAAGGCAGATAATTCTCGTCATCGGGGGTAATCTTCTCTTTTTGGGTATTCATGCGGGCGTGGTATGCCTGCCGGAGGACGGCGGCACAGATGACCTGTTGTTCTTCCTGGCTGATTTCGTTCATTTGCATGACGGTCACCTGACCCGGTTCAAACAAGTCTTTGGGGGTGCAGTGTTGCAACGGGTCAAAGTAGGGCGATCGCGCCAATTTTTCCAATTTCCATTCGATCGCAGGAGCCGAAGATCCGGATTTCTCATTGCCCTCATCGTCGGTTTGGGTATCGGCTTCATAGACGGCGGCGATGAGATCGGAAACATCCCAGCGATAGTCCCCCCGTTTGTGGCGTTTGAGGATGGCGTAGGCTTTGCTAAGGATGGACTGCTGGCGATCGCTCATTTCCGGCAACAGCATCAAAATGTCATAGTAATCGAGCGAGGAAATCCGAATCCGAATGGCATCCGGTGTCAGGATTTTTACTGTGGGGGCATAGCCGTCGTGACCCTTAAACCCAGCATGACCGCGAATCGCTTCCAGGGTGCCATATTCCCCGTGGGGGTCGAAAATCAGCACAGCAGCCCGGTTGTAGGGACGCAGGAGTTCTTCAACCAAAACCCCAGCAGTATAGGATTTCCCCGACCCGGTTCCCGCCAGGATTGCCATGTGGGTGCTAACCAGTTCTTTGACGTCCAAGGTAATGGGGACGGCGTCGCAATCGCGCAGGAGCAATGAACCAATATGAGCCGACCCCACTGCACCCACCGGACGCCGGTTCAAGATCTCCTGTAGGGTAGTATCACTGGCTAGGTAGACTTTGGCTCCGGGATCGGGGGTTTGACGGGGGTTCATGAACCCCAGGTTGCGATCGAAGTAGCCAATGACATCGACGGTGACTTCGTAGATTTCGGGATTGGTATAGGTGAATCCCACTAGGGCTGCAATGACTTCTGGGCTGGTTTCCGTGTCGGCAAAAATGCGATCGGGCAAATGATCGATCAGCTTGCAGGCTGAGATTTTCCCCAGGATTTGCTGACGCTGCGTCTGCACGGGAGCTTCGTAGTAGACAAATTCGCCAATTTTGACGTGTTGATTATCGGCGGTGATAAACACATACTGGTTGCCGTCTTGGCCGGGGCCTTTGACGGTGCCGATTCCCGTAGGGATCGCTTCGCGAATCGTTTGGGGGGCAAGGGCGCGTTCAAGGTTGGCGAGGTCTGTTTGCGGAAGGTTCATGGCTTGTTTAGAGAAGGTGGCCAAGTCCAGGGGCGGGTGCTGTGACGACTCAAGTCGTTACTACGAACTGTGATGGCTCAAGTCGTGACGACAACCTGGGAGGAATCTATCCTGAAATCGCTAATATGCTGTCATTTGGGGCGGGTCGCTATAATCAGCTTACTTGTTGAAATCCCCTTATGCATGAGCGTTCTTCGTCCCACTCCCCAACACTTGGGGCCGGGTTTGCTTCCCCTGATGGTGGGGGTCAGTCTGATGATGGGCTGTTCCCAGGGCCCGCCTGCCGGGATGGCTGGGGGACCGCCGCCCGGTGTGCCCGCCCAGTTGGCTACGGTGTCTACCCAACCCCTGGAAACTACCTCTGAGTTTGTGGGGACTTTGGAATCTCGCCAGTCGGTGTCCCTGCGGCCAGAGGTGAATGGCTATGTCAAACAGATCTTTGTCCAGCCGGGCGATCGCGTTCCGGCGGGAAAAACGGTAGTAGTGTTGAGCTTGGATAAGCAGCAGGCCCAACTGGACCGAGAGATTGCGGCCCTCAATGCGGCTAAGGCTCGACGCATTAGTGCGATCGCGGCTCTGCGGACGATAGAAGCGGAACTGGCGACGGCGGAGGCAGAGGTAGAGCTGCAAAAGGCGGAATATGACCGGATTGCCAAACTGGTGGAAGAGGGTGCCCTGGCCCAGCAAGCCCTCGATCGCGTCCAGCGCGATCGCACGAAAGCCGAGGCGGACCTGCGGGCCAAACGTCAGCAGATCGAAGCGGCCCATGCCAGTGTCGCCGAAGCCGAAGCTGACCTCAAACAAGCCCAGGCCCAGGTCACCCTGGAGTCGGAACGGTTGCGGGATTCCACAGTCACGGCTCCCTTCGCGGGCGTGATTGGCGATATTCCCGTCAAGGTGGGGGCCTATGTGGAGTCCGGGGATACCCTGATGACGATTACCCAGAATCATGTGTTGGAGTTGCGCCTGCCGATTCCCCTAGAACGGGGTCCCGATTTACGTCTGGGGCTACCGGTACGGATCGAGGATGCCCAGAGTAGAGCATTGGGCAATGGTCAGGTGACCTTTATTTCGCCCCAAGTGAATGCAGATGCCCAGACGATTCTGGCCAAGGCGACGATCGACAATCCCCAGGGCCAGTTGCGGGATGGGCAATTTGTTCGGGCTAAGGTGATCTGGAAGCGGCAACCCAGCGCGATCGTGATTCCCAGTACCGCGATCGTAGCCCAGGGTCGCGATCGCTTTGTCTATGTAGCCGCCCCCGGCAAAACAGCAGGAAGCCTCGTAGCCCAGCAACACCCCATTCAGGTGGGCCAGATCCAGGGTGATGCCACCGAAGTCACCCAGGGCCTAGAACCGGGTACGAAAATCGTCGTATCGGGTCTCCAAAAGCTGGCGGATGGCGTCCCCCTGATGCCATTGAGTGAGAACCCCCCCCAATGATTCAGAGGGGCAGCCCTGTCAGCACATGGATTCAGAGAGGACTGCTCAGGACATCGGTGGGTTAACCAAAGTCACTCGAAATCACCCGATCCGGTGCAGCGATCCCTGGGGAGAACCCACTAGGATCGAAACTCAAAATCACCAGCCCCAAGGATCAGCATAGCCCTGAAGCCCTGCGTAACGCTTCCCGCTTTCCCCCACTTACCCTCCAAACTGCTCCGCCAGCATCGCAGCAGGCCGAGAATCGGAATCTAAGCGCTTGTGGGGTAGACATCTTGCCTGATACTGGAACCACCGAGACGGCCTCCTACCCACACTTTGCGATCGATTCAGCCCAGTTCCCCACTCCCCCCTGACTGTTCATGTTTACGAATTTTTTCATCCGCCGCCCCGTCTTTGCCTCGGTCTGCTCCTTGCTCATTGTCCTGGTGGGTTTAGTCAGCTATGCCCGCCTACCCTTGCAGGAATACCCCAGCATTGATCCGCCCGTGGTGAGTGTACGCACGGTCTATCCGGGAGCCAACCCCCAGGTGGTGGAAACCGAGGTCACGGAAATCCTGGAGAAGGAGATTAACGGGATTGAGGGCATTCGGACCCTGACCTCAGAAAGCCGGGACTCGGTGAGCAGTATTACTGTACAGTTTGACTTGAGCCGGGATTTAGAAGTCGCCGCCCAGGATGTCCGGGCGCGGGTGGCGCGAGTCGTGGGGGATTTACCCGATGATGCCGATGCACCAGTAGTGGAGAAGGAAGCGGGGGATGCCTCACCGATCGTCTGGTTTGCCCTCTACGGGGAGACGTTTACCCCCCTGGAGTTGAGCAATTACGCCGATCGCTTCATCATTGATGCCCTGGAAACCGTGCCGGGAGTGAGCAGCATTTTTGTCGGCGGGGAGCGGCGCTATGCCATGCGCCTCTGGCTTGACCCACAGCGGCTAGCGGCCCGCAATCTGACGGTCTTGGAGGTGGAAACGGCCCTGCGGCAGGAAAATATCGAAATTCCCGGTGGCCGCATTGAAGGTAAAACGACAGAATTTTCTGTGCGCACCCTGGGACGGCTGCAAACCCCAGCAGAATACGAAGCCTTGATGCTCAAACGCAACGCCGATGGCTCCCAAGTGCTGCTGCGGGATGTGGGACGGGCGGAACTGGGGGCCGAGGACGATCGCGTCATTGCCCGCTTTAATGGCGACCCCGCGATCGCCCTAGGGATCGTGAAGCTATCGGGGGCGAATACGCTGGCGGTAGGGAAGGCCGTAAAGGCCAAAATGGCGGACTTATCGAAGACCTTCCCCCAGGGCATGGCCTATCGCATTGCCTACGATCAGTCGGAATTCGTCCAATTGGCGATCGAAGAAGTGTTTGCCTCCCTCTATTTGGCGATCGGCCTAGTGGTGTTAGTTATTTTCCTTTTCCTGCACGATTGGCGAGCCACCCTGATTCCAGCCGTTACCATTCCGGTATCGCTGATCGGAGCCTTTGGCGTCATGTTCTTCCTGGGCTTTTCCGTCAATACCCTCACCCTATTTGCCCTGACCCTGGCGACGGGGCTGGTGGTGGACGACACGATCATCGTGCTGGAAAATATCGTGCGTTACATCCGGGAAAAGGGGTACCGGCCCTTTGCCGCCGCCCAAGCCGCAATGGCCGAAGTGGTCTTTGCCGTCATTGCCACCACGATTGTCCTCGTAGCGGTGTTTCTGCCAGTTGGGTTTTCCGGGGGGACAACGGGACGTTTATTTAATGAATTTGCCCTGACCCTGGCAGGGGCGGTGATCTTCTCAACGATCGTGGCCCTAACGCTCGCACCAGCCATGTCAGCCCGGATTTTGAAGACCGAATCCGGCTCCTCCATCTGGGTGCTGGATCGGTTTTTCCGGGGATCAGAATGGGTCTTGGCGCGATCGCGGGATGTCTATGGGGCCGTGCTCCAAACCCTCATGCACTGGAAGTGGTTAGTCGTCGGGGGGTTTATCCTGGCGCTGCTGGCAACGGCGGGGGTCTATCGCCAACTGCCTCAAGGCTTTCTGCCCGTGGAGGATCGGGGCGGGATCTTTATCCCTGTGGCCGCACCGGAGGGGGTCAGCCTGGAGTATACCGATAATGTCATGCGCCAGATTGAAGGTCAACTTCAGGCAGTACCGGTGGTGGAAAGCTACTTTACCTTGGCTGGCTTTAGCTTTGGTGCTCCCCTCGCCAATTCCGGCTTTGCCTTTACGCGGCTGAAACCTTGGTCTGAGCGCCAGGGACCTGGACAAACCCAACAAGCCGTGGTTGGGCAACTGTTTGGGGGCTTTATGCAAATTAGCGATGCCCTGGTTTTCCCCATCAATCCCCCCTCCCTACCGGGCGTTGGCTTTCAGCAACCGGTGCAGTATGTGTTGCAGGGCAGTGATCTGCAAACCTTGGCCCAGGTATCTCAGGACTTTACCAACCGGGCACGGCAACTCCCCCAATTGGTGAATGTGGATACAACGCTGAAAATTAATAAGCCGGAATTGACTGTGGCGATCGATCGCGCCCAAGCGGGGAATCTGGGTGTCGCCGTGCGGGATATTGCCCGGACGCTCCAGATCCTCTTAGGCAGTGAGAAGATTACCAACTTTAATCAGAACAACCGTCGCTATGAAGTCGTCGTTCAGGCAGAAAAATCCTTCCGGGATGCACCGGAGGATATTGGACAGTTTTACGTCCGGACCAATCGCACCCTTGCCGCTGCCACCCCATCCCCCCAAGCGGCTGGCCAATTAGTACCCCTCAATCAAGTTGTGACGGTAGAAGCGACGACCACCCCCCCGAAAATCGATCGGTTTAACCGCTTTCGAGCGGCTACCCTAGAGGCGGGTTTGGCCCCCGGCGTGAGTCTAGGTCAAGCCTTGGATGCCCTGGATGCCCTCGCTGCCGAGGTGATCCCGCCTGACATCCGCACCACCCTTTCGGGGGAATCGTTGGAATTTCGTGACGCGGGCAAGGCCACCCTATTTATCTTCCTGTTGGCACTTGCCTTTATTTTCCTCGTGCTCGCGGCCCAATTTGAAAGCTATCTCGATCCGCTGATTATTCTGCTGGCGGTTCCCCTATCCCTGCTGGGGGCATTTGCTAGCCTCTGGCTGCGAGGCCTAGAACTAAATATTTTTAGCCAAATTGGCCTGATTATTTTAATTGGTCTAGTGACCAAGAATTCCATTTTAATTGTGGAATTTGCTAACCAATTACGGGGGCAGGGCTTACCGATCACTAAAGCCGCCCTCGAAGCCAGCCGCATTCGATTTCGCCCGATTTTGATGACGGCTTTCTCCACGATTTTCGGCCTGCTCCCCCTGGCCTTGGCTACCGGAGCCGGAGCCGCCAGTCGCGTCGCGATCGGGACCTCCGTCTTGGGCGGAATGTTCGTTTCGACGCTGCTGAGTTTGTTCGTTGTTCCCGTTTTCTATGTGATTGCTACTTCCCTACAACACCGCTTGCTACATTCCCATTCAGAAATTGCTACAGACCCCTCCACCAGTGCCTCGCAGGCGGAGAATTTGGAAATAGGGGATCAAGAATAACAGGTTTTGAATTTTGAATTTGGATCTACAACAAGCGTAATTGGGTCTCCCTCCCCTCACGGGTATCTGTTTCTGGCGGCGGCGAGGGCATGGCCAGGGACCCTGGGGGCGAGAGGGCTGCTTCAGCAGGCGGACCCTGGAGCATTCCAGAAGCCACAGCTACCCACTTTTCCCCCTGCTCAGCAGCCTGGTCGGCACCGTTGGCATCAAGCATCGCTTGGGCAGTAGCCAGCAGATCAGGGGCCAGTTCCTGAAGATCAGCGCGGCTGTCAAGATAGGCTCTCAGGGCGTCTAGGGGGTCAATATTGCCCCCTACTCCCAATTCTGGGACCCGCGATCGCGCCCATTGACTGACTAATTCCGGCTCGATCGTATAACTGTGGGCGATCGCGAGGGCATCATGAAGCGCCCGGTTGTCGATCGCACTCAGTTGCTCCGGTCGCAGTTGGTACATGAGGCGAACCACGGCATCCTGAACCTGATCCGGCGCGATCGCAGCTAATAGGGTTGCCTGGGGATCATCAGCACTCGAGAGATCCACCTGAATAGTCAGAAACCGCCGCACGGGCAGGGGACAGAACTGGGCCTGGGTTTGCCGCCGTGCTAGGGTGACCAGCATAAAGCCTTTGTCTTCTTTCTCTTCGCTAAAATCAACCCGTTCAATGCTGCCGGGATAGACCACCCAGGGGGATTGGCAGAGGACCTGGTGGCGGTGGACATGGCCAAGGGCCACATAGTCAAAGCAATCACGGGTTAATAGAGATAGGGGAACGGTAAACCCCTTACCCACAGCCAAAAACCGCTCCGCCCCATAGCGAGCCGTATCCACCATCAAATGCCCCAATAAAACCGTGGGCACATCGGGATCGAGGGATCGAATTTCACCTTCCAAAGCCACCCGCAGGCGATCGATCAATAACTGATTAACCGCAGCTAACGAGAGGCCTTCGGTTTCGGGTCGGGTTAAGAGCATCGATCGCGTTAACCACGGTAAGGTTATCACCTGCACCGGCCCATTGCGGGTTTCAATCCGATGGGTTTCCAGCCGATCGCCGACGATAAATCCCGGCACCCCCAGGGTGCGATAAATACACAAACTTGCCCCCCCCTGCCCCTGGGCATGTTGGTCATGGTTGCCGACCAGCAACACGGTGGGAATTTGGGCCGCAACCAGGCGGCAAAACTCACGGGCAAAGGCCTCCTGCACCAGCGGCGGCGGCGTGGCATCGGGAAAGGCATCCCCCCCAAAAAGGACTAAATCGACAGATTCCGCCAGGGCACGATCGATACACCGCCCCAGGGTTTGGACAAAATCTTCCAAGCGGGTATTTAATCCCGTTTGGGGGTTGACCCGTCCGTGGGAAAACCCACTACCCAAATGAATATCCGACAGGTGTAGTAATTTAATCATGAGCGTAACAAAAAGCCGACTGAGAACCCTATTAACACGTTAAACACAGGAGAAGATACCCAGAGTGATCATCCAGAGTGATCATAGGGGCATCTCTACCAGGTTTATAAAGTGGGAGACCCGCTCCAACACCGTGGGTTCACAATCGACTTACGCTAGGGTTGGCAGAAGATAGAGGACCACTAGACTCGTTCGCTATCGCGGATATATCGCGGATACTGCAATCGCAAGCGACTACCGCAAGTTGTTATCGCCAATTGCCATCGCAAATGTTAACTCCCGCAATAACCTACCGACAGGTCCCGCAAGCATAACTACCTAGCGTGTTAATTCAATCTTCTGGTAACCCCTACCAGTACTACCTGATTAATCAGTGTGGCTAAATTCTGAGAAAAAACTTGCCAAGATTACAAAAAAATTAAATTTATTTACGCATCGTAACAACCTCAACTGGCCCCCCTGGCTTGACGCTGTCGGGTGCGATGTCTTACAATCTTTTACACAATCTTTTACAATTGAGAATAGGTACCCCCTAAAAACAGACACCCCCTTTCAGGAGAAACGATCGCGCTGGGCATTCTAAAGCTTAAATAACCCTGAAGAAAATAACCCTAAAGAATTTTAAAGGACTCTGACGCAGACCCCCATCAGACCCCCATCAATCTGCCCCAACCCTCCAGATGGCTTTGACGGACGGCCCGATGCTGGCACACTCACCTTCTTAACTGACATTTTCTTAACTGACATTCTCTATCTACTTCATCTACATCTAATCCTACTTCATCTACATCTAATCTAATCTACTTCTGCATCTCTTCTGCTATGTCTTCTGCTACTGACCTACTCCAGGAGGGGATCAAGGCTGTTCGCCAGGGGCGCTACGCTGAGGCGATCGCCCCCCTGATAGCCTTTTCCCAGGCATGCACTAACCCGCAATCGATGGACTTTTTACAGGCCCAGCGCGGTTTGCTCAAAGCCTATCAAGCTACGGGGCAAATTGATGCCGCCCGTGACCTGTGCCAACGGTTGCTAGAGATTGATGATCCGGCCATCAGGGCATTGGCCAATAAGGCCCTGGCGGCTCTGGCTAGTGCCGAAACCGCCCCCAGCCCTGAACCCTCAGCAGCGGCACCCTCCACGCCAACCGCACCCTCCCCCGCCCAAACAGAGCGACTGGCTCTCCTGAAGCAGGGCATTGACCTAGCACGACGGGGGGATTACGCAGCCGCGATCGCGCCTCTGCAAGAATATTCCGAAAGTTGCCCTAACCAGGGGTCTAACTATTTCCTGCAAGCCCAACGGGCGTTAGTAAAGTCATACCAAGCCCTGGGCCAAGTGGAGCAGGCGATCGCCCGCTGCGAACAGTTCCGTGACAGCGAACATCCAGCCCTGAAAGCCTGGGCCAACCAATGTCTGGCTGCCCTTGCACCAGCCATGCCTACACCAGAGACCACAGCGACGGCCACTTCTCCGGTTGCACCAGAGGCATCGGCGGCAGCCACTTCCCCGGCTGGGCTAGACGCCGCTATGGTGGCTACCCCAAGACCGCGATCAGGTCGAGGAGTCAAGTCTACCAACACCTCAGCAATGGCCCTGCAAAAGGCGGGACGGGCAGCGAAGGCCGGGGTCAAGCTCACAATGGCGGGCGTGGGCGGCAGCTTAGTCCTAGCCTCCACGGCCACCCTGTCGTTACTGTTCGGCATGGTCTTTGTCCTGATCCTGGGTCTCCTCCTGATTCAAGACAGCACCAACCCCACCCTGGGTTTGGCGATCGCCCTGGGTTTCACGCTCCTCTTCAATCTGGCCAGCTTTTTCATTGCACCGTTCTGGATGGATCTGCTGCAGGCTTGGCTCTACGGCACCCGTTGGGTCACCCTCAGCGACATTGAGCGACGCAGCCCGGAATCGGGGCGCACCATTCGCCGCGTCTGTGCCGAGTACAAGCTCAAGCAACCGCGCCTGGGCCTGATCTCCGACCAGAATCCTACGGCATTTACCTATGGCTCTTTCCCCAATGCCTCGCGCCTAGTGGTGAGTCAGGGGCTGTTTACCTATCTGGATGACGATGAGATTGCGGCGGTCTATGCCCATGAGTTGGGACACATTGTCCATTGGGACTTTGCCATCATGACCCTCGCTTCGACACTGGTGCAAACAGCTTATCTTGTCTATGTCTACGTCCGCCGGATGACCACCCATCTCGGTAAGAAGCAACGGGAAGCGGCGACTAATTTAGCACTGGCGGCCTACGTTTTTTATGTGATTGGTACCTATCTCCTGCTCTATCTGTCGCGGGTGCGGGAATATTTCGCCGATCATTTTGCGGCTGAGGTGACGGGGAACCCCAATGCCCTGTCCCGTGCCCTCGTGAAAATCGCCTATGGCATTTTAGAGGAAGGCAAACGGGCCGAGGAACCCAGTCGCCTAGTGGAAGGGACTCGTGCCCTGGGGATTTATGACGCCCGTGCCGCAGCGGGGGTGGGGACGGCCTATCGAGTGGTTTCGGAACCGGCCCAGATCGGACGGGTTTTCCTCTGGGATTTGTTTAACCCCTGGGCCTGGTGGATGGAGTTGAACTCAACGCACCCCTTGACGGGGAAACGGGTCCGGGCGCTCTCCACCTATGCGGAACAGTTGGGCCTGGATGTCGAGTTTGACATGGGTAAGGTGGTGGCTGAAGGCAAGAAGCTGAATAAGCGCAAGCTCTATGGTCACTTTGTCCTGGATGTGTTGCTATACTTGTCGCCGGTGATCGGGTTCCTGGTGGGGTTAGCCGTGGGTATCGCCCTTTTCCTGTGGACCTGGAATTGGGGGGCGTTGCTGGGCATGATGCTTCTGGGCTTTGGCATCGGCCAGTTGTGCCAAACCCTGGCTCTGTTCCCCAATTTCGGGCGGGCACCCCAGAAGGATATCTTGACGCTCATGTCTGATCCCTATGCCAGTCCCCTGCGCGGTCAACCCGTCAAGTTGGCGGGGACTGTGATTGGTCGGGGCGATGCGGGCTATCGCTTTGGCTCCGATCTCAAATTCCAGGATGGGACGGGGATGGTCTTTGTGCGCTATAGTTCGCGCTTTGGGCCGTTGGGCAACTTCCTGTTTGGGGCCAGTCAGGCAGACGGCTTTGTGAACCGAGAGGCGAGTGTGACGGGGTGGTTCCGGCGGGGGGTGATGTCTTGGGTGGATCTCATCCAACTGCGTCGCCAAAACGATGGCCGGGTTGTGAACAGTTATCACCGCTTCTGGGGGTTCCTGCTGGCGATCGGCGCGATCGTGCTTAGCTTCTTGATTATGGCCAATACTCCTGCCCCCCAAGGCAAACCCTTCCCGGCTGGTCAGGGGCCGACAACGGGCGTGGTGGCAGCGGATGTCCCCAGTTTGCAGGATGAGTGGGTCCCGGTCGGTAAAGTGGGCGAAATGGCGATCGCGGTTCATACCGACTCTTTAAGCAAAACCGGAACCACAGCCCAAGTGTGGGCTAGTATGAAGCCAGCGAATGTCTCCACCCAAATCCAAGAAGAGATCCCCACCCAACTGCAACAGATGACCGTCAATTGCCCAACCAAAATGGTGCAATGGCAGCGGTCAGTGATCGTTGATTCGTCGGGGCAAGTGCTCGTGGATAGCCAAACGGCAGAGATGCCAGCAGCGTCACCCCCCTCGCAACTGGCCACGGTAGAAAATGGTCTCGATCCGATTGTCCGTTACGTCTGCCGTTAATGCCAAGATACCAATGGTCCCTCATCCCCTACCCCCCCCCGTTTGCGGGGGGATGGGGGGAAGGGGAGCTGGACTGTCAAGTCCCTCTCCCGCTCTGGGAGAGGGATTTAGGGTGAGGGCCGCAGCCGGCGGCTGCACCCAGCCTACCCAGGTAAAACTGGACGTTGGGGGAGTTTAGACGCCCCCTGTTCCCGGTGCTTTCTCTAAGAGCGACGTCGTTGTTGTAGGACTAACTGGCTGACGAGGAGCGACGGCGGCGACAGCGCTCCGAACAATACTTAACTTCATCCCAACAGGTGGCCCATTTTTTCCGCCAAGTGAAAGGTCGCTGGCAGACAGGGCAGATTTTTTGAGGTAAGTCGGATTTGCGGATCTGGCGGGGCATGGGGGTGAGGAGTGAGGATGTGCTTATTTTGCTTTTGTTTTTTTGCTGATTGTGCCTCGATCTTCTCGCGACCTATGGTAGAAAGGTAGCCACCTAGCCGTTGATCGGGGTACCGGGTTTTTACCCTTGGCCAGGTTGTCGGGTGTCGGAGTTGCCCTTGGCCAATGTCTACTTTGTTGCTGTGAGCCTGTGCCCATGTCTGCGATCGCCGACCTATCCCCATCTGGAACCGGGTTAGAGCATGTCCGGATTGTTCTGGTTGAGCCAGCAGGTGCCCGCAATGTGGGGGCGATCGCGCGGGTGATGAAAAACTTTGGGCTACGCCACTTGGTTTTGGTCAATCCCCACTGTGATCCCCTAGGAGCAGAGGCCCGACAGATGGCGGTTCATGCGGCGGATCTCTTGGCCCAGGCGCGATCGGTCACTAGCTTGCCAGCCGCCCTCGCAGGTTGTCAGCGGGCGATCGCGACGACTGATCGGCCTCGCACGCTCAATATTCCCCTAGAGGCTCCCCGCACTGCACTTCCCTGGCTCCTGGAAGCACCCGCTGCCCTTATTTTTGGGCCTGAAGATCGGGGTCTCAATAACCAGGAACTCAACCATGCCCAGCGTTGGGTCAGCATTCCCACCAGTGGGGAGTACTCTTCCCTCAATCTGGCCCAGGCGGTAGCGGTTTGCTGCTATGAGTTACACTTGAGCCAGCGGTCCGGCGCTGCCCCCCCGTCCACCACTTCCACCGAGGTCACGCTCCAAAGCATGGGTCCAGTCCTCGCTCCGGCCCTGGATGCAGCGACATCGATAAAAAACTTAACCTCTGTTTTACCGGACCCGACAGCCATCCCAACGGCTACATCCCTTGATAATTCTGAATTGCCAGCAACGTTAGAGGCATTAGCTGCCTATTATGCACATTTAGAAGCCGTCCTCCTAAAAATCGGTTATCTTTATGCCCATACTGCGGCGAGTCGAATGCAAAAGTTCAAAAGACTTTATAATCGCTGTCAACTTTCCGCTAATGAGCTAGCCATGTTGCGCGGCATGTTAAGACAAGTCGAATGGGCGATGGCTAACCCGCAGGCTAACGCGATCGCAGTTAACCCCGTTCCAATTGCCGATACTTTGGACCAGTCTGGCAGTGAATAGAGCACAGAACCAACCCTCCAACCCCCAGTTTGGCGAACAGTTTGGCGCAGAGTCAGACAAGACTGCCCCCCTGCGTCCGCGACGGCGGGCGCGTGCCCGCACCGCTCCGAAGGGACCGAATCTCTCTGTGGTGGTGCATCCCTCGGCACGATCGGCCAGTCAACGTAGTCAGGCAGATACGCCCCCCTTGCCCAGTGACCCTTTGCAACGGGCCAGACTGCAACACCGAACTGGGCGGCTGTCTTCGGCTGGTAGCAGCCCAGCACGGGAGTGGGACCCTTTGTCGGACTTGGTCGGGCCGCCTCCCAGTTTACCCAGCCAGCGGCATCGGGTAGGGATGCGCCCGACACCCGAATCTGGCCGTGACGAGGTGCGGGCGGGGGGAGATCCGCGACGGCGATCGCGCGGACGGCGACGGACCAGTCTTCCCCTTAGTAGTGCTGCGAGTTTTACCAATACTGGCAGTGCCTATGCTGCACCGGGTCAGCAAACAATGGCTCGCCCAGGTAAGGCGGCATCCCGTAGCAGCCCTTTGCGGCAGCGATCGCGCCTTTTGGCCCCCTTCCTTTATGCCCTGCGGCTGCTGATCTTGGGCGTGGGCTTGGGGGTGATTGCAGGGACGGTCTTATCCGTGTGGGACCCGACAGGGCGCTACATGACGGGCATTGGGCCGACGGGTGAACAAACCTTGCCCACGGAAACGACGACGCAACCGGAAGCTCCCCCTGCCATCACGCCAGCCCTGGATCTAGGGCAGGAAATGACGGCGCTCAAGCAACAGGTGCAATCCCTGGCAAGTGCCCAGCCGGATCTGACGCCGGGGGTATTTATGATCGACCTGGATACCAATGCCTATGTCGACCTCAACGGCAGCATGGCGTTTCCGGCAGCCAGCATGATCAAGGTGCCGATTCTGGTGGCGTTTTTCCAGGACGTGGATGCGGGTAAGATTCGCCTCGATGAAGAACTGCCCCTCACGGAGGATGTCATTGCGGAGGGGTCGGGAGATTTGCAATATCAGCCGATCGGGAGTAAATATTCCGCGTTGGAAACGGCGACGCTGATGATTGTCATCAGTGACAATACGGCTACGAATATGCTGATCAAACGGTTAGGGGGCAAGGAAGCGCTCAATCAACGTTTCCAAAGTTGGGGCCTCTCCCATACGGTCATCAACAGTCCGCTGGCGGATCTGGCGGGCACGAATACCACGACCCCGAAGGATCTGGTTAGCTTGTTGGCCCTGGTCAATCGGGGGGATCTGGTGTCCTTACGATCGCGGGATCGATTGCTGGACATCATGCGGCGCACTGAAACCAATACGCTCCTGCCCCAGGGGTTGGGTCCCAATGCCACGATCGCCCACAAGACGGGTGATATTGCCTCAACAGTGGGGGATGTGGGGTTGATCGATCTGCCTGATGGCAAGCGCTATTTGGCTACGGTGATTGTGAAGCGTCCGGATAATGACGATCGGGCACAGGAGTTAATCCGGCAAATTTCTAAGGTCAGCTATACGGCCTTTGAGCAACAGGCCGCAGCCACTCCAACCCCAGCCCCCGCCATCCCGACAGATCCAACGGCGGCTCCCACCGGTGCGATCGCACCGACGGCCCCCAGTGCGCCGGGAACGCCCCCTAGTCCCTCAGCTGATCCCACGGCCTCCACCCGTGAACCCAGGATCGATCCGACTGGCGAAGTTACCCCAGGGGTATCGCCTGGACCGGCAGCCCAACCCAACGCTACACCGGCAGCTCCAACACCAGAACCCTAACCTTGGCCAGTAGTCACCACCATGCCTGCCCGATCGGACTATTGTGGTAACTATTGTGGGTATTACGGGGAGCTACTGTGTTTTTTAGTGTTGTCATCCCAACCTATAATCGCCTACCCATTCTGGAGAAATGTCTCTGGGCGCTGGCCCAACAACGGTGGGAGCCAACCGTGGGCATTACGGGGTACGAGGTGGTGGTGGTAGATGATGGTTCAACCGATGGCACGATTGCGTGGTTGACGACCCACCGGGAGGAACTCTCCCCAGTGCGCTGGTTAGAGCAGGCGCATCTCGGCCCTGCTGCGGCCCGAAATTTGGGTGTACAAGCGGCCAAGGGGGAATGGATTATTTTTATCGATAGTGATCTGGTGGTGACGGACACCTTTTTACAGGCTCATGCCCAACGGTTACGTCAGGAACAGGCGCGATTAGGTCTCCAAACGCTAGAAAAACTACCTTGTTTTACCTATGGCCGGGTCATTAATACCTGTAATTTTGAGCATCCAACCGCAGAACCGTATAAAGTGACCGATTTTTCGGCAGCCTATTTTGCAACCGGTAATGTGGCGATCGCCCGTCATTGGCTGGAAACCGCCGGGTTATTCGATACCCAATTTCAACTCTATGGCTGGGAAGATTTAGAACTGGGAGTACGCCTGAAAAAACTGGGATTACGGTTACTCAAATGTCCCGAAGCGGTGGGATATCACTGGCATCCCCCCTTTGCCCTCAGCCAGATTCCCAGCCTCATTGACAAGGAAATTCAACGGGGACGGATGGGGGTTTTGTTCTATCAAAAACATCCGACCTGGGAAGTTCGGATGATGATCCAGATGACCTGGCTGCATCGCCTTCTCTGGGGTATCTTATCGCTGGGGGGATTCCTCAATGAAAAGACAATGGCTCCGCTGTTGCAATGGCTGATCGATCGCGACCAACCCCAACTCGCCCTCGAAGTTGCCCGCATTTTCCTCAACTGGTACAACGTGCAGGGGGTTTATGCGGCCTATCACGAACAGCGCTAAGAGCACCTTATCACAAAGTTTTGATAGGCAGCACAGAGGGTGCCTAACCACACCAGCACCAACCACAGGTCATGTCGTCGGCTTTTGGCTTTGCGGTCGTCGCAGATCTTGTGGCAGCGTTGGCAAATGGGCCACAAAGCCAGCCCAGGATTCACACTGGAAGGCCAGATCGACTAGCGCCTTTAGTTGTTCGGGCGTCAGCGGTTCTAGCTGGGCAGCTACGGTGTCCGGCACACTCGAAAAGCGATTGTTAAGAACTTTCAACAACAGGCGCAGGGCTTCTTCATGGCGACCTTCCTGTCTGCCTTCCTGTCTACCTTTCTCAATGCCAAGGCGCTCAATACTGGTGATATAGGGTATATTTCCCTCCTGTTCGTAGGCGGTGACGCTTTCCCAAACTTCGGCTTCGAGTGCTTGAGGTAATTGTAGAATCCAATCGATGAAACGGAAGAGGTTGCATTGAAGGAACAGTATTGGTTAAAATAATTCCCGCTAGCAGACAAGCCACAAAATCAGGCAATTTTAAGCCCAAAGCATTAATCACTGTACTGATTAATCACTGTACTGATTTGAAATCCCAGACCAATCGTTACTCCTAGCACCAGTAACGAGTAAAGCATGGTGTTATAATCAATTCTTACTAGTTGCTGATCTTGTTTAATCCCAACAGTGATATCGGTATACAGTTCTGATGTTTTGAGGTCATAGCAAGAAATCAACCACTGGGCGATCGGACCGCCAATTACTCCTCCCAAAACGAGGCCAAAGGTCGCACAGGCAATCCCAATTGCGAGGGCATTGACAATGCCATGTTGCTCAACAAAGATGGGTGCCCACGCGATCGTCGTGCCATGCCCCCCAAAAGAGATACCGACCCTGCCAACACTCCCACTAAGGGATTGAGTCCCAGTGTCGCTGCTGTCACCACCCCCAGCAGGTTTTGCAACCACAGGGCATCACGAATATAGAGATTAAAATCAATCTGTAACTGCAATACGCCATACAAGAGACCAAACAATAGGGAAGCCAGTACCCCCCCCCGACACTGCCTCAGGAATATTAAAAGTTTGCAACCAGCGAATTTTGTGGGGTAAATACTTACCGAGATACAGTACTAAGATGGCCATAATCGTCGTTTGGCGAACATCAAACTGCACAATATTCATGGTAAATAAGACCCTTGTTCAAGACGAAATGACAAGAAATTAAACTTCGTAATGCTTCAAAAGACTTTGCTCTTGGTAAGAGTACTATCCTCAGCTGCTCTGGCCTAGCACCGTTGCTGACATCCTGTTGGTATCAGACATCAAAATGGTCGCAATCCCACTGAAAAATAAATTCCCCTTTCCTGGAGCGTGTCATCTCCCTTGCCCACGTCAATCAAGGGAACCCCGTAATCTAGACGCACTGTCAGGGCATCCCCCTGCTGCCAACGTAAACCTAATCCCGCCCCCAGTAAGGTATTTGTGCGTAAGTCAGGATTACCGCTTTGATTCCAGGCGGTGCCAAAGTCGATAAAGGGGGTGAGTTGCACCAGGGTTTGCTCACGGGGAACCCACAGAATCGGGAAGCGTAACTCTGCTGAGGCAAAGACCCCACTGTCACTGAGTAAATAATTCTGGGGATAACCCCGCACCGTATCCTGTCCGCCTAGCCCAAATTGCTCCAGCGGCACTAAAGGATTAGCCGCCAATTGCACATCCGATCGCAGTAATACCACCGTATCCGGAGCCAACAACCGTAACCATTGCGCCTGTCCCCGCCATGCCAAAAATTGCCCATCCGGCCCCTCATTGTTCACCGTGGCATTGAATAGGCTAGTTCCTAGGCTGAATTGCGATCGCAAGGCCAAGACACTGCGACGATCGCGATCGAGCCATTCCTGGAAGAACCGGGCGATCGACAATCGCGTTTCCCCCTGAGCATTAGCTCCCAGCGAGAGGGGAAAGGACGTATCCAGCAGGTAATTAAAACTTTCGCGACGGGTGAGGGTGAGGCCCATTGCCAACTCCTGGCTAGGGCTTTGATATAGCGGTTGCCGATAGGTTAATTCGGTGTCCCAGGAATTCGCCTTAATATCCAGCACATCAAAGGGAGGCGTAATGACTGTGCTGTTGTTGTAATCGACATAAAGACTTAAGGTGCCATTACGGGCATTGATTGGTAACGTATACCGTCCCTCAAACTCATCACTGCCATCGGTGTTGGCATAGGTGAGCCGCAGTTCATCTCCCAATCCCAGCAGGTTGCCCTCGGTCACAGTGCCCCCACGCCGGAAGGTACCCACACTGGGGTTACGGCCATTGTCCGCTTGAAGATCGATATGAAAAGAATCGGCTTCCGTCACCTGCACTGCAATGATGCTAGTCCCCGGTTGTACTCCCGTCGCCAGTTCGGCAGAAATGTTGGCAATCAGGAGATTGAGACGCAAGAGTTGCAAGGCTGCCAATAGCTGGTTGACATTCAGCGGGGCCTGAGTTGCGATCGCCAACCGCCGCCGAATATATCCCGGCCTCAACCGCCGGTTCCCCGTGATATTAATCTGCTCAACCGAACCTTCCAGAATTTGGATAGTAACGGTCCCCCGATCCAGGGTTTGTGGGGGAATGAAGGCTCCAGATGTAATAAACTCCTGATCGATATAGTGTTGGGTGATGGCCGATCGCGCGCCTAAGAGTTCAGAAAAACTAATTTCTCTACCCACAAATCCTTGCGTAATCTCAGCCAATTCCGCATCACTAAAGGCCGTATTGCCCTCAAATTCAAAGGCATTGACGACGATCGTCGCGGGAACATCCCCGTCAGGTTCTACCTCTGCCGGCGGTGTCGGCACAGCGGGCACGGGAGGGGCCGTAGGGGTGAGGAAATCTTCTGGTCCTAATGGCGTCAGAGTGGGGGGATCTACCAGGCGTGGCGGGGTCCCAGGAATTGCAGTCGGTAGATTCTGGACGATGATTGGGTGAAGGGGTGGCGCGATCGGGAATAAATTATCAAGGGAACCGGATACTAATTCGGCTGCTGAACCTGATCGGGGAGGCGCGATCGGGCTACTCACAATCGAAGCGGGGATTAAGGGTGAGGCAGGCTCCCCGTCAGGGAGTGCGATCGCAGGGCTACTCAACCAACTTCCAATGCCCACACCCACCAGCGTCAAGCCTGTTTTCCAAATCGGGTGGGAAGGGTCCCGGTTGCTACGATGTGTTCGCCACTCCACCAAAGCCTGTCGCCTCACCTGTCGAGCCATTGGTTATCTATCCCACCCTAATCACCGCTGATCCGTCCAATGTCGATCAGCATAAAGGTATCCCGCCCAATCTCCAACTGCTCCCAGTAGGTGATCGTCCTTGCCATCGGTAATCACGGTCTATTTCCCGAAGGGGATGTTAGATGTGGGCCAATCCAACTGAAGGCTTTCTCTTCTCGCATCTACCCCCCCTGGGAGTCGAGCCAATTCACTAAATCCGCCAACTCGGTAAACTCTAACAACGCATCGCCCAATGTTTCTAGCTTCGCCAGCGATAACGCTTGCACTTGTGCGGTCAGGGCTGGGGGCAAGTCCCCAACGCGGCGGGTGAGCAGTCTTAGGATCAGCGATCGGCCCTCTTCCTGCCTACCTTCCTGTCTGCCTTCCTGTCTGCCTACTTCCTTGCCCTGCTGCCATCCCTGGCGTTCCCCTTCGCGCAGAATTTCTTGGTACCAGGGTGATTCCCGGAGGATTGCCATATCCCACCTCATGATTTGCCGGACAACATCACTATCCAACACAAAACTAGCAAAAAATGCCAGTAAGGCTTCCAACTCTACCAACTGCTCATTTTGACGCAGCAAAGCCAACGCCCGCTCGACCGTCGCCACCTCGCTACCCTGCTTCAGGATCGGGACAAAGGGCAAGAGTACAGCTAGGGATTGCTGAAAGACCACCGCTGCCTCCACTTCCCAGAGGTTGATCACTCAGTAGTCCTGGCAGCTGTACAGCCCCATAAAGGTTGACTCATCGCGATCGCAAATCGTGACCGAGGCGGCAGGTGGCAAAATGTTGACCAGGACGGGATAGATCGGCAAGTCATACTTTTCCGCAGCAAGGGTGGCATAGGCGTGCATCCGCTTGGGGAGTCGGGTGTTATAGCGTAACTGCAACTCATTGAGGATTAAAAATTCACCCTGGGTCGGGCTATACGCCTTGACGAGGACATCATTTTCCCGGCCCACCCATTGAAACTCAGACCCCAAAATTTCCTGGGCAACCACATCTGCCTGTTGCGTCACCCACTGTACCCAGGCCGTTGGGGCTAACCCGATGAGGCGCTTTCCACCAATATCTGCTGTCTTCGCCACAGTCCTTAAAACCTTTGCCAGAGCTTAACCTGCTACTAAAGGGATGATTACCCATTGCGACAAGCAAACTTCTAGAATAGCGGCAAAGCATTGTATTGGGGATTACCTATGCCGCCCACCGCGATTTCTGAGGCCCTAGCCCCGCAGGACCTCCGGCAATTACTGGAGGAATACTACCAGGAGCGGACCCTGATTCCCTACCAGGCAGGCCAGAATATTAGCCTACAACCGGATGAGATCTGGATTGTCGGGCGGGGGGTGGTGGTGCTGAGTACCCTATACCAATCAGGGGACGAGGCCCTGTTGGGGCTAGCGGGTCCGGCTATGCCTTTTGGGTTACCCTTGACGGCGATCGCTCCCTATCAAGCGACGGCCCTCTCGGATGTGGATGTCATGCGCCTGACAATGGTCGAAATTGAATCCTCCCCCCTGTTGCAGCATGAAATTGATCGTCAGCTAGCGCGACGGTTACGCCAAACTGAAGCCCTCCTGGCCCTGAGTGGTTACCGCCGAGTCGAAGAACGTCTGCGGCAACTCCTCCTCCTCCTGGCGCAAGAAATGGGCCAACCAACCCCCGACGGCATCCGGCTCACCGTGCGACTCACCCATCAGCACCTCGCCAACGCGATCGGAACCACACGGGTGACGGTCACACGCTTAATCGGGCAACTGCGGCGGGAAAAATGGTTGGCGATCGATGCTTCACGCCACCTCACCCTGCGCTATCCCACGCAGCTAGAGTTTGCCACTCTCTAGACTCAAATGCAGGAGTGGATTGCAGTATTGCAGTATCGTATTGAAGTTGGATTACTGCTAAGCCGCTGCTAACTGCCCCATGACCGCTGAACTTACATCGCCGACCCCCAAGCCTGACTGGCTTTATCGGGGCATTTGTGAGATTTTCCCCGATAACCCTGCTGCTCAGGATGTTAACGAAAGTCTAGTTTACCGCCTACAACAGAGCGATCGCCCGCTGCGGGTAAAGTTGGGCATCGATCCCACAGGGACAGATATCCACCTCGGACATGGCATTGTTTTCCGGAAGCTGCGAGCCTTCCAGGATGCGGGCCATACGGCAGTGTTGATCATTGGCGATTTCACCGCCCGGATTGGGGACCCTACCGGCAAATCCGAAGTCCGGCGACAGTTAACGGCGGCAGAAGTGGCAGCGAATGCGGAAACCTATCTCAAGCAACTGCGGCCCCTTTTAGATTTCGACACCCCTGGCCGGTTGGAAATTCGCTACAACTCGGAATGGTTGGCGGCACTCGATCTGTCCAAGATTCTGGAATTGTTAGGAACGATGACCGTGGGCCAAATGTTAGCTAAAGAGGGGTTCGCTGAACGCTACAAGCAGGGGAATCCAGTCTATTTGCATGAGTTTCTCTATCCCTTGATGCAAGGGTATGATTCTGTTGCTGTGCAGGCAGATGTGGAATTAGGCGGTACGGACCAGAAGTTCAACCTGGCGGTAGGTCGGGATTTACAGCGCCATTTTGGGCAGCGGCCCCAGTTTGGCTTGCTGATGCCGATTTTGCTGGGAACCGATGGGGTACAGAAAATGTCCAAATCCTTGGGTAACTATGTGGGGTTGGCGGAAGATGCTCTGAGGATGTATTCCAAGCTGGAAAAAACGCCGGATAGTATTATTCAGGCCTATTTTGAGCTACTGACGAATTTACCGCTGGATGCGTTGCCGGAGAATCCCCGCGATCGCCAGAAATTACTCGCACTCACGGTTGTCAGCCAGTTTCACGGGGAGGAAGCCGCCCGTCAGGCTCAGCAAGCGGCCCAAGCACTGGTTATGGGGGGCCAAGCTGATGCTGATGCGGTGCCAGAGTTTTCCCTTGCGGAGATTCAGTTTCCTGCCAAGCTGTTCTATATCCTCAGTGCCAGCGGCTTGTGTAGCAGTAGTGGGGAGGCCCGTCGCCAGATTCAGGGCGGGGCTGTGCGTTTAGCGGGCGATCGCGTGGAAAGTGTGGATTTAACGATCTCAACGCCGGACGATCTGGCGGGCAAAGTGCTACAAGTGGGCAAGAAGAAATTCATTCGCCTGGTTAGTTAAGTGCATATTTAGGGGCATATTACATGCGTCAATCTTGTGGGATAGCCGTTTGAGTCTATGGAGAACTCGGCTGTCCCGGTGGCAGGCAGGATGCCTACCCCACAAATCGCTTCTTATCCTCAGTGGGGAACTGACCCTATGACCGCTATAACCGCTATAACTGATCGCCTCATTGTGCCCCTCGATGTTCCCAGCCTGCCAGCCGCGATCGCGTGGGTAGACCGCTTACCCCAGGTCAGCTTCTGGAAAGTCGGCCTGGAATTATTTGTCAGCGCCGGACCTGCCATTTTGACCGAACTCAAGCAGCGCCAGAAACATATTTTTTTAGACCTGAAATTCCACGATATCCCCAATACCGTGGCAGGAGCCTGTCGCTCAGTGGCAACCTATGGCGTTGATCTGGTTACCCTCCATGCCGCAGCAGGCCCCGCAGCCCTCAAAGCCGCCCAAACCGCAGTCAGCGAAGCTGCCACTGCCGCTGGCCAATCCCCCCCCCAATTGTTAGCCATTACCGTGTTGACGAGTCTCACGGCGCGATCGCTCGCCCTGGATCTGAAAATTCCTATAGAATTACCGGAATACGCCCTGCATATGGCCCGCATGGCTCAGGAACAGGGAATTCCCGGTGCCGTCTGCTCACCCCAGGAGGTGGCCCAATTGCGTCAGATCTGCGGTCCTGATTTTCGGCTGGTGTGTCCCGGTGTGCGTCCGGAATGGGCGGCCAAGGGGGATCAACAGCGGACCCTGACCCCTGCAATGGCCGTCAAAGCGGGGGCTGACTACCTGGTCATTGGTCGTCCGATCACGCAAGCCCCTGACCCAGCGGGTGCCTTTCAACGCATCTGTGATGAGCTGGCAACAGTGGTTTAAATTCAGCCGTGGTTTCAATCAACGATGGGTCAATGCTCCTGGTATCGTCCTCACCTATACGCATGGCTCCTGCTGTTGGGAGGCCCAGGGGTTGGGATGTGGGGAGTTACCCCGGCAGCGATCGCCCTCCACCCAGCCCCAGTGCTCCCATCCCGCGCCGTATCCGCCACCTGTCCACTGGATTTGGCAACCCTGGCCGAGCGTCTGGCCCAAGATCTCCCCGCCTATGCCAACCGGGTGAGCCAGCGTTCACGTCTAGTCCCAGACATTCAACCCAGCACGATGCTCATTGCCAGCCGCCCGGAACTGGAGCCGCTGCCTCTGGGGGGAGTTCACGGTGGCTCGACCCTCTCGCCCCCACCGGCGAGTAACCCTATCCAACAAATCTTCCTGACTACCCTGAGCCGTCGCTCGACCCTCGGTAAAGTCATCACCCTCCAGCAATTTCACTGGCTCCTGCTCAGCCGTAATGACCAGGGCTGGTGGCTAGTCATGAGCTTTAGCCGGACCGGTGGGCATCCCCTCACGCAGTCACCGACACCGCCCCAGGACAGCAGTCAGGGGGTCGTGGCCGTGGCAGTGCGCCTGTGGTTGCGCGATTGTCGGGCCGGGGCGCTGCGCTAATTAACTTCGCTAATTAATGGGGGTGTGCTACACTCGGAACTAATCCACGCTTGAGATACCAAGCCGCCAAGGCGAAAAGGAGGTGATGCCCATGCAAGATAGTAGTAAACACATGGGTCATCAGGTTAGCGTAGTCCGGCTGTGCGCCGGGGCTGTTCTCTAAGTTCGGTGCCATTTCTCAGAAGTCTCAGACTTTTTGGAAGGCGGAACTTCTAGTTCCTCCCGGCAGCCTGGTACTAACCTGAAGACCCGCTACACCGCTCTTGTCCTGTGAAGATTCCCTAGGAGTTTTTACGCCCGACAAGAGCGGATAGTCTTTTAAAGGGCTTTGTCTGTTTTTTATAAAAATTGCATCTCTACCCCTGAAGGAAGAGTAGTGCGGGTGGCAGATATCATTGAAACGGTGGCTCGAACCCGGAAATCGACGATCGCCTTGTCTTAGATTGTCTTAGATTGTCTTAAATGAATCTTAAATGAAACAGCGAGGACAGTGGGCATGAATCTTCTCATGGCATTCGCTACGTTAGTGTTCTGGTGGCACAGTTGGGGATTGGCCCCGCTCTCTGGCCAACCCTGGGCCGATCGCCCGATTGCCCACCCCGCATTGGGAGCCATGACGATCCGTATCCCCACCAGTGGCGCGATCGTGGGCAGTGTGCTGTCATTCCCCGGAACGCCCCCGACTAACCTAGGCGTTAAGGCGGGTAAACTGGCCCCTTGTCCCAGTTCGCCTAACTGTGTGTCTAGCCAAAGCCGGGATGCCCAACACCGGATCGATCCCCTGACCTATACCGGCGAGGGCAAAACCGCCTTTGCCAATCTCCAGCAGGTAGTGGCTAAGCAGGAACGCACCCGCATCCTTGAGGCAACTGACACCTATCTGTATGCCGAATTTTCAACCCCGCTCCTGGGTTTTGTAGATGATGTTGAGTTCTGGCTGGATGAAGCCAACGGTTTGATCCAGGTGCGATCGGCGTCCCGACTAGGGGAGTCGGATCTGGGGGTGAACCGTAAGCGGATTGAAACGATTCGTCAGCAGTGGCAACAACAGCAAGCTTGACGAGAACGGGATGCGCACCAGCGGTTAACTCGCATCCTAAAACCTCCACTCGACAGCTGCCGGTGGGGTGAACTGGCCGAAGCGGTGTAAACTCGCCCCATCATCGTGAATCTGCCCAACCCCGATCGGTCTATTCCCTATGTCTGCCTTAAGTGCAAAGGTTGAAGCTATTCTTTACCTGAAAGGACAGGCCCTCTCCATTGCCCAGATCGCTGAGTATGCCCACTGCGATCGC
Source organism: uncultured bacterium (assembly GCA_964536415.1). GTDB lineage: Bacteria > Cyanobacteriota > Cyanobacteriia > B231 > B231 > Trichothermofontia. Next base: position 55,671 of record CAZHXN010000002.1, read on the forward strand.
GCAGCGGTTGAAGAAGCCCTGCTAGAACTGATGGACGACTACAACCACCGGGATAGTGCGCTGGAGGTGATTGAAACGGTGGAGGGCTACAGCCTGCAATTGCGCACGGCCTTCCAGGGGTTAGTCGAACAACTGATTCCACTCGATTTAGGGGTAGGTACCCTGCGGACCCTAGCAGCGATCGCCCTTAAGGGATCGATTTTGCAAACGGAATTAGTAGAATTGCGAGGATCGGGAGCCTACCAGCATGTCCAAGAGTTGATCGAGAAAGGATTTGTGCGCAAACGTCGGGTCGCGGATAGCCGGTCCGTGCGGTTGTTACTGACTGATAAGTTTTTTCGATATTTCCAAACCGAATCGTTGCCCCAAATTCCAGCCCTCAGCCCGCCGCCGGCTGCGGTTACTCAGAGTCCTGCGAATCAAGTACCAGAGACAACCCCAATCACGGACCCTCAAGCCCATCCCAGCGTCGATGCCGCTGCCTCATCTCCGTAAACTTACTGGATTAGGCAGCTGTCTGTTACCCCCTGCATCGTTAATGGACCGGAGTTAAAGGGAGAATTCACGCAAATTTGGGGAGGTGAAAGTTAACAGGAGCGTTTAGATTAGTAAATAACCAATCTCGATCTTAAGCACTCATGGTATTTGACCCTGACTTTCTGAATACGGACGTGGAAGACAACCAGACCAATCTGTTGTTGCAATATCTCCAACACCAACCGCCGGAGGTCTTGGCACGGGTTGTGAAGTCAGTTAGCCCTGAAATCAAGGAAATTATTTCCCAGAATGTGCAGGGAATGGTCGGGATGCTGCCATCGGAAGGGTTTAATGTGCAAATTACCACCGATCGCGAGAACCTCGCCGGTTTGCTGGCCTCGGCCATGATGACAGGCTACTTCCTGCGCCAGATGGAGCAACGCATGGAACTCGATGTCCACATTACGGGTGACACCGCCTTTGCTGCCCCTTGGGATCGGTTCGTGTCTAATCCTCTCGGCTGCCCCCCTCGCGACTACGACCCACAGGATTAGGGACTGACCTCGCTCAAGTGTACCGTTTGTACCTTGTCAGGTTGGGCCAAACCCCATGCGACCCAACACTCCCGACGAAAAAGGGCCAAGAAAGGTGACCCCACACCCTGAAAAAATGTTGGGCTTTGCCACTACGAATGCCCCCCGCAACACTTGGGTCTCGCCCACTCGCTGCCTACCCACGATCGCCTGATGATCACGATCACCCGCTAGGCGATCGACTGCATCACCTCCACCGGGCGATCCGAGGGGGCAGGCAGGGCGATTGGGGCGTCTGGTTGGAGGGTGGCTAACTGTTGCTCAATTTGCGATCGCACAATCTCCCGGTACTCCAAAAAATGCTCGTTATGGGCACAGACGGTTAAGTAGTGAGTCCAAACGGCTGGATTCTGGCGCAGCATACCAAATAAGTGATGCCAGAACTTCCAACGGGTGCGTCGTTTGATCCCCTGCCGCCAAACGACGATCGCCAGTGCCCGCAGATCAACTAAACTGGGCCATTGGAAAGGCCGTTTGGCTCTGGGTGCCCCCATCATTAGAAAATGGCGATAGGTGCGGTCTAAATATTTCTCTGGATCGTAGAGTTCCCAAAAGGCTTCCACATATTCCCTGGCAATTTCTGCGACCGGACGGGTCGGCACAAAGTTCATCAACGTGGTTTGATTCAGGTTGCCACTGCGATCGCGCAAGCGTCCTTCCTTTTCCAGCCGATGCCACAGGGCCGTATGGGGCAAGGCTTGGAGCATCGCAAACGTGGTGGTGGGAATCCCCGTAATTTCGGCAAACTCGATAATTCGGCGTCCGGCCCCCGGCTTTTCACCATCGAAGCCAATAATGAATCCCGCCATCACGCGCAAGCCTGATTTGACGATCGTCTGTACCGAATCGACTAACGAACTGCGGGTATTCTGGAACTTCTTGGTTAAGGACAGGCTTTCTTCATCCGGCGTTTCAATACCCAGGAAAACCGCATCAAAATAGCAGTCCACCATCAGGTCCATTAGCTCCTGATCCTGGGCCAGATCGACTGAGGCTTCCGTGTTAAACGCAAAGGGATACTGGTGCTCTTCCTGCCACACCTTGAGTTCCTTGAGCAACAATTTAACGTTGCGCTTGTTGCCAATGAAGTTGTCATCGACCATAAACACCCCTCGCCGCCAGCCCAACTCGTAGAGGGTATCGAGTTCCTTTAACAATTGCTGGGGGGTCTTCGTCCGGGGTTTACGGCCATAGAGGACAATAATATCACAAAACTCGCACTGGAAGGGGCAGCCCCGCGAAAACTGCACCGACATGGAGTCATAGGCATCCAACTCCAGCAGGTCGTAGCGGGGGACTGGCGTTTCGGTGACATCAGGCTTTTCGCCATTGGACCGGAAGGTGCCCTGGGTGTCGCCCCGTTCTAGGGCCTCAACAAACATCGGTAGCGTGATCTCGCCTTCATCCAAAATCAGGTAATCCGCCCCGGCGGGTAACACTTCCTCCGGCATGGAGGTGGGGTAGGGACCGCCCACGGCCACCCGTTTGCCCCGCCGTTTTGCCTCCCGGATTTGGGCCAGTAGGTCTTCCTTTTGCACAATCATGGCTGAGCAAATGACCAGTTCGGCCCAGTCCCACTCGTCCTCGCGCACGTCGCGCACATTGCGATCGACGAGCTTAAACTCCCAGGTTTGGGGCAAGATTGCGGCTACCGTAATTAATCCCAGGGGGGGCAACAGCACCTTGCGATTGACCAACTCCAGAATTTTCTCGTAGGACCAAAAGGTCTTCGGAAATAACGGATAAATCAATAGGGCCCGCATGGCGATACTCCTGGCAACGGTTTGGCAAAGACTTGGGCAAAGGCTTTGACGAAGACTTTATTACACTCACGATAGCACTTACTCCCTAGTCTAATGGAGAGTTTTAGCGCTTTTGCGGGGAGGGGCGCTGGCCATAGTGGCGGTACTGGAGGTAATCGGCCAGGACACGATCGTGATCAAAACATAGACTTTGGGGCAAATTCCAGGGTTCAAAGATGCCCACCCGTAACGCATCATCCTGAGCCACAGGTTCCCCGATCGCTGTGGCAATGAACACCACACTCAGGGTATGCTGGCGCGGATCACGCTGGGGGTCGGAGTATACATACAGTTGGTCAATGAGTGTCACGCTTAAACCCGTCTCTTCCTTGGCTTCCCGACGGGAAGCCGTTTCTAGCGTTTCCCCATAGTCCACAAATCCGCCGGGGATGGCCCAACCGAGGGGTGGATTGCGACGTTCAACCAGGACGATCGGGCGATGGGGGCGATCGAGCAGTTCAATAATAATGTCAACGGTGGGAACTGGATTGCGATAGGTCACAGCAGCTTACCGGGCAATGGACCGGGCGATCAAGGACGAGGGTATTAAATATTGTCAGCGTTGCGCGTTTCGCTGATCCAAAACTGTAGACTAACCTCTAGACTTTTGGCAAAGTCTCCCTTGTCGCAGTAATCCACGTTTGAAGTAACCCAATGCCTTTTCCTAGAGCCAGCGGTATTCTCCTCCATCCCACCTCCTTCCCCAGTCGCTTTGGAATTGGGGATCTGGGCCCCGGTGCCTACACATTTATTGACTTCCTTGCCAATGCGAAGCAGCAACTCTGGCAGGTGCTTCCCCTGGGACCCACTGGGTTTGGCAACTCGCCCTATATGTGTTACTCCGCCCTGGCGGGCAATCCCCTGCTGATCAGCCCGGAGTTGTTGCGGGATCAGGGGTTGCTCAACAATGGGGACTTGGACCAGTATCCCCACTTATCGCCCGATCGGGTTGAGTACGAAGCGGTGGAGCGGCTGAAATACCCCCTATTGCGCCGTGCGTTTGAGAATTTCCAGGCCCGTAATGATGCGACCCAGCGATCGGCCTTTGCCGCCTTCTGTCAGCAACATGCGTCCTGGTTGGATGACTATGCCCTGTTCATGTCCCTCAAGGAGGTCTTTAAGCTCAGTTGGAACCAGTGGGATACGGCGATCGCGTGGCGGCATCCTGACGCCCTAGCTCACTGGAAATCCGAGCTACAGACTGAAATTCAATATCGCCAATTCCTCCAGTTTGAATTTTTTAGCCAGTGGGCAAAGCTGCGCCAGTATGCCAACGATCGCGGCGTGCGCATTATCGGCGATATTCCCATCTATGTCGCCCACGACAGTTCCGACGTGTGGGCGAATCCTAAAAACTTCCGGCTGGATGAAGCGACGGGTGAAGCGGCCCAGATGGCAGGGGTTCCCCCCGATGTTTTCAGCGATACGGGCCAACTCTGGGGAAATCCGATCTATAACTGGGACTACCAGCGGCAGCAGGGCTTCCAGTGGTGGGTGCAGCGATTCCAAAGTTTGTTGGAATTTGTCGATGTGATTCGCGTTGACCACTTCCGGGGCTTTAGTGCGTATTGGGCAGTCCCCCAAGGGGAAGAAACGGCGATGAACGGTCAATGGGTGAATGCCCCAGGACATGAACTCTTCCAAACGTTGCGTGATCGCCTGGGTGGCCTCCCAATCGTGGCCGAGGATTTGGGCATTATTACGCCGGATGTCGAAGAACTGCGCGATCGCTTCGAGTTCCCAGGGATGAAAATCCTCTTGTTTGCCTTCGACTCCGGCAGCGATAACCCCTACCTGCCCTTCCAATACATCCACAACTGCATTGTTTACACGGGTACCCACGACAACAACACGACGATCGGCTGGTTTAACGAAGCTGAGGACTGGAAGCGGCAGGCCTTTGAGCGTTATCTGGGTCGCTTTGGCCACTGGGGGATTCATTGGGACATGATCCGGCTGGCCTTGAGTTCCGTCGCCGACTGGGCAATTCTGCCCCTCCAGGATGTGATTGGCCTGGGGGGCGAAGCCCGCATGAACTTCCCCGGCACTAGCCAGGGGAATTGGGTCTGGCGCTACCGGGCCGAGATGCTCAATGGCGAAATGGGCGACCGCCTCCGCCAAATGACAGAACTCTATGGCCGTGCGCCTAGTTAAGAAACGGTTACTCTGATAGCGATCGCAATCCTCAGTTGTCGGCACTCACACAAGTATCAACGGGGTAGGCATCCGGCCTGCCCCCGAACCCGCCCCACGGTTAATCATGGTGTAAATGGTGTAACAGGCTGACCCGCGACACACACGCTCAGCCTAACTTCGAGGAGGACTCGCACCGGCTTTGCCTTCATCCCAACGCTCCCCGTCAGGAGCGTGCGGGGCCTTCGCAAAAGCAGTTAGAACCGCAAAGGCAGGGGTAAACTGGCGGTTTGGGCTTCCGACTCAAAGACCACTTCCTCAACGGCCCCTGGCTCACCCAGACGCTCGTCCTTGCCGTCATTAAAACTGAGCAGAACGGCTCCCGCATCCCCCGCCCGGACAACAAGCTGTTGATTCGCCGCCCATTGTTGATTCGTCCCCGGCTGGAGCACACCTTCAAAGGCGGTCTGACCATCCGCCACCACGCGAATCCACGATTGAGAGACCAGGGTTACCCGAACCCGCAAAGGCTTGCTGGGTTCGGAGGGGGGAACCTTAGCCTGCTGGGTGGCGATGTTCTGGGCTGCAATGGCTGGCTCCTGCGCTTCTGAAGGCGGCAATTCTGAGGTGGGCATGGCTTCGGTGAGGCTGGGGGTCTGTCCCGTTTGCCCGATCGACGGATTCACCAGAGACGAGAGGCCATTCACCGCACAGACCACGATAAAGATATAGATCAGGTACAGGTGAAAGGGGCGTAATTGCGCAACGGGCAATTGTATCCCGGCCAGGCGAGGTCCCTCGGCACGAATAATATCGCCGGTGGGAAACTGCTGGGCCAAGGGTGCGCCCTCTAGCCCTAATGCCTCAGCAAAGCGACGAATAAAGCCCTGGATATAGACCGGCTCCGGTAATGCCTCTAGCCGTCCCTCTTCGATCGCTTGTAGTAAACGGGCCTGCACCAGGGTCCTGGAAGCAACATCCTGGAGGGAGAGGGCCTGTTGTTGACGCACTTCGGCCAAGTAAGCCCCAATCGTAGCCAGTTGCATGGCCTGTTCTTCTTTCAGATGAAAGCTACTTTTCCGCATGTTCCCACTCTTGCTCATAGCCTGCGCTCCTCACTCGCAGTCGATATTCCTAACACCCGATACGCCTTTGGCGTTGCGAAGCGATCGCCAACCCGTTGGGATTCGCACTTAAGGGCCGTGATCTCCGGCCCTGTCAGCGATCGCCACTGGCCAGCCGGTAGATTGCCTAATTGGATGGGGCCGATAGCGACTCGATGCAGTTGCAGAACGGGATGCCCCAACTGGTCAGCCACCCGCCGGATTTGCCGATTTCTACCTTCGCGCAAGATAATTTCCAAACAGGTCCGATTCGAGTCCGGGCAATGGGCCAAAACACGCACGTCAGCGGGCAGGGTTTTGCGCCCAAGCAAGGAAATTCCCTGTCGCCACTGTTGCAGGATCGCCGCTGAAGGATTACCCTTAACCCACACATGGTAGGTTTTGGCCACGTGATGACGCGGATGCGTTAGGTAAAACGTGAGCGAGCCATCATTGGTTAGTAAGAGGGCACCTGTTGAGGCGGCATCTAACCGGCCCACCGGATGGAGGCCAAGCTGTTGCCACTGGGGTGGCAGTAAGCCCAAAACAGTTGGTCGCTCCTGGGGATCACGGCAGGTAGAAACCACTCCCGCTGGTTTGTGCAGCAGCAGATAGCTAAGGTCTGGGCTGACATCTGAGGATAATCGCTGGCCATCGATGGTAATCACATCCGCCTGAGGGTTAGCCTTTTGCCCTAATTGGGCCGTAACCCCGTTTAATTGCACCCGTCCCGTCAGGATCATCATTTCAGCCTGACGACGGGAAGCGATGCCTCGTTGGGAAAGGATTTTTTGCAGCCGTTCTTCCATAAGGGGGTGTATCAGTCAGACTCCGATTGCATCTTATCTAGCGCGACCTTTCGCCTCGTGACCCGTTACCGGTTGACCCTTGCCAATTGACCTGGGTTGGGGGAAGGGTGCCCGCCTGTGCACTGTTACCTTGAACCGTTCCTTAGTCTCCACGCAATTGGCTGTTCTATATTCAACCACGGGAGTAAAGCAATGTTAAGCACTCTTCGACATCTCCCGACAAATTTCCTGGTTAGTGGGGTTCCGGTCGGCAGGCGGGGGTTCCCCCTGCAAGGTTATGGATGACGCTGGATGCTGGGGGGGGCAGGCGGGTGTTGGGGTAACCAGACCTGAAGCCAAGCTCCCCCGGTTTCCGGGTGATTGCTGGCGCGGACAATGCCCTGGTGAGCCTCCACAATTTGGCGCACGATCGCCAGCCCCAAGCCACTACTGCCGGTGAGGACCGTTGCCATTGTCCCTTCCCCCGCTGGTTCCCGCGTGCTCCCCTTCGGTGACGGGGGCGGGGATGGGGCAGCTAACAACAATGGCCCAGGGTCATGCGTAAAGTCAATGCGGGTTCGGGAGGGATCAGCCCGATAAAACCGCTCAAAAATATACGGCAGATCGGCTTCCGAAAAGCCCTGGCCTTTATCGATGACGCTAATCTGTACCCAGGTTGAGTCGCTGGCAACCCCATCGCCTGCTCGGAGGGGGCGTCTCCCCACCCCTAACGGGGCAGTCGCCTGGATCTGCACTTGAACTCGCACCTGACCCCCCAGTGGACTGTATCTAATACTATTATCGAGCAAATTTGCCATGACCCGATAAAGACAGGAGTAGTCTCCCCAAAGCATTAGGGAGGCCGGTCCATGATATTGCCACTGAATTTGACGCTTTTGCGCTAGGGGATCAAGGCTATGCCAAACAGAATGGATGAGATCAACCAGATCAAAGTGGGTGTACTGGAGACAGGTGGTGGCTCCCCGTTCCAGTTGGGTCAGATCCAGGAGATCCTGGACTAGGGTACTCATGCGGATCACCTCCTTGATGACGCGATCGGCCCAGTGGTGTAAGTCAGGATCTAGCCGATTTTGAATGGTTTCCATCACCAGCCGAATTGAGGTGAGGGGTGTTTTTAATTCGTGGGCCAGGTCCGAAAAGGCGCGATCGCGTTGCTGTTGTAGTTGGAGGACCTCCTGACGGTCTTCCAGAAAGACACCAACTTGGCGGTTAGCTAGGGGAATACCCAACCCCCGCAGGCGCACGCTCGGCGTGGGGGTGGGAGCATGGGGTGAGATCGCCAAGTGAGAGAGGTGGAAGGTCCACTCCTGTTCAATCGGGCTTTGGCTTTGGCGGGTTTGGGCAATCAGCTGATCCAATTCATAGGAGCGGACCACTTCCAGCAGGAGGCGGGGCCTGATGGCTTCCCAGGTCTGAATTTGGAGTAACCGATAGGTCTGGGCATTACACCAAACGAGCCGATCCTCAGCGTCTACCTGCAAATACCCCACCGGCGCCTGATGCAGGATTTGTTTCCCAGTCTCCAGCGCCTGTTCCAGGTCGGCACAGTGCTGCTTGTGAAGATTGATTGCCGCAGTGAGTCGCGAGGTCAGGGGTAGGGCGACCTGAAGCGCATCGGATTTGAGATCCTGGACAAGCAATCGTAGCTTGCGATCGAACCACCAGTGGTAACCCAACAGGCAGAGGAGACCAATGGCTAACCCTTGCAGGAATGCTAATAGCACGCTTCCCATCCCGCTAATCTCTGCTGTTAATCCGCGTTGACGGACCGATCGCGATCGGTCAAAGTTTACCCCTTTCTTAAGCTTTAATTAAGAGTCATCTTGATCTCTGTCTCTTTAAAACGGTTCCCGTCGGGTCCCTGTTGGAATGTTTCTCACTGCTATCATAGCCTGTTCATCTGGCCAGGTTAAGATCCCCCCAGCGGGGTTCCCTGACAATGGGCTGATCCCGTGGGGACCTGAGTTAGCCAAAGCGATAACCGAAGCCTCGCACCGTGATCAGATAATCTGGATTACTGGGATCAACTTCTAACTTTTCACGCAACCAGCGAATGTGGACATCTACGGTTTTGCTATCGCCCATAAAGTCTGGCCCCCAGATGCGCTCTAGCAATTGTTCCCGCGACCACACCCGCCGGGGATAGCTCATGAACAGTTCCAACAGGCGAAATTCCTTGGGCGATAGGTTCACCTCCGCCTCGCGAACCATCACCCGACATTCCTGGGGGTACAGGGCAATCTCTTGGAAGCGTAGGATCGCGGGTTGATTTTCGGTTTGGCTGAGCCGATAACGACGCAAGAGCGCCCGACAGCGGGCGACTAACTCCCGCATCCCAAAGGGTTTGGTGAGGTAGTCATCCGCACCAACCTCTAGCCCCACGACCCGATCGGTCTCTGATCCCCGCGCACTCAGGATCAAAATGGGGACATTATTCCCCTCCCGTCGCATCAAGCGGCAAAGATCTAAGCCGTTGATACAGGGCAGCATCAAGTCAAGAATCATCAGATCAAAGTGGGGGGGCAGGCTGGCCACCTCTGGAGCCACTCCCAACCGCTCACGGGTTCCCCCTGCGGGGGCAGCAGCGGTTCCCTGGGCCACCAGGGTGAGGGCTTGCCGCCCATCAGCAGCTACGACGACCTCGTAGCCTTCTTCCCGGAGCGCTAGGGCGATTGCCTCGCGAATTAATTCTTCATCTTCGACCAGCAAAATACGACCAAAGTTCAGGCTCGTTTCCGGTTTGGTGGCTTCTAGTAACGGCATAAACACTACTGTTCTCAGTCCCAGGCAAGTTTGACCTCATGGCTCAGCCCTTGACTTCAGGGTCTGAGGAGACTGTCGTGCTTAACATAATAGGGGTATCGCCCGGTGTTGAACCTACGAGAGCCAACTGGCTGACGGTGTTGGGGCGCACTGCGTTTGACCCAACCTACCCACATTAAGTTTGACAGAGCACTAGGTTTGGTTCCTGGCTTTGGTCCTATGAGGTCTTGTGGCTCCGCCGACGCAGCCCCTGGAGTCGGGCCTATGGGTAAGGCTGCCCCCCTCTGATTGGCTGAATCAGCAGGTCCAATCGCGATCGCGGCGACCGGCTCATCGCTATCCTAGCACCTTGATTTACTCCCACTGACATTACTTAACCGAGGCTTAACCGACCACCTGCATGGACTGAATCCGCCATTCCCCCCCCTGACGCACGAGGGAGTAGCGTACCCGCAGCGTATCCTGGTAAGACGAGGCTTCATCTAAGCGGCCATTTTGGTAGAATGCGGCCCGTTCCTGGACTTGTGCTTCAACTTCCGCCTGATCAGGGTTGTTGGCATCCTGGGTCACCGTGTCCACCTGGACCGTGTGCTCATACTCACCATGCCAGTTATCCCGTTTCGCGCCGTCGGCTTGCTGTTGCCACTGTCCCAAGGCTGGCTCCGCTAAGATGGTGGCTAGTTTATCGGTTGCATGTTCGGAGCCAAGGGCTGCCGCCTTGGTTTCCAGCCAGGTTTCAATCAGCCAGGTGGCCAATTCCTTATTCATGGGTCCCTCCATTGAGGGGCGGAAGGCGGCACTTCCCGGTTCTGGGATAACCAAGAGGGGACTATCCAGGGGAACCTCAGCCTGGTCCCGGACCAGTTGTGGCCCTGAGAGGGCGCGGAAGACACCGGATAGCCAACCATAGGTTGCCCGTGCGAGGAAGACCGTTCCTCCCAGCAGCCCCAACCCCAGCAGCCCTACCAGCAGGAGGCGTCCGAGCCGGGGCATGGCAGTGGCGGTCCCCGATCGCGGGGGTCGCCGACTACTCGCCCCTTCATCCCGGATGGCATACTCCTGATTGGAGAGAGAGCCATCCTCCGGGAAGGTTGGCGAAGCCGCCGGTTGAGTCAACCGGGAGAGATGTTCTGTCGCCGATCGGGCAAAGCGGCGAACCCCGTGGTTGGGATGGGTCGCCCCTCCCCCGGCAGCAATCCCGGCGGCAGCCGACTCAACGAGGGCGGGCGGGGGCGGCGTCCGTCGGGACTCTCGGCGGGAGGGGTTGCTGGGTAAAACGGGGGACGCAGGGCTAGAGGCCGCTGGGGGTGGGATCTCGGCTAAGGGGGGCAGTGCCGGATCTTCCCAGGCGATAGCGGTTGTTGAGGCGGTAGAGGGCGATCGCCGGGTTGCCCGCTCGTCCCCCCACTCGTGGGGCGGGGGCGTGAGGTCGGTTGCGATCGGGGTCCAGGCATCCTCGGCTTCACTGTCATTGGGCAAGGCTTCCAGGTAAGCTTGCACGTCTTCATTAGCGAAGTAAGCCTTCAGTTGGGCAACCTCATTCGCCAGATCGCGAAAGTGGGGAAACACCTCCTCCTGTAGCCAGCGTTCACTATAGAGGCACAAGCCGGGTAGTAAATCCGGGGACCCCCGGGAGTGATCCCGAATGAAGGCAATCGATTCATATTCCTGGCTGAGTTCGAGGGCCCGATTCGCCTCCTCCGTTTGGCCTAACAGCAAGGCACAGATGGCCTGCTCTAGATGTACATCCTGCCGCACACTCAGCCGCAACAGCAGTTGTTTCGCCTGTTGGATCAACGCGGGTTGGAACTGGACAAACCCCCGGGCAATTAGGGTATAAACGGCTAAGTAGGTGGCTACTGCCGACGGTCGCCGTGCCTCTGTCTCAAAGAGAACCTGCTGCTCAGCCGCCGTCATATAGTCGCGAATTTGTTGGATGAAGCGCAGGAAGTCATCTACCGTCAGCCCCGAATGATCATTACCCGTGCCATCAATCCCCCCTCGCTCATGCAGCATTTCCTGGAGCAGTTGTAGCCCCTGTTGGCGTTCGCTGGCGTTGGTTTCTGGCAAGGCTAAGCGTTCGAGGATGCGATAGGGGCGTAATTTATAGAGATCGCTCTGGATCTCGCCGCGCACCCCTGCAAAGACCCCCTCCTGCAACAGCAGGGTTTGGCCCGACTGGAGGGCATCTGCCGCGCGTTCGTATTGCCCCTGTTGCCAGTGTTCTCGCCCTAGTTCCAGGTAGGCTAAGGCCAGGGTGAGGATAATATCCGATCGCGCTAAATCGGGAGCCTCAGCCCCATCCTGGGAACGGTTGCGCAGGGTTGTCAATTGCGGACGGGCCAGCTTGAGGATGAGATCGTACTCCCCCAGTTCGTATAGGATGAGCAAGACACCGGGAACGTGCTCCGGTTTAACCTCTAGAAGGGGGGGGGCTACCGGTAAGGGTGGCTCTGGGGCAGGTTCCGTGGCCGCCGCGATCGGTTTCGGCAGTTCTGCCCCGTCGATCAGCTCTGGTGTTGGTTTGGAATTGGGTGCAGCGGGGGGGACGATCTGGCTCTCTGCCCGATCAGGGGCAACGTCTGGGGATTGGCCCCGCAGACGGGCATCGTAGAGGTGGCGTTGCTCTGTGTTGGCCAACACAGCATAGGCTTCGTCAAGAAGGGCCTTGCGACCGGCGATCGCCGCTTCAGAATATTCCCGACGGGGCAACTGGAGGGCACGATCGTGATGTGCCTGTTGCAGTTGCTCTAGGGTGGCTTGCGGGGGTAAACCCAGGATGCGATAGTAGTCGAGCGGGATACGCACAGTCTCTGTCCCTAGCACTCCAAACGTCAGCCTCAAATCCCGACTTTCCGGCTCAAATCCCGACTTTCCGGCGAGGCTGGGTCCATACCGTCAAGCAATTGCCGAACGAAACAGTCCTTATTGAGCATACACGACCCGAATCGTGCCAATATCATAACGCGTATCTTTTGAATTGAAAGGTGACTGACTGAATTGAAAGGTCAGCGACCGGATCGGTAGGATAAGTAATTTTGGCAAGGTCTCCCTTGCCGCGATGCACATGGCTATTGCTTAAGGGAAACGGCATGGAAATGGTACAAGAGCGGACATTACCCAAATTTGATGCGACCTCGGTCCAGATCACCCGTGAGGAAGGGCTGATCCTCTATGAGGATATGGTCCTGGGGCGGCTGTTTGAAGACAAGTGCGCCGAGATGTACTACCGGGGCAAAATGTTTGGCTTTGTCCACCTCTACAACGGTCAGGAAGCGGTTTCCTCGGGTATTATCCGGTCCCTACGACGGGATGAGGATTTTGTGTGCAGTACCTACCGGGATCACGTCCATGCCCTGAGTGCGGGAGTGCCAGCGAAGGAAGTGATGGCGGAACTGTTTGGGAAGGAGACGGGGTGTAGCAAGGGTCGGGGCGGCTCGATGCACCTGTTCTCGGCGGCCCATCGGTTGTTGGGGGGCTACGCATTCGTAGCAGAGGGGATTCCGGTAGCGACGGGGGTAGCGTTCCAATCCAAATATCGGCGAGAGGTCCTTCAGGATAGTCACGCGGACCAGGTAACGGCGTGTTTCTTTGGGGATGGCGCGGCCAACAACGGCCAGTTTTTTGAGTGTTTGAACATGGCAGCGCTGTGGAAGTTGC
>CAZHXN010000002.1:69020-98294 GCA_964536415.1 uncultured bacterium
TATTTATGTCGTTGAAAATAACAAGTGGGCGATCGGCATGGCCCACGAACGCGCGACCTCGGTGCCGGAAATTTACAAAAAAGGAGCCGCCTTTGGCATGGTTGGCGTTGAGGTGGATGGGATGGATGTCCTGGCTGTGCGGGAGGTTGCCCAAGCCGCGATCGCCCGTGCCCGTGCTGGAGAAGGGCCTACCCTGATTGAGGCCCTGACCTATCGTTTCCGGGGCCATTCGCTGGCTGATCCGGATGAGTTGCGCAGCAAGACGGAAAAGGAAACCTGGTTAGCCCGTGATCCGATTAAGCGGTTGGCGACCTACCTGACGGGGAAGGGGTTGGCGACGGAGGCCGAACTTCAGGCGATCGACGCCCAGGTCCAAGCCGAGGTGAATGCGGCGGTGGAATTTGCCGAAACAAGTCCGGAACCAAGTCCCGACGAACTCTACCGCTATATTTTTGCGGAGGACTAAACCAGCGTTAAGGGAGAGGCAGTGATGACCTTGACTCGTGCTGACTTGCAGGCATCGCGGTTACAACAGATGATTCGTGAAGCGGGGGTGGCCCTACCCCTGTGGAGCGATCGTGAACTCCAGGCATCGATCAACACCACTCTGCAAGGTCATCCCCCTGGGGAAGACCTGTGGCTCTTTGCCTACGGTTCGTTGATTTGGAACCCAGCCCTACACTATCGGGAACGGCGGGTCGGGAAGATTTATGGCTGGCACCGCCGTTTCTGCCTCTGGACACCCCTAGGTCGGGGCACACCGGAACATCCGGGGTTAGTTCTGGGCCTCGATCGTGGGGGCAGTTGCCAGGGAGTTGTGTACCGGATTGCGGCAGCCGATATGGCGACGGAACTGCTCCTCCTGTGGCGGCGGGAGATGATTGTCGGGTCCTATCTTCCCCGCTGGGTTAAGGTCTTTGTCGAAGGGCAAGTCTTCTCGGCACTGACCTTTGTTATTAACCCCAGCCATGAGGGGTATGCCGGTAAGCTACCGTTGCCGACAGCCGTCCACCACATTGCCACCGCGCAGGGTCAAATCGGCCCCTGTGCCGAGTATTTATTCCAAACGGTGGCGGGACTCACGGCGGCGGGGATTCACGATCGCACCCTCCACCACCTGGCCGAGCAGGTTTTGCAGTGGCAACAGTTGGTGGGGAATGATCAGGCGCGATTCGCCAGGGGAAACGCTGCGCGAACGTGTGCGTAATCCATTAGCGGAAGTTATTGGGGTTCAACTGGGTTTCAGGGCCGGAACTGGAGCGAGTTGAGTTGAGCCGAATGCCGCCCTGGAGATAGGAACCAGTGCCCCCATCCTGGCGATCGAGGAAGGGACGCAGGTTAATATCTCCCGTGGCGGTGCGGATGTTCTCACGGGGTCGCGCTGCGCCATTGCCATTAGCCGTCGGCAAGTGGATGTTAAGCAGATTCCCAATCTGGTTGATCAGACCATTGGTTTCCTGCCCTTCTACAAAGGTGGTCACTGCCTGGGTGGACTGGCCGCTATCCGCCACGGTGAGATTCTGAAAGACGCGATCGCGGGTCATTTCGGGATTTTGTCCAGGTGGGACTGTCAGCACAATCCGACAGGTGGGGTTTTGCTGGGTCGTCACACACACCGTATCGTAGTTATTTTCGATCGCCGTGCGCAGTTCCAATAACCCATCCGGTCGATAAAATTCGAGGCGGCGGCTAATCTCATTGCACCGTCGTTCCGGTGACCACCCTCCACCCAAGGTACTCGGCGTCGCCCAGGGATAAGCTTGATCCGGTTGACTTGCGGGATGATACATCACCGTATACTGCCCGTTGTAGAACTGGCAGGTAAAGCGGGTACTGTCACTAATCGTCACGGGGGGTGTTGCCGTCCTGCTACCGGCAGTGGTTGGCCCATCGGGATTGGGGGCGGGGGGGGTAGGGGTTGAGGTCGTTGGCGGTGAAGTCGGTGATGGGGTGCCAGGACCGGTTGGCGGGGGGGGGAGCGTTCCCGATTCCGCTACTTGATGGAGTAGGTCTAGCAGCCGAGGGACCGTGATTTCCCCTTGGGGACGCTGCGCGAACGCGGGGGCACTGGCGAAAAGGGAAAGCGTCACGGTCCCGACAAGGGTCAGACTCCCCAGGCAGACCGTTATTAGGGTTTTATGCCGACGGATGCGCATCTCAGCCATCTGATCTTCCTCGCTAGCGTTCAATATTCTGAAATCCCAAAAACCGGTTACCGAAAAGACAGGTCATCGAACCACAACGCGTCTGGTGTTTTTAGACGCAGGGCTTCTGTTTAGGGTTCCCAACCTCGTCTGTATTTTTAACAGAGGGATGGTCAGGGGGGTTAACGGGTCACCACCAGAACGCCCATGAGGCCCCCACTGATGGGATAGTGAACGGCCTGGGTAAAGCCAGCCGCCTTGGCTAGGTGGACCTGTTCGGCTCCGGTGGGGAACCGTGCGAGGCTGGGGGCAATGTAGGCGTATTCCTCCCGCAATCCCCAGGCTTGCGCTACGGGCACCACGATCGTGCTCAAGTACCAGGCTTGAAAGGCTTGCGCTTGGGGGGCTTGGGGATGGTTAAAGTCTAGAATCGCCGCCTTGGCTCCGGGTTTCAGGACACGATAAATCTCTGCCAAACTGCGCGGAATATCCACCACATTGCGCAGGCCATAACTCAGGGTGATCGCATCAAAAGATTGTTCCGGAAAGGGTAGAGCCAAGGCGTCCCCCTGAAGCCATTGGATGGGTAGGGAAGGGGCGGTGCGATCGTGGCGTTGACGGGCGATCGCCAATTGGCCCGCCGCAAAATCCAAACCATAGACCTGACCGGCTCTCCCCACCTGTTTCGCCAACAACAGCGTCAGATCGCCACTCCCACAACAGACATCCAGACAGGTGTCCCCTGGTTGAGCTGCACACCATTTCACCGTCATTTGCTTCCAAACGCGATGGAGGCCCAAACTCAGCCAATCATTGAGGGCATCGTAACGGGGAGCAATTTGGTTAAAGAGGGTCTGAACCCGACTGGCCGCATGATCGCCTAGTGCGTCGGGATGAGAGCTTAACCAAGGGGGGGATGAGGACTGGGCAATTGGGGCGACGATCGGGTTGGAGGCAGCAGGCATGGCAAAAAGTTTAAATCATAGAAAAATTTCCAGTATTCTACGGACTTTTATAAATACTTTTGCAATAGCAAGTGCAGCTTAGCTTTCGTCGCCTCTGGCACCTGATCTAAGGGAGTCAGAATGGCATATTTCAGTGCCGTATGGGCCTCCGACGGGGGTGGATCACGATGCAGTCGCCGCACCGTTTCCTGGACCACTTTTTGAGCATTGGTTGCATTCCGGCGCAAATTCGCCAGCACCATATCCACGGTGACGCTATCGTGATCGGGATGCCAACAGTCGTAGTCAGTCACAAGTGCTAACGTCGCATAGGCAATTTCCGCCTCCCGCGCTAACTTTGCTTCCGGCAGGTTGGTCATGCCAATAATATCCGCCCCCCAACTGCGATACAGTTTTGACTCAGCTTTTGTGGAAAAGGCGGGACCTTCCATACACAAATAGGTGCCCTGGCGATGCAGCGTCACATCGGGAAGATCCAAACTAGCCACCGCGTCGGCCAAGACGCCTGCTAACTGGGGACAAATCGGGTCACCAAAGGTAATGTGGGCCACAATCCCCTCCCCAAAGAAGGTGGAGGAACGGTTCTTGGTGCGATCGATCAGCTGATCCGGTACCACCATATCCAGGGGTTTCACCGCATCCCGAAGGGACCCCACCGCAGACGCAGATAGGAGGTATTGCACCCCCAATTGCTTCATGGCATGGATATTGGCCCGGTAGGGAATCTCCGAGGGCAGCAGCCGGTGGTGACGGCCATGACGGGCAAGAAACGCGACCCGTGCCTAACGTTCCCACTATGAGGGCATCCGAAGGTGGGCCAAAGGGAGTTTCTACTGGCACTTCTTCTACATCCACTAGGGCGGCCATTTGATATAGCCCACTGCCGCCAATAATACCGATCATTGCCTGGGTCATCTCTGGGTGTTTAACTAGCTAGGGTTGAACGGGTTAGGGTTTCGCTACAGAGGTTTAAACGAGGTCTGCTTGGGACTTCCCTAGGATACCTGGATTTCATGCCCTAAACCTGACCTAAAAGTGAGCGCTAAGGTTGATCACTCTCCCTTGTTTCCCTGGCAGGGAAACAAGCGTCACGCCGATACCTATCCCCCCGTTGTGTCCTCGTACCTTTGGGGGTTTTCCTCATTCTCCCCCTTCTCGGCTTCCTGACCTGGCTGCCCTAGCCAGTTCCCACTAGCGATGCACAACAACCGGCGTCCCTAAACTGGCCCATTCAAATAACCACTTCGCGTGATCGACTGCCACATTCACACAACCATGACTCACGGGTGTCCCAAAGCGATTGTGCCAGTAGGCCCCGTGAATGGCGTAGTTACCGGAGTAATACATCGTGTAGGGGACATCCGGTACATCGTAGTCGGCCCCCCGCATCCGGGCATAGCGATGGCGGCTTTGGATAGCAAAAACCCCCGACGGCGTTGGGGTTGCTGCCTTGCCGGTAGACACAATCACGGCATATACCTGTTTATTTCCCTCCCAGGCAAATAGGCGCTGCCGCGAAGTATCAATTTCAATCCAGCGTTTGCCCGACTGCTTCAATCGCTCTATCGGAGTGAGCGGACGGCTGGGCGGTGTAGGTACAGGGGACGGAGAAGGTAAGACCGGGGGGGCTGGCTCCGGCCAAGTGGGTTCTGGCCAGGGGGGCGCTGGCGGGGGGATCGGGGTGATATCGGGCGGCGGCGCGATCGGAGCGGCAGGTGTCGTTGTTGTGGGTACGGAAGTGGCTGGACCGGGCACAACCGGTACCACCACATCCGACAGGAGGACAGGGCGTTGGGCCAGGAGGCTCATCTCAGGCGCTAATTCCAGCATGGAGAGAACCATACTTCTCTCCTGAAGACCTTGCGCAAACGCCGCTGGGCCAGTACCCAGGACAACCCAGCCCACTGCCCAGCCCAAGCAGTGCCCAATGCGCCCTGGGGGTCTCACTCGCATTGAAGTTAGTGTATGAGTTAGGGAATGAGTTAGCACATGAGTATTGCCATTCATAATTCACCCTTTTGTGCCCCGCCGATCGCGGCTGATACCCACTTTTCTTTTAATATCTGCTTACCATCCCTGTTTTTAAGCGTTACCGGGAATAATCAGGAGAACCCCAGCCGTTGATATTCAGCCTTTGTCTAGCTAACCCCGCCAGGGACCCTAATTCAGATGATCCTGAATAACGGTAACTCCAAGTCTTTGCGAACATCCCAGTTTGGTAACAGGCAGCCCTCCTCCCCCACCCCTTCGCCTCCTTTGGGACAAGGAGAGCCGGATTTTCAAGTCCCTTTCCCATCCTGGGGCGGGACCTAGGGTGAGGGGTGCAAAAATCGAAAATAAAAAAGGGATAAGAAAGAAAAAATGAAAACTATGTTCGCGCCGCGTCCCTCATCAAGAATCGTGTCTTCCCCAATGACTACTCCTACTATAGATCGGTTGTCTGGGAAGTGGTTAATAAGAGTTGTGACAGGAGCATACCAGAGCTTTCAGGAGCATTAGACCCCACAATTGTTTACACAAGTAACTCGGAGTCAGTACCTTAGAGTGAGTAAAGGCTGGCTTAAAATTCAATGCCGGGTTGAGCTTTAATTTTCTGTTCACGGAGGGGGTGCTTAATCAAGGTCATTTCAGTGACTAGATCGGCCTGTTCGATCAAGGCAGTGGGAGCACCCCGTCCTGTCAGGATCACATGGGTATCCGGGGGTTTGCTGGCCAGTCCTGCTAACACTTGGTCTGTGGATAGATACCCGTGCTTGAGGGCGACATTCACCTCATCCAGCAGAATGGTCCGAAAGTCTGGATTATGGAGGAAGGTGAGGGCTTTTTCCCAGGCGTGTTGGGCCATTGCCCGATCGCGATCGCGGTCCTGGGTTTCCCAGGTAAAGCCCTCCCCCATTGCGTGGAATTCTAGTTGGGGTGCAGTCCCATTCGGTGCAGTCGCCCAGGGCGCAAACGCCGCCTTTTCCGCTGGTTCCCACGCGCCTTTGATAAACTGCACCACTGCGACCCGAAACCCATGACCGAGCGATCGCAATACCATTCCCAGTGCTGCCGTGGTTTTGCCTTTGCCATTACCCGTATGGACAATAATCAGGCCCTTCGTTTGGGTACATTCGGCAAGGCGTTCTGCCTGAACTTGCTTGCGCCGTTGCATCTTTTGACGATACTGCTCTGGCGTGAGGGCATCCAGTGGGGTGACGAGGCGATCGAGGTCTAGGTCTGTCATAGGAGGTGGGTGGCGTTAGCCAAACGATGATGAGCAAGGACGGGGAAGCGTGTTGGCATTAACCTGAACCTGGGCAGACGTTTAACGGTCATGGGAATGATTTGTCTGAGGCGACGTTGCCTGAACATCCAGGGGGGTAATGGCAAAAACATGATACCCCCAGGCGGGTAAGTCTAAGTACAACCCCTGCTGGCGCAAATTGCTGCCCGATCGTTCATAGCGGTAGGGTCCCATGAGGTCTTTAAACTCGTAGTGTTGGTCGGCCAAATGGGCGATCGGGAGGGGGACATAGCACTGACCCTGGATCGGGGCGTAGTTGATCGCAACTAACCAAGTCTCGGTTAGGTATTGCCACAGATAGAGAATGAACTGGTTCCAGGTGGAATTGTCCCCCCAGGCTGGGATTGCATCCAGCAGTTGCCAGGTGCCCTCACGCACGATCGGGTGTTTCAGGCAGCTCAACAACCGTTGGTAGAATGCCTGAATGTTGGGGTCGATCGCTTCTGTCGCGGCCCGAAGCAGGTGTACTGAAGTGCGTAACTTGCGACCAGTGAATTGCCCCTGATGGAAGAACCGTAACCCAGGGGCTAAGAAGGTAATGAGGGCGGCAGCCTGGTGAACATCCGGTGGGAAGGCTGTTGCTGCCCGCCGCTCATCGTGGTTTTCCAGAAACCGAGCCAATTTGCGCTGAAAGGCCATGTCAGCCCGCAGGTGATCGCGCACTGAATACACGTTGCGGGCTTCCAGGCGATCGTAGAGACGTTTGTCGTAGGTGTAGTCAAACCCCTGCTGTTGTAAGGTCCACTCCAAATCCCAATACACTTCCGCCATCAAGACAAAATCGGGGTGTGTTTGACGAACTTGGGCGATCGCCGCTTCCCAGAAGGGCGCACAGGCAATGCCCCAGGTCCGCTCAAAGACTTCCGGGAGGACCAGCATGGCCATATCACAGCGCACGCCGTCACATTGGGTTGCAATTTTGGTGAGGGTCTCTCGCATGGCCGCCTGAAGCTGGGGATTGCCGTAGTTCAATTGCAGCGTGTCTGGCCAACCGGGGAAGTAGGGGTCCCGCCCGTGGGCAAAAATTCGAGACCCTGTCGGTGACTCTAAACGGTAATAGTTCTGGGGTTCTCGCGCTAAATCGGCCTCAGTTCCGGCAATATAAAACTCTGGATGGGTTTGGGTCCACGGATGATCGGGAGCCGTGTGGTTAGGGACAAAATCCAGCATTAACCGCAATCCCCGTTGTTGCAGGCGCGATCGCAACCGACTGAGGGCCGCATTTCCCCCCCATTCCTTGGCTACCGTGTAGTCGGTAATGGCAAAACCTGATCCGCCAATATCGGCTTCCTGAAGATCAGGCAGATCGATGAGAAATTGCTCCCGCCAACCCGGATGCGATCGTGACACTTGGCGTCCCACTGGTCCCGTTTGCCATACACTCAATAACCAAATCCAGTCAAAGCCGGCCTCGGCATAGGCATCTAGCTCCACATCGGGCCAATCATCCAGCGTTGCCGGTCGCCCCAACTGTTGGGAGAGGGCAGTCAGGTAGACTCGTGTATTGAGTTGGTACAAACTAGGATAGGTCGGCATGGTTCACAGACCAAACGCTGGGAGGTTGTCTCCATTAAGTCCATACAATTAGGGACACCCGTGTAAAAAGGCGAAATCTTTTAAGAAATCTTTTGGCTCTTCTGAGATTTTGGTGTAACAGTACAAACAGCTACAAATTAAGGGACTAAAATGCTGAGTTTAGGGTGGGAGGGCTACGCCTCCCACCCTAAACTCAGCAGAACCAATCTTGTAAGGTTGATTCAGGGGTTGATTCAATGATCCGGTAAACCGTCCTATGCACCTGTTAGAAACTGTTGGTCTTGTCGCGATCGGACGGAATGAAGGGGAACGTCTACGTCAGTGTCTACAGGCCGCTGTCGATCGCGTCGCCACAATCGTCTATGTCGATTCCGGGTCCACGGATGACAGCGTGGCCTTTGCCCGTTCGTTGGGGGTAGCCGTTGTTGAGCTTGATTTGTCAACGCCCTTTACCGCCGCCCGTGCGCGTAATGCGGGGCTGGCCCAGTTGCTCGCCCTCAATCCCCAGCTTGAGTTTGTGCAGTTTGTTGATGGAGATTGTGAACTGGTGCCCGGTTGGTTAGAACGGGCCTATGCCGAATTGAGCCAACACCCAAAGTGGGCCGTTGTGTGTGGTCGTCGTCGGGAACGCTTTCCGGAGCGATCGCCCTACAATCGGCTGTGTGATATCGAGTGGGACACCCCCATTGGGGAAACGACCGCCTGCGGTGGCGATGCCATGATGCGGGTGGTGGCCCTCCAGCAGGTGGGTGGCTTCAATCCCGATATGATTGCGGGTGAGGAGCCAGAACTCTGCCTTCGCCTGCGGCAACAGGGTTGGCAAATCTGGCGCTTGGAGGCGGAGATGACCCGCCACGATGCCCAAATGACCGACTTTCGCCAATGGTGGAAACGGATGGTGCGATCGGGCCACGCCTTTGCCGAAGGAGCCGCGCTGCACGGCAACACGCCTGAACGCTATAACGTCAAACCCAGTCAACGGATCTGGTTGTGGGGATTTGGGGTGCCCCTGCTCAGCATCGGAGGGACTGCCTTGACCCAGGGCTGGAGTTTACTGTTGCTGGCGGGCTATCCCTTGTCTGCCCTGCGCATCTATCGCCACACAAGGGCACGGGGCTTTACCGCTGCGGAATCTCGTCTCTATGCCCTCGCCTGCACGATCGGCAAATTCCCAGAATTTCAGGGCCAGCTTCAGTTTTGGCTGGGCAAGTACCTTCTACACCGCCCAGCGACCTTAATCGAGTATAAATAAAGGTAATAAATCCCCCAGGGGGGGATATTAGTGTGATATGTTTAGAAACGTAAATTAAAAGACTTAACATTCCTTTGATTTCAGGACCCCTTTCCCAGGCAATTGCCCTGCGGATTCAGCAGGTGGGGGAGCAAACCCTGCCAAAATTGGCTAGCCCCGCGCTGCTGGCCTTTATGGCTGCCGTCTTTTTAGTTTCTGTCCCCGTCTTTGTTCAGGCCCCCCTCGTGCGGATTCTGCCTTGGCTGAGTTTAGGAATGACAGGGATGTGGTGGTGGCTTAGCCGTTGGTTGCTGGCCCGTCCTGCAACCCATCACTGGGGGGATCTCCTGTGGGGCTTTAGCTGGACGTGGTTAGCGGGTTCCCTCTATTGGGGCTGGTTGCGGTGGGAGCCATCTTGGCATTTGCCCCTAGAGGCGATCGCCCTTCCCATTGTCCTCGTATGCCTACTGCGCCAGCGTTTCGTGATGGGGAGCTTTTTCTACAGTGGCTCCCTTTTGGGAACGGCGATCACGGATCTGTACTTTTATCTGGTGGATCTGATTCCTGACTGGCGACAGTTGATGCAGGTCGAACCGAGCCTTGCCTTCTCAGTTTTGCAACAGGCTGTTACAAAAGTCCAAACGCCTTGGGGATATAGTTGGGCGGCGCTATTGGGTAGTACGCTGGCGGTGATTGGGCTGATGGCCCTGTGCCAGCGTCAGTTACCCTGGCGGGTGTTTAGCGGCGCGATCCTGGGTACGATTTTGGTGGATGGGTTGTTTTGGCTGTCGGCCACGATCGGTGAGTAGTCTTGGTCTTGGGCCTCTCGGTTATTGAACCAGAGAGCTAGAGGATATTGACCAACGCTTCCCGTACCTTGGGATATTGATAGTTAAAGCCGCTGGCGATCGTGCGTTCAGGGATGACCTGCTGCCCTTCCAGGACCACTTGGGCGGCATCCCCCAGGATGGTGTGTAGAACAAAATCGGGGACTGGTAGCCAGGAGGGACGGTGGAGAACACTGGCTAATACGCGACAGAATTCGGCCATACGGACGGGATTCGGAGCCGTCGCATTATAAACCCCTGCCATACTGGGATCGGTGATGGCTTTGAGAATCAGGCTCACCAGATCATCGCGGTGAATCCAGGAAAACCACTGGCGACCACTGCCGATCGGTCCCCCGGCGAAGAGCTTAAAGGGGGGCAACATCTTGGCGATCGCGCCACCCATACCCAGGACAATGCCACTGCGCAAAATCACCAGCCGTACCCCACTGGCCTGAACCGCCTGCGCCTCCGCTTCCCAGGCTTGGCACACCTGGGCCAGAAAATCCGCAGCGGGGGGACTGGTTTCATCGAACCGGGCAGTTTCGCTGGTGCCGTAATATCCGATCGCCGAGGCACTCACTAGGACCTGGGGTTTAGGGTCTGCCTGGGTGATCGCGGTAACCAGGTTACGGGTGGTCAGTTGGCGACTTTCCAGAATTACCTGCTTGCGGGCCGGAGTCCAGCGTTCATCGGCGATCGCGGCTCCGGCCAGATTCACTACGGCCTCACAACCGCTCAGGGTTTGTTGCCAAGCCCCCGGTTCAGTTGGCGTATAGACGACCACGGTGACCTGGGGGAAGGTAGCTGGGGGGAAGAGTTGCCGTGCCGGTTCAGGCCGCCGGGTGAGGACAACCAGTTCATGCCCCGCAGCGCTGGCCTGCTCGACGAGCCGTTGGCCCACAAATCCTGTTGCGCCGGTAATTGCAATTTTCATATCCTTTGGCTACCCCACACTTACAGAGCGTTCTGACTCAATCATTCTTCCTAATATCTTCCTAATAAGATACTGGGGATTGAGCGACGGGAGGGGATGGGTCGGTGGTGGGGCGTGTCTGCGATTCTTTCCCGGAGACGCTACGCGAACGACAGATTGGTTTATATTGCCTGGGGACACCTTTGGGTTACGGGTACAGCCGCACGTATGCGCAAGCTCTATTTTTTACTTCCGGGGACTGGCCCGCAGTTTGCCTGCGGGGGCTTATGGGCAGAACTGAAGATTTATGATCTGGCCGGTCAGCTTGGGGAAGCGGCGATCGTCACCTATCGCCAGCGGGAAAAGGACACCCTGTTTTTAGACGATGTGTTGCGGGCAAAAGCGCTAGACGATGTGATCTTTGTCCTGAGTTGGGGGTTTGATGTGCCCAAATTGGCGGCACGGTTGCGCCACCAGCAAGTGGTTTACCATGCCCATAGTGCGGGGTATGGATTTCGCTTGCCGTCGCGGATTCCCATTATTACGGTCAGTCGCAATACGATGGGCTACTGGGGCCAGCGATCGCCCCATGCGCTCATTTATTATTTACCTAATCAAATCGCTGATGAGTTTACAAATTTAGGTCGAGCGCGGGATATTGATGTGTTAGTCCAGGCGCGGAAATCATCGACTTATTTACTTAAGGAATTGATCCCGGCGTTACAGTCGGTTTGTCGGGTTGAGGTGGTTAATACCTATGTAGAGAATCTGCCCCAACTGTTTAATCGGGCTAAGGTTTATCTCTATGATTCGGCGGAATACTGGGCACAGCAAGGGGTCACGGAGGGATTTGGCTTACAACCTCTAGAGGCGATGGCCTGTGGGTGTCAGGTTTTTTCTAGTGTGAATCATGGCTTATCGGATTATCTTGATCCGGGATTTAATTGCGAGAAAATTGCGGGCTATTCCCTCGCCTATGATCGCCAACGTATTCTCGCCGCGATCGCCCACTATCCCCAGTTCACCCTCTCGGAACAGGTATTAGCGGAATATCGAGCACCCAATATTCGCGATCGCTTGACCAAAATCCTCGCAGACCTAAATCAATTCTTTGACTATCCCTTGACTGAACAAACCCCAATTTTGGACTTTAGTCAGGTGGATTTTTTGATACGCAAATCCCAAAGGGCTTGGCAGAAAATTCGCCATAAGTTGGGTATTTGAATTTTGAATTTTAGATTTTAGATTTTAGATTTTGGAGTTTAGATTTTTAGGTTCTTCATCCCGATGCAGACTCATCATCTCCTGGCTACCTGTGATACGGTTCACCTGGGGGGGTTTTCTGACCAGTTGCCCCCAGCTCTAGAAGTGGATTCCGGCGATCGCATTACGGTGGAAACTTTTACCGGCTTTTATATCTGTGATCAAGCACCGGCTGCTTTTGCACCGCCGGCGTTGCTGGCGATTCGTGACCAACTGCCTCCCCACCGTCGCGTGGGTCCTGGCTCCCATTTACTCACGGGTCCCATTGGGGTCCGACAGGCGGAACCGGGGATGGTGCTGGAGGTGCAGTTAGAGGCGATCGCGCCGCGTCTGGCAATGGGGTTTAATGCGATTCGATCGGGCTGGGGCTGCCTCCCCCACCGCTTCCAGGCATCAGCCCTGAACTTTATTCCCCTAGACTTAGACCAGAACACCGCTGAATTTCCCCCCGGCTCAGGGATTCAGATTCCCCTACACCCGTTTTTTGGCATTTTGGGCGTCGCCACGGCAGCCGAGCAACGCAGTTCGATTCCCCCTGGTCTTTATGGTGGCAACCTGGATAACCGCCACCTGCAAGCGGGGAGTCGTTTATTTTTGCCGATCTTCCTACCGGGTGCCCAGTTTTCGATCGGGGATGGACACGCGGTTCAGGGGGATGGGGAAGTTGATGTGACAGCCCTGGAAACCTCGATGAATGGGACTCTCCGGCTCATCGTGCGGCCCGCCGACTTGGCTAGCAAGCTGCCCCTGCCCTTTGCCGAAACCCCAACCCACTGGATCACAATGGGCTTTGCCGAGACCCTGGATGCTGCCTGCACGATCGCCCTGGAAAAGATGATTACCTTCCTGGAGCAGTGGGCGGGCCTATCGGCCCAGGATGCCTATATTCTCTGTAGTCTAGCCGTGGATTTTCATATTACCCAGGTGGTGAATCAGCCCATGCGGGGTGTCCACGGGTTGTTACCCAAGACCCTTTTCCCCCAGCCCATTACGGTATCATCGCCATCGGAAGAACTGTCTGAGTCACAAGCAGTTTAATCGCAAGCAGTCTGAATCGACCGTAACAGGGGATCGGGTAACAGATGGATTGGCTAATTTTAATGAGCGCGGGGCTGGTCGCTGGGATTATGGCGGGTCTCTTGGGCATTGGCGGCGGGACGGTTCTGGTCCCAATTATGATCGCCCTAGGACATAGCACGGTGGAAGCGGTGGCTACCAGTAGCTTGTCGATCGTCATTACCTCCCTATCGGGTAGCATTCAAAACTGGCGTATGGGCTATCTAGACCTCAAGCGGGTGTTAGCTTTAGGGTTTCCCGCCCTGGCAACGGCCCAGTTGGGGGTCTGGTTAGTGAACTTAAGTAAACAGTTTTCACCCGGTTTGCTAACCGCCGCTTTTGCTGCCTTTTTGCTGATCAATATTGGTCTGGTTTCCTGGCGTAACTACATTGTCACCCAACAACAACGTTACATCGAGAAGTTAGCGCTGACTACGGATATTCCCCCCACTGAGCGCTTAAGTCCCCTGTCTAAGCAAATGCATCCCCTATTGGCCCGTGTGATCACAGGGGGGTTTGCCGGTATGTTAGCCGGTGTCTTTGGCATTGGGGGTGGAATTATCTTGGTGCCGTTGCAAATGCTATTGCTGCACGAACCGATTAAACTAGCCATTCAGACCAGCTTGGGGGTTATTATTATCACTGCCTTATCTGCTAGTGTGGGCCATGCCATCAGTGGCAATATCTTACCGATCGCGGGTCTCTTGTTAGGCATGGGGGGCTTGTTCGGTGCCCAAATCAGTACCCGTCTGTTGCCAAAATTACCGGATGAAATCGTCAGCCTCCTGTTTCGAGGCTTCCTGGGTTTGATGTCGATTTACCTATTTTGGAAAGCTTGGCAACAGTGGTAATAATTACCTGCCGATCGCACGATCGGGTTGGCAGAAATCAACTAGAAAATTAAGTAAATATACCCAGAGAAGTACTGGCGGCGTGATCAGGTTTGTCTGTAATTTTAGCCAATACAAGCAGTCCCTATAACGAATCGCTATACTGGAAACTATCCAGACCTAAAAGCAGGTTGGATTCACAGCCGAATAGGTATTTCTCAGAACGATTTACCATCCGGAAGCAGTATAGTCAGTGCTGTATCCCTGGATAGCGACATCTAAATTGCGCGATTTGAGTCGCGTTCATGTACATCCATTGAAACCTATCTATCTGGCATAGACGACTGAGTTTAGGGTGTTATCTCGTTAATAGTTGTCAAGTTTTAACCCAGCGATCGTCGCAATTGACATAGCAATTTGGCCAGTTTTGAGATGCCCGCTGGTGACGGGGATGGCTGAATGCCGATGCTGGACAATCAGTCAGACCAGGAGTCATGACATCATGCTAGAAATCAGACTAACGATTAATCCTGATTCTTTTGAAGGGCCAGCCGAGGCTGCTAAAATTTTTGCCTTCCGGGCCAATGATACGGTGTTGGGCGGCGGGGGGGATGATTTTATCTACGGCGGCAAGGATAACGATTCCCTGGACGGCGGGGCGGGGAACGATACCCTGCGCGGCGATCTGGGCGATGACACGGTGTTGGGCGGCAATGGTAATGATCAACTGTTTGGGGGGCGGGGCAACGATCGCCTCTTTGGGGGCAATGGCAACGATACCCTCTCTGGCGATCGGGGTAATGACACTCTGACAGGCGGGGCAGGGGCTGATACCTTCGTGATCAGTGGCGTTGACGGGATTGATATCGTGACTGATTTCAACCCAGGGGAGGACACACTGACAATCCAGGATGGTCGCCCCGTGCGGATTGAACCCGGGCTGGGGGCAGAAGCCGGGAATACACTGATCTTTGACGCGGTGACAGGGACGCTTATGGGCAAATTACTCAATGTCACCAATGTCCCTGGGTCAGCCCTTGATCTCACGGGACGGGTCAGCGCCCAATCCACGAATGCGGCTGGCAATATCAATGATCCGACAGCGGCCACCCTCCAACCTCCTAGTGGGAACAATGCCTCCTGGGATAGCTTTAATACAATCCTCCCAGCCGCTAAGGTTGCCCCCTACTTGGGTTGGGATGCTGTTGAGAATAGTTTTGAGTTTAATCTGGTCAATGGGGTCCCCAGAGCGACTCTGGTGATTATTCCCCCCGATCGCAATGAGCAAATCCAACTACAACTGGACCTGAGTACCTTGGGGCTGCAACTGCAAACCCTCAACTATGGCTTTTCCGCCAGCCTCTATGAGATTGCTGCTCCCTTCCCCGACAGTTTTCAGATCGCGCTGGTTCCAGGGGGCACATCCACCACCGTTGTAAGCCTGAGCCTTTAGAGGAACAAGAGCGGCGGGGTAACCGAGGGCTGCGGCAGGGGCAATCTGCCCTGAAGGTCAATGGGATTGATACCCTAGGAGACGGGTAAGTCCATAATTGCCTGTTCACCGAGGGAGCAGTTGGGGCTGGGCCCAATGGCCCGATCGGGCCTCCATCGTTGCTTAGAAAGGTCCACAATGAATCAGGGTGACCCACTTGTTAATCCCCCTCAGCCCCCGGCTGCTACCTCTGTCCTGGTCCCGTGGTTACGATCGCTCCTGACCCAGATTTTGAATGGTAGTCAGGCGGCGATCGCCGCCTTTCGGGCCGTGCGTCATCCAGAAACGGGTGTCATCACCGATCTGCGATGTTTAGTCATCAACGCCTCGGCGGCCCAACTCTTTGGTCAATCGCCAGCCGCACTGGCCGGCACCTTTCGGCTGGGATCGTTCCTGACCCCAACCGCTCCCGCCCTCTTGGCAGCCCTGATCCAAGTGGTTGAATCCGGCGTCCCTCTGCGTCAAGCCGTTGCTTGGCCGAGTGGCCAACCGAACCCAGCCCCGTCTGGGCAACCGGCCATCACCCATCACCTCACGGCCATGAAATGGGGGGAAGGTTTGACCCTAATGCTGCACCCTTTAGTCGAGCCAACCCTCATCACCAAACTAACGCAGCGGGAAGCTGAACTCCAGACCCTATTGGACTGTACCCAGGCGATTCCCTGGCAGGTGGATTGGCCCACGCAACGCTTAACGGTGATTGGGTCTCAAATTGAACCCCTATTGGGCTTTCCTCAAGCGAGTTGGACCGATGTAGCCATGTGGCTTAGCCGCATCCATGCCGACGATCGCGCCTGGGTGGAAACTTACAGTCTGTCCCAAGCCGCCGCAGGCCGGGATTACACGTTGGAATATCGCTTCTTAAGTCAGGAGGGCGCGATCGTCTGGGTTCGGCACACGGTACGGGTTATGCACCAAAATGACCAGACCCAGACGCTCATTGGTTTCATCTTTGATATCCGCGATCGCAAACTGGAGCAAGCCGAACTGGCCCAGGCTCAACTGGCCACCGAGCAGGCCAATGCCGCCCTCCACCAAATTACGCAACAGCTTCAGGATCTCACCCACGTAGATGAACTGACCCACCTGGCTAACCGCCGTCGCTTTGACGATCACCTCCAGCGCGAATGGCAACGCCTTGCCCGGGAACGCCAGCCCCTATCGCTGCTCCTGTGCGAAATTGATCATTTCCAGGCTTATAACGAAGCCTATGGCCCCCAGGCAGGCGACAACAGTCTGCTTCAGGTTGCCCAGGTGCTCAAGACTGTAGCACGGCGGCCCAGTGATCTGGTGGCCCGCTATCGCGACGAAACCTTTGCCCTCCTTCTGCCCGCGACCCAGCAGGAGGGTGCCCTCTACGTCGCAGCCCGCATTCAGGAAAAGCTCACCAGCCTCCAAATTATCCATAGCGTCTCCCCCACCCGTCCCTACCTCACCCTCAGCATTGGCGTGGCTCAACTTATCCCAGCCCTAGAGCGATCGCCTGAAACCCTGGTCTCGATCGCCGACGCGGCCCTGGGTCGTGCCAAACGCGAAGGCCGCAATGCGATCGTCTATGAACCCGTCCCTGAATGAAGTCACGTAACTCCAGAAAGCCTTAACAACCTAGACATTGATTCCTCTCTACAATGGAAACAAGAAGCGCATCACAAAGATAACAATACTTAGGATCTTTGTGTCTCTTCATGCCCTTTGTACCTGTGTGGTTAGAAAGCAGGCCATTCCCATGAGTCCCTTCCTCTTGGCAACCCTCACCGCCCTCCTATTTTTCCTCGGCTCCGGCCTCAAACTCGATCGTGAATACGAACGGGGCGTTATTTTCCGGCTGGGTCGCGTCAAGGGTGTCATGGGACCTGGACTCTATTGGATCATCCCGATCGTCGATCAAAAAATACAAGTCGATATTCGCACCAAAACCGTCGATATTGCCCCCCAAGAAGCCGTCACTGCCGACAGTGTAACGATCAAGGTCAATGCCGTACTCTACTATCGTGTTCTTGATCCCTCTAAAGCGATTAACAAGGTTGAAAGCTATCAGCAAGCCGTCTATCAAACCGCACTCACCACCCTGCGCAATGTTGTCGGTCAAAATGCCCTGGATGACATCCTACAAAATCGCGATAAAATCAACAGCCGTGTGCAGGATATTGTTGATGAAATTACCGAACCCTGGGGCGTTGTGATCGAGCGGGTGGAAATGAAAGACGTAGAAATTCCGCCCAATATGCAACGGGCAATGGCTAAGGAAGCAGAAGCCATGCGAGAACGACGCGCCCGCCTGATCAAAGCCTCTGCCGAACAGGAAGCATCCGTCAAATTAGCCGAAGCCTCACAGGTTATTCTGGAAAATCCGGCAGCCTTGGAACTGCGACGCCTGCAAATGCTCGCAGAAATTGGGGCTGAAAATAACACGACAACCCTGCTGATGTTGCCCTCGGACTTTATGCTCCTAGCGAAGCAATGGACCGAAGCCCTGAGCAAAAGCCAAACAGCCTCTCCCCCCTCCCCCCCACCGTTTGAGCCAGAAGTCGTTTTCCGGTCACCAGCCCCAACGGAAAATCCCTAGCGCCAATGGGTCCTGAAATTGGCATTTAAGGGGTGCTCTCCGGTAAACTTTGATCGCGGCACGACACCTTGGGAGAGCCATCGGTGCATCGCGTCCCCTGTTGCCTAACGACACGCCCATGCCAGCCCGGTTACAAATTAAACCAGAGGATTGCTCGCCCCTAGGGCAAGCGATTTTGCAATACCTGGAGGAGCAGGGGATCAGCATGAATCATCTGGCGGAACTGGCCGGGATTCCCCAACCCCGTCTGCGGGGGGCGTGTTTTAAGGGGACTTGCCCCATGCCAGAAACCCTCCGCAAGCTGGCCAAGGTGATGGGCAAACACCATCTGGAACTGTATACCCTGGCCTATGAGGGCCGCATTGAAAAACTGCCAACGGATGCGGAAGAAATTTCCGTTGATGCCCTGATGCGCGAGTTACTGGAAACGGCGCGAGAATTGGGTCTCAAAGTGCCCACCACCCGCCCTTCTAAGGCCAAAATCCGACGGGCGCTTCAGGAGTTAGGCTTCCAGCCCCAGCCCAACGCTGCCAGTGTCACGCATTTGGATGCGCCAGCGGCGACACAACCCGAACGTAAAATTGAGCAAGGGTAAATACCTCAACTCCTGTGCCTCCACTAAATTATGGATTAAATTATGGATCTTGGATATGTCCCGATCGTCCCCTTGGCGGCCCGAACTGCTGGCCCCGGCCAAAAATCTCGAACGTCTCCAGGTGGCGATCGCCTATGGGGCAGATGCGGTCTATGTCGGGGGGCCTCGCTACGGCCTACGGGCGCGGGCGGATAATTTCAGCGATCGCGACTTAGAAGCAGGAGTTGCCTTTGCCCGTGAACACGGTGCCCACGTCTATGTCACCTTGAATGCCTTTCTCCACGATGCGGATCTGGCGGGATTAGCGGACTACGGTCGCTTCTTAGCCGCGATCGGGGTGAAGGCGGCGATCGTCTCGGATCTGGGGGTGATCCGGACCTTGCGGCGGGCTTGTCCTGATCTGGAGATTCACCTGTCTACCCAGGCGTCGTGCTTGAATGGATCGGCAGCCCGGTTGTGGCAGAAGGCGGGAGTGCAACGCATTATTGCCGGACGGGAGTTGAGCATTGCGGCGGCGGGAACCCTCCAGCAACAGGCTGCGATCGACGTAGAGCTATTTGTCCACGGGGCCATGTGTATGGCCTATTCCGGCCACTGTACGATTTCCAACTTCACCGCAGGACGCGACTCGAACCGGGGGGGCTGTATCCAATCCTGTCGGGTACCCTATTTTGTCACCCCAGACGCCGTGACTTCAGAAACCCAGCCACCCCCCACCCTGGCAACGTTTATGTCTTCTAAAGACCTTTGGGGCATCGGGTTAATCGGCCACTTTTTTGAGCACCGCATTGCCTCCCTGAAGATCGAAGGGCGGATGAAGTCGGCATTTTATGTGGCGATGACCGTCAAAGCCTATCGACAGGCACTTGATGCCTATGCGACCGGTCAGTGGACGCCAGCGCTCCAGGCCCAGTTAGCCGCCGATCTACGATCGATCCCCCATCGGGAGTATTTCACCGGTTCCCTGGCCACCCCGGCCGGTCCCGACTCAGTATTTGGGCAACTGGGGGGGATCAATACGGGGGAAGCTACCTATGTTGGCATCGTGATCGACACCACCCCCGACTGGATCGTCCTCCGGTTAGCCGAACCCCTACAACTCGGCGACAAGATTGAGATCATCCCGTTCCAAGGTCCTCCGATTCCCTGGCGAGTGACCCGGTTGTTATCGGTGTTGGGAGAGCCGCGATCGGCCATGCGACAGGACGGCGTTGTGTGCCTGCCCAAGGCTGACTGTCCAAGTCCCGTGGCTACGATCACCCGTCACACCATTGTCCGGTTTAAGACACCAGACTGGTCTCCAGGCGACGGCACCCCTGAAGCCCCAGTTGGGGATTGGCCCGATAGGCCGCTTCCGGTACCCACACACTAATCGTTTGTTGCGCGTCTATATAGTAAAGATATTCCACCGTGGGATCATAGGTAATGCTAATTCGCAGGTTAGAGAAATCGTCTTCGCAAAATTCAAACCCAAAGCGGACAGTAATTTGAGCGAGCAGACATTCGGGGGTATAGAGGTATTCACCGAGGGTTGCTCGCTCCTGGATAAATTGCTCGACGAAGGGCTGCAAAATGGGGAGGATACGATCGGGTCCCCCATTGCGACAGGCATAAATAATCGCAGGATTTCCCTCAACAATAATGTGGCACGGGATAGGCATGCCGCTGTCACTCCTGATAGGTTATTCAAATGCAACGGTTGAACGATCGTCCCCAATGGGAGCAATCAGATCCAGCTTAACGGATAAATTCCGCTGGCACCTGGGTATCCTCAAGATATTGGTAGGGATAAGGGCATAAAGGGCGACACACACCAGGGAGGACACGATGCTGAGCGACCAGAAGGGACTACTCGCGATCTTGATCGGCCTAAGCCTGGGGATTGGAGGAACCTTGCCTAAGGCAATTGGGCAGGAGGAAGCAGATTGCTTTATGGTAGATGCCCAGGGCAATACGATTTCGCTGGGAAGCCTCTGTGGGTCAGGGACGGCTCCGGCTGGGGTCCCGCGATCGCGCAGCATCGCTCCAGGTGGATCGCCAACCGGGAGTCCAACCCCAAGGGGAACAACCCCCGCCACACTGGCTAACCAATGTCAACAGTTACAAGGGACAATCGATCAACAATTCAGAACGTTGCGGAATTTCCAACCCCAGCCGGGGGCGACTGGCCTGGGCCTCGGTGGCCTGATCCCGTTGATGCAGGCGTCGAGCCAGGAGTTGCAGGCGCTGCCGCTGCAGGATACGAATTTACAGCAATGGCGATCGCGGCTGGTCCAGCAATATCAGCAGGGCAGTCAGATGCTCCAGGCGTTTTGGGGTGAGGGGGGGCTGGAACAACTGATGATGCAACTGGTGGCCAGTTTTGGCAGTGCGATGGTGGAGATGGTCGATGGGATGGCCCAGAGTTTTGGGGCTGAGGTATCGCCGCAGATGCGCCAGCAAATGACCCGCCAGCTTGATCCGAGCCAGGGCCAATGGGAGATACGCACCTCCACGCCAGCGGCAGGGCATGACGGGCCTGACCCGGAAACTCAGGCAATTCTAGACCAGATCAATGCTTACTGTCGGCGCTAGTCAAGCCATGATTGCGCTGGCCCTCACCCCTACCCCTCCCTCTCTGGAAGAGGGGCTTGAAACTCCAATTGTTCTCTAGCTTGCCCTCGCCCCTTAAGACAAGGGGGCGGGCGTCAGATTCATGGAAAAATCGCGGGCGGGTTGGGATTTGGGCGGGGAGATTGGCTAAGATTAAAGATGAAGTTATGTCAAGGCCGGGGTTCATGCGACTGTGTGAGCCGAACGGCGGTGTTTTGATTCCTCTAGTTTTGCGGTTACCGAGTTACCCATGCCTGTTGAAGTTGCGGTTGAGAAAAAGAAGTTAGCGAAGCCCCCCCTTGATATCCATAAGCTGGGCGATCGCGTGTTACGTCAGAGTGCGAAGCGGGTGACGAAGGTGGATAATGAGATCCGCCAGTTGGTGCGGGAAATGCTGCAAACGATGTATAGTGCCAATGGCATTGGTCTGGCAGCTCCCCAGGTGGCGGTGCAAAAGCAAATTATTGTGATCGATACGGACCCAGAAAATGCGGCGAATCAGCCGGTGGTGTTGATCAACCCGACGATTAAGCAGTACGGGAAGCAACTCTCGGTGTTTGAGGAGGGGTGTCTGAGCATTCCAGATGTCTATTTGAATGTGACGCGGCCCACAGCGATCGTGGTCTCCTATAAGGATGAGTATGGCCGTCCCCAAACCCTGCCAACGGATGGCCTGTTGGCCCGTGTGATCCAACATGAAATGGATCACCTCAATGGGGTCCTATTTGTCGATCGCGTGGAAAATCCTCTACAACTCAACCAAGAACTGACCAAGCATGGTTTTTCGGTTCACGATGTCCGCCCGGTCGATCAGCGATCGACATAATTTGTAATCTTAAGTTGACAGATTCGGGACATTTTGGGGCACACTAGGGTCTAGTCAACTAGTCGGTTCTGGCTGCTCAATCCCATGTCCGATACGGTCATCCGCGTAGAAAATCTGGGTAAGCGGTACTTGCTCAAACACCAGCAGCAAGGGCGATCGCGCTATATCGCGCTGCGGGATGTCATTGCTGATGGGGTAAAAGCGATCGGGCAGCGAATTTTACATCCCAACCAGCACAGGCCATCCCAAACCCGCGAGGAGTTTTGGGCACTTAAAGACGTTTCGTTTGAAGTTAAAAGAGGCGATAGGATTGGCATTATTGGTCATAATGGTGCTGGTAAATCAACTTTGCTAAAGTTACTTAGTCGAATTACAGAGCCCAGCACAGGAATAATCAAAGTCAAAGGTAGAGTAGCAAGTCTACTTGAAGTAGGAACTGGTTTTCATCCTGAATTAACTGGGAGAGAAAATATCTTCCTGAATGGTTCAATTTTGGGAATGACAAAGTCTGAGATTTTGCGTAATTTTGATGACATAGTAGCTTTCTCTGAAGTCGAAAGATTTCTGGATACACCTGTTAAGTACTATTCATCTGGTATGTATGTCCGGTTAGCTTTTGCAGTTGCATCTCATCTAAATCCAGAAATACTCGTGGTAGATGAGGTCTTAGCTGTTGGTGACGTAAGCTTTCAAAAAAAATCTTTAGCAAAAATGAGAGACGTCTCAGCTAAAGGTCAAACAGTATTATTCGTTAGTCATGACATGAAAATAATTAGTAATCTTTCAGAAAAGGCCATCTTATTAAATCAAGGAAAGATTAACGTAATAGGTGATACTAAAACAGTTATAGAAAGTTATTATAAACTTAGCAATTCTGCCAATGCTAATAGTTCAGTTAACTTAAGTCTTAAAAGGCGATCTGGAGGAGATCAAAAGATAGAGTTTACACAACTGGAATTAAAAAATTCAAAAGACGAAATTACAAACTTATTCTCAGTAGGAGAGCAAATATCTATCTATCTCAAATTCAAGTCTTATCTCAGTTCCCAAGAATTTGAAATAGGCTACTCTATAAAAGCTCTAGATGGAACCATATTGTTTACTTCATCTACCAGTGATAGCGGAGAACTATTAGAGATTTTTGAAGGTGAGTTTTTAGTTAAGAATATCCTTAATCCAAATTATTTAAAACCAGGTACTTACTGCATTCAAGTAGGGATTACTTGTGGGTATCTAAGAGATCTAATTAGTGAAGCTACATGGTTTCAGATAATGCCTCTCAATACTAGGGAAGGCATAACATTAGCGTTACCAGGTTATTTTTGTTTTCCATATCAATGGACAAAACCAAAACTTTTGTTATAACTGTAATCAAGCTTAATTAAATTTTTATACTTATTTTATACTTAAAATCTTTAGTTTATTTTGATTTGATTTTCATTTTAATTCGATTCAATTTAATTTAATTTAACTTTAATTTAACTTAATTTTCTTTGTACCTTTCTATTTGGTAATGTTCGCTATGCAAGTTGACTACTTAGTTATTGGGTCGGGTTTAACAGGTGCAGTTATTGCGAGAGTTTTAAAGGATGCTGGGAAAGATGTATTAGTAGTTGAAAGACGTCCTCATATTGGCGGTAATGTTTTTGACTATGTACACCCCTGTGGTATCCGAATCCACAGCTATGGACCTCACTATTTCCGTACCTCCTCAGAAATTATCTGGAAATTTGTCAATCGATTCACAAGTTTTGATCCATATGAAGCAGTTATCAAGTCGTGGGTTGATGGTAAATACGAGAATTGGCCTGTTACAAAGGATTATATTAACAAGACTGTAGGGAATACATGGCAGCCTGAATTTAAAGGAAAACCAACTAACTTTGAAGAAGCTGCTTTGTCTTTAATGCCACGATTAATCTATGAAAAGTTTGTCAAAGGATATACAGAAAAACAATGGGGTGTTCCATGTTATAAACTATCTAGCTCTCTTATTAAACGATTCCAAGTAAATGAGACCGATGATCCTCGTTTGAAATCAGATAAATACCAGGGAATACCAACAGACGGCTATCAAAAATTTATGTCTGCAATTCTAAGCAATGTTCCGATACTTTTGAATCTAAATTATCTTGAAAATAAAAATATCTTTCAAGTCAATAAAATGTTAATATTTACAGGTGCGATTGATGAGTTTTTTAACTTTGACTTGGGTTACTTAAAGTATAGAAGTCAAAAGCGAGAACACACTTACTTCACAGACGTTGAATTTATATTACCTTGCGGACAAGTTAATAATCCAGATCCTAACAATGGTCCTGATATCAGAACCTTAGAATGGAAACATATGATGCCCAAGCAATACTCAAAATATATTCGTAGTTCAGTCTTAACTAAAGAAATAACCTACACACCTAATGATCCTAATGAGTATGAATATCCATTTCCAGATAACGAAAATCGTCATCTTTACTTAGAATATGAAAGACGAGCCTTACAAATTCCTAAACTCCTAATTTGTGGTAGACTAGGGGAGTACAAATACTATGATATGGATCAAGCAATTGCTCGTGCTCTTGCACTTTCACGAAGGATATTAGATACCGAGCAGTAAAATGAATGATATTGAACATCAATTAACAAAGATTAACCCAATTCCAGAGGGCATAGAACGCCCGTTCTGGTCTGTCATGATACCCACCTACAATTGTCGAGAGTTTCTGAGACAAACACTTCAGAGTGTTATAGTTCAAGACCCTGGGCAAAGCTCAATGCAAATTGAAGTAATTGACGACTTCTCAAGTGATGATCCAAAGTCTGTTGTAGATGAGATTGGGAAAGGAAGGGTTTCCTTCTATCAACACCCTCAAAACTTGGGACCAACACAGACTTTTAATACCTGTGTTAAAAGATCGATCGGGCACTGGGTTCACATTTTACATGGAGATGATTTAGTTGAACCTACGTTTTATGAGAGAATGTCTAATTTAGCCTACAAGTATCCTCAAGCTGGCCTTTTGGCTGCACGATCCTTTGAAATCGACGAGTATGGTGAACTGCTCAGTTTATCTCCAAGATTTGAAACTTTAGAAAAGTATACTTTTGACGCTTCTCCGTTTTTTTATGTAAATCCTTTCAGAACTCCATCTATGGTCATTAGTAGAAATTTTTATGAGACTTATGGTGGCTTTAATTTAAATCTAGTTCATGTTGCTGATTGGGAATTATGGATTCGTGCTATTTCTACGAGTGGAGGAGTAGGTCTTAACCAACCACTATCTAAATATCGTATATTTCCTACCAGTCACACAAGTACTCTAATGAAAACAGGTAAGAATCTAAATGATTATTTGATGCTTGCAAAAATCTTGCAAAAGCGATTTTCAAACTTTAACTTAGCTAGATTTAAGAAAATGGTTTCAGGACAGGCCAGACAGCAGTTAGAAATTTTTAGGAGTTCTAATGATTTAGATGCTGTTCGACAAAACTATAAAATTTGGTGGCAAAATAGTAAATTTGAGAATAAAGTTTACTGGCTGATAAAAGATATAAAAGATAAGATATAAAAGATAAATATTTTATGAATTTTACAGACAAGTGAATTGTGGAGAGTATTAGAATATGAAAATTGCTTATATATTTCCTTCAAATTTAATTTGCGGTGGTCATATTGAAGCATTACAACATATTACTCGACTGCAAGACAGGGGTTACTCTGTATTTATTTGCTTGTTAGATGAAAATATACCAGCAGATCCTAAATCTTTTAGTTGGTTTCCTGGTTTTACGGGACAAGTATGCCATTTATCTAATTTTCCTAAAGATGTTGACATCAGCGTTGCAACTTTTTGGAGCACAGCACTAGTCTCTCTAAAACTACCTTCAAAGCATAAAATCTACTTCGTTCAATGTGATGAACGACTATTTTATAATGAGCCTTTGTTGAGAAGTAGAGTAGTGTTAACATATCTTTGTAACTTTATTTTTATGACTGAAGCAAAGTGGATTGTAAACTGGCTCAAACGTGATTTTGGACATAATGCTTTTTATATACCCAAAGGAATTGACACTAACCTTATGAATTCAGGCAAATGTATAGAGCCAAGGTCGCCTAACAAATTTCGAGTTTTGATTGAAGGTTCTATAGATTCTCCTTTCAAGAGAGTAAAGGAATCTATAGATGCTTGTCAAAATTTGGATTGTGAAGTCTGGTGTGTCTCTAATAAAGGTATAAAATCTTTATCTTCATCTTTAAAAACGAAAATAGATCGTTTTTTCTATCAAGTTCCTTTCTATGAAATGAGTAAAATTTATTCAAGTTGTGATATTTTGCTCAAATTAAGCAGTGTAGAAGGAGTTTTTGCTCCTCCATTAGAGATGATGGCTTGTGGAGGAGTGCCAATTGTTAGTGATGTGAGTGGTTATGATGAGTACATTATCCATGAATATAATGCTTTAGTTGTTCCAAATGGAGATGTTGATTTGGCACGTCAAGCTGTGAAAAGGCTTATAGAAGACAGAAATTTATATTTGAAACTTAAAGCCAATGGCTTAAAAACAGCAATGGAGCGAGACTGGAGCCAGTCAATCGATAAATTGGAGATGATATTTATTGAACTGTTGAATAGTGATCCCATCACTTTAAGCACAGATACTGTTGAAGATATTTTAAGAATTGATAATACTCTCAATGTTGGAAAATTAGCAAATCTTTGGTTTGAACTTAGGTTCAAACTTAGAAATCATAAGTTTAAACTTAGAAATCAATAGGGTATGAAAAAGGGTATGAAAAAAGTTGCTGTATATATAACTGCTTACGAAGATTTAATGGCTCTTCTTGATTGCATTAGGGCTATTCAGAAACAATCCTACCCTGTGGAGAAAATCTTTATTATTGATAACTCAAAAAAAGCTCTACAACTTGATTTAGACATAGAACTTGATTATATTCAAGATTTTATTTTAATTAAACATTATCCTGAAAATCTAGGTATCTCAGGAGGGCTAGCAATTGGCTTACAATGGGCAATTGATAACGATTATGATTTTTTATGGACTTTTGATCAAGATACAATACCCCACTCAGATTGTTTATCTATTCTTATCTCAGAATATGAAGAATTGAGCAGGCAAGGAATTTTGATAGGTATTATCGCTCCATTAGCCCTTGATAGTAATATTAGGATTGAACTACCTGGTTATATTTTTGAGCGTTATCGTTTTATCCCGTCTCCTGATCATCAAGAACTCCTTTATGAGTGTGATGTTGTGATTACTTCTGGGAGTTTAGTTTCTATACCTATTGCAAGAGAAGTTGAACTACCTAATCAAGAGCTTTTTATTGATGGTGTAGACTGGGATTACTGTTTGAAACTTAAGCAAAAAGGTTATAAAATCTTTCTTACTCGAAAAACCTTTATTCAACATCGATTTTCTAATTTAAGCTTAGCAACGTTTCCAATCACAGGCAAAAAGATAATGATAAATCATTATTCACCACTGCGCTATTACTATATATCAAGAAATCATACTTATATAACTTTACATCTTTGCAACTCAGTTGATATCCCTCTTGTAATTTTTGATCGTCTTCATCGAATGTTTCGCACAATTGCAAAGATACTTTTCTATGAACCTGAACAAAAATACTTGAAAACCTGGGCTTGTCTTAAAGGGACATTTGATGGTTTTATTGGTAATTTAGGTAAACGCTGGTAGTTAACTTACTATCTTTTAGTGTTCACTATTTTATAAAGCTATTATAAATTAAATGTAATAAATTGAATATAGACAAATAAATCTCAAATGCTTGTCTTATAGGTAACCATTTTAATGAAGTTCCTAATCTGATAACTTCTGCGTGATTCAATAGTTGCATAACAGCATTAGCTTTATTGAGTTTACCTTTACGTAAAAAACGAAAAGCCCCAGCTAGAATAAATTGATGTATAAATAATTTTTTACAGATTCTTAGTTCTTCTGTTGACAGAAGATTTTTTTCTTCTATTATTTTAAATAAACTTAATAATTTATCCACAGTCATCTGCGTGAACATATTCATTGTTAGTGCTTGGGAATGAACAGTATAAGCACAAGTTGTTTCGGGAAGACAAAAGACACCATATCTGCTGAAAAGACGTACCCACATCTCTAAATCTGCAATGGCACCAATATCTGGGTTAAAATAACCTATCTCATGAAGCACTTGGCGTTCAAAGGCGATCGCTGGAAATCGAACAAATGAAGAATTAGATAAAACCTGCTTTAATGCTGCTTTCGGCGGCAAATAAATAGCTTTTTTAAATCTTTGATTTTTTATAACTCTTTCTTTCTCGTTAACTACCTTGACACCAAAGAGAAACACTGAGTATTTGTTCCGCTGAGATTCAAGTATCCTTAAAATCTTAGTGACTGCTTCGTTTAATAAAAAATCATCATCGTGAAGTACTAATACATAGTCTCCTGTAGCTAGTTGAAGTGATTGATTCCAATTTTGTGCCATCCCAAGGCTCTTTTGATTATGGACGTAGCACCATTGTCCTGGCCATTGTTGTAAGGTTTGCTGAACAACTTGTTGACAGCTTTTATCTTGCGTATCATCAGAAATGATAATTTCAAATTTATTATAAATGCTTTCACTACTATTGATAATAGATACTAAAGCTCTTTGTAGCCATAAAGGTCGATTATAGGCTGGGACACAAATACTCAGAGGAAGCTTTTCTGCCATTTTTACAGGATAAATGGTTTGATTTAGATACAGGCTCTTAATTATATAGCATTTCCCAAGCACCTGTAGAACAGAAGTACCCGATTGTCTCCAGCGCTTCTACAAGCTCTGGAGACAGCTTTTAATCAAGTTTCTTCAAAGGATATCGAGCACTGGTAAGGAAGGGTATACAGACTTCGATACAACCCCAGCACCGACTCAAAATTGAAGAAAATTTGGGAGAAGGCGACCAAGTGAATACTTGGGGCATTATTCTTTGTCCGGTAGATTGGGGGAGACAGATGTTAAAGGTGATTGCCCCCATGCTGAGGTTGCCGTCTATGAAACTGACTCTTTCCCCTCCCCGTCAACGTGTGGCCCTGATCTTGGCATTAGCCTTGAGTCCCCTGCAGATGGCAACCGTTTGGGCTAGTCCTGGC
>CAZHXN010000002.1:98355-112651 GCA_964536415.1 uncultured bacterium
CGTCCCCGTCACCCACCCCAACCCCAGCCGCCCCTCCAACCCGCCACCCGTGGGGAAGGCACCCAAACCACCATCAGTGCGATCGAGCAAGAATGGACCGGCCAGTATGCCGAGCAACTAAGTCGGATTTTACCCAGCCCCCGCCTGGGGGCCGCTGACATCGCCCGTAAACTAGCTGAACTCAAACAACGCACGGGTCACCCCCCCGCTCTTCTGTATGCAGCCTCCCGCCCTGATTACCTAGAAACCATCCTGGTCACCCCCTCCGGCAAGATCCTGCACCAAAAAATTACCGCCGCCGATGCCGAAACCCTGGCTAATATCCTGCAAAGCCTGCGGCTGGAAATTGTCGATCCGGTCTCCTCCCCCAAGGTTTACCTACCCCTCACCCAACAGTTGTACCAGTGGCTCATTGCCCCCTTTGCCACCGAACTCGACACCCAGGACATTGATACCTTGCTCCTGTGCGTGGGGCCAGGGTTACGGACCCTTCCCTTTGCTATTCTCCATGATGGCCAGCAGTACTTAGTCGAAAAATACAACTTTTCCGTAATTCCTGCCTTTAACCTCCTGGCTACCAGCTACCGTCCCCTCCAATCCGCCCAAGTGTTAGCGATGGGGGCGTCGGAATTTTCCCAGCTTAATAGCCTACCCGCCGTTCCCCTGGAGTTGGGCACGATCGCCCAAGTGTTATGGCAAGGCAAAGTCTTCCTCAACCAGGACTTTACGCCTAACACCCTCGTCAACCAGCGTCAGCGCCAGCCCTTCGCGATCGTTCACCTAGCAACCCACGCCGAATTCCAACCGGGCACCCTCGACAAGTCCTACATCCAGTTTTGGGATCAGCGCCTGGGTCTGAATCAAATCCCCGCTCTGAACCTAGATCATCCCCCGGTCCAGTTACTCGTCCTGAGTGCCTGCCGCACGGCCCTCGGCGATCGCCAGGTTGAATTGGGGTTCGCAGGGCTAGCCATTGCAGCTGGGGTTGAGTCAGCGATCGCCAGCCTTTGGTACGTCAGTGATGTGGCCACCCTGGTATTAATGCGCCAGTTTTATCAAGCCCTAAAACACGCCCCTATCAAAGCCGAAGCCCTCCGGCAAGCCCAGATTGCCATGTTACGAGGACGCGCCAAGCTGACTGCTAATGACCGGATTCAGCAACAACTCCAGGTACCATTGCCCCCCGAAGTGGCCGCCTTTGTAGGCGCGGATCTCTCCCATCCCTACTATTGGGCAGCCTTTACCGTGATTGGTAGCCCGTGGTAAGTTGCGCCATCAGTTACACCGTCTGCTACCCCTCCCGGTAGTAACTACGTCGGCCTCACCAGCGCCCTCCTGGCCCAAGACATTCCCCCTATCCTCTCAGCCCTCGGCACCCTGGGGGGTGAGGCCAGGGTCGCCCTCCGCCGCAAGTATGATCCACTTCATGAAAGAAAGCGAT
This sequence comes from uncultured bacterium, assembly GCA_964536415.1. Lineage (GTDB taxonomy): Bacteria > Cyanobacteriota > Cyanobacteriia > B231 > B231 > Trichothermofontia. The sequence continues at coordinate 99,797 of CAZHXN010000002.1, forward strand.
TAAATGGGTCGCCTGGGATTTGAACCCAGGACCAATCGGTTAAAAGCCGAGTGCTCTACCACTGAGCTAGCGACCCTTGACAATAATGCCTTGACAATAATGGGTGACAATCGCCATTGCTATCAATGCACCTTGCCTAGGATACCACAAAACAATCTCGTTAGATCACATTAGATCACAGAGCCGGAGGAGTTGGGGGAGTCGTCTGGCAGTGATAAATATGCCAATTAGAACCAGATTCCGCATCAGCAGTAGTCCAATAATTTTTTTTAAAGTGACATAGCTTATATTTAGTTTATGCCACCAGACCTGTATAGTTTTCTCGTATTCAGTATGCATAACATCAAAGAGCCGAAACGCTGAGTTTATGGTAGGGGCGCGTAGCGCCCCTACCATAAACTCAAGAGAGCCAAGGATATTATGAACGAAGTCTTTAATCCCTTGGCCTCCGGTGCACTCCGCAAGGATCGCGCTTTCCCACTCATCAGCCGCCGTCATCCTAGCCATAGTAATCCGGCTCATTCCCCGGCTTCCACTTGATATTGCAGCCAATACTCGGCTTTTGTTCAGTAGCAACCGGCTCACCCTGCAACACTGCCACGATCGCCGCCCGCAGATCTGCCCCATTAATTGGCTGGTCATTGCCAGGGCGACTGTCATCCAATTGCCCGCGATACACCAGCCGTCGATCGCCATCAAAGAGGAAAAAATCGGGAGTACAAGCTGCCCGGTAGGCTTTGGCCACAGCCTGAGTCGCATCGTAACACACAGGGAACGTGAACCCTAAGCGTTCCGCCATTGCCTTCAGATGAGCCGGATCATCCTGGGGATAGTTGTCAATATCATTGGAACTGATCGCCACAATCCCCAAACCCTGACTGCCGTAGTCCTGCCCAATCCGGGCCAGTTCCGCTTCCACATGCTTCACAAACGGACAATGCTGGCAGATAAACATCACCAACAGGGCCGCGCGATCGGCAAAGGTGGCCAACGAAACCATCTGCCCCGATACCGTATCCGGGAGTTGAAAATCCGGTGCCGCCACACCGAGGTCAAGCATAGTGGAAGCTGTTCTAGCCATACCTTCTCATGAGTTGGGAACTGAATTGCAGGACCGGCTTACTTAATTGCCACGGGGACCGTCACGCCACGGGCCGAGAGTAACCGCACCGCCTGACTATACTGGGGATCACGGGGCGTCCCCAATAATTGAGGCTCTGAGGACAACTGCCGCCGCTGATCCTCCGTGAGTGTGATGGCAATATCCGGTGTAATCCCCTTCTTGCTGATGTCGGTGCCGTTCGGTGTGTAGTAGTGGGCGATCGTCACTGCTATACCTGACCCATCCGAAAGACCATGCACCGACTGCACCAGGGCCTTACCAAAGGTTTGCGTCCCGATCACCGTGGCCCGCTGGTTATCCTTCAGGGCACCCGTCAAAATCTCGCTGGCACTGGCCGAATTCCCATCCACCAGAATGGCCAGCGGCAGGTCCGTCAGTGCCGTCCGGTTGGCCATGATCCGCTCATCGTGATTTTCGCGATCAACCGTTTGCACGATCGCGCCTTCCTTCATCCACATGCGGGCAATTTCAATGCTGGCATGGAGTAAACCCCCCGGATTCCCCCGCAGGTCCAACACAAAAGCCTGCACATTTTGGGATTCCAGATTCCGAATCGCCCGCCGCATTTGATCCGCCGCATGGGCATTAAACTCACTCAGGCGAATATACCCAATCCGTTGCCCCCCCTCTTCCCGGAGGGTATAGCGTACCGTCGGGAGTTCGATCCGGGCGCGGGTGAGGGCCACGGGGAAAGACTTGCCCGCTTCCCGCTCAATCAACAGCGTTACCTGCGTCCCCACTTCCCCTCGGATTAACTTAGCGGCAGCCTCCGCCGTCATGCCACGGGTTGGCTGTCCATCGATCGCCAGGATACGATCGCCCGCCTGTAGGCCCGCCCGAATCGCAGGAGAATTTTCGATCGGCTCCGCCACCTGAAGTACCTGCCGCGCTTCGTCCACCTCTAGGCGCAACCCCACTCCCGACATTTCCCCCGCCGTTTGGCTGGTCAACGCCTGGTATTGGCTGGGATTCATAAACCGCGTATAGGGATCGCCTAACTGCTCTATCGCCTTGTTGAGGGCCTCATAGGCTTGTTGCCGGGAAGTATAGTCGCGGCTGAGGAGTTCTTGGCGCGTCCGCTGCCAATCCACCTGGTTAAAGTTGGGATCAACATACTCCCGGTTCACAATTTGCCATGCTTCATCCAGGATGGCCTTGGGGCTATCTTGCAATTCCGTGGGCGCAGCTTGCGTAGGGCTGGCAAACCAGAGGGAAACCGCAGTCGTCGCGATCGCGCCACTGAAAAGAACGAGACGGGAAAAACGGGGAAAGGTGACAGCGTGGTTCATGGATGTCCTGGCGGTTGGATGAGAAGACAGTTGTTTAACAGTTGTTTAAACGTGTTTAAACGAATAGACCTCAACAGTTAGCCTGCAATCAGGCTAGGGGATTAAGGCCGAGCGATACGGAAGCGATAGTTGCAGGATGGGGAGACGTTAGGGCGGACCTAGGGTTTTAGCCAAGCTTGTGTGATACTCTAGCGAATTTTTTAGGAAGGTGTTGGGTCTATTATGTAACAATTCATAACCTTTGGCTTTAAAAAAGTATGCAATTTGTGCTCCGGGCGGTTTAAGCAGGACGGTTAGCCCTTGCCCCTATTGAATCGAAATACTGCGCCAAAAGTTCCCGTGGGGGGACAGATTGATATCCGTCCCTAGCGTCTGTGGTGGCTGGGTCTATGCCCAGTGTTTCCAGAGCTTAACCCGGTGATGGCGGCACTGGGTCCCGGACGCTATGCAGCATTTGGATGAGCATTGCCCGCAGGGTTGACCAGGGGACTTGGTAGAAATACCGCTGGCGAAATTGGTTTTCCTGAAAAACAGTGAAAAAACGATCGATCGCGGCGCGAATCATGGCCTCTGGCTGGCGATCCAGTGCTGACCACCGCAGTACCGACGATCGCGGCGGCTGGGCCTCTAACTGGGCCTCTAATTGGAAACCCAGGGTTGCCAGGGCTGCTAATCCAGCGTCTAAAACGGCTGGCTGGATTGCCAAAGCCTTGGCCCAATCCGCCAGACCGATCGGTTGTTGGGTACGACTCAGGTATTTGGCCATGCCAAGCAACTGTTCCCACAGGGCGATTGGGTCTGCTGCGACCGGCGGCGGGAAGGCGATCGCCAGGGGCCGTTCCATTGCGAGAGCCTGTTCTAACCAGGGCACCAAATCGCGCCAGTGGGTGGGGTAGGTCGTGATCATCAGAGGATCAGTGATCCCGGTGTGTGACTCAGGGACACCATGCCGCCAGTCCAGCAGCCAATCCCAGTCCTGGCCAAAGTCTGGACTAAAGCCTCGATCGAAGTCCCCCATGTTCGGTATCGAGCGGGCGATCGCAGCCATCGGGGCAGGGGTATCTACCACTGGAGCGACCTGGACATCGATTAACCGAATATGGTAATCCTTCTGGGCCGCGTTGCAGCCGAGTTCTACAATCGCATCACAGCGATCGGTGGGCAGTTCTTCGGCGGCATGTTCCCACCAGATGCCAGGGAATCCCTTGGCAGTGGAAGCATCCCGGATCAAAAATTCCGTTTTGAGGTAGCGCAGCTTTTGACCCGTTGGGTCTTTAATATACGCTTTTCTCACCTGTTCAAACCACACATTGTGGAGCAATAGCCGGGGGACTGGATTGCCCATCCCGCAGGGTTCCAATAATTTCAGTTCCTGAAACAGTTCTCTCCCTAAATCGGCTACAGTGACCGTTAAATCCACGGAAATGATTGGGCCAAGTTGGGTGACGGTTTGCTGCCGAAGTTGCCGGTTAATCGCCTCCGTAAAGAGAGGTAAATTGTCAACCGATAAGGAAAGCCCCGCCGCAAAAGGGTGCCCACCAAAACTTGTCAGCAAATGTTCCTGACCTTTAACCAGTTGGTAAAGATCAATGTGATTCACGGAGCGGGCAGACCCACGAGCAAGGCGACCGTTGCATGGGGTAGGGGTGGGTTGCGCCCATTGGCGATCGGGCAACCGCTCCGCTGGGTAAACCCGCCCATCCTGACTGTTGGCACTTGGCCATTGCAGGTTCAGGTCAGCCGTTTCATCTTCCGAGCCAATAACCGGCGGATCGAGGCTGAGGAGAATCGTGGGGCGTCCGGTTTGTTGGGCCAGTTGACCGGCCACCAGGCCCAGGATGCCCACGGGCCAGCCCACTTCAGCCAAGACAATCACGTGGGTCGTGGAGAGATCCAGGGCCGTAAGTTGGGCGATCGCTTGGTTCAAGATATCTTTTTGCAGGGCTTTACGGCGGGTGTTGAGGAGTTCGGCTTGTTCGGCAAGGAAGCGACTGCGATCGTGATCGCGGCTGGTGAGCAACTCCACACAACAATGGGCATCGCCCTGGATACGGCTAACGGCATTAATGCGGGGACCCAGGCCAAAGGCAATGTCCGTGGGCCGATCGCCCGTGCGGCGACAGAGTTCCAACAACCGGTGAACACCGGGGCGGCGATCGGGGGTCTGGTTGAGGGTTTGCAGACAGGCGATCCCCCGCTGAGCCAGATAGCGACAATCCCCCTTGAGGGCCACCAGATCTGCAATCAGGCCGATCGCCACCAAGTCAAGTAAATCCGCCAACGGTTGCGTATCCCGATCTGGCATGGCCTGATAGAGGGCCTCCAGGAGCTTATAGGCCACCGCAACACCGGAGAGGTGGGCCAGGGGATGCTCCGGGGAGAGGCTACGGGGATTGACGATCGCCACCACTGGGGGCCGTTGAGCGGGGAGGGTGTGGTGATCGGTCACAATGACCTCAAGCCCCAGGGTATGGGCATAGGCAATCTCCTCCTGGTTGGTACTACCCGTATCACAGGTAATGATCAGGCGACACCCGCGATCGGCCAGATCCTGAAGCCCTGATCGCGATAATCCGTGGGATTCCCGCAGGCGATTTGGGATAAAGTAATGTAGCTGTCCGGGTTCCGGGAAAAACGGACGCAGCCCCTCCCACAACACAGCAGTCGCCGTCACCCCATCGGCATCAAAATCCCCCCAGATCGCGACGGTTTCCTGCTGGGTCATGGCCTGCTGAAGACGCGCGATCGCCCACTGCATTTCAACCCCAAACGCCAAGGGGTCAGTCACCGGATAGCACTGGGCATCCACAAATTGGGCCAAGGCTGCCTCGGTCTGGATACCCCGTTGCCACAGGAGCTCGGCAGCAAAATGACCAGAAGTGTCTTTAACATAGGTTCGCACTGCTTGCACAAACCAAGCCGGGGGAGAAACCCTCGGCACAAGCTGCCATCGGGGAGGGGGAGTGGACATAACCCTATTGTGTGCTACAGTTCGCCCTGACTAGGGCGATCCAGGTGAAAATAGCTTGTGAAGAAAACAGGAGTAAGGTAGATTTTTGTTACAGAAATGGGTCGAATTTAGGTCATTGCGGTACACGATCAGCGGTACAGGATCAATCGTATCCGGGCTACGGGCGAACGATCGCCCCTCCCCAACCGGAAATACGGGCATGACCCCCTGGCCAGCATACGCTTGAACCCCCAGACTCTCTAGGACTCGCTAATGAATGGTCAATATCGCAGCTAAAGGCAAGATGGTGAATTCATCCGAGGGCATCGCGCAACAGGCACGGCAAGGCAGTGTCGCGGCCATCATTCAGGTGTTGAATGAACGCTTGGCGGTTTTCGGGGTGAGAACGCGGGCGATTTTTGCCGATGGCGTGCTGCAACTGTTATGTGAAGCTGCCAGTGCAGACCAGTTAGCCCAAACCACCTTAGTCAATCAGATTCGTGAGATTCTGGAGTCGATCGCCCCTCGTAATGTTCGCCGGGTCAATATCAACAGTCGGCTGGCGCGGGAGCAACAACTGCTCTGGCTGGAGGAAATCAGCCGTGATCCAGAAAGCCAACTGCTCTGGTCCGAAGAAATTACCCTCCGCAAGCCGAACCCGATCGCCCTCTGGATCGAGGATCTCAAGGCCCCCAAGGCTGCCAATTCCCCCCTCGTCACCTCGGCTCAACCCGTCCCTCCCCACTACCAGCGCCATCACCATCCCTTCCGGCGGGGTCTCTTGGGAGGAATTGGGATCACGCTCTTGCTGGGGTTAGGCGGCGGGGCGATTTGGCAATGGGGGCTTCAGCCTCGGTTCCTAGCACGATCGTCGGCTCCGGCCTCCCCCCCCACGGCGGTCACCCCCGCCAGCAGTCAGGCCGCCCTCTCTCCCCCGGCAGTACCGGCGATCGCGGCCAGTGCTGATCCGTTTGCCGAGGCTGTCCGCCTAGCTGAACAGGCCACTGCCGCTGGCAAAACGGCCCAACTGTCCGCCCAATGGTTAGAGCTAGCTGCTCGCTGGCAGCAAGCGTCTGACCTGATGGCAACAGTCCCCACTCAGGACCCACGCTATGCCGTTGCCCAGGATCGCACCCAACGGTATCGCCAGAATAGCGAATTGGCCCTTCAGGAAGCGCAGAAGCGTCGTGAAGCCACCCCTTAACCCAGGTGGCGGCAGTCATTAAAGCGATGGATTTGCCACAGTTCGGTGTTAAACCGCTGGTTCTCGTCCGTGGCATACCAGCGATTGCGATCGAGCCAAAACTCAAACAAAGCCGTATTTTTCGCATGGAGTCGCCAGGAGCGATCGCAGTTCATCAGTTCGGCAATCAAGTGCTGCATAATCCAACTGTGGGACACAATCCAGAGGCGATCGCTATCGGTGTGCCGACTGAGTAAGCGTTGGATAAATTGGCGGGCACGGCTCCGGGCGGTGGTTAACGCTTCGGCCCCTGGGATTTGAATCCAGTCCAGGGAAGCACCTAACTGCTGACACAAATCGGGATACTGTTGCTGCGCTTCGGCCCAGGTCAGCCCAGCGAAAATACCATTCTGAAACTCCATCAACTCATCGGCATACTCCACCGGAATCGGTGGGCAAACACTGGGCTTGGTGCCACTTTCTAAGGGTGGGGCATCGGCACTATCAATCAGATCACTCACCGCTGCGGGCAAGGGAGCCGTTTGGAAATGGTTGAGCAAAATCGCTGCCGTTTGTGCTGCCCGTTTGAGGGGACTGCTATAGACATGGGTGGGAATCCAGGATTCGGCCAGAAGGCGCTGAGCCAACCGTTCCGCCTGACTGTGCCCCTCAGCGGAGAGGGCAAAATCCGTTTGGCCTTGCATCCGTTTTTCCTGATTGCCGATCGACTGGGCATGGCGAATAAAGAGTAGTTTCATTGTGATCCAGAGGGTGATCCAGATAGGGTGATCTAGAGTATCCCTGTCAACCAGTAGTGTTGCACGAACGACCGTTACCTTAACCATTACCCCAAGAGAGAGAGGCACCGGTTCCAGCGGAGATAGCATCGGGCAGATAGGGTCACCAGGGGGGCAGTGCCTTGTGTCCGGCCCGCCATCCTGCAGCAGCCCCCGGCGCGTTATCCGTAGCTAGGGATTAAGCATTGTTACAGCTCAACGGTTGACTTGGATAGGGGTCAGTAAAATACTGGACAGTTCCCCCGATGGGACGTTGATCTGGAGCCAGCTAAGAACTTGTGTGTGGATACCCGCCCAGCCGGTAAGGCTTAGGTTATCGTGGAGGGGGTGGCAGACAATCTGGCGATCGCCCGGAGCAAGAAAACGTCACCCCGTATTGTAATGGGGAAATCGCTGGAGGCATTCCGTTTCGTTCGGACTCAGTTTTCTTAGTATTTTGGGGTTGTGCATCCGGCAAACAGGCCACTTTCAAACAGCAGTCTCGCAGGCGGCAGGTGTTGGAAGGGGCTGTCAGTCTTCAAATCTATCTTCAAATCTATTGGTAACCGCTAGGCAACATTATGGTCAACGCAACTGCACAAACAGCCACACCGCAACGGAAGAATCCGAAAAAGCATAACCATTACGGATTCCGTGACTTCTTTAAGTTTGACACTGAGAAAGGCACGATCGTTGATTGGAATGGTGCCCAAAATATTTTGGCCACAGAGGATTTTATTATTGGCCTCGTGGAAGGGTTGGAAGAAGAAGTCGGCGATGCGTCCGCTGCCATCATGTACACCATTGGTTGCGAGTGGGGTCAGCGGGATGCCTTCTTTTTCGAGAAATGGTTCGAGCGAGAGTTCGATCGCAATATCCGCCAAACCAATCTTCTCTTTCTGCTAGAAACCTGGTGGTGGCCCTTCACCTCCCAAGGCTGGGGCCGCTGGGAAGTCGATATGGGCGATCGTAAACAAGGCTTTATTTTTATTAACCTGTTCGACTCCGCCGTCGCTCGCACCCTCGGTGATGTCGGGAAACCGGTTTGCCACATCTATGCCGGTCTATTTGCCGGCTTTTTTACCGAACTGGTCAAAAAACAACTGAGTTGCATTGAAATTCAGTGCTACTCAATGGGGGAAACCTACTGTAAGTTCCTCATTGGGGGCCAGGACCGGATTGATGCCGCCGCCTTCTGGCTGAACGAAGGCGCAACGGCACGGGATATTGAAAAACGGCTACGGTCTGGGGAGCGCTTGGGATGAATACGCTGACCTCACCTGCAAGCCGCAACGGTGCCACCCTGACTGCCTCCAACCGGGCATGGCTGACGCTAACGGTGCACCAATTTTTTGGTGCAGTGAATTGGGATGACCAACCCTTAGCTGTCCAAGAATTGAAGCGGACCTCGCTCCAAACCGGCGGCCCGCTCAGCTTAACCTTAACCGTTAGCCAGTTCATGAATGCTATTCCCTGGGACGGCAAGGCGATTGCCGCGCCTGTTCCCCTAGAAGAGGCCATCCCGATCGCCGAGAGCCAGGGATTAGATCTCACCGTTGACGACTTTTCGAGCCTATTCTAGGCAACTTGGCTGGTCCATTTTTGAAGAAAGGGATACGCTGAGTCAGCCCGCTTTGACGGCGTTGGCGATCGTCATTAACGCTGTTCACGACCGACCTCTATTTTTGGCACCTGTCTGTACCGGAGCGAATGTATGCACCCGCAAATCGAAACCCTACTAGATCAGGCAGAAAACCGATATCTCAAACCAGAGGAATTGGCCCTACTGGATAAATACGTCAATTCCCTACCCGATCGACTCGAAACCTACCGCCGTCTGCGCGATCAAGAAGTTGCCATCATGCAACAAGCCGTCGATCAAGTGCAGGCCGAAATGCCCCAGCTACCGACAGTGGACTTAGAACGCAGTATCAAGAATGCGCTCCTCGTGGTCCGCTACTGCGCCATGTCCATGCTATTAGATGACGCCACCTTCACCCAGGAGCGCCTCCTGAGTTGGCTGAGTCGCAACGTGCAGGTCTATAACACCCAGGAGATCGATCGTGCCCTCTATCGCCATCTGGAGAAGGCTCTGACCCAAGCCCTCGGTCCCAAATCCATGAGTTTTTTGCAACCTTTCCTGGTGATGGCGCGGGATGCCGTCTTAAACCCTGGTTCCTCCGTCACCGCCTAGTGGGAGGTTGGGAGGGGGGTCTGTCTGCACGGCAGAGGGCATGACGCCAACGAAATGATTTGCTGACTGTGTGATTGCGACATTATTGCGATGTTATTGTGACTATAAGAGTAGGGTCCTATGGTTTCCGTTGCTGATCTGTTGATTGATAACCGCATCCCCAGTAACTTTTTTGTAGCTGATGCCTATGTTCACAGTGATTTAGAACTCGGTCTCCTAGAAAATCGACGCGGGGCAAGGCTTTTGGCAATGCCCGAACCCCTCCTGCAAGCCATTTATGCAGGCTTGTATAAGGAAACGGGGCAAGCCACTCGTCTCGTTTTATTCAACTGTGGTCGCTGGTGGGGCAAGAATTTCTATGCCCGTTTCTGTGAGGATCTCTCCGACTATCACCATCAGCCCCTGGCCGACTTGCCAATGATTGAATTTTTGCAATCGTTACAGCAGTGTTGGCAGACCCACGGCTGGGGTCGCATTGATCTGGATCAAACCTATCAGCAGCGAGGCTTCCTGCTGGTTAAAATTTGGGATTCCCCCTTTGCCAAACATGCGATGGCCGTCAGTAGTGTTGATCCCAGCGCGGCGACGAAACGACCAGTGTGTTTTCTGGAGGCAGGCGTGTTGAGTGCCTTCTTTAGCCAACTGACGGGCCGGGACCTCCACTGCGTCCAAACCACCTGCGAGTCCTTGGGGGCAGACTGTAATACCTTTGTGCTGGGGTTGCGCGATCGCCTCATGGCCGCTGAGGAAATGGCGAATCAGAACATGGATCACGCCGCGATTATGAAGTCCCTATGCGGCGAAGGCTAAAGGGGAAGGGGCGCAAAACAATAGTAAAGTTGTCGGTTAGGCAGATTAGACTCAGCAATCAGTAATTATCCACACTGAATGGCAGGCAACCTCTATGCCAGAAGTACTCGCATCTCCAACTATCGGCTCTTGGGGTTAGTTGGGCAGGGGCAGTTTGGTCGCGTTTTTTGTGCCATTCATCGCAAGTCGGGGCAGATGGTAGCCCTCAAAGAACTGAAGCACGATCGCTTTCCCACCCATAAATTCCTGCGTGAGTTACGGTTCCTCCTGAGTCTTCAACATCCCAATATCGTCACCTGTCGGGCACTGGAACATACGGCCAATGGGCGCTACCTGGTCATGGACTACTGCGAAAGTGGAACCCTGCGCAATTTGGTCATGGAGGAGGCACGCCTGCATCCGGCCCATAGTCTTAAGCTGGTGATGGATATTCTGTTGGGGTTAGAACATGCCCATAGTCGTGGGATTGTCCATTGTGATATTAAGCCGGAAAACATTCTCCTCCAGATCCAACCGGTGGGGTGGCTAGGGCGGATTTCAGACTTTGGGATTGCCCAACTGAGCCAAGACTTAAATCAGGATTTTAATACGACCGGTTCCCCGGCCTACATGGCTCCAGAGCGCTTCTATGGTCAGTATTCGCCTGCATCGGATCTCTATGCCGTTGGGATTATTTTGTTTGAGCTATTGGTGGGGGAACGCCCCTTCTCTGGGACGCCTGCGGATTTGATGTCGGCCCATTTGAATCAACCGGTCCAAATCCCCGCCTTTGTGCCTGAGGCCATCCAAGGGGTGATTCGTAGGGCATTACAAAAGCTCACGGGGCGGCGATTCCACTCAGCGGCGGAAATGCTAGCGGACTTGCGATCGGCGGCCCAGGCAACGGGTTGGTCCCTGCACATGGGTACTGAACCCTCGATGGTTCCCCTCTTTTGTCGGTTTGCCAATCGTGCGGTTGCGGCTCCTGGCTCCGCACCGGCATCCGCACCGGCATCCCCTGGATACCCAACTGCACCCGCGATCGCGCCCTTTACTCCCCTACGCCAGGAACTCCTGAAAGCGCCGATTAGTTACCTCCGAGTCCAGTCTGCGCCCGCAACGTCCCAGGCACCGGCAATGGAAACCCTTTACTGTCTCTCGCGCCAGTGGGTCTATTGCCGCACGTTTACGCCGAGTTTGCTGACGGGCCAAGAGGCGCAGCGAGCGGTCTGCCACCTACCCGTACCAGCCCAATCCTTGACGATTTTTCAGGGGGGACGCCACACGGATAAGCAAGGGGACTGTTTTGCGATCGCGGCCCAAGGGCTGTACCACCTGCCTTTTCCTGCCCCTTCTGGCCAGATATCCTCAACTGGCCTGGAAACCATCATGGTTCACCCCCAGTGTGTGTTGTCGCAGGAAACGGATTCGGCGATCGCGATTGATCCCCACGGCTATTGGCTGGCGGCGGCTCCCCTGCTACCGAGTACGCCCAAGAGTCCCTTGTGGCTGTGGCCTTGGCCGCGTTTAGCTCCTCAGCGTGATCTGGAATGTCGGGCGTCCCAGATTGCTCAGATTATCCCCCTGGATTCGGCCCACGGGGTCGCCATTTCCCACCGCCATCGCACCCAGGCATCCCGGTTTGAAGTTTTTAATCGGCGGGGGCGTTTTTTGGGACATCTGAATGTGCCAATCACGACGGGGGTGTTCTTCCAGGGAATCAAGCCCTACCAGTTGATGACCTATGAGCATTTGGACGTGAGCCACTGTCTAACAGGGGTTTGCCCAATGGAGAATTGCCTGTATCCAGCGTCGCTGCTGGTGTTAGACCTAAAGCCATTCCGGGTAATTCGGTTGCCCGTGGCGATCGTGCCCACGCTGGTGGCGGCGGCTCCCTGGGGATATGTGCTGGCGGATGCGGCGGGGACCTTATTGTTTCTGGATGGGGCAGGGCAGGAAGTGGGGCAGATTGCTGGGCCAGCGCAGCCAACCGCAATCGCCTGCTTTGGCAACAATGGCTTGCTCTTGGCAACCTGGGATGAGACGGCCCATAGTGGGTGTCTCTATACCGTGGACCTCCGCCAGCTTAATCTCGATCTCTTGTTCTGAAAACCAGCTTGAATCATCCAAAGCACGGGTGCGCTGACGACTGACACCTGACGACTAAAGGGTCCCTACCCGCTAGTAGGCTGGCTCGCCGCTCTTCTCCCTCACCGGCACTAGCGCGATCGCTCATAGTAGCCCATGAGTTCGGCCTCGGCTAGAATATGCCCCTGCATGGCAGCGGCCACCTGGCTTTTGGTCGCACCCGGTTGCAGATCGAGGACGCGATCGAGGGCGTACAGTTTGAAGAAGTAGCGATGGCTGCCCCTGGGTGGACATGGCCCCCCGTAGCCCAGTTTGCCGAAATCATTTTTCCCCTGGCTGCCGCCTTCACTCAGGGTGCGATCGTTAGGGACGCCTTCCGGGAGGCTCCGGCGATCGGCGGGCAGGTTAAAGAGGACCCAATGGACAAAAGTCCTACCGGGGGCATCGGGATCATCACAAATGA
>CAZHXN010000003.1:0-31549 GCA_964536415.1 uncultured bacterium
CGTTTCCCAAGTCTCTGAAGGACAGAAGCACCTAATGAACAATTGGCTCAAGACAATTGCCTGCCCTCATGTGACAAAGGCTGTAATACTTAAATTATCCCTAGGCCAAGCATCTAATCTGCTCTGACCTGAATGATGCTCACAAATTCCATTAAGAAAAGACAGGAGAGAATAGTCCCCTGTCCAGTTGTAATCGACTCTCAGACATACTTAGATCACAAGCTAGATCTGCCCTTGGCCGATGCCTAAGACACTACCCATGCACGAAGTGATCTCCCAAAATCGATACGGCTCAATAGAAAAACTCAACGGACGGATTAACTTGACCGTGGGCAGGGTTTGGCTATTTTCACTATCTACCCGTTTACTATCCACGGTTAGCTGTCTAGCGTTAACATTTGGTACGTGTACAGGTAAAATTCTTTGCCTGTAGTTGGGCAGGGAGGTCGGGCATTAGTGCAAGACCGTTGATCAACGTGGCCCAAAGCACAATGATTGTGGCGATGCTTTTCATAATTTTGGTAAATGCACTTCCTGTATGGAAGTATCATGCCCAATGTCCGCCTGAATTCCATCAGGACATTTGCCCAAAATAAGGGCGCCGATCGCCAGCATACTGGTGAATTCACGGGGAGCAGATGGCCCCCGTGGTATGGGAATGGTCTGTTCAGTCGATCGCACTTTGTTGAATATGGGATCGCTGTCTCGGTTATTACAGTGGCAGGTAGGATGCCTAACCCATATCCCTTAGTCGGGCTACTGCTCCCTGAGGGGTTGCCCTGCGGTCAATCCGCGCCCCCGATTGCACCCACCCGTTAAAACCGGTACAGTTACCAGCAGAGAAGTATGCCATGCTCAAGCGTGTATTGTGCCATCCGAACCTGGAGATTAGATAATGGCAACTGTGCTGCTGCTCCTCCTCTTTATCTTCCTGGTCTGGGATTTCTACTGTATGAAACGGGTCGAGGCGGAAATTCGTCGCCAGCGACGGCATAAGATTGATGATTTGGAACGGTTTGTTGAACGACGATCGGGCTTTAACCGGGGTTGGGATTAGGGACTGCCCATTGCCTGTCCCGCTAACCAGCCCGTTGTCCAAGCGCTTTGAAAATTAAAGCCCCCCGTTATCCCATCAATATCCAGGATTTCGCCCGCTAGATAAAGCCCAGGGCGGCAACGACTGGCCATTGTTTTAAAATCCACTTCCGGAAGAGATACGCCGCCACAGGTGACAAATTCTTCCTTAAAAACACCTTTTCCCGTCACTGCGTATTCTCCCCGCAGGAGTTGCTCACTGATTTGATTGAGCGCTGTTTTTGATAACTCAGCCCAGTGGCGATCGGGCACAATCCCCACATGATGTACCAGACTTTGCCAGAGGCGACGGGGGAGGGGGAGGGGACAATGGCCCGCGATCGCCCGCTTAGCCCAGGTTTGCTTTGTCGTCAGTAGGTGGGTGCGTAGGCGATCGGCAGTGAAGTCGGGGACCCAGTTAATCACGAGGCTGGCTTGATAGCGATGGTCATGGAGCGATCGTGCCCCCCAGGCCGACAGCTTGAGGATGGCGGGTCCACTCAGGCCCCAATGGGTAATCAGCAAGGGACCAGTTTGGGTTAAGGTTTCTGCCCCCACCTGCAAGCGGAGGTGGACGTTGGCCACACTGACTCCCGCGAGATCTTGCAGCCGGGAATCGGTCACATTCAAGGTAAAGAGGGAGGGGACGGGGGGTTGCAGCGTATGCCCTAACTGTTGCGCAATCTGGTAACCACGGGGATTACTGCCGGTGGCGAGAAGGACCCGATCGCTGAGAATCACGTTTCCTGATTTCAGAAGTAATTGCAACTGGTTCTCTTGAGGTTCCACCCGTACCACAGGGGTTTGGGTTCGCAATTGTACTCCGGCCCGATCGGCGGCCTGCAATAGACATTGGACGATCGTCTCGGAGTCGTCACTAACGGGAAACATCCGGCCATCGGCTTCGGTTTTGAGTTGAACCCCGTGGGCAGCAAACCAGGCGATCGTGTCGCGGGGTTGGAAGCGGGTGAAGGGTCCCCGCAGTGCCCGACTGCCACGGGGATAGGCTTGACAGAGAGTGGCTGGATCAAAGCAGGCATGGGTGACATTACAGCGCCCGCCACCGGAAATGCGCACCTTAGCAAGGGGTTGAGGTCCCGCTTCCAGGATCAAGACACGGGCCTGGGGATGGGCTTCTGCCACCGCGATCGCCCCAAAGACACCGGCTGCGCCCCCGCCAATAACTGTGATCCGCACTATGTTGAGTGACAACCGACCGTTCCCCCTACCCGTGAATGCTTGCAGAACTAGAATTGTAGTATGGCGATCGTGCTGAATCGCGATCGTGCCCTGTGGAGTCAAGCCATGCCTTTTGAACCGTTAGATATCAACACCTCCGCTCCGGTCCTTTCCTGGGCGAACCATGAATTGGGCCATGAAGAATTGCGCATGGCGAAGAACATGGCCTCCTTACCCTTTGTCTATAAACATATTGCCCTGATGCCCGATGTTCACCTGGGCAAAGGGGCGTTGGTCGGGTCAGTGATTGCGACTAAGGAAGCCATTATTCCGGCGGCGGTTGGGGTCGATATTGGTTGCGGGATGTGTGCCATTAAAACCCCCTTTCACGCTGAACAACTAGAGGGAAAACTGAAGAAAATTCGTCTCGATATTGAAGCGGCTATTCCTGTGGGATTTGACGAAAACAAAGAAATTGAAAAAGCCGTTATCAACTGGCAGGGCTGGCGTGATTTTAAGGACCTGCATCCCGGCGTCAAACATTTGGAAAGTAAAGCGATGAAGCAATTGGGATCGCTGGGGGGTGGTAATCATTTTATTGAAGTTTGTCTCGATACTGACAATGCGGTTTGGTTGATGCTTCATTCTGGTTCGCGCAATATTGGGAATATGTTAGCTCAACAGCATATCGAGACGGCTAAGGGCTTGATGAAATTAGCCCAGCAGTCGCTCCCTGATCCCGATCTCGCCTATTTTATAGCCGGAACCCCGGAATTTACGGCCTATTGGCACGATTTGCAATGGGCACAAGCCTATGCCCACTTTAACCGGGATGTGATGATGGCCCGGTTCCAACGGATTATTGAAAAATACCTGGCCGGTGGGAAGCCAACGCGTCCCTTGATGATCATTAACTGCCACCATAACTATGCCGAAAAAGAAGTGCATTTTGGCGAAGATGTGTACGTGACGCGCAAGGGGGCTGTTCGTGCCCAACAGGAAGACTATGGGATTATCCCCGGTTCAATGGGAGCCAAGTCCTACATCGTCAAGGGCAAGGGTAATCTGGAAAGCTATTGTTCCTGTTCCCACGGTGCGGGGCGCTTGATGTCGCGCCATCGGGCCAAAAAGGAATTTACCCTGGATGATTTGATTCAACAAACCCAGGGCGTGGAATGCCGGAAGGATACGGGGGTGATTGATGAAATTCCGGCGGCCTATAAACCGATCGAGGCAGTCATGGCGAGTCAGGCGGATTTAGTAGAGGTGGTGGCCAGTTTGAAGCAGGTGGTTTGCGTCAAAGGTTAGGAGCCGCCTGGGTTTGCACCCAATCCTGGATCAGGGCGTTGACGACTTCGGGAATTTCGTCCTGGGGACAATGGCCCGCCTCTGGGAGTTCGATAAATTGCTGCACGGCGGGAAACTCAGCTAACTGGCGACCTAGGGCGATCGGTTCCCACGGGTCCTGCGCTCCCCACAGGATCAGGGCCGGACAGGGCAATATGGGCAGCAAATCCTCTGGCAAGGGGCCTTGAGAATAGCGGGTAAAGGCCAAAAACACATCCACCGCCCCTGGATCTTGGGCCGGAGCCATCAGCAACTCGATCAACTCATCGGTGACGGCCTCGGTGTTGCCATAGGCTTGCAGCAAAATCTTGCGCACCGTGGTGGGACGGGCAAATTGGCGGAAAAAGAGTTGGCCCAGCCAGCGGGAGGTGAACAGACGTTGCAACAGTGGTGCCCCCAACCGTTGCACCCAGGGTAAATTCGCCCGCTTGCGATCG
Source organism: uncultured bacterium (assembly GCA_964536415.1). GTDB lineage: Bacteria > Cyanobacteriota > Cyanobacteriia > B231 > B231 > Trichothermofontia. The sequence continues at coordinate 4,038 of CAZHXN010000003.1, forward strand.
TGCAATAACCGCAATGAACAATTGATCAGCACCACCCCCTGCACCCAATCCGGAGCCAACACCGCCGTTTGCATCACCGCCACACAGCCGATCGAATTCCCAACCAAAAAGGCCGGACCCCCTACCACCTCCCGACAGAAATCCGCCAACTGGGCGGCCCAGGTTTCAAACGTATAGCTCACTTCCCCCTGGGGTTTGGGTTTTGCCGAGCCGCCAAAGCCCAGCAGATCGATCGCGTAGACCCGGCAGGACGCCGCCAAGACCGGCAAATTCTTGCGCCAGTGTCCCAAGGAGGCCCCAAAACCATGCACGAGCACCAACGCGGGTCCTGTATCCCCTTGGGTTTGATAGGCGATCGGGAACCCTCGCCACAGCCAGGTTTGGATGTCGGGAGCAGATGACGGTAACGGATACGAAGTGGGCGTTGTTGGGGCGCTTGAAAGGGAAGTCATCACGACGAAAGTCATAGGGGGGCTTACCTCTAGGTTAGCGAAAGATCCCTGATCTAAACGTGGAATAGCCGTCTCGGCTGTCTCCGGGGCAGGCAGGATGCCCCACCCACTAACTACTTTGTGATCTACTTTGCGATCGCTTGGAGATGCCTACCCCAACCCGGTTTTGCAGTTACAGCGTTTCCCATTTTTAGCCCTTATTTTCAGCCATTAATTGCCAGCCTGAAACTATCGAAAAACCTAAAATTTAACCTAAATATAAATCCAGGATAATTTTGTTGAGAATACAAACTTAAATAAAACTTAAGTCTGGGTTAGGAGTCAGAGATTCCAGACCACAATTCGATATACAGCGTTTCCCAAGTCTCTGAAGGACAGAAGCCCCTGATGAACAATTGGCTCAAGCCAATTGCCTGCCCCTCACGGAGACAATAAAGGCTGTACTTCAAGCACATTGGCCTAAGGATGGATATTGATATGATTTCCCTATTCAGCAAACCAGAGAAGTCGAACTTGCAAATTGAAGATGATCGCACGGGTTTAGAAATTGACACCCTTCGGCGGGCACTGGCCGACAACCTTTTCTACAATCAAGGCAAGTTTCCCGACATTGCAACTAAAAATGATTATTATATGGCCCTCGCCTATACTGTGCGCGATCGCCTCTTGCAACGGTGGTTAAATACAACCCAGACCTATCTGGAACAAGATGTCAAGTTGGTCGCCTATCTATCGGCTGAATTTCTGCTGGGGCCACACCTGGGCAATAACTTATTGAACTTGGGTATCTATGATCAGGTGAAACAGGCTGTTACGGCATCGGGTCTGGATCTGGATGAACTCTTGGCCCAGGAAGAAGAACCCGGCCTCGGCAATGGAGGGTTAGGGCGTTTGGCGGCCTGTTATATGGAGTCCTTAGCAACCCTGGAAATCCCCGCGATCGGCTATGGGATTCGCTATGAATTTGGTATCTTTGACCAGGAAATTCGCGATGGCTGGCAGGTTGAAATTACCGATAAATGGTTGCAATTTGGTAACCCCTGGGAACTGGCTCGCCCGGAATATGCCGTCATGGTCAAATTGGGAGGACATACCGAAGCCTACGTCGATGAAGACGGTCACTACCGGAGTCGTTGGCTTCCCGATCGCGTCGTTAAGGGAATTCCCTATGACACCCCCATTGTCGGCTACCACGTCAATACCGCCAACACCCTGCGCCTCTGGCGGGCCGAAGCCCCCGAATCCTTTGATTTCCAGACGTTTAACGTGGGGGATTATTACGGTGCGGTAGATCAGAAAGTCTATTCTGAAAATCTCACTAAAGTTCTCTACCCCAATGATGAACCGATCCAGGGGAAACAATTGCGCTTGGAACAACAATATTTCTTTGTCTCCTGTTCCCTTCAGGACATGATTCGCATGTACCTACATACGGGTAAAAGTCTCGATACTTTTCACACCCGTTTTGCCGTGCAATTGAATGATACCCATCCGGCGATCGGCATTGCTGAACTCATGCGTTTACTGGTGGATGAACATCATTTCCCGTGGGAAAAGGCATGGGACATTACCCAACAAACCTTTGGGTTTACTAATCACACCCTCTTGCCAGAAGCCCTAGAGAAGTGGTCAGTGGAGTTGTTTGGTAGTCTCCTGCCGCGCCATTTGGAAATTATTTATGAAATTAACCGGCGATTCTTGGATCAAGTCCGGCTGAAATATTTGGGAGATGAAGCCCGCCTAGCCCGTCTATCTTTGATTGATGAGTCGGGGCCACGCTATGTACGGATGGCCCACCTAGCCTGTGTGGGGAGTCATGCCATTAACGGCGTTGCGGCTTTACACTCGGAACTATTAAAACAGGATACCCTGCACGATTTTTATGAACTTTGGCCTGAAAAGTTTAGCAACAAGACCAATGGGGTAACCCCACGTCGCTGGATTGCCCTCAGCAACCCCCGCATGACCAATCTGATTACCCAGAAAATTGGCGATCGCTGGCTCACGCACCTGGAAGATTTGCGACAACTGGAACCCTTCGCTGAAAATGCAAGTTTCCGGCAGGAATGGCGACAAATTAAACGGGCTGTTAAACAGAATTTGGCTACCTATATTCTGGCGAAAACGGGTATTACCGTCAGCCCGGACTCCCTATTTGACATCCAAGTCAAACGGATTCATGAGTACAAACGGCAGCACTTGAATGCCCTGCACATCATGACCCTCTACCACCGCCTCAAGCATGATCCCAATTTAGATGTCCCCCCGCGTACCTTTATCTTTGGTGGCAAGGCAGCACCGGGTTACTTTATGGCCAAGTTGATCATTAAATTGATCACCAGCATTGCCGATGTCGTGAACCATGACCCGGATATTCGCGATCGCCTGAAGGTGGTGTTTCTCCCCGACTACAACGTGACCCTGGGGCAACGGGTGTATCCATCTGCCGATTTATCCGAGCAGATTTCCACCGCTGGGAAGGAAGCCTCCGGGACCGGCAATATGAAGTTTTCCATGAATGGTGCCTTAACGATCGGTACACTGGATGGGGCAAATATCGAGATTCGGGAAGAAGCTGGGGCCGAGAATTTCTTCCTCTTTGGTCTCACAGCCCAAGAGGTTTATGACCTGCAAGCCAGGGGCTACAATCCGTGGGATTACTATCAAGGTAACGGACAACTGAAGACGATCTTAGATCTCCTGGGGAGCGGGTATTTCTCCCACGGTGATACGCAATTGTTCCGTCCCTTAATCGATTCCTTGCTCCACCATGATCCCTTCCTACTGCTAGCCGACTACCAGTCCTACATTGACTGTCAGGAAACCGTCAGCCAAGCCTACAAGGATCAGGAACAATGGACCCGGATGTCGATCCTTAATACTGCCCGGATGGGTAAATTTTCCTCCGATCGCTCGATCCGGGAATACTGTGAGGAGATTTGGCATACCCAACCCACGCCGATCGCCCTGAAAGCCTATGTGCAAGACGATGCCGGACTGAGTGTGCCAAAATCCTAGACAGAGCCATATCCAGGGCCATATCCAGGGAGACTGATGTTAAGGCTGCAATCATTATCGAGGGGAAACCCCTTTGGCATACGTTTTCCGCCTCCGCCTCGACGCTCATGGCAAAGCCTCATCGCGATCGGTCTGAGTATGTGGCTGAGCGCCTGCGGCGTTCGCGATGGACTTGACACCATTCTCCCCACTTCGGCGAGTCCTATGACTCCGGTTGCAACCTTGGCTCCCACTTCCCCCAAAATAGGCGAAGTCCCCGAATCGGTTAAAAACGCTGTCCTGGCAGATCTCAGCCAAAGCACGGGGCAACCTGTCAGCCGCTTTAAAGTCGAGCAGGTAGCCCCCCATACATGGCCCGATGGCTGTTTAGGGTTAGCAGCACCGGATCGGTTTTGTACACAGGCCCTCGTCCCCGGCTGGCGAGTGACGGTCACGGATGGCACGCGATCGTGGGTGTATCGGACTAATGCAACGGGGTCTCAGCTTAAGCCGGAACCTTAACCTCATTGGGGCAAGGGGTACCAGCGGCCAGGTCGCGGATATTGGCAAGGGTTGTATCGGCAATATTCGTCAGGGCGTTGCGGGTGAAAAAGGCTTGGTGGGCCGTAATCACCACGTTGGGATAGGACTGGAGAAGTTGGAAGGTATCGTCCTGAATAACAGTATCAGAGAGATCTTCAAAAAAGAGTTCTTCTTCTTCTTCGTACACATCAATGCCCAGATAGCCAAGTTGTCCCGACTTAATCGCCCCAATCACAGCATTGGTATCAATCAACGCCCCACGACTGGTATTGATCAGCATGGCTCCCCGTTTGAAGAGTTGCAACGTTTGCTCATTAATCATGTAATGAGTTTCGGGGAAGAGTGGACAATGGAGCGAGACAATATCCGAGTTCGCCAATAATTCTGGCAAGTCAACATATTTCACCCCCAGTTCCAGACAGGCCGGGTTGGGGCGAACATCATAGGCGAGTAGATGGCAGCCAAACCCCTTCATGATTTGGGCAAAACACTGCCCGATTTTGCCCGTGCCGACCACACCCACCGTACAACCGTATAGATCAAACCCCAGGAGTCCATCTAGAGAAAAATCATCATCCCGCACCCGGTTATAAGCGCGGTAGAGCTTTCGGTTTAACATCAGAATTAACCCTGCCGCATGTTCCGCAACCGCATAGGGTGAATAGGCCGGAACGCGCACTACTTTCATGCCCAACTCTGCTGCTACCTTGAGATCTACATTATTAAACCCGGCACAGCGCAAAGCGATATACTGTGTACCCTGGCTTGCGATCGTGCGTAGGGTCTCTTCACTTAAGCGATCGTTAATAAAGACACAAATGCAGGGAAATCCCTCGGCAAGGATCGCTGTTTCTGGGGTTAAACGCGGTTCAAAAAAAGTTAAGTCATGCCCATAGTCAGCATTGATCTGTTCAAAAAATTGACGATCGTAACTTTTAGTGCTAAATACAGCAACCTTCATAACTGCGAAACTCCACAACACACCTGACTATGCTACCGTAACTACTCAGATTGCACAATTGCGTTTAAATAATTCATGAGAAGAGATGCAATCGATGTTTGCCAGATTACATAACTATCTTTTAGATTTTCCTAGTGTCTTTGTGTCTTTATACCTTTGTGGTTATCAATCGCTCTCAGCCCAGGCTACGATATGACAGATCTATTAGGTTCCTATCTTCAGTCCAACACTGTTTGGAAAAAGCCATTTATTTTTGCGTGAAAGACCAAATACCATCCCAGTTAGCAGGAACACCTTGAGTCATGAAAAGTTGACCCGTTTATCCCAGTGTCCCTGGGCAATTTCCTTCACTGCCGCATTCAAACTGAGAATGGGTGAGGTCACCCAACGGGTCAGAATCACCCCCACACATAGAGATAATCCGAGGGCAATTAAACATAGTACGATCGTCATCCGGGTATTACTCGCGATCGTAGCCATAAAATCCGACTCCGGCACGACAACGACAATCAGCCAATCCAGGCCAAAGTCATCTCGAAACGGCAAGACTTCTAACAATTGATGTTGCTGGTCAAACCAAAAATCCAGTCAAACCAAAAATCCAACTGTTGGGGGGTTTGAATTGCGTCAAAACTACCAAACTGCTCTAATAAATACTGGGCCGTACTTTGAATCAAAGGATGCTGGCTATCCACAGCTTTGAGAAATTTCGCATCATCTCCAGACCCAATCATTAGCGATTCATCGGTTGAACTGGAGATTAAATGCCCCTGACGATCCAGCACAAAGGCTTGCCCCGATTTCCCAATCCGCAATCCCTTCAGAAAACTACGAAATTCCTCTGGTAACACCACATCAGTGGCACACACGCCCAATAACCGCCGCCCCGTGCGATCGTAGACGGGTAAACTGGCCGTCACATTCGGCAACCCGGTGGTAAAGGCAATGTAGACATCGGTCCACACTGGGCGTTCCTTCCCGATCGCCGCCCGAAACCAGGGGCGTGTCTGCGAGTCATAGAACCGATCCGCCTGCTACAAACGGTATAACCGACTGCCCCGTGCATCCAGGCTGTAATACTCCCGCAAAAATTGATTCGACTCGTTGCTGTAGGACAGTTGTAACTCACCCGTTTCCGGCGATCGCAGCGCCCCAAAAAATTCGCCCTGGTTGGCGCTGCCACAATAGACAAAAAGACAAATACCCCACCAACCCCACAACGCCTACCAGTTGCAGCAACACGGGGACAGTGAAGACAACCCGCAGGGGTAAATGTTTGGTGATTCGACTGATCACGGGGTTGAGCACAGAGCCAATACTGGCCAATAGGGTGTTCGTGCCTACAACGGAGCCATATCACTATTGAACATATCAACGGCAATGCGCCAGTTCCCATCAACCCTGGTCAACACCCGCGTATAGCGTCCGCGATCGCTGAATGGTCCTTGGGCACTGCGCATCTGCATCCGGTAGGTGCCCACCTGAACGGCCATATCTTCCGACTCACTGACCAGGATTTGCCCAATTGTATAGTCCAACTGAATATCATCAGCCTGGAACAATTGCTCGTACACATTCTGGATCGCCTGGATATTAGTGGCATCCCGTGTGACGGAGGGCAATGATGGATCAGATTGGTAAAGATTAGCATGGGTGATATAGAGCCAGGGAATCCGCAGCGATCGCGGCGGCATCCACAGAGCATCGTTGGTATAGAGGTTTTCAATCGCATCGGCATTGCGGCTCTGGATGACCGCTAACCATTGCTCATTGAAATCCCGGACCGACTGCTCCACGGCACGGCCCGCAGCCTGGGCAAGGTGAGGGGCAACCTGCACAGGGGGAGTGATTCCCACAGGGATCGCTTCACGAATCGCGGGACTCGTTTGCGCAACCGTTGGCATCGTCACTGCGGTGAACCCGGCCAACGCGATCAAGCCTCCGAGGAAGCAATTTCGATTCTGATCCCTAAACACGCTGCTTATCCTCATCGTTTAGGTTATGGGGCATGGTTAAAGTCTGAGCCATCTGATCGTTCTTAGCACTCTATCAGCAATATCCCAATCTCGAAAGTCCTGTTTGAATTCATTACTCATCCTCTACTCATCCTCACTGATCCGCCCCCTTCCGGAAACTCTGCACCCGCACGCTCAAACTCCTACCTCGGTGAGCCGTACAGTCATGGCGGCGATCGTGAGTCCCGTTTCTAAATACTGGGGATGCGCTGGATCGTAGGGACCCCGGAGGCGATCGATCGCAATAATGCGGGCAGATGCCGGCAACACGGGCACATCCGGATCAGGGTCGGTCGGTCGCGTCAGGGAACTGGAAAACCCCCGAAAGATCACCACTTCTTCGGGTTCTCCCCCAATTTCAGCCCGGACCAGGAGGACTTCCTGGGGACGCTTCAGGGTGTACTGCTCTAAGCGGCGTTCATACAGTATTGCCGCAGGAGTACCGAACCTTGCCTCAGCCATCATTACCAACCTGATTGTTTTGAGCTAACCAACGTTCTAACTCAGCCCGATCGGCAACATCGAACACCACATCAACCAGAGCTTCCAACTGCTGAACCGCTAGTGCCCTCACTTGATCCACCAGATCGGGGTCCAGTTCACCAACCGACGCTTTACTAAACGCAGGGTGAGCGCGATCGCTTCTTCCTGGCGGCCTTTCTGGCGGCCTTTCTGGCGACCCTTGCGTTCCCCCTCTTGGAGGCCCTTACGTTCCCCTTCCTGGAAAATTTCTTGATAGATCACCGATTCGCGCATAATGCCCTCCTGGAAAATCTGACGAATTAATCCCTTGTCAAATTTTAAGCCGGCCAACAACTGCACGTAGCTTGAAACCTGCTGACGCTCTTGCTCCGATTCTAGCTGACGTAGCCGTTGGGCAATCTCGGTTAGCCATTGCTCTGGGTTAGGCTGATCCACGAGCGACGCAAACGGTAACAACGCTGGATCGGCTAACAAGGGTTGGGGGGCTTGTTCCCAGAGGCAATGGTTGCTGGGGGGCTTAACTGGTGACGGCTGTCCGTCCCTGCTTGCCCAACCGGAACATCACAAAGTGCCCCAGGTAGAGGATATAAATCACAAGACCCACAATGCCCCAAAAGCCGAGGAACGTATCACCACTATTGGAAAGAAAGACTTCTTTGAAGCCCCACGGTGCATCCAACCAGATGCGACAGGATGGATTCGTCAGGATCGCATCCTTCGTCATCAGGGCACAGGGGAGGGACGTGATCTGGAACAGGGCACCGACAATGCAGTAGGCGGTGATCCCCCAGCGCCAAGAGGTGACGGTGAGTTTGAAGGAATTGTTGGGCAGGTCGTCGATCTCTTCGTTTAAGTCCACCCAAAACCACAGGCTAATGGGAATCAGGACTCGCGCCAAGAAGCTGGTGAGGTAGCTGATCGGCAGGGCCGCAACCATCAACAACACCGTAATGGCCAATAAACTAGCCACCCGCCAGTAGATAATCAGCAACCGCTGGACGGCCTCGGCCCGCCGGAAGGCTGCCCAAATCAGCAAGGCGAGGGGAAAGCTCACGGTCACCAAAACTGCGAGGCGATAATCGGTCCAGACAAGGGCGGGTAACCAATCCTGCATAGTTTCTCTCAGAACGATAAGCGGTGGTGGACCCACGATCGCTGGGCGACGCTGAAGGCGTATCGCGAATCCGGCTAGGGGATCACTATCCGTATCCCACTTTCGTATCCTATACTCTCTAAGGATAAATAACTTTCAAAAAGTTAACGTTTCGTTGCCTCATGGGTCCCCTTTTGAAGGCGACTCAGGGCATCCGCACCCGGTCCACCCTGTTTAACGAAGTCAGTCTAGTCGAACGTGCAACAGTTGACAGCCACTTGTACAGCCACTTGTGAGGATGTGATTACGGAGACGAGGCAACCCCTGACGGTTCCCAGGGAGTTTCTCGATCCGCCCGGTACCGTTAACCCGACGCTGCTAATGTTCCTGGCCGCCGTGGCGATCGCCATTGGTTCGACCGTGGGCTATTGGCGGTGGGGCTGGCCCGGTTGGTGTTGTTTTTTCCTGAATGTCCTCGCCTTGCATCTAGCCGGAACCGTGATCCATGATGCGTCCCACTTTGCGGCCCATCGCGATCGTGTTGTTAATGCCTGCCTGGGACATGGCAGCGCGCTGCTGTTAGGCTTTTCGTTCCCGGTGTTCACACGGGTCCACATGCAACACCACGCCCATGTGAATGATCCCGATAACGACCCCGATCACTTTGTCTCGACGGGGGGACCCCTGTGGTTGATTGCAGCCCGGTTCTTCTACCACGAAATCTTTTTTTTCAAACGTCGCCTCTGGCGCAAGTATGAGTTGTTGGAATGGTTTCTGGGGCGGTTGGCGGTCGGGCTGATTGTCTATGCGGCGTACCGCTATGACTTCCTCGGCTTTGTGATGAACTTCTGGTTCTGTCCGGCGTTGGTGGTGGGGTTGATGCTGGGGTTGTTCTTTGATTACTTGCCCCATCGGCCCTTTCAGGAACGCGATCGCTGGAAGAATGCCAGGGTATATCCTAGCCGCGTGCTGAATTTGTTGATCCTGGGCCAGAATTATCACCTGATTCACCACCTGTGGCCGTCGATCCCTTGGTATCGCTACCAGGCCGCCTACTATGCGACGCAGCCGTTACTGGATGCGAAGGGGTGTCACCAATCCTTGGGTTTGTGGCGGGGGAAGGATTTCCTCAGTTTTGTCTATGATCTGTTTCTGGGGATTCGGTTTCACCATCGGGGACAATCTCAAACTTCAGACTAAATGGCTAAAACTAAACGGCTAAAACCACCAAAGCACTAAGTTCACCAAGATCCCCCAAGGTATCCCTTCGGGTATTCTTTGTGTCCTTGGTGTCTTGGTGGTTCCAACTCCAACGAACTTAGCTCTTCACCTGTGCCCCGTGGCTTTGGGGATTGGCCGTATTTTCCCCATCGGGCCTGATCGTGGCATCAAACTCAGAAATCCGACCCAGCGCTTGGCTGTAGGGTAACGGTCCCCCCGCAATCAAAGCCTCCAGGTTAGCCGCCAGGATCGGACGCGGTTGTTCGCCAATGCTGCTGGCGATCGCCTCGCCTTGGCGATCGAGGAAGACAAAGTGGGGAATCCCATCCACCCGGTAGTGCAACACCTCCGGTAACCACTTACTGTTATCGACATTGAGCATCACGAAGTTAACGCGATCGCCATACTCAGTTTTTAACGTCTGGATATCACTGGCCATTGCCTGACAACTGGTACACCAATCGGCATAGAACTCGATGAGGGTCGGCTGTTGATTGGTCAAGGCCACATTGAGAGGGGTTGAGGCTGCCGCTAAGCTGCTCAGGGAGGCGGTTTGGGTTTGGGTGCGTAATCCCAGGAACAGAGCCGCACTGAGGACGATCGCCATGCCCACAATGACCAGATTACGCAGGCGGGTAGTGAGCGTTGGGGACGTTGTGACCGTGGGTTGAGAATTCGGTGGGGGAGTCATAAGACAATCAATAGTGCACAGAGGTTAAGCAGCGTCGGCGATATCACGGGTGCGTGACATCCCAACTGCTAGTGTACTGAGATTGAGATGAGGGCGGGCATGATGGGGGAGTGCTGCCTGAATACTCACTCAACCAGATGCGGTAACCGCATCTGGCCCCAGGAGGACAACTTTAGCTGCCAGGAGCGGGGCGTGCAGGTCCGACGACGAGACGGTGGGATTCTCCTGCGCAGATGTGCTGCGAACGCCCACCTGGATCTCACCAACCCCTAAGAACTGGCCGGATTCATCTTCAACCCGGATTCCCGCAGAGGCATCCCCCCCCGTCGTTGCGGCGATATCGGCCTGGTGCTGAAGGGCCGCGATCGGTAACTTTTGTCCCTGACACCAGCGTTTGGCCAAGGGCAAGGGGAGCACGATCGCGGGTAAATGCCGTAGGGCAGTCTGCATGACTAAGGGTTGAAACGTCCCCGCTGCCAGTTGACTGGCCAGTGCCTCTAGCGTCAAGCTGGTCGCCAGGGGAAACCCACCACTTTCAGTCCGCACCAGTGCCGCTAGGGTGCCCCCAGTGCCCAGAGCTACCCCCAGATCACGGGCGAGCGCGCGAATATAGGTACCCGGTCCACAGGTGATGTTGAGGTCTAATTCCCCTAACTCTGGCCAGGGTAAATCCGGGTTGGCGGCGAGGCGCGATCGCGTTTCGGGTGACACCGATCGCCAGTCTCCAATCTCAATAGCGGTGATCGTTACCGTGCGTTCAGGGACCTCAAACACCTCACCCGCACGGGCGCGATCGTACAGACGTTTGCCCGCTACCTGAATGGCGCTGTAACGCGGGGGGACTTGGGTGATCGTGCCCTGGAAGCGAGTTAATGCTAATTGGATATCCGGCAAGGTCAGCGATCGAGGAGAACATTTCTGCGCCAGCGGCAAATCGCAAAAGGTACCGAGGATTTCCCCTTCCAGGTCATCGGTTGTGGTACTCAGACCCAGGAGGATAGTGGCCCGGTAGGCTTTGCTGGTGGGTAGGAAGGGGAGGAGGCGGGTGGCTTTCCCCAGGGCGATCGGTAACACCCCACTAGCCGCAGGATCAAGGGTACCGCCATGACCAACGCGCTTTTGCTGGAGCAGGCGACGCACTTTAGCCACGCAATCATGAGAGGTCCACCCCAGAGGTTTCTTTAAGTTGAGAAATCCATCCAAACCCATGCTGGTCATCCATGCTGGTCATCCAAGGGTACCAAAAACTGTCCGCAGGGGGTGGGCTTTTCGCCAGGGATTGCAGTCTAGGAAACTTGTCAAAGTGAAGGATAAACGTTAGTTAGTGGAATGTCTGGCTTCCCAGTCAACCTCAAGTCAACGCTCCCGTATCGCCTTGGCAAGATAGCCAGTTGGGGGACTGGTCGAGTTCAGTGTCCTTTCTCCAGTGTGATGCATGAGTTTAAATATCTACTTTCTCCGACATGGTGAAACCACCGCGAGTCGGACCGGCGGCTACTGTGGGGTCCTCGATATCGACCTCACCGAGGTAGGAACCCAGATGGCCCAAGCCTTCGCCGATGCTTATCGGGACTTGCCCTGGGCTGCGGTGTATGCCAGTCCCCTACGGCGTACAGTGGCCACGGCTCAACCCTTGTGTGATGCGATCGGCCTGGAGATGCAGGTACGGGCGGGTCTGCGCGAAATTGAGTATGGTCAGTGGGAAGGTTTGACCGTTGAGGCGGTCCGGCAGCAGTACGAAGAAGATTATGTGCGCTGGCTCACTGAACCCGCCTGGAATCCGCCCACTGGGGGAGAAACAGCCGTACAGGTCGCTAGCCGGGCCTCCCTGGTCGTTGCCGAAATTGAGAACAATTACACTGACGGCAATGTGCTGGTCGTTTCCCACAAGGCAACGATTCGGATTTTATTGTGTAGCCTGCTGGGGATTGATCTGGGCCGATTCCGCGATCGCATTGATATGCCCGTCGCCTCCGTCAGCGTGGTCAAATTTGATGTCCACGGTCCCTTGCTGCAATGCCTGGGCGATCGCGCCCACCTCCCGCCCGCGCTGCGTGCCCTACCGGGTACCTAGTCCATCCGAGTCGGCAAATACCCGAAAGTCCTCGTCCTGTTGACTGAGTTTGGCCCAGGCGACCCCATGTTGCCTGAGCATCTCCACCAGGCGAGCGCAGGCAGGCCGTTCCGTAGCATAGTGGCCAGCATCGACAAGAATAAGGCCCCGATCGCGACTCTCCTGGAACTGGTGAAATTTACAATCCGCCGTCAGGTATACCTGTGCCCCCGTTGCCGCCACCGCTGGGATGAAGTTGGCCCCAGAGCCACCCAGCACAGCCACGCGATCAATCCGTTGATGGCGATCGACCAGCGGTGAAACCAGAAGATGCGGCGGATTGAGGCGGACTTGCATCAGGTGCAATAAATCCTGTAGCGATCGCCCTGGGCGCAAGCAACCGACACGACCGTACCCATTATCCGCCTGGGTTGCGACGATCGGCGCTGCATCTTGCAGGTCCAACACCTCAGCCAGAACGGCAGCTGTCCCATTGGCCACCTGATCGAAATTGGTATGGGCACTATAAACCCCAATCTGGTGGGTTAAGGCGAGGGCGATCAGATCACTGATCGCGTCACCCCTTTGTAGGCGTTTGAGGGGACTGAAAATTAAGGGATGGTGGGCAAAAATCAAATTGACGGGGTTCCCCGCCTGTTTTAGGGCGATCGCCTCGTGCATCACACTCAAAGTCGGGGTGAGGCAGACTAGGACGCCTGGTGCTTGCGCCAGAATGCCCGGTTCAATTTGCCAACCGGAGTTATCCCAGTTTTCTTGCCAGGTGGGTGGTGCCCAGGTTTCAAACCAATGGATGAAGTCAAGAATGGTCATCGGGTTTCCCCTCACGGGATCAGGTGTCAGCATTAAAAAGTTGAGCCTCAGGAGACGCACTGTGCTAGCTTAACGGAAGATTCCTCAACAGCGCTTGCTTCCCTTCAAGTTACCCGCCCCAGCCTATGAATACCCCCAATTCCCCTAATCGCCTCGATGCTAATACCCTGAGTACCTTTGTACAAACTGTTGAAAACCTTGGCCTTGCCCAAATCCAGCGCCATGTTTTTATTTGTGCAGATCCAACCATACCCAAGTGTTGCGATCGCGAAGCGAGTCTGGAATCCTGGGAATACCTGAAGCGACGGCTCCATGAACTCCAGTTAGACGTGGTCCCAGAACCGGGGAATCCGCTGCTGCCCCCCGATGTCCAGTTTCCACCAGGCCAGGGCCGGAGCCTTGAAACCAGCGTGACCGATCGCTATGTGTTTCGTACCAAAGCCAACTGTCTACGGGTCTGCCAACAAGGCCCCATTTTGCTGGTCTACCCCGACGGGACCTGGTATCGCAACGCGACCCCAGCGGTGATTGAACGCATTATTCAGGAACATCTCTTGGGCGATCGCATTGTGGAAGAGTATGCTTTTTGTGCCCAACCCTTACTGGCTTCTGGGGTTGTGCGCGGTTGCCCGATCGTTGCCGATAGTTAAAATCGGGGCAGTTAAGCTGAACTTTAGTTGATGATGCCGCACAACAGCGTAGATCACACCTAATTCTCAACCTGGCCAACATCGAACTAAGCCTTGATTAGCGTTGGCGAGAAGGGGAAGATGAGTGCTCTTAATAAACCCAGGGAATTAATTTCTTGACCTGCTGTTGATAGGTTGAATAATCAGCATACTTGTTGGCTAACCAAGCCTCCTCCCGCGTAGCCTTGGCATTGAAAAACAGGAACAGCCCGATCGTGGCCAGACCATGCACGCCACTCATCTGAAACAGCGACCACGCCAAAGCCACAAAGATCAAACTACTGTAAAGCGGATGCCGGACGATATCATATACCCCCGATCGCACCAGCATTCCATCTTCCTTGGGATAGGGTAACGGCGTCAGATTGTCCCCCAAGGCCAATGTACCGCCCACCATCAAGCCAGCAGCAATGCCCGCACATAAGGCCGCTGCCCCCCAACTGAGATAAAGCCAGGGGGGGCTGAGCACCACGGTGCCCAGGCGCAGCGGGGGTAAGACAAAAAATCCCAGCAGGAGCAGCATCTGGGCAATTACCCAATACTCGCCCCGTTCGTTGCGATGCCAGTTATCGCGGGAGAAGCCCATATCCGAAAGTCGTCTCATAGCCGTTTGCTGCTACCTGCGGTGATAGGATTAAATTACTAAGTGATTATTTAATTATATTACACGAATTATATTACACGCTCTCGTCCAAGCCCCCATCTCTAGGCTTGTCCAGCATCCTTTCTAGTCTCCAACACGGTGAGAAGCTTCACGGCTCGATAGGTTTTCTCGATATCGGGCAACCCCGTGGGCATCCGGGCAAAGCCCCCCTTACCCATTTGGCAAAGTTTGACAAAGTGGATCACCGCGTCTGGATACTGGATCGGGACACGCAGTAATTGACAGGCAAAGACACCCGCATACACAACCTCTAAGGTGGTAAACAGGCCATTGGTGGTATTGGTAAACCCGGTTTCCTTTTCCTGGAGGCGCATGAGGAACTGACGGGTTTCGGGCAACTGCTGGAGATCATAGCCGAGAAGATGCAGTACCCGTAAACTTAGGTAGGTTTCGACCAGGTTGGGATACCAGCCAAAACTGCCGTTCTGGTACAGACTAAAAAAGTAGGACTGGATCTGTTCGCGTTCTGGAATGCTGCCTACCAGAGTTTTCGCCTGCACCCGGCGCAGGAGCCACCGTAAATTTTCCCCGGCATCTTCCGGATTGGGGCGGTCGGGTAACAGAATCGTTAAACCTGCGAGGCTGGCTTGCAGGGCATCATCGATCGCAAGTTCACCCATCTGGTGCAGCGTCCACAAGGGAAAAAATGCGTAGTTAAAGACCTGTGCCTTGTTAAGGGCAGCTTTCAGGTATTGGACGACGCGATCGCGGTTAGGAATTGGCTCACCCACTACCTGGAAGGACAGGACAGAAAAAAATGTATCGTGGGGGTTTGATTCTTCCAGAAATTCCATATTATAAGCACAAAAACCCCCATCTTTTGATTGCTTGCTGCGCAGATAGTGGATAGCCTTTGTGAGCAGACTATTAGTAGACAAAGTGTTCATGTTAAGTCATCATAATTTATTCTAATTCATACTGAATCGTTGCATGAGCCACCATAAAACGATAGCTGCGACTAACTGAATTGATAGGGAAAAAATCACCAGTGCAGTTAGAGAGAAGTCATATAAAATCCCCATCAAAGCACTACCGAGAAACCAGGCTAATCCATAGCCCGTATTAAAAATCCCATAGGCTGATCCGCGCCGTTCCGGTGTGACCATTCCTGCAACGACTGCCTTCAAAATTGATTCCTGTGCCCCCATCCCGATACCCCATAGCACCATCCCCCATAGAGCAAAACTGGCCCCACCCAGGAAAATTAAGGGAGCAAACCCCACGGAACAGCCAATAGCGATGATCAACGTTGCTATCCCCCAACGATCGAAGCCATAGCCAAAGAGCAGGGCCGCGATCGCATCAACGCCCATTGCCAAAGCATAGAGCAAGGGTATCTGGATCGGAGTTTCCAGTCCCGACTGTTGCAAGTGGAAGGCAATGAGGGGAAAGTCAACATAGCCCGCTGCCAAGAGGGCAACGGCCCCCAGGTACACCCAAAATTGCCGGGGTAGGCCCTCGGTATGGAGATCCTGATGGGGCGGTTCAAACTCACGGGGGTTCGGATGCCACCGTTGCAGCAACAGCAGGACAACGAGTCCTAAAACTGCCGGAATGACCAACACAGCAAATCCGGCTGGATAGTGCCCGCGCCAGAGCAGGACGATCGTCACCAGCAACGGTCCCAAGACAGCCCCGATCTGATCCATTGCCTCATGGAGGCCGAAACCAAACCCCTTGCCTACTCGGATCGCCGCATGGGACAACAAAACATCTCGTGCGGGGGTCCGAATGGCTTTACCCGTTCGTTCGGCAATCATCAGCCCTGCCAACACTTCCCAACGACCGGCCAGGGCCATCAGGGGGACTACGGCGGTGTTAATGGCATAGCCCAGGGTGGTGATGCCCCAGTATTGACGGGTGCGATCGCTCCAGTAGCCCGTGAGCAGGCGCAGGCTATAGCCAATGAGTTCACCTAAACCCGCCACCAGACCGACTACCGCCCCCGTCGCCCCCAACACACCGAGATAGGCCCCGGTAATACTGCGCGCTCCCTCGTAGGTTGCGTCGGCACATAAACTTACGACCCCTAGTAGGATGACAAACTGGAGCGCCGTGTTTTTCGGTGACATGATTGGGAATCGCTCAATGATTAAATGATTAATGGCCAATAACTAATGGGTACCGCGAACGATACTAATTCTGCGCTGGTAACCGGCCTAATCTCCTCAGTTGGGGCAGTTCAACAGTTCCCATACTAATTTTGGGGTGCCCATAACGAATTCCTATCTATGCATCTTTAGGCAATTCCCCTCATTATCCAGCATTGTCCCGTATTGCAGACTCAGAACAATTATCAAGCTATCCGCTATTCTGATAACAAGATCGGAAGTTGTGTGCCTACACCGAAATCAGCGGTCTGTACACGCGGATTTGCTTCCTACCCGCCCCAGTCAAGCTCAATTACCAATTCCGCCACCCACGCTTAGGGGTCGGGTTCCCAGGGTATTGTGCGCGCTCTCTCTGGATCAGACGGTGATAGGCCGGACTATTCGCCCAACGATCGATCTCCCGTGCCCGGAGAACCGGGACTGGATGGGTCAATGAGGTTGTGTGGGCCTGCCGCAGGGCCTCCCCGATCGGGGTTTGGGCCGCCGCATCATAGGCCCGTGCTTGAGCGAGGAAAGCCTCTACATTCAGTTGGTTGGCCAGACTGGGGGACCCGCCGGTCAGTTTCATCAGCAGGGAAATAATTACCTTGGGATCACGGGCCACGAGCAGAGCAGCCCGATCGCAGGTCAATTCTGCACAGCGTAGCCATTCCATAATCTGGGTTTGCAGGTTTTGGGCGATCGCCCCCCCCAGGCTGGGCAATTGTCCGGCGGCCAGGATCATCAGGTTAGCCAGCGTTAGGTAAACACCGTGATCACACTTGAGGTGACCCAGTTCATGGGCCATCACTGCCTGGATCTCATCGGGATTCAGCAATTCCAGCAGAGAAGTGTGGATGACCATGAAAGGTTGCTTCCCCCGCATAGCGAAGGTATAAGCATTCGGTACCGGGTTTTGGCGGACGTAAAGCTGAGGTGGGTCCAGTTCCAAAATGCGACAGGCTTCCAGTAACAAACGGTGCAAGTCGGGCAATTGCTGTTCGCCCACCAAGATCCCCGACGCGATGTTATCCAGATAGAGGAACTGCTCCGCCATCGGCCCCAAAAAGCTACGAATGACCAAATCCAGCCCTGGCAACTGCTTAAGCGCGTTGGTTGCTTCTAGATCCAGGGGATGGCGAAATTGGTTCGCAGTCAGACCAATCAACGGGGATTTGACAGAAGACATAGGCAAGTGGGAAACGAGACGCCAATGGAAACCCATTTATATGTACTGTACTCCATTCCCCAGGGATCCGTCCTACCCGACGGTTGTGACTGGGGGCAAGGATGAGAGCGGGTTAAGATTGCGTTATATGTCCATCTATGTCGGATTATTGCTTTTTAGTAATCTTTATCAGACCTTTATTTTCCCTAATTAGCGTAGAAATAGTAGATTCACTCGCACACTAATACCCCTCTGAACCGATACCCCGCTGATGTGATCTTGTCTGTGCTGAATTGCTTTTTTCAAAACCGAGGTAAAAGACGTTATGACCTGCTGCCCTTGCTGTTCGAGCTTGATGCTCCGCCGTGTCCGACAGGGGAAAGTGTACTGGTTCTGTCGAACCTGCTGGCAGGAAATGCCTGTACTGACGGTTGAGGGCCAACGCTCTAACCCAACCGCACCTGCTCCCACACCCAATGCTCTTACCCTCAATTCAGTCAAAGATGGTGATCTGCAACACTTCTTCAATCGAATTGAGAAAAGTACCCTAACTCGGAAACAATTAGCCCTTGCTCTATAAACATGACACGTGCTGATCGCTGCCTTAACCCAGATAGGCAAGCTGACGCTAAACGGGGATGGGGGGTTCCTCCATCCCACAATTTTGCAATTGTTCGGGTGAGAGGCGTTTGCCTGCCAAGCTGAGCCATGTGGTCAAAAGCCGATAGGATGTTGATGCTGCCTACTGATGAGTAGGGTTACCAGTGAGTAGGGTTACTAGCGGCGGAGACAGGATTCGCGATCAGCTTGATGGCTCCTTATCCACCGTGTAGGTGGCTGAGGGCAACCTGTGCCTCTCGGCGCAAACCGGCAGCAATGCGGAACAATTCTTGCCCCGTGTGTAGGTGCTGATCGTTGTAGTTAAAAGGAAAGGCTTCTAGTTCATCGAGACCATCGCCAAGACGATCGAGGCAGTAGTAGAGATGAACAGCAATACCCGCCGCATGTTTTGGGTTAGGGCACGATCGAAATCGGTGTTGAGCGGCCTGCCAATCCGACCGACACGATTCCAGGTAATCTTGAAACGCCAGCATCAGCTCATCATCAAAGGGATCAGCCGCTAAGTCATTAATCTGGGCCTCCAGGGAGGCCAAAATTCGGTAGATCAGGCGATCAACGGGGGTATAGACCTGCTGAAGCCAGTCCTGTAACTGCTGATCGCTGGCCTGATTGTGCTGTCGTTGTTGTTGATGCTGTTGTTGGGCGGCAGCAGTGCGCTGGGGTTGTGCTGCCCAGTTCTCTTCAAGGGGGTGCCCCGGTGTCCGCAAGCGCCGATCGTAGACCGATCGCTGGCGGGGGTTGCTCAACACTTCGTAGGCAGCGTTCACTTGGGTGAGGCGATCGGGGTCTGCGGTTTCCCGGTTGTTATCGGGATGAATGCGTCGCACTAACTGGCGATAGGCGTGTTTAATTTCGGCTTGGGTGGCGGTGGGGGCGATCGCCAGGGTGTCGTAATGGGTTGGGAAGGCCATAGCAAGACCACGAAAGCAAGGTGACTAGATGTAATACATGAGATTACGTTGGCGTCTGGTATCCCGTTGGGTGGCTAAATCTTGCAAGGTATAGCGCTGGAAGACAGAATCCACTGCCAATTGGGCCTCTTGCCAAACCTCATGAATAATTGTACCCTCAACCGTCTGGCTCGCCTGCTTGGCATCGGCTGCCTGGGAATCCAGCCCCTCAATACAATTGATCACCTCTAACAAACTAATCTGCCAGGGATCACGGGCTAGGGTGTAGCCCCCCTTTGCGCCCCGCTGCGATCGCACAAACCCGCCCCGGCGCAGGGTTGCCAGTAGTTGCTCCAGATAGCGATCGGGGATGTGCTGCTGAGCAGCAATCTGGCGAATTTGCAGGGGTTCCCCACTCTGATAGGTCCCCACTAACTCCAGCAGCGCCAGGAGCGCGTATTCACTTTTACAAGAAAGTTCCACGGCCTGTTCTATCAATGTGCCCCTATCAGTATATCCCGGTTCTCCACTGGGGTATGCAGGTTTAAGATTTATGCCATGAAAAAACCTCCCTCAGGGGTAAGGGAGGTTGCAAATTTAACTCAGAACTAGACGATGGCTAGCTCCGGTTAGGGGTTTAGAACTGGAAGGTGGTGCGTAGCGTGCCAACCCAAACCGTATCGTTATTGCTGTTGTGGTTGGGGTTAGTGATCACGTAAACACCAGGGGTGATGGCGATGAAGTCATTCACCTGGAACTTGTAGAAGCCCTCAATGTGCAGTGAAGTATCTTCATCTTCAAAGCGACCGCGATCATTGCTCGTAACTTGAGGCGGCATCCCAATCACCAGACCACCCAAGTTACCTTCCTTACCCAGGTCGGGGAAAGCCAGCACGGCTGCCCAAGTCCAGAGATCAGCGTTACGGCTAGCCCCTGACTCATTGTGGGCATCCCCAAAACCAACCCAGCCGCCAAAGGCAAACTTCGGCGAAATCCGCCAGTTCAGCATACCGTTGTAGGTATTCATCGACGTTGCACTGCGCCCAAAGGGAGCGTTGGCATTCCAACTACCCGTCAGCGCAGACAAACCGGGCAGATCACCACCGGGGTAGTAGGAGTGGGTGTAGGCAAAGCCCAATTCCAAACTCTCGCTGGGGGCAAACATTAACTGGCCCACAATGGTGCTGTCACCGTTGAACAGGCCGTTCTTATCGGATGGATTACCCGCATCGCTCGCCAAGTAAGCCGCTGTCAAAGCAACCTTGCGATCTTTCCCAAACCAGAAGTTAACCCCGGCCCCAGCGTTGGACCCGGTACCGGCGCGGTAAACAAACGGGTTGCGATCGGCGAACCGAGAAATCGCATTAGTACCATCGCCGTAAACTGGGTTGAAAGTCGTTGGCGAAATATCGTCAAAATCCATACCCGCAGTACCAATGGTCATCTGGATACGATCACCAATTGGAAACTTGTAGTACAACTGGCCAAGCTGAATGTCGTTGCCATTATCGTAGGCATAGCTCAGCGTTGCCATTGGCGTCCCCGTTGCCCGGAGGAAGTCATTGGTATTCCCTGCATCAAGCCGAGTCCACAACAGATCTTCCCCTGTAAAGGTGGTGGCTAAACCCAAACGCAGACGGTTGCTGAAGACAGTGTTGTCGTTTACACTGCGGCGATTCAGGTCACTGTCTTGAAAACCAAAATCAGCCGCTTGGTCCAAGGGTGGATAAGCTTTTCCATCCCCAAACGCATTACTCAGACCGAAGATGGCTTCCGCCCGCAGCTTGGTGGTGGTGGAGAACTGGGTCGCTTCCAATTGAGCAGTCCGGGCTTCTAGGTTGTCTACGCGACCGCGCAGGGTAGCCAGTTCAGCGGCAAATTCTTCTTGCAGTTTTTGCAGTACTGCCAGATCTTCCTTAGTGGCCAGATCAGCAGTGGCGGCAGCAATCAGTTCATTCACCCGATCCAAACAGGCATTCAGACCAGCGGCGAATTCATACCGCGTCAGTGCCCGCTGACCGCGAAAAGTCCCATCGGGATAACCCACGATACAGCCATACTTTTCCACCAGGGACTGCAAGGCTTGGAAAGCCCAGTCGGTCGGTTGAACGTCGGACAGTTGGGTCACCGAGGTAACTTGACCAACCCCTTGTTGACCTTGACCTTCGCGGCTGTAGGTCCGGACTTGATCGAGGGTTGAGGTATCCAGTTGGGCAACGAACTCAACACGGGGCTGGGCAACTACGGCATCTGTGGACAGGGTGGGTAGTGCTTGGGCTACTTCCAGAGGAGCAGCCGTTTCAACCGTCGGAACCAGGGTTGTCCCTTCGGTACGGGTTTCGTTGGCAAGGGCCGTCGCCGACAGTGCAAGGCTAGCACCGAGAAGGGCGGGGGCCGCCAGCAGCGAATTTCTTAAAAGCTTGGACGTTATCATTTCGTTTCCTCACACCTTAACCGAGACAGCTCCGAGGAAGATACTTACCGAGTATATAGCTCCTCTGAGGATCTTGCACCCATCTTAGCCGATTTTTCCCAAAATCTAACATCGGTTTTACAGTAAAGTACTAAGGGGTCAGGTACCAGAGGGCTGACCTGAGGTCTACATTGGGGTTAGTTTGAACGAACAGTAGGCTTTGCCGCAAACTCAGGACACTCCTACTGTACTGCAATCACCCATAATTGCTTACTCTGCAAATACTCACTCTGCAAGTGCTGGCGCAACGGCTGGGCTGCCATTAATTCTCTATAGATAATAGATAGCGCCGCCAGATAAGACGGTATCAAGACCAATGCGTAATGAATCGGACCACGCCGACGATCGCTTTGAGTTTATTCAGAGGGCGCAGGTCGAACGGCAACAGTCGCAACGCTGGCGATCACTCCGGGTTCTGGGTCCACCGCCCGGTTTGGTAGGGGAAGGGTTAGCCTCTGGTAGTCGGGTAGCTAATTGGGCGGGCTATGTGACGTCGGGCGATCGCAGCGTGTCTACCCTAGAGAATCGGCGGCTGTTGAACTTCAGTAGCAATGATTATCTTGGCTTAGCCACCCATCCTGTCCTGATTGCGGCGGCCCAGGACTATGCCCAACGGTATGGCGTCGGGGCAACAGCTTCACGCCTGGTCACGGGAAATTATGACATTCATGAAGCGTTGGAACAGGCCTTAGCCCAAGCCTGTGGCCGGGAGGCAGCTTTACTCTTTAGTTCTGGATTCCAGGCCAATGCAACGATCGTGCCCGCTCTGCTGACTCAGCATTCGTTGATTCTGGTCGATCGCCTGAGCCACCACAGTGTGTTACACGGCGCGATCGCGAGTCAGGCGCGGCTCAAACGCTATCGTCACAATGATCTTAATCATCTGGAAAGCTTACTCCAGCAGGCGGCCCAACAGTCCCACGATCGCGTCCTGATTGTCACGGAAAGTGTCTTTAGTATGGATGGGGATCGCTCGGATCTGGCGGGTTTGGTTCAAGTGGCCGATCGCTATGGTGCGCTTCTTTATATCGATGAGGCCCATGCCTGGGGGATATTGGGACCGGGGGGGATGGGATTAGCGACGCAGCAGCCACGGGTGGATCTGGTGTTGGGAACCTTTGGGAAAGCCTGGGGCAGCTTTGGGGCGTTTGTGGCCTGCTCCCAAGCCCTGCGGGATTATCTTATTAATATGTGTCCTGGGTTTATCTATACAACCGCCCTGCCCCCGCCGATCGTTGGCAGTTTGCACGCAGCCCTCAAGCTGATGCCCCATCTAGAGTCGGCTCGTCAGACTGTGTTAGCGAATGCGGCCACCCTGCGGACACGCTTGCAGGCCCTGGGCTACGAGACGGGCCAGTCGGATACCCAGATTGTCCCCATCTGGCTCGGCGAGGAGGAGCGGGCGTTGGGGCTAGCCCAGTGGTTAGAAGCGCAGGGCATTCTGGCGATCGCGATTCGTCCGCCTACGGTTCCGGCTGGCACCTCACGATTACGGCTCGTCGTGACCGTCCAGCATCAGGCGCAACACCTTGATCTATTATTAGAGGCGATCGGCACCTGGTCAGGCTGACAAATTGGGATGGGAAGATTGCTGGCAGTGATGGCCTATCATGGTTGGGGGTTTACGGCCCAGTGTTGGCAGGGTTGGCAATCCCAGTTTCTGGCGTTGGGCCAGTGCCAATGGTACAGCTACGATCGCGGCTATTGGGGGAATGCACTGTCGGCAACGTCAGGTGAACGGCCAACTCTCTCGTTTTCGACCCCGGATCGCCATCGGATTCTATTGACCCATTCCTATGGTCTGCATTGGGGTCTCGCGGATGGGCAAGCGTCGGGATGGTTAACGGATATTGACCTGCTGGTGATTTTTGGCGGCTTTCAGTCTTTTCATCCCTCGGAGCCAAAGGCCCAACGGCGATCGCAATTAGTCCTGCGCCAAATGCTCAAACAGTTGGAACTGGATCCCCTGACGGTCCTCCGCCAGTTTTACCAAAATTGCGATTATCCGGAACCCCTTCCAGACACCCGAATGCCGACCCTTAACCCCGCCCTGCTCCTACGTGACCTACAGGCCCTAGACCAAGCCCAGTTAGCGGTGGCCCTCCTGGCGCAAATTCCCAGAATCGTAATTTTTCAAGGATTACAGGATCAGATTGTACCTGTTACCCAGGCGGAGCAGCTATGGGAACAGGTGCGATTGGCCAAGGGAGACGGGACGCGATCGTGCCCCTCAGAAGCCTGTCAGTATATTCCGCTCGCTGGGGGCCATGCCCTCCCCTTTACCCACTTGGAGACGTGTTGGTCGCTGTTCCAGCCGACGTTATCGGCCATCTGGGCAGTATGAAGTCAGCGATCGTGGGTCGGTCTGATGGGGATACGGACCGCAACGCCCAGATCGCGGCTACCTTTGGGCAGGCTGCTGTTCGGTATGACCAGTATGCCCATGTGCAGCGCGAGTATGCGGTCAAGTTGATGGTGTTTTTGAAGCGTTTTTTGGCGGACCAGCCCAGCGCTTTGCCGCCGGGGCGCATTTTGGAAATTGGGTGCGGGACTGGCTTGATTACCCAACAGTTACTCGCGCATTTCCCCGATCGTGCGTTGGAAATTACGGATCTATCCCCCGCCATGCTGGCCTTTTGTCAGCAGCAGGTGCAGCCGGACGATCGCCCACTCGCCAACCTCCACTTTCGGCAACTGGATGGCGAGGCCGCGATCGCGGTTGCTGATCCCTATGCCCTGATTGTCACAGGGTTTACGATTCAATGGTTTAGCGATCCTCTGGTGGCTTTGCGACGCTATCTCCAGTGGCTCCAACCCGGTGGGATTTTATTAGTCGCCTTTCCTGACGATCGCAGTTTTCCCGAATGGCGGCTAGCCTGCCAGACCCTCGCCCTACCCTTTACGGCCAATCCGTTACCGCATACGGCGTCCCTGGTTAAGGGTCTCAGTCATCCAGCGATCGCGTTACAGTGTCAGCAAGAGATGGCGTCCGGCGCTTATCCCCGTGCAGCAGATTTTTTCCGGAGCTTAAAAGCGATCGGTGCCCACTCCCCGGCCCACGATCGCCAGTTAACAACGGCTCAATTCCGCCAGTTGCTTCGCTACCTTGATCGGCACTCCCAGCCCGTGATCATAAGCTACGGGATTACCCTCCTCCTCGCCCAGGTTCCCCCTTAACCTGAGTGAATCCCTATCTAAATTTAAGGTTTAGCCAGCCCACTGTTGATGAGCTAAGATGAGAAAAAGCCATACTGATCCCAGTTTTAAACTCAAAAAGATCAGCAGTACAGTAAAGTATTTTAAGCAACGTGACGAGGTTTTGAAACAATGACTTTTAGTGATGTGGTCGAAGCCATCAAAGATCTTTCCGCTGACGAGAAGCGCGAAATTCAATTTTTTTTTGCAGCAATACCTTCATGAAGAACGTCGTGAAGAAATGTACAATAACTTTAAGTTGGCACAGGTTGAGCAACAAAAAGCTGAGTTGAAATTTTCCGCAAACATCAGGGAACTACAACAACTGATTGAAGAGTAATTATGGAGATTAGTTTCAGTTCCCCGTTTAAACGAGCCTTCAAAAAACGAATCAAAGGGAATGCTGAGGGAGCATCTCAGTTGGGCAACATGCGGCCCTCATCCCCCAACCCCTGCTCCCAGCCCCCCTAACCCCCCGTTTGCGGGGGGATGGGGCGAAGGGGAGCCGGATGGGCCAGTCCCTCGCCCGTTCTGGGGGAGGGATTTAGGGTGAGGGTCGTACAAGTGAGATGCACCCAATGCTGATCCCGCGAGAAGATTCTGGCAAAAGCTGGAGCAATTCACGGTCAATCCATTTGATCCAAGTTTGAAAACCCATAAGCTATCGGGAAGACTCAAGGAACTTTGGAGTTTTAGCCTGGATTTTAATGAAAGGGTGTTGTTCTACTTTACGGAAGATGGAAAAGCTGTGTTTGTAGATATTGGCAGCCATGACGAGGTATATTGAGAGTCATTTACGTCAATACAACCTCAGCGTTAATCATTAAAGTAATGCCTATGGGATCACCCTATGAATAATTCTGGCTGGCCCGATCGCTTCTTTGTCACGGGTACTGATACCAATGTTGGGAAAACGGTCACCTCAGCGATGCTGCTGGCTGGGACCAATGGCACCTACTGGAAACCGATTCAGTCGGGCTTAGAGGACATCACGGATACCGACTATGTGAAGCAGGTTACCCAACTGGATGCCGATCACTTTTTACCGGAACGCTTTCGGCTAACCCAGCCCCTTTCGCCCCACCTATCTGCGGCGATCGATGGTGTCATGATCGCCCTAGCCGATCTGCAATTACCCAACCAGGTTGCCCACAAACCCTTAATTGTGGAAGGAGCCGGGGGCTTAATGGTCCCGATTAACGATCGGCATTACATCATTGATCTCATTGCCGCTTGGCAGCTACCCGTTTGTCTAGTCGCCCGTAGTACCCTGGGGACGATTAACCATACCCTGTTGTCGATCGCCCAATTACGACGGTTTGAGATTCCCATCCTTGGTATCATAGTCAATGGGCCAGAAAATATTGAAAATTGTCGGGCGATCGCCCACTATGGCAAGGTCAAAATTCTTGGTCAAGTCCCCCCATTAGCAGCCATTAACCCTGCTACTTTGAAGCAAGCCTTCTCTCAACTCGATTTGCGTTAATATTTCATGCATCCCCATATCTGGTATCCCTTCTCCCAGGCCAAAACCGCACTAGAACCATTGAAGGTAAAAGTAGCCCAAGGAGTCTGGCTAGAACTAGAAGATGGGCGAAGAATTATCGATTGTATTTCCAGTTGGTGGGTCAATCTCTATGGTCATGCCCACCCCAAGATTGCCCAGGCAATTTTTCAACAGGCGCAACAACTAGAACACGTCATCTTTGCCGGGTTTACCCACGATCCGGCTGAACAGTTAGCTGAACGACTAACAGCACTGTTGCCGGGTAACCTGAGTCGAGTTTTTTTCTCCGATGACGGATCTACTGCGGTGGAAGTTGCCTTAAAAATGGCCTACCAATATTGGGTCAATTTAGGACAGAAACGCTCCACCTTTATTGCCTTCGAGGGCAGCTATCATGGGGATACCTTTGGAGCTATGTCCGTGGGTTCGCGATCGCCGTTTTCCCAAGCTTTTGCCGATCTGCTTTTTGACGTTGAATTTCTCCCTTTCCCGGCGACCCATCTCCAGGATCAGGAGGCATCCCTACGGGAATCGCTAGTGATTAATAAGCTGGAAAATGCTTTGATCCAAAATCCCGATCGCTATGCGGGAATTATTATTGAACCCCTGGTGCAAGGGGCCGGTGGGATGCGCATTTGTCGGCCTGAATTTATGCAACAACTGCGTCGAGTAAGCCAACAATTCAATGTATTGCTCATTTTTGATGAGGTGATGACCGGGTTTGGGCGGACTGGCGCGGCCTTTGCCAGCGATCGGGCGGGCGTGGCTCCCGATATTATCTGCCTGTCTAAAGGCATCACGGGCGGCTTCTTACCCCTGGCGGTTACCGTCTGTACCGAGACCATCTACAACGCCTTTTATAGCGACGATATCCA
>CAZHXN010000003.1:31559-54024 GCA_964536415.1 uncultured bacterium
GCTCTCTATCATGGCCATAGCTATACTGCCAATCCCCTGGGTTGTGCCGCTGCGCTCGCTTCTTTAGAACTGCTAGCAGAGTTCCAACCCGCTTTTCAGGGGCTTGAAGCCAAACATCTCAGCCACTTTCCCGCTCTCCAGTCTCTTCCTCAAGTTGAGAAATTGCGCGTAATGGGGACGATCGCCGCTCTGGATCTGGTCACACCCGACACCCCTGGTTACTTTAACCAGATTGCCCATCGTATCCGCCAAGCCGCCCTTGACCAGGGGTTATTATTGCGTCCTCTGGGCAATGTGCTTTATCTGATGCCACCCTACTGTATTACCGATGCCCAACTCGCAAGTGTGTACACAGGCATGATCCCGTTAATTGAAACACTGATGGCCTAAGGAGCAAATAGCGCAAAGTTTACATTTCGTCATCCCACGATGTTTTTTAACCCTTGCCTACTTAGCAGCAGTAGACTGGGAGGAAGGAAGCGTTGCCGCACTCAGCCCAAGCAACTAGTGCAGTCAACACAAAATCTCGCACGTTGGTAGTAACGACTTTAGTCGTTGCAGGCTAGAGCCAGCACGATAAACGTTGCAACATTAAATGATGCGCTGCACTAGGGGGATGAAACCAGAAGCTAGATCTTGCCTAACCTCAGCCGATCGTCGATACTAAAGCCATACTGTGTTTGGCGAAGGTCGGCTAAGCAGCAGAGGGTGTGCTCTACCTCCTAGATGCCCGCATTGGCACTTGTCGCTTTGGTGCTTGCAACTTTAACGCTTGCGACTACAAATGGGGTTGCGCCGATAAGGTTGCACTTTTGGATTGGAGGCAGCCGGTGACGATTGGTAATTTCAGTGTAACAAAAGCCATCCAGAGCAGTGGCAATCTCAAGCCAGCGCTGGATGTAGGGAAGAGGATGTTAGTTGCAGGCGCAACCTACACCTTGACGGATTTGAGTAATCTTGGGTCGGAATGGCAGGATAGCTATGCCTACGGTCTCAATAATGAGGGCGAGATGGTTGGAATTACCACCACGAGTGCTGGCCATCGAGCTTTTTACTGGTCGCCTCAGGCGGGTATGGTGCTCCTGGGTACCTTGGGGGGAGGTTGGAGTCGCGCGACTGCGATCAACAATCAGGGACAGGTGGTTGGCTTTACGGAAACCCTGGAGGGGTATACCGCCTTCTGCTGGCAGGTTGGCGCACCTCTTGATGCATTGGTCGCGATCGGGCCTAACTGGAGCCGAGCGATGGGGATTAACGATGCCGGACAAGTGGTGGGATGTATTCACCGAGGTCAACACCATGACACTTTTCGGTGGCAGGCACGGACGGGATGGCAACTCATCCCAATGGGCGATCGCAGCTGTATCGCAGCGGGACTCAACAACTGGGGTCAGATCGTCGGGAACCTCTGTACTAGCGACGGTTGGCGAGCTTTTCTTTGGGATGAGCAGGATGGCCTGCGGAGTTTAGGTGCGCTCGGTGTAGACAGCAGTGCCACAGATATTAATAATCATGGCCAGGTCATTGGCACTTTACATACGGGCACAGGCGATCGCGCTTTTTTATGGACACCGGCAGGGATGCGTGATTTTACCCTGGCTGTTGACCCAAAATTAGGGTGGACGTTGGAACGAGCCACCGCCCTCAATGACTGGGGGCAGATCGTTGGTCGCGGGAAAACAGCTACGGGTGAGGAACGCGCCTTTTTACTGACGCCAGCAAAACCCGATTTCTAAGCACTAGCGCACCGGAGCCGATCCCCGATAGATGCGATCGGCTTGTTCTGGTGGGAGCCAGGTCATCCCGTAGGCAGTGCGGGCAGGGGTTGCCGTAGCTGTTGGTTGGGGGAGATCGCAAGCCGGAATACTGGTGTGAAGGGGAACAAAGGCTTGTTGCTCTGGATCGTAGGACAACACCTCGCCCCGCTCAATTTGATAAACCCAGCCGTAGAGCTTCAATTTACCCTGGTGGAGTCGCGATCGCACCACTGGATAGGTACGCAGGTTTTCCAATTGGGTTAAGACGTTTTCCGCCACCGCCAGTTCAACCAGTTCTTCGTGATCGCGCTGGCTATAATTCTCCAGTAACAAGCGTCGGGTGGCTTCGGTATGTTTGAGCCACTCATGGACCAGGGGCATTGACTCTTCGATCGCGTGCAATTTCAAGAGTCCCTTCATGGCACCGCAGTGGGTATGTCCACACACCACCACCTGTTCAATCCCCAAGGCATGAATGGCATACTCGATCGCGGCCCCTTCGCCCCCATTAGCGGCCCCATAGGGCGGGACAATATTCCCCGCATTCCGCAGGACAAATAACTCACCCAAGTCCGATTGGGTGATCAGGTTAGGGTCAACGCGGGAGTCGGAACAGGCGATGAATAAGATTCTGGGTTTTTGCCCATCAGCCAGTTGTTCAAACAGGTCTTGATGACTGCAAAAATACCCAGCCCTAAAACTTCTCAGTCCGCGAATTGCTTTTTCCACACCAACCCCCTCCCGTACACTAACGCTGCTGCCCCGATCGCCCCTAACTTCCCAGGTAAAATGGCGATCACTTACCACAGTTTTACTGAACCCAGCTCTTATCCTACTCCGTCGAGTTACCAATTGATAATCCGCACAAAGCCCTAAGGTTAAGGGGCTTGTTTGAGGGGCAGGGTGTTAGCGACGTTGCCACTTTTGTAGATAAAAGTCCCCGATCGCTGCAGCACTTTGCAGGTCGCGGAGACGGTGCTGAAGGTCGGCGATCGTCTGATTCTGGCTAGCAATCTGCTGAGCCAAGGTTTGCTGTGCCGACTCCCACTGGGCTGAGTCTGCCTGGTGACGATCGCAAACCGCCTGGAGAGTTGCTACCTGGGTTTCCAGATGCACGATCGTCGCCTGCTGTTGGGTAAGCTGTGCGTGCAGTTCCTGGTTTTGCGATCGCAAAGCTTGGGCGTCTTGTGTCGCCGTTGCCAACTGTTGCTCCAAGCTCGCAATCAGCTGGGCTTGGGCCGTGGCCTCTTCTTGAAGCTGCTGGACAACCTGCTGAGCTTCCTGGTAAGCCGTTGTCGCTGCTGCCAGTGCGGTTTCTTTGGCCTGTAGCGTGTCCTGCCATTGTGTCTGGGCCGTTGCCAACTCATTAGAGCGGTGCGCTAGCTGTTGTTGCAGGGTTGCGTGGGCCGCTGTTAGGGTCTGAATCTCCTGCTCTTGCCCTTGGAGTTGCTGTACCTTTTCCGCTAATTGTTGTTGCAACTGGGCGATCGTCGCCGTTTGCGCTTGTTGGGTTTGCTGGAGCGTTTCACAGCGAGCTTGCAGGGCTGCCTGCTCCGCATTTTGGCGTTCGAGTTGCGCTTTTAAGGCGTCTAGGGCAGCTGCAGTGTCAGGTGTGCTTGGGGAACTGTCTACCGTACTGGTTGGAGCAGCGGATTGGGCAACAGGGGGCGATTGGACCTGACTGGCAGGGGTGGGCACGATCGGTACCGCTGACGCGGAGCTATCCGGCTGGCTCACAGGGGGAGTAGCGGCTGGCGACGCGGCACTGGTTGCGGCTGCAGACCGTCCACTGACTTTCGGTTTACTGCCGGCGGGGGTACCGGAGGATGGGTTTGTACTGCGGCTCTTCCGTGCCATAGCATTCTCCTTTGATGTGAGAGCGTCAGAGTCTATCCAGGATGGCGCAAAGCTTACCAAGTTGCAAGTAGATACCCTTAACTTGCAATGGACCTTAATCGATTCAGTGCCCTACGATTCAGTCCTAAGTAGGTAGGGATCACTAAACCGAAGCCCCTCATCCCCTAACCCCCTTCTTCCGGCTTGGGAGGAGGGGAACCGATCGCGCTCCCCTCGCCCCAACCCTCCGTTTAATGAGCGCGGTCTACTGATCGCTATTGATGAAACACCTGCGCCGAAGCGAGGGGTGATCTTGAGTTTTGCTAAACAACCGGCCTATGGACGCGCGATCACCCGTTGTCCGGAATCATAATATGTTATGGCATCATGGGTTATGGCATCTATTACAGCACTCCCCGGCCCGGTTAGGGACAGGCGAGGGGGTTAGGCCTCTTGTTCACTAGGATTATAGGAATGCTCCCTCCCCTCTTAGGTGGCCCCTAGACCTCCGCTAAGGGGGGCCCAAAAATACGATCGGTCAACTTCACATACCAGGCCGCCGCCTGCACCTGGATAATATAACCCATTGAAATAATCAGAGCAATTTCCGGTCCTTCCTTCGGACCAAAGACCGTCATAGCAATGGCCAACGCGATCGACAGATTACGCATCACCGTGCCATAGACTAGGGCGATCGCATCTCCGCGATCGAAGAAATTTTTACCCACCAGCGTACTCAAGACAAAATTAAAGCCATAAATAATGATTAGAGGGACGAAAAAGGTAGCCAGCTTGAGGGGATTCTGAACAATTGAAGTGGCCTTCAGCGCCATTGCCACAAAGACAATTCCCAAAACACCCAGCGTCGAGAAAACCGGAAATTTCTGCTTCAGATTTTTATTATACTTATCTGCTCCAACTGTCTGGATGAGAACCTGCTTGGTCGCAAATCCCAACAGCATGGGCAAGAAAACCACGATCGCAATCTGGCGAAAAGTTTCCATGAGGGGAATTTCAATCACCGCCCCCATCAACCATTTAGCATAAAAAGGCGTAGCGAGTGATCCGGCAATCAACCCAATCACCGTCATTTTTATCGCCGCATTCAGATTCCCCTTCGCAAACCCTGTCCAGGAAATGGTCATACCACTGGTGGGCAAAAGCGATGTAAGCAATAGACCCAGTAACAGGAGGGGTTGCTCTGGGAAAAATAATTTTCCAACCCCAAATGCCAGGAATGGAATCACGCCGAAATTGATCAGTTGCGTCACTAGTTGTAGCTTAAAGTCTCCTCCTGAAAAGACTTTGGCTAGTTGGAGGTTGATCATCATGGGATAAACCATGAGAAAGGTCAGGGGCACAATTAGGGCTTTAAGTGGAGCAGGATTGACAAAGTAGCCAAAAATAATCCCGGCGGTCATAAAGGCTGGGACTGACCAAACCAGATTCTTCTGAAGAATATTTAATGCTTTCCACATTGGTGATAACCCTCAATATATTCCTGATCAAGCAGCCACGTGCTGGGTATTCTGGAGATGTGCCATAACCGTTTGCATCTTCTCACTCGCTAGAAGCGCAATCTCCTTTGCCTTAGGGCTGTGAAGCATGAGAAACATCGCTAGCGGATCGATCGCCGACACCTCTACCTGACCATCCTCATGTTGTTGCACCACCACATTGCACGGATAGAGCACCCCCGCCTTATCATCGGTTTGCAGCATTTGATAGGCAATTTGCGGATGACAAGCCCCCAGAATGCGATAGGGCCGGAAGTCAACATCAAGCTTTTTCTTAAAGGCGGCCTGCGCATCAATTTCGGTGAGGATGCCAAATCCTTCCTGCTTGAGCGCCTCGGTCACAAGGGCGATCGCCTCCTCGAAGGTGGCGTTAATCACAGCACTAAAATGATACATCTGAACTTAATTCCTTCTATCCTTCATGGATGACAGCGGGGGTGAGGATCGCCACTAGGGACCAGGGCAATCTTCATGATTCTTTACGTCATTATATAACCAAATAGTAATTGGGTCAAATATGAAGTGAAAAAGGGAAATTTTTTCTCAGGTAGTACCGGGCGGGGGCACAAGTGGCTACAATAAAGCGGTTGTATTGGGCATTACAGCCTTGATCGAGCGTTATACCCTGCCCGCCCTGGGCGATCTGTGGACTGAAACCTACAAGTTCAAGACCTGGTTGCAAGTGGAAATTGCCGTGTGCGAAGCCCAGGCTGAACTGGGTTATATTCCTGCGGAGGCCGTTGAGGCGATTCGTCGGAAGGCCAACTTTGACCCGCAGCGGATTCAGGCGATCGAAGCCGAGGTGCGTCATGACGTGATCGCCTTTTTGACTAATGTCAACGAATATGTAGGCGAGGCAGGGCGCTACATTCACCTAGGGCTCACCAGTTCTGATGTCCTGGATACGGGCTTGGCCCTGCAACTGGTAGCCAGTCTGGATGTGATTTTGGCCCAGTTGGAGTGTCTGATCCAGGCGATTCGTCACCAGGCGCAGCAACATCGCCAGACGGTGATGATTGGTCGTTCCCACGGCATTCATGCGGAACCGATTACCTTTGGGTTTAAGCTGGCTGGTTGGCTGGCGGAAATGTTGCGTCACCGCGATCGCCTGACGGCCATTGCCCAGGAGATTGCGGTGGGTAAGATTTCCGGCGCGGTGGGGACCTACGCTAACATTGACCCGAAGGTGGAAGCCTTGGCGTGTCAGAAGCTAGGGTTAACGCCGGACACGGCTTCAACCCAGGTAATCTCTCGCGATCGCCATGCCAACTATGTCCAGGCGCTGGCGTTGTTGGGGGCGTCGATCGAGCGCTTTGCGGTGGAAATTCGTAACCTGCAACGGACGGATGTCCTCGAAGTTGAAGAATTTTTTGCCAAGGGTCAGAAGGGGTCTTCGGCGATGCCCCACAAACGCAATCCGATTCGCTCGGAACGCTTAACTGGGGTTGCTCGGATTCTGCGGGGTCATGCGATCGCGGCGTTGGAAAATGTGGCCCTCTGGCATGAGCGGGATATTTCCCACAGTTCGGTGGAGCGGGTGATGCTGCCCGACTGCTGCATCCTGGCCCACTTCATGCTGGTGGAGATGACGGACTTGGTGAATACGCTCCTGGTCTACCCAGAGAATATGCAGCGCAATCTGAACTGCTATGGGGGGGTGGTGTTCAGTCAGCGGGTGTTGCTGGCACTGGTGGAAAAAGGGTTATCGCGGGAAGAGGCGTATGCGATCGTCCAGTCCTGTGCCCACCAGGCATGGAATCAGCCAGAGGGCAATTTCCAAGCGCTGATCCAGGCCCATCCCCAAGTGACGCAATACCTAGCGGCTGAGGAGATTGCGGCCTGCTTTGATCCGCAATACCACCTGCGTCACCTCGAACAGGTCTATGAGCGGTTGAATATCTAGTTGCGGGATCGAGAACTGTTTTTTGAACCACAAAGGTACAAAGGACACTAAGAAGCACCTAAGAAGCACGAAGTCCTTGGTGTTTCTTGGGGCACTTAGTGTCTTGGTGGTTCCTCATTCTACCGACCCGGAATCAGGCGCACGGTTTCCACCGCCTGCCGATAGGGTTCCACTTCTTCGTTAAAGTCGATCGGCAATACAGCGACCACATTCTCATGGGGACGGGGGATAATTACCCAGGTTTCGAGAACCCCACCGGGGGTGTTTTTCGCTGCTTCTACCCCTGCTTCCATCGCCGCTTTGACTTCTGAAACGTCTCCACGAATATTAATCGTAAACCGGGCACTCCCGGCGCGTAGATAACCCACCAGTGTTACCCGGCCTGCCTTTACCATTGCATCCGCCGCCGCCAGTACGGGGGGAAACCCTCTTGTCTCAAGTGATCCAACGGCCTCTGGCATCTTCTTAACTCCCTAGCTAGACAGCGATAATTAGTAGCGATCGTTTAATCCTAATTGTACGGATATCAAGGCAATTTATGACATAAAGTTTTGTCGGTATGACATGGACGTTTAGCAACCATTCTGAGGACATTCTGTGGGGGAATGAACCGTGGCTCGTTGGTCTCTAATCACTGAGTCTAATCGGCTTAAAATTCCCCCCTAGACGCGTATCCCCGATGCCCTCTAGAAAAGTCTGGCTTACTGATAAGAAAAGGCTATAATTCCTATCAGTAAACTGACAGATACTAGGGGCTAAACCTGGAAGGGTAAGCTGGCTTCGGTAAAATTAATGGGCAAGACAGTTTCAATATTTTCTGGTGGATTCGGCACAATATAGTGGGTGATCACCTTGCCTTCCCCCGGCAACTGATTGCCCGCTTCAATCCCCGCTGCAACAGCCCGCTGCACCTCGGAGACTGGTCCACGCACGGCGACAAACTGACGACCGCTTTCCGAGCGATCGTAAACCACCAGGGTCACGCGCCCTGCTTTCACCATTGCATCGGCGGCAGCGAGGACTGTCGGAAATCCTTGGGTTTCAATGACCCCCACCGCAATTGGCATCGATCGTCTCCTGACAGTATTGCCCATTATCAATGCTTTCCATTTTGACATACTCCCTGATCGAAAAGAGAGCAGGATGCCTAAGGCGGCTGTTAAGAAAGATCTAATTCACGGGGGGAACCTGCAACGAAATGCAACAATTAAGCTAGACATCGGCCCGATACCGACTTCTTTCGAGCGCTTCTGGGACGCTTCAGCCATGACTACGCTCAGTGATCTCTTGGATGAAGACTATTTGATGGACCGGGCAGGCGATCGCTATTTTCAACGCGGCGTCTACTACTTTGAAGAGGGGCGGGTCCATGCTCTCGCCCAATATGGCGATCGTATCACCGCTTAGGCGAGGCGGGTTTGACAGCCTATGACGCTTTGATCGATCGGTTGATCGGCTAGCTAATTTTCTGATTAATGCCTACGAACAGACGGGACGCCTAGAAGAGGCCGTGGCGATCGTCTGGACAGACTTTAAGCGTAGTCCCAGTCTGTCCCTCTATCAAAAGCTGAAAACCCAAGCCGAAAAAGCGCAAAATTGGCTCCAATGGCGCGATCGGGCACTGGCCCACATCCGCATTCGATACCCTCGTGACCACCCTGAGCCAGACCTACAAGCGCAAACGCAACTTCGTCAAGCTCCTGAGTCAAAACGGGCTAATCCCCTAGAGCCGATGGCTGAATGGCTTAGCTACTCGGTTAGCTACTCAGTTTTAGGCATCCCATACGGACGGCATCCAAGAGGTGATTAATTTGGCGGCGCTCTTCGGAAGAAAGGGATGGGTCGCACAATAGGGCCGATGTCAACAGCCGATGTTCACCCCGGCTAATGTGGCCCAGAGTCTTGACTTGTTCGATCAATTGCACAACGGAGGGACGATCGTCCTCTCGACGCGCCATAGCCTGGATCATAAATGCTCCCTGAGTCTGCGACCTCCCCGCTAAGGTAGGGTCGCGGTACTTGCACTAACCTGATAATGACATTAATTTATCGCGGAAACCACTGAGGAATTGAGCTGATTGACCCCCCAATTGCTCAAGTGTTTATGGAGGTTTGCGGATTGCCAGGACCTAGGGAGTGGCTGGGGGTGTAGGTGATGGGGATGCGGGGGAGGGGTTCGAGTCAGAGGAGGGGGAAGACTCAGCCAGCCATTCCGCCTGCGATCGGTTGACCGCTGTATCAAAACTAATGGTGACTAAGGCCACTTCCACCTGCGCTGGCAACGTTGCTGGGGGATCAACCAGGGCATAGAGGGCGCTGCGGTTGAAATCGGGGGTCCCCAGACGCAGGGTATGGCGGCGCTGGTTAGCTAGGGTAACCTCAACGGTCGCCTGGGGCGGCTCTAGCCCAAACTCGGATAGTTGGCTGGGCGGCACCTTGAAGGTTTTGCTAGGGCTATCGGTGGCCAGGAGATTCAGGAGGAAGGCGATCGTGGCAGTATTGGCAGGCTGGCGCTCCGGCTGGGTCATTACCCACTGGGTTGCCTCAGAGGTCTCGGTTTTGCGCTGCTCTGTCGCTGGTTGGGGGCTGGCGTCTGGCCTAGCTTCCGGACTGGCCTCTGCACTGGCGTCTGGGCTGGTCTCAACGGCTGGCTGATTCCCCGCCTTGGGCGGCACCCGCTCAAAGGCTAGGGTTGCGGTTGCCGTGCGGAGGGTCAAAGCTTGAACATCCGTTTCCTTAAATTGGAAGATCTGTTTAGCTTTGCTCTGGGCTTCCTCCCGATAGGGCTTGCTTTGCACCTCATAAAAGAAGACAAAGCCCCCTAGGGCTGCCGCCAGGGCCAAAACAATCACCGTCGTCTGTTGCAGTTTCATCGCCGCCTCCACCATACCCCGATCGCCGCCGCAAAGCCGACGATCGGTAAAATCACCAAAGCCAGTAGGGTAACCCACCGGGATCGGGCAGGCGTCAAGATCAGGCGACGATCGGTCGTCTCCCGTGGCCGGATTGACAACACCGCACCCTCACGATTACTGAGCCAGTTGACCGAATTGAGGAAGACATCCCCATTCAACTGCTGATTAAAGAAACCGTCGGTGGCAAAACCTGAATTGCCAATCACCACTAAGCGGGCCTGGGGTTGGGTCTTGGCATCATCGGCCTTCGCTTCGGGTGTACCAGGACTGGGGGAAGGGGTAGCTGGGGTTGTGGGTTCACGGTTTGCCGCTTGGGTGGCTGGCCGACTCAGGGCAGCACCGAGGATCAATGGCCCCCGCGTATCGGGTCCTGGGTTAAATTCCACCTGGCGTTGGCTCAGATCACTCTCGGCCCAACTTTGGGCATTGGTCAACAGCAACTCAGTTTGCTGCACGTCTGGCTTAGGCGTCAGCCGCAGGGGACGGGCAGAGGGGAAGAAAGAATTGCCCCCGCGAAAGTTGGCGGTAATGGGATGGGTACCATAATCGGTCACCAGCGGGGCGGTGGGGCCGAACCCGACAATGCCGCCACTGGCGTCCAGACCAACGGCTCCCCCTGTGGCATCAATAACTAAGCGGGGGTCCAGGGTCACGCCCCACTCCTCCAGCAGGCGATCTAACCCCGGATCAGTATTGGGATCAGCCATAACCAACAGCCCTCCCCCCCGATCAAGGAAGGCTTTTAAGGCATCGACTTCCTGCGGGAATAAGGATCGCTCTGCTCCTGCGATCACGATCACGGTTGCATTTTCGGGAATGGGCGGTTGACCGGCAGTAATCCGTTGGGCGATGTTGAGCGGCTCACTGACGAAATTCTCATCGCCCAACCGGGTCACGGCTTGGGAGAGTTGATCGAGCGATCGCTGTCCCCGTCCCTGGAGGAAGTAGACGTGATCCGTCGGGAATTCGGTGGTGCGCAACAAACTATTAGTCAGGCGGCTTTCCGAGAGGCGTTCATTCTGAAGATTCTGGACAAATTGCTTGCGATCGCCCATTTCCAGATAAACATCCCCAGGGGCTGTCACCTGAAACCGGCGAGCGAGGGCGGGGTCCTGTTGGGGGTCAACAAACTCAAACTGAAACTGGCGGGGGTTGTTGCGACGATAGTTTTGCAGGAGTGCCTGATCCTGAGCATTAGGCGGACGGGTAAAGACCCACACCTTCACGGGTTGTTCAAGGGCACGCACCACTTCCTGTGACTGGGGTGAAAGGGAGTGAAACTGGGTTTCTGTCAGGTCAAACCGGGCTGAGTAGCGCACGGCGAGGAAGTTGATCAGGCCCAAAATGAC
The DNA here is from genome assembly GCA_964536415.1 of uncultured bacterium. GTDB lineage: Bacteria > Cyanobacteriota > Cyanobacteriia > B231 > B231 > Trichothermofontia. The sequence goes on from CAZHXN010000003.1 coordinate 42,837, forward strand.
GAGGACAGCCAGGGTGCTGAGCAGGGCATTAGTGCCTGCCTGGGTCGATCGTCGTCCCCAGAAACCGGTTGTTGCACTGGTTTGCCACCACAGCCAACCCGCGATGAGTATGCCCCCCCCGATTAAAAACATGAGGGGAATTGGTACCCAGGTCCCGGCGACAACGCCTGCGGAAACCCCAATGATTAGGGAAATCGGTCCCAACCAGAAGACAGATGGGAGATATTTTGACCCTTGCCAGCGCTTGGTTTTCATGGGGACGTTAATGCCAACAGAGAGTAGGAAATGAGAGATTAGGAGATAGAGCTTAGGGCTTAGGGCTTAGGGCGGGAGTACAGGGGAGGGGGGGCCGCGATCGCCGGAGTGAAAACAGCATTTTACGATCGCTGGTACCGGAGGGCTTCGATCGACTGAGCCGTTAAAAAGATCCCCAGAAAAATATAGCTGGCAAACAGCACCAATGCACTGGTCTCCAGAATGCCCTGGCTAAAGTTATCAAAGTGACGCAACAGCGATAGGTGTCCAAATACCTCAGCGATTGGACCACTCAGATTACGTCCGATCGCATCCAACACCCAGAGGAAAAACACCAGCACAAAGGTCAGAATCGCCGCCAGAATCGTGCTTGCAGTCAGTGAAGAGATAAACATCCCCAGCGACAATACCCCCGCTGCCAACAACAATAAGCCCAGATGTCCAACCCAGAAGACCGTGCCGGGAAAAGGTGGCTCGGCTCCCGTTAGGACGATCGCCTCATACATCAACACTGGCAACAGCAGCGTCACAAAGAAGGTGAGGACTCCTAACAATTTACCTAGGGCCACAGCCCAATTGGTAATCGGTGAAGTTGCCAGTAATTCCAATGTTCCTTGCTTGCGTTCTTCTGAATATAGCCCCATTGTTAACATCGGCAGAATCACCAGCATGATGAAGCTAATCACGCCTAAAAACTGCTCCAGTACAATACTGGGCACATCAAAGGGGGGGACAGCATTGGCCCCCATTTGTTGCCGCTGCATATCCAGCATCGATGATTGCATCAGTGCCCCTTGCACAATGAGGACAAAAAATAGGCCACTGAGAAACCAAAAGGCTCCCGCGATCGCGTAGGCCAAGGGCGAGGCAAAATATCCCTGCAACTCGCGCCGGTAGATCGCCATGATGTTGCCAACAACAATCCGCATAAGCCAAAGGTTAATAAAGGGCAAAGGGCAAAGGGTAAAAGTTAAAGCGAAAAGGTGGGTTAGAGATCGTTAGGTATCGATCGTGGCAAGCTGGGCCAAGGGGGGGGTGCAGGACGATAGGGTTGCTTCGATGGTGGTCAACAGTGGTCAACTCGGATGGGTCATCTGGCAAGGCTCAGCCAACGTCAAGTAATTGCTCATTTCTATTTAAAATTTAAACTTCCCAAATCACTTCTCAAACTGAGTTCTGATCGTCCGCCGGGGTGGCTTCAGGGGTAGGAGGGGAATTGTCGGATGCCTCAGGGGAGGATTCCGAGACGATCGCCTCATCCCCTGGCATGGGTGTTGGGGGGGCTTCTTCCATCGTTAGTTCCAGGAACACATCTTCGAGGCTGGCACGGCTGCGACGCATCTCATACAGGCCCAGGTTGGCGCTGACTAGGGCTGTAGCAATCTCGCGGCCTGCTTCAACCCCACTCTGACAGGTCACTTTGAGCACCTGACGATCGCTGGATGAGGCTGAAGATGGATGGGCAACCGAGGGCAGGGGGGTAACCGACTCAACCCCTGGTACATTGTCTAGGCAAGCGAGAATCGTTGGCAATTCGCCCGCAATCTCCAGTTCATACTCGTAGCCCATGCCTGCTGCCAGTTGGCTAAGCAGGCTATCGGGGGTGTTGGTAGCAACGATGCGGCCCCGGTTGATGATGGCCACCCGATCGCAGGTCATACTGACTTCCGGCAGGATGTGGGTGGAGAGGATGATCGTATGCTGACCAGCCAGTTGCTTGATCAGGTTGCGGACTTCAATAATTTGGCGGGGGTCGAGACCGACTGTCGGTTCATCGAGAATAATGGCAGGCGGATCATGGACGATCGCCTGGGCAATGCCCACCCGTTGCTTGAAGCCTTTAGAAAGCTTGCGAATCAGGCTGGTCCGTCGTTCCACCAGGTTACAGCGAGCGATCGCTGAGTTAACCCGATTCGGACGATCGCCCGCCGGAACGCCTTTAAGACGGGCCACAAAATCGAGGAACCCCTCCACCGTCATTTCACCGTAGAGGGGGGGCGATTCCGGGAGATAGCCAATGCGCTGACGCACCGCCATTGAGTCTTCATGGACATCGTAACCGGCAATCCGAGCCGTCCCGCTGGAGGCTGGTAGATAGCCTGTGAGGATGCGCATTGTCGTCGTTTTGCCCGCTCCATTGGGTCCCAGGAACCCCAGGATTTCGCCTGCCTCAACCTGGAAGGTCACATCGGCAATCGCGGGCGTATCCCGATAAACCTTACTCAGATGTTCAACCTCGATCATCGTTGCCCCCACTGCGAGGAAGGGTGTCCGCTGCTTATGGTAGCTTACCAAAGTGGCCGCAGGTGAGAGGCTAACCCTGACCCACCTTGAAACGCTAAGCCGGGGAAGCATCCACGCAGGCGTCACCACAACCAAAATCCAAAAAAGTGGATCGCATGGCAACCCACTTTCCCAAACCGTACGCAATTGGCGTGAGCGAGTCTCGATCGCCCTAGCCTAACGCTTCAGGATTTCCTCACCCCGACGGTAAAGTTCACGGGCATGGTCGGTCCAAGCGCCTTGGCCCCAATAGCGGAAACAACTGGTCTGGACCAACAGGTTATAGAGCAACGCTTCTTGATAATCCGGGCTTTGGGTAATCGACGGATCTTGGGCCACCAGGGGATCATACTTCTGATGGAACATTGCGCTCAGTTGATTCATGGGTTCCAGCACATTTTCATACCCCTTCACCCAACTCAGGTTATTGGTCCAAGAAGCCCCATCCATGTGGAAGGTGTGATCACTGGCCTTAAGATCCTCAATCGCCTTGGCAACCGCCTCCGGAGTAGCGCGATCGGGATCCACCCGCTGCCAAATCTTGTGCTGCCCCACGGCCTGACACACCGGATAATCCTCTGGCTTAACCCCTTTAGCTTCCAGAAGTTCAATATATTCTGTCCCATTCAGACCCACAACCCCCGTTGCCCCCCGGCCATTATCCTTGATCTCATACCAGGGACCGTGGAAATTACGAGGAAACTCATTCATCATCACACCGCCATTTTCACCATCGGCGATCTGGGTAACACAGGAGGGAACTTCCCGCCCCCCCAACGGCTGCCGTCCACGTCCCTTGGCCTCGTGGTAGGGTTGCATTTGGGCCACCAATTTGGTATCCGACCCCTGGGTTTTCACCAACACCGTAATGCTAATCTCTTCACCCTTTGAGTTGCGGGATACAAGGCGATTGGGCACATATTTATCCTCATGGCGCAGCCCCGATCCATCCAGACGCTCGATCGAATGCTCCTGAACCATCAACCAGCGATAGCCACATTCCTTCAGTGCCTTGATGTATTCGTAGAGGGTATCAGGATGGTTAGGCAAATGCATTTCGGGGGGCGAAAATCCCCTAACCCGACGCAGGTTATCCGCTCCAAAAATGCCGGCAAAATGATGTTGCCAGGCCAGCATGTGCAATTTAATGTCGGGAATGGGGGTAGAGGGAACCACCGCATGACTCCACATGGTCCCTAACCATTCCACGTAGGGATGATACGTGATGTCACAGGTAATCCGTTTGAGATTATTGAGGATGTCATCCCGACCCATTTGTTGCAATCCCCAAAGCAAATTGCCGGAGTAGTCGAGCATGATGCGCGGATTCGCACCGTTATGGACGAGTTCCGGAATAAAATCCCCAATCCGGCTATAGCACCAGGCAAAGGTGCCGGCGTTGTGGTTATCGCCTTCGCCCTGGTGTTCAAACATATATTGCAGGTTACAAATCACCTCACCATGCGCTCCGGCTGGAATCGAAGGTTGATGCATGTGCAAGGCACAGGCAAACGCTGCCGTTACCTGATCCAGATTAATGTTGGAGTGGGGAGCAAAAATCGGATCATTATGTTGCACAAGTGCCTGGACATCCGCTTCCCAACCGCAAATGTTGGGGCGTCCAAAGCGCATGGCGTCTAAATTGAGCTGATTTCCAGAAGGAGCAGTCGCAATCATAAAAGATTCCTCGATCGTCGTTGAGCAGGCACTCCTCGCCACATCTCAATGAAACTACGGTCAAATAATAGCCCACTCGCTTTGACCAATGGGTTTACACTTTAATAAGTAATATCAAGGATGTTTGAGGGTTTGAGATTAAACGCAAGAAAAGGCTAAATCTCGCTACATATTATTCGCCCATCTGGCTGAGCAGCGTGTGGTTGCGTTCCTGGGCGGTGGCGATCGCCTGCCGTACTTGCTCAAACCCAGTCCCCCCCAGACTGTTGCGAGCAGCAACAACTTGTCGCGGCGCGATCGCAGCATAGATATCCTCAGCAAAGGCAGGATGGAGCGCCTGCCATTCATCGAGGGTCAAATCCTTGAGTAACTTGCCCTGGGCCAACGAGGTTTTTACCACCTTCCCCACCAGGTTGTAGGCTTCCCGGAAAGGGACCCCCTTAGCGGCCAGATAGTCGGCCACATCAGTGGCATTGGAGAAATCGGATTCCACCGCTGCGGCCAACCGCGCTGTACGAAATTCCAACCCCTCCTGGAACAGGATCGTCATGGCGGCCAGACAGCCCTTGACCGTATTCACCGCATCAAACAGGGCCTCCTTGTCCTCCTGAAGATCCTTGTTATAGGCCAGGGGCAGTCCCTTCATCAGCACGAGCAGGGCTTGAAGATGGCCAAAGACCCGCCCGGTTTTACCACGCACCAACTCCGGCACGTCCGGATTTTTCTTCTGGGGCATAATGCTCGATCCAGTAGCACAACTGTCCCGCAGGGTGACAAAGCTGAATTCCTCCGACGCCCACAGAATCACTTCCTCTGAAAGGCGGCTGAGGTGGACCATGATTAAACTTGCAGCACAGAGGAATTCCACGGCAAAATCCCGATCGCTAACCCCATCTAAGCTATTGGTATAAATGCGATCGAAGCCCAACAAGTTAGCACTGTAAGCGCGATCAATAGGGAAAGAGGTTCCGGCCAAGGCCCCGCACCCCAGGGGCGAGGTATTTAATCGTTTATAGCCATCCTCCAGCCGTTCCCAATCCCGTTGCACCATCTCCACATAAGCCATCAGATGATGGGCCAAGCTCAGGGGTTGTGCCCGTTGCAAATGGGTATAGCCGGGAATCAGGGTTTCCACATGCTGGGCGGCGAGATCCAGCAGGGTTTTCTGAAATGCCAGTAACTGGGTTTGGATTTGCCGCACCTGATCCCGGAGGTAGAGGCGGGTGTCGGTGCCCACCTGGTCATTGCGCGATCGGGCGGTATGCAGCTTCTTCCCCACATCGCCCACTAACTCGGTCAGCCGCCGTTCTACGGCAAAATGAACATCCTCGGCTTCAATCCCCGGTTGAAATTGCCCCTGGCGATATTCCTGACGGATCTGCTCTAATCCCTGCACCAGTTGCTCTGCTTCTGCGGGGGAAATAATCCCAGTATGACCCAGCATTTGGGCATGGGCGATCGAGCCGGTCAGGTCATACTCAATCAGGGCGATGTCAAAACCAATACTGGCATTAAAGGTCGCAATGACTGGATGGAGAGCGGTTTCAAACCGTTGACTCCAGGTTTGGGGGGATAGGGAGGGAGAGGGATGCGACACGATAACGGGGTCCTCTGGGGGATAGATAAATGGCTGGGGCGTGACTGCCAGGGCCGAGTGCTTTGAGCTGTTGGGGAGCTTCAACCACTAAGATATAAAGGAGATATAAAGGACACCCAGCGAGCACGATGGGGAATGGGGATATGCTGTAGGAGTTAGTAAGAGGTGGCACTTTTGAATAAGTACCCCAGGACAAAACCAATAAGCAATGCCCACACCTGTCCGGTTTGGACAAAGTGATTAATCCCTTTACGAATATCGGCAAAGACATCTTGATTAAACTGTTGGGCCAGGATAAGCCCATCGCTAGAGAGATGAGGCAGCCCTGCCGTCTGTACCTGTAACCACTCAGTCCCATAGCTCACAGCGTGGTGTACGGTATCCAGATCGATCGCCAAAAGCTCAACTGCCATTGCTACGCTCTCCTTCTGAAGACTGAGGACTTCTGACCAAGCAATTTAACACAGTCTCTGAAGTCCTGGGTGACCTTACCGCTGGCTGGTCGGGGGAGCCGCCTCAGGGGCGATCGCCGCTTCCTCGTTAACCTTCATTACAACCAGGGTCATATCATCGGCATTGCGACTACTGGGGCCAATAAATTGCTTCACGCGACTGAACAAAACCTCCAAAATGGCCTGCGGATTTTGGTAGCGGTGGCAGGCATCCCGGAAGGCGATCAGTAAATTTTCTTCATCAAACCGTTCGCCATTCTGGTTGGCGGCATCGGTGAAGCCATCGGTGTAGAAAATAACCACGTCCCCCGGTTCAAGCTGGGTCTCGCCCGTTTCGTACTGGGTGTTAACATCTAACCCCACCAGCATCCCTAGCGTATCTAGGCGCACGATCTCATCGGTGGCCGCTCGCCACAACATCGGCGGGTTATGGGCCGCATTGCTGTAGAACAAGCGGCGGGTGAGGGGGTCATATTCCGAGTAGAACAGGGTAACGAAGCGGTTCGAGTTTTCCAGGTCGGTGTACATGACGTGGTTTAAGTGCTGCAAAATGCGATCAGGCGTGTGACCGTTCAGCACTTCCGCTCGCAGCATCCCCCGCAACATGGTCATGATCAGTCCGGCTGGGACACCTTTACCCATCACATCACCGATCGCAATACTCCATTTCCCCTGCTCATTTCCCCCTTTCTTCAAGGGCACCCGATCGTAATTAGCGGGCACAAAGTCATAATAATCACCACCCACCCGGTTCGCGGTTTCACAGCGGGCCGCTAGTTGCACCCCCTCAATCTTGGGACAGTGGCGGGGGAGGAGTTGGAGTTGAATCTCCGCCCCAATTTCCAACTCCCGATCCATGCGCTCCTTTTTGCGCAATTCGACCGTGAGTTCATCGTTTTCGATCGCCACTGCGGTTTGATCTGCCACCAGGCGCACCAACTTTTGGCGGGTTGGGGTCCAGCTATAGTCGCGATCGAGGCTAAAGACATACAGCCGCCCCCGTTCGCGATTTTTAACCACGATCGCTGCGCCAAATAATTGGGTATCTGGTCCCAGCCAGCCGTTCATCTGGTGTTCGAGGCGATTGATGGCTGGAGCCAGAGGAGCCGAGGTTGAAAAGGGAACACTGAGTTGCCGTGCGGCAGCTTCCAGGGACTTGCGAATATGTTGACACTCGGCGGTATTGGGGCAATGCCAGCGTTCCAGGCGCATCTGGCCATTGGGACCATTACTCTGGAACAGTACCAGGACACCCCCATCAGCATCGGTAACGCGAGTGGCCATCAGCGGAATCAGTTCTAAAAACTGGTTCAGGTTCCGAAAACTGCGGAGGGCATAGCCAAGGGAACTGAGCAAATCCTGAATCTTGTTCTGCTCACGCTGCAAGCGGGCCACAAGCTCCTTAAGGACTGCCACTGGCGACTCTTCCCTCAGGGGACCATCTTCAGTCCGCTCAAAGGGGGGGGAGGGCTGTCGAGGAAGGGGCACAGTTGTCATCAAAACGAAGGGCTAACGCACAAAGAGAATTGGGCGTGAGGTTGTGAGATTCATACCAATCAGAACCGCAAGTAAATCCGATGTCTCCAGCCGCATCACCCAAGTTAACCGATCGTGCGGCTAACCGTATCACAGCGGATTTGAAGCAACAGCATAACAGCTTACCTGTGGATTTGAGCTAATTCTAAATCTAGAGTTTTTCCGAAGGAAGCTGGCTCTGATTTCGTCGGGGTTCTGCTAGATTCTAGCGGATGAACGGAGAAAAGCAAGCATAAGTTGGCGGTGTCTTTCTCCCGTTGCCGTTGTGAGGGACGATCACCCACCTATTTGCCCACCCACTTTAGGATAGCCCACTCATGGCCTTCCCCAAATGCGGCGATCGCCCCGCTAGCAACTTCGCCGCTACCGGTTCTGAGACGGGCAACACCGACAGGCGGTTACCCCGTCGGACCACAGGGAGGTCTTCTGGACTGAAATCCTGCTTGAGGGTCTCCAGGCTGAGAGGCATTGCAAAGGTTTCGACAAATTCCACGCGCACGGTTTGCCACCGGGGGGCCGTGGGGGTTGCCTTGGGATCGTAGTAGGGACTGTTGGGATCAAACTGGCTGGGGTCATCTATCCCTGTCTGGATCACGCGCATCAAGCCGACAATCCCAGGGGGATTGGCATTGGAGTGGTAGAAAAAGGCCAGATCACCCGGTTGCATCTGCCGCAGATAGTTCCGTGCCTGGTAATTGCGCACGCCATCCCAGAGGGTGCTGCCATCTCGCTCTAGGTCGGTAATGCTATACACCGTCGGTTCCGATTTCATCAGCCAGTAGGCCATAACCCACCTCTGCACTTGCTAGACATCACTGCTTCCCTACTGTAGGGCTTAGCCGTAGGAGTAGGCAGGTTTGATAAGGTGTGAGTAGCAGACAGCGTTTCCCAAGTCTCTGAAGAACAGAAGCCCCTGATGAACAATTGGCTCAAGCCAATTGCCTGTCCCTCACTGGGGTGACAAAGGCTGTAGAACAGATCTTAGGGATTCAGTGGGATGCCCTCTACTTTGAGACTGAGTGCCTGCTCGGGATAGTTGGTGAGCATCAGCGAGATACTCTGGGCATCTTCCAGTAAGGCGGTGGGAATCCGGACGGTTCCCTTGAAGGCATCGCTGCGGGGGGGGAGTTCCCCCGGTAGCCCTTCCGCGATCGCGCTGAGGGGTCGTCCATTGTTATCAGAAACATCAAGGAAACTATAGAGAAACCGAATGGGCTGGGCACTCTCATTTTGCAAGCTCACATCCAGCAAGAGGGAACCTCCCTGGCGACGCGCCCCCAGGATCTCCAACTTCACATCCTTATCCTGACTGATAAACGGGAAGCTAGCGGCGTCGGGCGTTGGGCTAGGGCTGCTTTGAGGGCTAGGCTGGGCAGCGACGGATTCTTCGGCCTTTGGTTTTGTAAACGAGTCGCTCGATGCTGTTCCCTGCCGCGTCCGCTTTAGGACCGTTGCCAGGATATCGGACTCCTTGAGTAAAATCGGTGTTTCGCTATCATTGATACCAGGCCGATGCCCCAGGGGTTTTTTGGTTGGACGCGCTTCGGGTTGCCTCACTCCTTTTAAGGCTTGTCGCCCCAAGGCAAACCCCGCTGCTGCGCTGACAAAGCCAGCACCCAACATTAAGGACAATAGCAGCAAACTAAGCGCAAGCGTTGAATTAAGTCGCATACAGCCAAGCCAAGCCCTGTTGGCACCATTCACTAGCTACGTTTTAAGGCAAATGGCTGAATTTTGCCAGTCTTCCATCGATCAGGGACAGTCAGTGACATTACAATAGGGGAAAATCGGGACTATACAACAAACTAACTGATCAGCCCCCCGATCAGCATCTCAATGAGTACCGATAACCAGGGTTGGCCGAGCGGTCTAGGCAGCGAACTCATAATTCGCCTCAGGCAGGTTCAACTCCTGCACCCTGGATTTCCCTCTAGCAGCTACGCATGGGCCAAGGGGCAAACCGACAAAAGGCAGGGAGCCTCCCCCAAGACTGAGTACCGTCAACCTACCGTTTCGCAACGTTGGTAGTAACGACTTGAGTCGTTGCCGACTAGCATCAGCACTATCAACGTGACCGTCTCAGCTAGCTTAGGGGCAGGTAAGATACCTACCCCAGTAACGGCGGTGCGATCGACACTGTTTGTGGGATAGTCGTTGCGCCGTTGACCGCGATCGTCCCGACTCAGCCAGGTTAATTAACGCCAGCCTTACCGCAGTGGAATCCGCTCAAAGACCAATTCACTCCCTAAAATCCGGGCACCGCCTAGCTCTGGTGACAGTCGAATCGAGGTACTGAACGGATTATCAGCATCCAGGGTGCGAATCAGGGGATCGCTAGAGGTTTGCTGGAGCAGGATCTCTTGATGGAGTCGGGCGACCCGGTGGGAATCTCGTAGAATCTGGTTTTCAGGATAATCCCAAAAGAATTTTGCTGTTTGTTCGAGCAGGGTGGCACTGCCAAAGATGTCTTTGGAGTCACGGAAAAATTCCGTATTGATCGCGTCGGGAATGGTGACATAGCGAATACGGTAAAACTCCAACTGTTCCTCGGCCCGTACCGCCGGGGCAGCTAGGGCAACCCCCAGCAGGGTCAATAGGCCAACAATACTATTTCTCTTCCTCACATCCATAGGGTTAACCCTCAGAATTTTGCCCGATCTTAACTCAATTTTGCGGGTCGGGACATTGGGGCACCGTCATTCTGATTCTGGCTGTAGATTAGGCGGTTCAGACCCAGGGTGAGGTTGGGGAGTGCAGGCTTTAAGTAGAGCAACCCCCTGTCAGCAGTAAGATGGGGGTGCACGAATTTTCAGGCGTCCCTGGGCATCCCCCGTAGTCTGTCATACCTAAAGTTATGGGCTGTAGGTTGGTATCGTAGCTCTGCGAGACCCAACACGCTGGCTTTGCTGGGTTGCACGGTATTTGACCCAACCTATCTCAATTAAGTTTGACAGACCACTCGGCTGCGATCGGTGTCAACTTTGACAGGAAACCGTTGCTGGGATCAGCGCATTGCCCAAGGTTTTGATGTCACGTTAGATTTCAAGGTTTTTGAATACTGTTCATGAATGTTAACGTTCCCTTCTCGATTCAGGCCGCGACCTGTCTGGCCCTCCCCGATTTGCGCGATCGCCTCTTGCAGTTCATTTGTGAGGTTGCGTATCAGGAAGGTACCTTCCAACTCAGTTCTGGCCAGAGCAGTCCCTACTACATCAACGGTAAGCAGGTAACTCTCCACCCGGCAGGGGCAGTGGCGATCGCCCGCTTAATCTTGCCCCGATTGCCAGAGGACACCGTTGCGGTGGCGGGTTTGACGTTGGGGGCCGATCCCCTGGTTACGGCGACGAGTGTGGTGGCGGCCTATCACGATTGGGCACTGACCGCCCTG
>CAZHXN010000003.1:54067-59415 GCA_964536415.1 uncultured bacterium
AGGCCTATCTGGTAGGACCGACGTTGCCGCCCGATAGTCCGGTTGTTGTCCTAGAGGATGTGGTTACCACCGGGCAGTCAGCGCTGAAGGCGGTCGATCGGCTTCGGGCAGCAGGGTATCAGGTGAGGCAGATTATCGCGATCGTCGATCGCCAACAGGGGGGGGCGGCCCTGTATCAAGAGGCAGGCCTGCATTTCCAAGCGCTCTTTACCATTGAAGATGTCCAGCGTTGCTGGCGGGAACTGACTCGCTAGATGGCGGCGTAAGCGCCCCTTGGGCGTTCGCGGACCTGGCCAGGACGGACTCCGTGCCCCATCTCAATGGGCACCCAACGTCCATGTTACGATCGCCGACACCCCCCTCGCCACGGGAGGCCCCGGATGATTGCACCCCTCCAAACCCAATGGGTAGACGATTTTCCTGACGATCTGCTGCTCTACCCCGACAGCGACGGTAAACCAATGGCCGAAAACACGGAGCAGTACCGCTGGATCGTCACGATCAAAGAAAACCTGGAACTGCGCTTTAGGCATAATGCGGATGTCTTCATCGCGGCGGATCTGTTCTGGTATTCGGTTGAACGCACGGTTAGCCCCTGGGTACCTCCCCCGATATCATGGTGGTCTTTGGTCGTCCCAAGGGTCGCCGCCGTTCCTATCGCCAGTGGCGCGAAGCCGGTATTGCACCACAGGTTGTGTTTGAAATCCTTCTTACAACTCCGTCAGATGGCCCGCAGCTTACGTCAGCAGGGGATGACCTTAGCCCAAATCAGCCAGTTAACCGGGCTGTCTGCCGATCAACTAGCGGAACTGAATCTTGATTAACCAATTCATCTTGAGTAACCGATTCCCCTTAATCCAGGTCTTGATAGAGGGTGTTGAGGGCCTGTTGCTGGGCACGGCGTGAGGGACGCCGATATTTCTTGGGGGCTAAGCGAGGTTCATAGTGGGCTTGGCCAGATTGCCCTGTCCGGCACTTCAACTGGGCATCGGGTGTCGCTTGTTGGTTGAATTCGGCCTCGTAGGCGATCGCTTCCGCGAGTAGCACCCGGTAGTGCTCGTACCGTTCCCAATCGCCCCGGACAACACAATTCGGTTCTTCGTCGTGCAAGCAGTCCGTAAATTGGCAGGCCCCCGTTTGCAATCGCTGGCGAATTTCTGGAAAACAGGCCGCTAACTCATCGGGGAAACAGATCAGATCTGGCTGGTTAAAACCTGGGGTATCGGCAAGGAAACCGCCCTGGGGCAAGGGCAATAACTCCACATGGCGGGTGGTATGACGTCCCCGTGCCAACTTACCCGACACGGCCCCCACCCGCAAACCTGCTGTCGGGATCAGCGTATTAATTAAACTCGACTTTCCTACCCCGGAAGGCCCCGCCAGAACACTGGTATACCCCTGCAACTCGGCCAGCAATGTCGCTATACCCTCACCGGTTTGTGCACTGAGGCAATGGGCCATATATCCCCACTGACGCAGGCGATCGCACCAAGCCTGTCGTTCCGCTAGACTCACCAGGTCACTTTTACTGAGCACCAAACGTAGCACTAGGCCGCTATGCTCAATCTGTACCAGGAAGCGGGTGAGTTGCTGGCTATCGAGATCCGGCTCCTTAAGGGCAAAAACGAGAATCACCTGATCCACATTGGCGATTGGCGGGCGTTCCAGGAAATTGCGCCGAGGGAGCACTGCCGCGATCGCCCCGCGTCCCCCCACCCAGTCCGGCTCCTCAACGAGAACCCGATCGCCCACACTCACCCGTTGACCTAACTTTTTTAACTTGGCCCGACGGGTACAGAGCAGTAATGGCGGTTGGGAAGCCAGGGGACCAGGGGAGGCAGATAACCCCTGGGATGTGCCTAACAGTGTCCTGGACCCTGCTGAAGAGAGGCCAGCCTCCAGATCCAGTTGGACCCAGTAATAGTTTGCCTGGACCGAAAGCACCCAACCCAGGTAGTCTGATGTGGCGCTGGGTGCGAGTAAATTCGCGGCATCCCCCGTTCCCATACCCTAGCTGCCAGTAGCCAGCGTTAGCGGACAGCGGACCCATACGCGGAAAAAACCGGCAGCATCCGCTTGCATCTGCTCGATCGGGTAACCCGCCATCGTCAGACTATCCGGTACCTGCTCGATCGGTTCTCCCCCATCTAACCAGACCTCAAGCAGCGATCCGGGCGGCAGTTGTTCCAGCCGGAGCTTGGTTTTCACAAAGTTGATAGGACAGGGAGTCCCCCGTAGGTCCAGTTGGGCATCAGGGGTGAGGGGAGTCGTCGTGTCAGGTTTTGCAGGCGAGGTCATTTGTGGAAGAGTCCTCCCAGGAAGCCAGCACCGCCTTTCCCGCCAACCCGTTCACCCCGGATCTTCGCTAACTTCTCCAGCAACTCCCGCTCCTCATGCCCCACGCGCGTTGGAATTTCGACCCGCACCGTAATCCGGTGATCGCCACGGGCTACGGGATTCCCCAGCTTGGGCACCCCTTTCCCCTCTAGCACCAACTCACGGCCCGGTTGGGTCCCCGGCGGAATCATAATTTCTTCTACGCCGTCAACGGTGTTAACTTCCAAGGGACACCCCAGGATTGCTTGGAGGTAACTCAGCTTGACTTCTGAGAGGATGTCAATGCCTTCCCGTTTGAATTCAGCGTCTTCATTAACAAACAGGTACACGTACAAATCCCCTGGGGGACCACCACGCCGACCTGCATCCCCTTCATTGGAGACCCGCAACCGGGTGCCGCTGTCTACGCCACCCGGAATTGTGATCTTGAGTTTTTTCGTCTTTTGCTTTTGACCGCGCCCACCACAATCGTCACACTTATCCTCGATGACCTGACCGGTACCATTACAGGTGGGACACACAGAAACCTGGGTAAAACTGCCAAAGGGGGTGCGGGTGGCCCGCCGCACTTGGCCTGCCCCACTACAGGTAGGACAGGTACTGGGACGGGTTCCCGGTTTTGCCCCCGATCCATCACAGGTCGTACAGGTCTCTAGGTGCTCAATGCGGATTTCCTTCTCACCGCCAAAGACCGCTTCCCGAAAATCGAGGCGCAGGTCATAGCGCAGGTCATCGCCTCGAGTCGGGCCGCGCCGTCGGGTAGAGGCTGTCTGGCCCCCCACCCCACTGGCAAAGCCGCTGAAGAAGCTTTCAAAAATGTCAGCAAAGCCCGCACCAAAGTCGCCAAAGTCTTGGAAACCGGCCCCGGCCCCCGCAACGCCCGCCTCGCCAAAGCGATCGTAGCGTACACGGGTTTCGGGATCGGAAAGGACCTTGTAAGCCTGGTTAATTTCCTTCAGTTGCTCCTCGGCTCCCGGTTCCTTATTCACGTCGGGGTGATATTTACGCGCCAACCGACGGTAGGCCCGTTTAATCTCCTCTTTGTCTGCATTCCGAGAAACACCAAGAATTTCGTAGTAGTCACGGGGCATAGGAGCTTTAGGGTTAAGTTAAAGATGAAAAGGTTCTAAACGTACAATAAGCGATACGGAAGCAGGCTGCCAACCGCTAACCCCCTGCCTCGATCGCAAAACCCTGCCCGTGCGGGGTCTGCGGCGATCGCAAACGAATTACTCGACGGCTTCATAGTCAGCAGCGACCGTTTCGTCTCCCTCGTACTCGCTGTCCATCTCACCCATTGGCATGGGCGGCGGACTCGCCTGGGGACTGGGACTGGCTCCACTATACCCATTGCTGCTACTGCCGGAGCGCCCATACAGCGCACTCCCCACCAGCAGAATCGTTTGCTGTAGCTCATTAATCTTTTCCCGCACCACGTCTGGGGAGACGGTGTCATCTTTGAACAGGGCACGCAGGGTACGGGTATGGTTATTGATCTGGGTCTTGATCTCCTCGCGGATGGCATCGGGATTTTCCTTCAGGGTAGATTCGTAGCTGTAGAGAATGCTATCCATCTGGTTCTGAAGCTCAACCATTTGACGGCGGCGGCCATCGGCTTCGGCATAGACCTCGGCTTCTTGGCGCATCCGCTCCACTTCGTTAGCACTGAGACCACCCGTATTGGTAATCTTGATGCTCTGTTCACGATTGGTGCCCCGATCGCGGGCGGACACCTTGAGAATGCCGTTGGCGTCGATCGCGAAGGTCACTTCAATTTGCGGAACCCCCCGTGGCGCGGGCGGAATCCCTGCCAGAATAAACTTACCCAGACTCTTGTTATCACGAGCCAGGGGCCGTTCCCCCTGGAGAACATGAATTTCTACCGAGGTTTGAGCATCGGTGGCCGTTGAAAAGACCTGAGATTTACTGGTGGGAATGGTGGTGTTGCGTTCAATAATCTTTGTGAAAACTTCACCCAGGGTTTCAATCCCCAGGGAAAGGGGAGTGACATCCAGCAGGAGGAGGTCTTTGACTTCCCCGCCCAAGACCCCGCCTTGAATGGCCGCCCCCTGAGCCACGGCCTCGTCGGGATTGACCGATCGCTCCGGCGACTTCCCGTCGAAATAATGACGAATTGCCTCCTGGACAGCCGGAATGCGCGTAGACCCCCCCACCAGTAGAATGCGATCGATGTCCTGGGAGCTTAACCCGGCATCCTTGAGGGCCTGAGCGACGGGATCGATCGTTCCCTGAATAAGATCCGCACAAAGGGCTTCAAATTTAGCCCGTGTCAACTCCATTTCCAGGTGCTTAGGACCCGACTCATCCGCCGTGATAAAGGGCAGATTAATGGAGGTCGTGACCATATTGGAGAGTTCAATTTTGGCTTTCTCTGCGGCTTCTCGGAGGCGTTGCAGCGCCATTTTATCTACGGACAGATCGATCCCCTCATGCTCCTTAAAGCTATCAATCATCCAAGTTACAATCACGCCATCGAAGTCATCGCCCCCCAGGTGGTTATTCCCCGCCGTGGACTGAACTTCAATCACCCCATCCCCTAATTGCAGGATCGAGACATCAAAGGTACCGCCTCCTAAGTCAAACACCAGCACAATTTGCTCTTCGTCCTGTTTATCCAGGCCAAAGGACAGGGCGGCTGCCGTCGGTTCGTTAATGATGCGTAATACCTCTAGACCCGCGATCGTCCCCGCATCTTTGGTGGCCTGCCGCTGGGCATCGGTAAAATAGGCGGGTACCGTAATCACCGCTTGCTCAACGGGTTCACCTAGATACGCTTCAGCATCCTGCTTCAGCTTTTGCAGAATCATGGAGGAAATTTCCTGGGGGGTGTAGGGTCGCCCTCGCACCTGCACATCAACTGTGTCATCCTTACCGGGCACGCAGTGGTAAGAGACGCGACTCCGCTCTGCCTCTGTATCTTCCCACCGCCGTCCGATAAACCGCTTAATGCTGTAGATAGTATTTTCGGGATTGGTAATGGCCTGTCGTTT
>CAZHXN010000003.1:59437-63404 GCA_964536415.1 uncultured bacterium
CCACCAGGCGATCGCCCGCCCGCCCAAAAGCCACCATACTGGGGGTTGTTCGTCCACCTTCCGAGTTGGGAATGACGACGGGCTGCCCGCCTTCAAGAACCGCAACGCAACTGTTGGTGGTGCCTAAGTCGATGCCAATAACTTTTCCCATAGCTCGTGGTGATGAAGTAACACAACGAAGTCACGCCAGCGCAAACACATATATCCCCCATGTTTCCGCATAATTGCGGAAATGCGATCGTCGGTTACATTAATTTTTGTTTGCTTTTTGTAACCCAAGCCCTCTCCCATCCCCTCGCCGATTACAGGTCGCTCACATCCTGGTTGCCTAGCTGTCCGTTGCGCCCTCTGCCGCTGCCGGGGAGGGTGCCTCAGCATCTGTCTCAGGGGCAGTGGCGACTTTGACCATCGCATGGCGTAACACCCGCTCCCCAAGCAGGTAACCCCGCACGAGTTCTTCAATCACCGTGCCTTCCTCATGCTCCGCACTGGGGGCCTGAAGCACGGCTTCATGCCAGTTGGGGTCGAATGCTTTCCCCTCTGCCCGCATGGGGGCAACCCCTAGCCGCTTGAGGCAATCGACCAACTGTTTATAGACGCCTTGATAGTCCTTGTGAATGGACATCTCCGCTTCCGTTTTAGCTTTGATCTGCGATCGCGCCCGTTCAAAGCTGTCCACTACAGGCAAAACCTCCGCCAACACCGCCAGTTTGCTCTGGTGGTCCAGTTCTTCCTTCTCCTTACTGGTCCGCTTACGAAAATTCTCAAAATCGGCAGCTAGCCGCATATACTGACTTGTACGGTCATCCAGTTGTAACTTGAGTGCCTGAATCTCTTGCTTGAGTGTCTCAACGAGGGCGACGAGTTCCGGCGAGGGTTCCGCACTAGTCGGAGGTTCCGGGGCATCGGCGGCGACAGGGGGCGACGGGGTGGCCTTAGCTGCCTCCTCCGCTAGAATTTCGGCAGCCAGTTGATCGAGGTCAACCTCCGTGGGGGATGCTGATCCCGTCCCATTAACCTCGGTTGGCCCTAGTTCTGGACTCGCCGCGACTGCGACGTCTGAATGATCAGTGTCAGGTGTGCTGACCTGCGCCTCGACGCTCTCAGTAGGCTGCTTGATCTCCTCTGCCATTGTGCTCGAACCCTATACTCTTTGAGAAACAGTGTGCAAAATCGTCATGGGGCAATCGGTAGGCCCCTCCCCCAATCTACTGCGATTGATTCGATTGTGCAAAAGGATATTTCGCCAGAGATGCAACCTATCAGGCGACCCGATCGCACCCTCTGACCCGCCTACCTCCTCCCCAGGGGCTACTTCTCGCGGCTTGCTCATTCCAGCGTTAGCGCTCCCACTTGCGGCGCGATCGCTCCCCCGCCCCTCGGCTCCAACCCTATGCAAATCTACCATCTTCAATCAACAAAAATTTATAATCTAGATAACTTCCCTAATCCCAGCCCCCTGGGGAAAGGTTATCATCCAAGGCAAGGTGTCTTCTTGGCACCGCTTTCACGCCTATTAAGGTTGACCAGCATCGCTGACGCTGACCGCCGTCAGCATCTGGGCTGTCGGCCCTTCCGCCACGCCCCTCCCACTTAGCGGGGTAATCTGTGATTGATCAATCAACTTGCATCAGGGGCTTAACCACCATATCCACTATCCCTTGCTTGTGTGCAATTTAGTCGCAAGCTGTCTATCCACCCTCCAGCACCAGATTATATGGACCCTAGCGTTGCCATTGGGCAGAAATCTGGGAATACTCAAACCTAAGCGACCCTTCTTTCTTCACCCCCCGACCTGCTATGACCAACTCCTCCTCTGCGCGACGGGCATTGATCGCCCATAATACCCTTTCCCCTTTTGGCAATCAGCTAGTTCAAGCGGGGTTCGCTGATCCGAACCAAATGAGTCAGGCTCTAGTTGAGAGTCGCAAATCGGGTAGACCCTTGCCTGAGATTCTGAGTGAGCTAACGGGGAAGGTTTTACCCCCAGATTTGCTGCGGCAATACAAGAAGCAACAACTGTTTGAGCTCAAAATCCTCTACGGTATTGAGTCCCTCGATCCAGAAATTAGCGAAACGTCGCCAGAGGAGATCAGCCGCCTCATCGATACGCTAATTAGCATTGATGTGTGCCGTCGCTACCGTTTGATCCCCTTGACGAAGGATAAGAATCAGAATCCCCCCCTAGTGACGATCGCGATGGTGGAGCCGGACAACCTGCTGGCCCTGGATGAACTCCAAAAAATCCTCAAGGGATTCCAGATTCGCAAGGTGGTGATTGCCCCAGAGGACTACGAACAACTGCTTTCCCGCTACCTGGATGAAGCCGTCAAAAAGGCGGGGACTGCCGCCGCCAATGTGCGGGAAATTCGCACCGAAGATCTGGAAATTAAGCAAAGTGATCTGGCGACTTACGACCTGGAAGATGCCGATGACGAGGATGGGGACGTTGACCTGAATGCGGCCTTGGGTGAAGCCGAAAGCGCGCCTGTGGTACGCATGGTTAATCAAATTCTGGCGCGGGCCTTGAGCGAAGGGGTGTCGGACATTCACATTGAACCCCAGGAGGAATACCTGCGGGTTCGCTTCCGCAAAGATGGGGTGTTGCAAGAACCCATCCCGAAGCTACCTAAGAAAATTATTCCGGCTCTGACCTCCCGGTTCAAAATCATTGCCGATCTCGATATTGCCGAACGACGGGCACCCCAGGATGGTCGGATTCGCCGCAAGTTCCAGGGCCGTAATGTGGACTTTCGGGTAAATACCCTACCCAGTCGCTATGGCGAAAAGGTGGTCCTCCGGATTCTGGATAACTCCTCCACCCAACTCGGTCTCGACAAACTCATCTCCGATCCCGAAACCCTGGCAATGGTGCGGGAAATGGCTAGTCGACCCTTTGGCCTGATCCTGGTGACGGGACCCACGGGGTCCGGGAAATCTACCACTCTGTACTCGATCCTGGCTGAACGGAATGATCCAGGCGTTAATATCAGCACGGCAGAGGACCCGATCGAATATGCGCTACCGGGCATTACCCAGGTGCAGGTCATTCGGGAGAAGGGGATGGACTTTTCCTCGATTCTGCGGGCGTTTTTGCGGCAAGACCCAGACATCATTCTGGTAGGGGAAACACGGGACAAGGAAACGGCTAAAACCGCGATCGAAGCTGCCTTAACAGGTCACCTAGTATTAACGACCCTGCACACCAACGATGCTGCGGGTGCGATCGCCCGTCTGGATGAAATGGGGGTTGAACCCTTCATGGTCTCTGGTGCCCTGTTGGGAGTTGTAGCTCAACGCTTGATGCGTCGAGTTTGCGACAAATGTTGTATCGCCTATACCCCTACTCCGGAGGAGTTGGCTCGCTATGGTTTGACCGCTTCCAAGGAAGTGGGCATTACCTTTTACAAAGCCAATACCCTCACCAACGAGCAAATCCAGGCGGCTAAAGATGCGGGGACGCTCTGTCCTAAGTGTAATGGCGTGGGTTACAAGGGACGGTGTGGGGTGTATGAGGTGTTGCGGACGACCGAACGTCTCCAAGTTGCGATCAATGAAGGCGCACCCACCGAACGCATTAAGGAAATTGCGGTGGAGGAAGGCATGAAGACCCTCCTCGCCTACAGCCTTGACCTGGTACGTCAGGGGCTGACCACATTTGAGGAAGTGGAGCGGGTGACCTTTACCGATACGGGGTTAGAGGCCGAACTTAAGGCCAAACGTAAGACCTCACTGACCTGTCGCACCTGTGGAGCAGGTTTACAACCGGAATGGATGGATTGTCCCTATTGCCTCACGCCTCGATTTACGGATTAGGGTTGTACCCGTCCACGATCGCAGCGTGGTCCCTGTCATGTGGGCAAATGTTGCTGGGTATGCTGAGAAGAGGAGCAACTTTCGCAAAGGCTGAAGGCGTGTGCTAAATACGAGTTGAGGGTTCACAACTGTTGGCGTTAAGCCAGAACGA
>CAZHXN010000003.1:63426-68135 GCA_964536415.1 uncultured bacterium
ATGCTGATGTTGTCATTGCTGATGTTGTTGTCGCTGATGTTAAGGAGCCAAGCCGCATGGAGTTAATGATTGAAGATCTGATGGAGCAACTGGTGGAGATGGGAGGCTCGGACCTGCACCTCTCAGCCGGCTTACCCCCCTATTTCCGGCTAAGTGGGAAGCTAACCCCGATCGGCAATGAACCTCTGAGTTCGGAAGAATGCCAGCGGCTGATTTTCAGTATGCTCAACAACACCCAGCGGAAGAACCTGGAACAAAACTGGGAATTGGACTGCTCCTACGGGGTGAAGGGACTCGCCCGGTTCCGGGTGAACGTCTACAAAGATCGGGGGACCTATGCCGCCTGTCTACGTGCCTTGAGTTCCAAAATCCCCAGCTTTGAAAAGTTGGGTTTACCAGAAGTCGTGCGGGAAATGTCCGAGAAACCACGGGGGCTGATCCTGGTGACTGGGCCAACGGGATCGGGCAAAAGTACCACGCTGGCGTCGGTGATTGACTATATCAACCGCACCCGTGCGGAACACATTTTGACGGTTGAGGACCCGATCGAGTTTGTCTACGAGCCGATCAAGAGTTTGATCCACCAGCGGCAACTCAACGAAGACACCAAGAGCTTTGCCAACGCCCTCAAGGCCGCCCTGCGGGAAGACCCTGACATCATTCTGGTGGGGGAAATGCGGGACCTGGAAACCATTTCTCTGGCCATCACCGCTGCCGAAACTGGGCACCTGGTCTTTGGGACCCTGCACACCAGTTCCGCTGCCCAAACAGTAGACCGGATTATTGACGTGTTCCCCGCCGATCGCCAAACCCAAGTGCGGGTACAGTTATCCAACTCCCTGGTTGCCGTGTTCAGCCAAACCCTGGTGTCTCGTAAGAATCCCAAACCGGGTGAATTTGGGCGGGTAATGGCTCAGGAAATTCTGGTGGTTACTCCGGCTATTTCCAACCTCATTCGGGAAGGGAAAACCGCCCAGATCTACTCAGCCATTCAAACGGGGGCTAAGTTGGGGATGCAAACCCTGGAGCGGGTGTTGGCCGACTTATACCTTGCTGGAACCATCAGCTTTGATGCGGCCATGTCTAAGACCTCTAAACCGGAAGAATTACAGCGCTTGATTGGGGGAGCAACCCCGAAAGGCCCCAGTACACCGTCACCCAGTGCGAGCAAGGTCGTTCAGGTTTCTGGGTAGGAGGTTGGCTGCGGGCGGGCATGGCTGACCTGCTGACAGGAGCGGCGTGAACTTGTTAAGCTGGGCAGACCCCAAATGGGCTAGGCTCCAGTATTAAAGCCAGACCCCTAATGGCTAAACTGGGGGCCACAAAACTCTGAGTTGGACAATGTTTTAGATCCTTGCGGATGCAGATGTGAACAATGCCTACCTATCTTGCGCGTGCTCGCGATGCACAGGGAAATACCAGACAACAGCGGGTGGTGGCCGATACCCTAGCGGATGCCCGCACCCAGCTACGGGACCAGGGCTTTTTTGTCCAGGATATTGAAGAGTCCAAGGGACTAGTTAACTTTGATCTCTCGAACCTGCTAACCAGTGTCACTGTCAAGGACAAGGCCATCTTTTCCCGTCAGTTTGCCGTCATGGTAAATGCGGGGGTGGCAATGGTGCGCAGTTTGGGAGTCTTGTCGGATCAGTGTACCAACCCCAAATTAAAGGTAGCGCTGGAAGATATCAGTGCCAGCGTTCAGGAAGGCAGTACGCTCTCAGAGTCGATGCGTCGGCATCCCAATTGTTTCGACAATCTCTACGTCAGTATGGTCCAGGCGGGTGAGATTGGGGGGGTTTTGGATGAGGTCCTCGGACGCTTGGCGAAGTTGTTGGAGGATACAGCTCGCCTACAAAACCAGATTAAGTCAGCCATGACCTATCCAGTAGTGGTGGGGATGATTGCGATCGGCGTCTTTTTGGGAATGACGATTTTTATCTTGCCCACCTTTGCTGGCATTTTCGCAGAACTTGGAGTGGAACTGCCCCTGTTTACGCGGATAATGCTGGGGATTAGTAAGTTCCTGCGCACTCCCCAATATTCGGGTGGAATGGTTTTGTTCTTGATCATTTTGGGGTATGCCTTTAAGCAATACTATAAAACCCGTGTCGGGAAGGAAACGATCGACCGCCTATCTTTGAAGCTTCCTCTCTTCGGTGACCTGATCCAAAAAACGGCAACGGCTCGCTTCTGCCGCACCTTTGGGGCATTGACTCGTTCTGGGGTCCCGATCATGACTTCGCTGGAAATTGTGCGCGATACCTCAGGCAACCAGGTGATTGCCAATGCGATCGAAGAGGCCCGGAAGGAAATTCAAACCGGCGGCATGATCAGCGTTGCTCTGCAACGGGAGCAGGTGTTCCCGTTGATGGCGATTCAGATGATCAGCATTGGCGAGGAAACGGGGGAAATTGATGCCATGTTAATGAAGGTGGCGGACTTCTACGAGAATGAAGTGGAAGAAGCGGTTAAAGCCATGACCAGTATTCTGGAGCCAGTGATGATTGTGTTTGTAGGGGGGATGGTGGCCTCGATTTTGCTATCGATGTATTTGCCGATGTTCAAGGTGTTTGAAACTCTGGGTTAAGGTTCTATCTGGCGTTGCTGTGGCTCAGGAAGTGTTATGCCGATCGTCCCTGCCTACGAAGAGTTACTGGCTGAGTACAGCAACCGTGCACCAGTGATTGCGTTGCTGCGGGAGTATCGTCCCTATTTGGAAATGCTCCCCAGTTTACGACGGCCCATCGAAAGCCTCATTCCGATTCCGCTGCCCCTAGTAAAAGCCCAGCTACCGCACACAGATAGCAGTAGCCAGGGCGCTGCGCTCCGTCAGGCTGTGCGCCTGCCTTGTGACATTGGGATTGTTCTGTGTGACCCCGACTGGAAGGTCAAGACGGGGGTCGAAATTTTTCTCTTTATCCATCGTCCAGGGGAGAATTTTTCGGATTTACTGGGTCGCTGGCGACAAACCCAGGTTTGGCTCAGTTATCCCTACGAATGGATTATGCCCCTGCGCTATCGTCATATTTTTAGTGAGGGGGCTGAGATGATTTATCCCCTCTTTGTTCTTTTAGAAGACACCCCGGAACATATTCATCGGGGTCTCAAGGGTGCCCGTTTGCCCGTGGTGGTGCGGTCTGTCGTAACCGCAGCGACGCCTCCTGCTAGTCATGCGGAAATCGATGTCCCAACGCGGGAGGATTCGGAGGCCAGTCAGCAAGGCTATTCGTAAGGCGCGATGGACTGCTAAACCACAACTTGGCTACCGTTGTTAAGATTGGGAGCGACTATTCCCACAAGACCATAACCGAGTGAACGATGGCGAGAAGAGACTATGTGAGCTACTGGGGGGCGATCGTCCTAGGGATATTGACCACCCTTACCCCCACCCAGGCGGCAGAACAAACAGATGTGAATCGCCTCCTCAGAACGGGGCATTGTCCCGGCTGTAACCTGAGCGGGGTGAATCTTTACGGCAAGAACTTACAGGGAGCCAATTTACAAGGGGCTAACCTTCAACAGGCTGACCTGTGGGGTGCGGATCTACGACAGGCTAATCTGCAAGGGGCGGACCTCAGTGAAGCCGAACTCTATGGCACTGATTTGCGGCAGGCCAATCTACGCAACACCACCCTTTGGGGTACGGATCTGGTGCGTGCCCGCCTGATGGGGACAGACTTCCGGGGGGCTAAGATCACCTCGGCCAACTTCCGGGGAGCTAACCTGGAGGGGGCTGATTTCCGAAGTGCCAAGCTTTGGGGCGTTAATTTCTATGGTTCCCAGTGGGAGGATGCCAATTTTGATGGGGTTGATATCACCCGTGTTAACTTCGATCGCGAGGGCTGGCAGCGCACAACCCGGCAGGTTGAGTATCGCAACCCGATCGCTCCCTAGGTAACCGGGGGCATTGAAAAATTTGGGTCTGAGACCCCGTCCTTCCAGGAGGGTTTCAGATCCCACATACTCATTGACTGGTAAGGCGGGCGATCGCTGCACCATCATCACGACGGTTCATAGCGATGGTTCATAGCGATGGTCCCACGATAGCGGTGATAGCGGTAAGCTTAAAAACGTCACCCTTCACCCTGATGAGCCTTGTCTTCCTCTTCACCCCACTTTCGCCTCCGCGTCTTTGTATATGGCACCCTCAAACCGGGTGAGGCCAACTACGACTACCTTCAGGGGAAAACCTTCTCGATCTGCGACGCGGTCACCCAGGGATACCTCTACTACTTACCGACCCTCGGCTACCCAGCGCTGATTCCGGGTGAGGGTACCGTGTATGGGACCCTGTTACATTTTCTGGGTACGGAGGTGTTGAGTCACCTGGATGCGTTGGAAGGATATAGTCCCGATCGTCCGGCGGTGGAAAATGAATACCAGCGACAACAGTTAGAAGTCTATGGCCTAACTGGCAAACCCTTGGGACGGGCTTGGGGATATGTGATGGAGCCTGAGCAAGTCGAACGATTAGGGGGGATTTTCCTCCCGGCAGGGTGGTGGAGTGGCCGTGGGGCAAAGAGGGATAGGCCATACAGCCATTCATAAATCATCGGATACAGCGAACGTGATCGGGGTGGGTAGGCTGGGTCAATCCCACACGTACCCAGTAAAAAGGGGCGCAACGCGCCCCACCGGATTAGGCTCGATGGCCGGTTCATTTTGGGTGATTATGATTGGCAATCACGCACGCAGAGTCCAGGTCC
>CAZHXN010000003.1:68171-105178 GCA_964536415.1 uncultured bacterium
AACGAGACAATCTGAACAAACCGAGTTGACGCCGAACCAGGGGGACGATCGCCCCTAAGCATCATCTAGGGCGGCGATACCGGGGAGCACTTTACCTTCCAGGAGTTCCAGGCTGGCCCCGCCGCCGGTCGAAATGTGGCTCATTTGCGCCGCTAACCCCGCCTTTTCCACCGCTGCAACCGAGTCACCGCCGCCGATGATGGTGGTTGCGCCCTTTTGGGTTAGGTCCCCCAGGGTATGGGCGATCGCTTCCGTGCCAGCTGCAAACTTGTCAAACTCAAATACGCCCATCGGCCCATTCCAGATCACGGTCTTGCAATCCGCCAGGGCCTCTTGGAAGGTTTTCACCGAGTCGGGACCAATATCCAGGCCCATCCAGCCGTCAGGAATCGCATCAATGCTGACAGTTTGGGCATTGGCATCGGCGGCGAAGTTATCTGCTACGACGACATCCGTGGGTAGCAGCAGGGCCACCCCCCGCTCCTGAGCCTTGGCTTCCAGCGATCGCGCCAGTTCCAACTTGTCTTCCTCGACCAAAGACTTCCCGACGCTAAGACCACGGGCCTTATAGAAGGTAAAGATCATCCCCCCGCCCAAGAGCAACTTGTCACATTTCTCCAGGAGGGTTTCGATCACGCCGATCTTGCTGGAGACCTTGGACCCCCCGATGATCGCCGCCAGGGGCCGTTGGGGATTTTCGATCGCCGCTTGCAGGTATTGCAATTCCTTCTCGACCAACAGACCCGCCACACAAGGACTCAGGTAGTGGGTGACGCCTTCCGTCGAAGCATGGGCACGGTGGGCAGCCCCAAAGGCATCGTTGACATAGAGATCGGCAAGCGAGGCCAGTTGCTTGGCAAACTCAGGATCATTCTTTTCCTCTTCCGCATAGAAGCGCACATTCTCCAGCAACAGCACTTGGCCACTGTGCATGGCTGCTACCTTGGCCGCCACGTCGGGACCAATGCAGTCATCGGTTTTGATCACCGGTTGACCCAATAGCTCGGCAAGGCGGGCTGCCACAGGCGTTAACCGCATTTTTTCATTCACCTGTCCCTTGGGACGCCCAAAGTGGCTGGCCAAGATCACCTTGGCACCCTGGCGGATGAGGGTTTGGATCGTGGGCAGAGCCGCCCGAATCCGTGTGTCATCGGTGATCGCCAATTGGTCATCCAGGGGCACATTAAAGTCAACCCGCATCAGGACGCGCTTCCCGGCTAAATCTGAGGCGGCTAAACTGGCTACAGTTTTTTTGGGCACAGCGTGACTCTCCTAAACGTCGTCTTTGTGTTTATTGTCCAATAGATCGGTCTCACGATCGGCCTCTTTCCGGCAATCTTGGGACACAGGGCCACGCAAATGCGAGACTAAAAGAGAGAGGAGTGTCTGGCCTGTTATCTGAAACGCCATCCCACTCCTAATATGAATTTCGTCATTTCGGAGGGGCATGCGATGTTTAAAACCGTGTTATTCCCGATTGATCAAAGCCGTGAGTCCCGTGAAGCTGCGGGGACAGTGGCAGATATTGTCAAGACTTATGGCAGCAAACTAGTACTGCTCTCGGTTGTGGAGGAGCCACCGCCAGAGGCGGCCCCCCGTGTCGGGGATGAGGCGATGTCTTCCCCGGCGGCGATCGCCGAACTCCTGGAAGAGGCCCAAACCTTTTTTTCACAGTTGGACATTCAGACCGAAGCCGTCGAACGACAAGGGCAGCCCGCGTTTGTGATTTGTGATGTGGCAGACGAACTCAATGCGGATTTGATCGTCATGGGGTGTCGCGGCTTGGGTCTAACCGAGGAGGGGGCCGCTGAGAGCGTGACCTATCGGGTGATTAATCTATCTCCCTGTCCGGTCTTGATCGTTCCCTAGGCGAGTTAACGGGGAATTTTAATTTGCTGCCAGGGCAGGCGGTAAAGCTGAAGGGGTAGGGTCTTCCCCTTCACAAAAATGGCTGGGATTTTTTCGATCGCCAACTTGACCCCACTGACCATGAGGTGATCATAGGTGGATTGGGAGATGAGAATTTCCCCGGCCTTGGCCGCATTGCAAATTCGGTTAGCGACGTTCATCGTATCGCCAATGTGGGCATATTGGATTAACTGCGGCGACCCGATATTGCCAGCCGCAACGGGGCCTGTGTTCAGACCAATGTGGATGTGCATTTGTAAGTTCCGTTTTTGTAACCATTGTTGGTTCAGCCGTGTCATCGCCCATTGCATCTCGATCGCGGACCAGACGGCCCGTTGCACATCATCCTTATGGGGATAGGGCGACCCCCACACTGCCAACAGGGCATCAGCAATATACTTTTCCAGGGTGCCTTCGTAGCGAAAGACAATATCTTCAACCATCACCTTGAAATACTCATTGAGCATTTCTAGTATCTGATAGGGTTCCATCGCGGAGGACATTTCTGTATAGCCACTGATATCCGAGCAGAGGGCCGTCACCTCAGTTTCAATAATGGGCAGATCTCCGTTTTCCTCGATCATGCGTTTGCTCACCGCCTGGGGGAAAAATCGTTCTAGCTTGGCTCGTTTGATGGCCTCGGCCTGCATCGTTTGATAAAGATTCGCATTGTCGATCGCGATCGCCGCCTGGTTGGCCAGGGCTGTGAGAAACTCTAAGTCATCTCCTGAATAAACATCGGCTATGGATAGGTTATCAACGTACAAAACCCCCAGCACGCGATCGCGCGGCTTCAGAGGTGTGCACATGGAGGCATGGATCGACTGGTTCATGCTTGAAAATGAGTCCAGGAAGCGCTCATCTGTCTTTGCGTCCGAGGTGAGAATAGCATCCCCCTTTTCACAGACCATTTCTACAATTTGTCGGCTATAGAACTGATTCTCTGTTGGTACATTTGGACGCATCTTAACCGCTTTCTCTTCCAAAATACCCGTGTCAGGATTCACCAACAGGAGCACGGCACGATCGATATCCATAATTTGAAAGAGCAGATCCAGAATCTTTTCTGGTAAATGCTCAAACGCCTCTGGATGGGAGAGTTGCTTACTAACCTCTAGCAAGATTTTTAGCTTATCAACGGCCTGTTGTGATTGCTCCTGTTGCCGGAGACGCAGGATCGATCCCTGGTAGTCAAAAATGCCGGAATGAACCAGATCCCTCATGGTAAAGCGGGTTTCATCCGGTGAGACCTGGTGTAGAATCGACACATCGGGACGGTGTTCAAACCGGAACACTTCACTACCACAGTGGATAATATCCCCACTTTGAAGTTCTGTTTGGGTAATTTTAAGATCATTAACATAGGTGCCATTACTACTGTGGCGATCGGTAATGACAACCCGTTCATCGTTAATAATAATCCCGGCGTGATGGCGCGACATTCCCCGCGCATCATTGGGTAGCACAATACTATTGTCCTGCTCGCGACCAATCGTATTAAAACCAAAGCGTAGGACGTAGGTCTTTTCCTGGGCTGTTCCAGGGTTATGAATTAACAGGTAGGGCATCAGTTCCCCTCAGACATAAATGTTCTAACACTGACTAGCACGCACAAGGCACCCTCGACCTGCATTCAGGCTAGCAGTTTCCTGTTGCGACTGGCAGGGCATTCTTCACTAAGCCGACTCAGTAGGCCGGATTTTTCTGTTCTAACACGTGCTCAAGGGAGATATCCGGTCTGAATACCGCTTGCCAGCCAAATTTTTTTGCTGGGGCGCACTCCTTACAGTTTACGGCGTTGCCTCATTTGATAGGGCGATTGCACCCATGACCACCTCACCGCCTAACCAAACCTTGCGCTGCCGTTGCAATTGGCGCTCACCCGTAGGCGCAGGAAGAACGATCGTGGAGTCTACCCGCGAATGGGGCGTCAGTGCAGCAGGCTTTGCAGCAGCGAGTCCAGGGATCGTGAGGGTGGGATCGGTCACGGGCGGTGGGGATGGGGACTGAGGCACAGCAGAGGGTTTGTAGATTGCTGAAGTCGTTGGTGCCGCCTTGGGCGAAGGGAATAATGTGATCGATTTCGAGGTAGGTTTGGGCACCGCAGTGGCGACATTGGTGTTGGTCGCGATCGAGGACGTATTGCCTAATCGCGGGAGGGATGGGGATACGTGGGGTTTTGGGCATCAGGGGGTTTCGTCGCTGTTTAGTGAACGCCGAATTTCATCGAGGGGATGTTCGATAACGTCTTCGCTGGTTTCAGATACAGCCGTTACATCAGGCTCAACTTCTTCCGGGCAGAAGACTAGGCTTAGTTTGACTTTTCCTGCTTGCCAATTTTTACCGGGAGTCAGAACTTTACAAACAATCCCCTTAGACGACCACCAACTAGAATATTCACCTAGCCCCTTTTCCAGAAGAGCCATCAGTTTTTAATTCTCAATATTCTTTTTCCATAATTTCAACTCCAGTAAGCTACAAAACTTGTTTTGTGACTACGATAGATCTGAGGTCGCTTTCCGCACTTCATCTAAGAGTTTACTGAGCGAATATTTGCTTGTGGATTTATGCACTCAGACAACGCAACTACAACAGTACTCAGAGTATCCTGAGTGTCTTAGTAGTTCAAAACCCAGTTATCTTCCCAGCAGCTTAACCAACCCAATCCCCCCAAAATACAACCCCAGTACCGCTCCACCCAGCAGACTTTGCGTAATTGGATCAGTGGAAGGCGTAATCACAGCCCCCAGGATCAACGCCCCCATAACTACCACCCGCCAACCCAGCAACATTTGTTGCGACGAGACAATCCCCAATAACCCGAGGAGGGCCTGTATAATTGGCACTTGGAACGCGAGACCCGTTAGAAATAACAACTGTAATACAAAGTCAAAATAGCGTTCAAACGACCACAATTGGTCTACCACATCCGCCCCATAGCTAATGAAGAAGTTCAAGGCGGCTGGGATCAGTAGCAAGTAGGCAAAGACCAAACCACCTAAAAACAGAACGCTCGAACCCAATACGATCGGGCCTAAAAACCGCCGTTCCCGTCGCGTCAACCCAGGCAGCACAAACTGAATAACTTGGTACAGGATAAAGGGACTACTCAGCAGCAACCCGGTCAGCCCCGCCACCCGCACCGAGGTAAAGAAAAATTCTCCTGGTGACAGTTGCAAAAACTTAGCGCCTTGGGCCGGGGCTTGCAGTAATTGCACGATCGGCTTCACGGCCACAAAACAGCCCACCACCGCGATCGCGACGACGATCAATGAATAAAAGATCCGCATCCGCAGTTCTTCCAGATGCTCAAAGATGCTCATTTCCACATCATTGGGCAACTCATCCAGGGGATCGACGGTGGGTGCTGATGGGGGTAAAGTCGCAGACGCACGGTTCGCTTCTAGATCAGTGGGCGCGGTCATAGGCAATAGCTAAACGGTTGTTAACTATTGTATCGGGGTCTACCGAGGTGCGATCGACATTTTGGCTCACCGATGGGTTGAGTATCCTGACGCGAGCAAAATTCTTGCCGTTTGACCTTTACCTTTTACCTTTTGCCTTCTCACCCCCTACCAATCCCACTTGTCATCGGCGGGGGCGGGTTGTTTAAGCGGTTTCAAGGGAATTTCCAGGGGACTATCGCCAGAGGTGGGCGCAGCGGTGCGGCTAGACGATCGGGGACTGGGCATTACCTCTGGTTCATCCAGGGAATCTGGCTCTTGGGTAAATTGGTCTGGGAATTCCAGGCGCAGGGGTTCGATCACCCGTGCGATCGCGTCCTGGATAAAGGACTTAACGAATTCATCCTTGCGGTTTAGCTGGAACTGGCGCTGCACCACTTCGGTAATGCCGCCATCACCCCAATCCTGATCCTGGCGGAAATATTCAATAAAACTTTTCCCGGCAATGCGGGTTAAATAGGCGGCGGTGATTCCTTGGATTGCGCGTCCAATCAGGAACGTACTGAGGTTAAGTTGCAGGGCGGTGGACAGCAGTTCGATCGCACCCTTGACAATCCCCAGACTGGTCAAAGTCTTCGCCAGGGAGAGGGCCAACTCCCGCCCCCGCTCCATATTCAGTTCGCAGCCATAGACCTGGCCAATTTCAACCACCATCTGGGCATTGACCGCCGCCGTGGCCAGCAAGTCAATCACGGGTAGGGGCGTCACCGACACCACCCCTGCCCCAATCCACTGGAAGCGTTCCACAATTTTGTCCGCTTGACGGCGGCGTTGTAGGTCGATCAACCGGCGGGCCTCATCCCCCAACCGTTGCGATTGGAGCAAGATATTATCCGCAATCAAGTCCTCCCCTTCCGCCCGCAGGACCGCCGCCATCCGACGGAGCAGGGGAGTCAGTTCCGGTTCCGGCTGGAAGATATCGCCATTTTCTAAACGCACCGCCTGGGGATTAGCCGCCACCGCCACAACATCCAGGGGATTCACGACATGGCGCACCCGTTCCCGTAACCGGGCTAGCAGGACTTCCACATCCGCTTCGGTATATAGATCGCTTTTGTTCAGGACGAGGAGCGATCGCTTGCCAATGGCGGCCAAGGTTTGCAACGGCTGGTATTCCGACTGGCGCAGGTCATTGTCCACCACAAACAGGAGCAGGTCAGCTTCCGTGGCCAATTGACGGGCGATTTGTTCGCGAGCGCTCCCGGCCATCCCCGCTTCCAGGATACCGGGGGCATCGGTGAGCAAAATCTGGCGGCCCACCCCCTTAAGGCTGAGGCGATAGGTTTCCCCCGTGGTCGTTGTCCCCATTGGTGCGCTCACCTGGCCCACGATTCGTCCCATCAGGGCATTGACTAGGGAGGTTTTGCCCGCCGACCCGGTGCCAAAGACCACCACCTGGAGTTCATCGCGGCTGAGGCTGGCTTCCAGGGAACGCGATCGGGCGAGCAGGGCTTGGCGGGAGACTTCATCCTGGATCTGGTGGACCTGTTGCCGCACGGCCCGTAGGGTTTCCTCGGCGGCTTCTTTTTTCACCGTAGGCACCTTGGGGCGCAGGCGGCGTTTACGGGGTTGGGTCGAGGATTTTTGGAATTGCCAGAGGTAGTAGAGGAATGCGCCTACGAAAATCGCCAGAATGGCGATCAAGAGCAGGATGAGCAGGTTACTGAGCAGGGGTGAGGTATAGGACACCTGCCAAAACAATTGCCGCAGGGATTCGATCAGCCAGATCATCATCCCCAGGATGAAGCTGAGACCAACCAGTAGGGTAAGGAGACGGGGCAGGCGCATGGCGATCGCAAAGCAGCAAAGGAAGCAACCCGCTTTCCATTGTAGTGGGCTGGGGGTGGGAGAAGCGGTTGGGGAATCCGGCTGGTCCTGGTGAACTGGGGTGCTGTTTTAGCCTAAATTGCAATGACTGTAGAATAGCCAGGTTGGACATGGGCGATCGCGAATGAAGTATTGGTACGAAACCCTAGCTGTGGCACGGCGAATTTTAACCGAATTGGGCCGTCGCAAGCGGAGTCTGATTTTTTGGGCAATATTCCCCCTCTCGGTGCTGATTTTGAACGGGCTGATCCTGGCCGAACGCTCGAAAACTTTCCTACCGGCCCCCTTGACCCTAGGCGAAGCCTTGGAGTGGGCGGCTCCGGCCACCCTAGTGGGGGCTGCCCTGTTTTTTAGTTGTTTAGGGGGCAGTGTGGCCACCGTGGTCACTGAACGCGAACAACACACCCTCAAACGCTTGTTTCTGAGTCCCCTCAGTGGCGTCTCTTATTTTTTGGGCATTGGTTTAGCCCATAGTGCGATCGCCCTCGGACAAACCCTCCTAGTCGGGGTGACCGCCTTTTTCCTGGGGGCACGTTTCCAAGGCTCCTCCGGGTTAGCGCTACTGGTGATTGGGTTGAGTATCATTGCCTATGTTGGCGTTGGCTTTATTTTGGGAACCCAACTGGCCCGCCGCACCGAAGATGTGAATACCTTAGTCGCTGCCTTTGGCGTTCCCCTACTCATTTTGGGCGGTGCCTTTATGCCAACTTCGACCTTTCCAAAAGTGTTGCTGGACTTAGCTCAATATAACCCAATCTATCACATGAATGAAGCCTTAACCAACATTGTGGCTAAGGGAGATACCTTCGTTGAAATTCGCGGGCATTTCATCTTCCTAGCCAGCTTTGCGGCGGTGATGATTGGGTTGGGCTGGTTGTCCTATCGACGGATGTTGCAAGTAGAGCGCAGGCTTTAGCAAGCACAAATTAACAAGCACAAAAGAGTATAGGTTCTGGCAAGTATCAAAGAGTACAGGCTCTAGGGTGAGCCAACCAGAATCAGGACAGGCGGAGAAGCGTAGGCAGTCAGAAAAATGCTAGAAATTGCTGGACTCAACAAGGTATACGGGACACGGGTGGTATTGCAAGATTTGAGCCTATCGATCGCGGCGGGACAGATCTATGGCTTGTTAGGGCCAAATGGGGCCGGTAAAACAACAACGATTAATATACTGTGCAATTTGTTGCAGGCAGATCGGGGAACCGTTCAAATCAATGGGATGCCCGTATCAGAGCAGACGAAGTTTTTAATTGGGGTTGTTCCTCAGGAAACCCTGGTTTATCGCTATTTGTCCTGCGCGGAAAACCTGCGATTCTTTGCCAGTCTATACCGGTTACAGGGACAAGCCCTGCGACGACGGGTGCAAACCTGCCTAGCAATGGTCGGCTTGAGCGATCGCGCAGCGAGTGTAGCGGCAACGCTCAGTGGCGGGATGCAGCGACGGCTCAGCCTAGCGATCGCCTTGATTCATCAACCCAAACTCTTGATCCTGGATGAACCGACCACGGGTTTGGATTTAGAAGCCCGCTTTGAAGTATGGGAATTAATCCAGCAGTTAAAGCAAGCAGGCATCACAATCCTGTTAACCACCCATTTCTTAGATGAAGCGGAGCGACTGTGCGATCGCATTGGTATTTTGAAACATGGACAGATTGTCGCTGAAGGCAGTCTGGCAGACCTACGCACGCTACTGCCCGCCCAAGAGGTTATCCTAGTACAAACGTCCGATGAAGCTGCCGCGATCGCCCGCGCTGATGTCCTCCACTATCCCCACCGCCGCTATGGCCGGGACCTAGCCTTTTGGTTACCTAAACCCCTGGACTTAGCGGAAATTCTGGCCCAATTTCAAGGAATTCCCCTGGAG
This sequence comes from uncultured bacterium, assembly GCA_964536415.1. GTDB lineage: Bacteria > Cyanobacteriota > Cyanobacteriia > B231 > B231 > Trichothermofontia. The sequence goes on from CAZHXN010000003.1 coordinate 77,235, forward strand.
GGTGTTTCCCGTCAACCCGTTCGCCTAGAGCATATTTATTTAGAAGTGATGCAACAGGGTCGTCCACCGATCGTAGTCGCCGATCGGGAGTAATCTTAACCAAAACTATATACGAGCTTTACTCCATCTGCAAAAAAGGCTAACCATACTGGAAGAGTACCTTTACATATCTGATGGGGTGACTCCAATGACTGACGCAAATACAGATCGTACCCAACAAGGTAAACGCGATCGTCTACTGACACAACGCCAGTGTATAACTGCGGGCGGAGACACGATCTTTTTTATCTATCCCAATGGCCACATCACACCCGAAGCGATCGGCCAAACAGGCGAGACAAGCACAGGCGAAGATATAACACTGATGGACGATTGATCCTTAAGGAGGATACAACTTCTTCGGTCGTTTCCGCGTCCAGCCTGAATGAATTGCGCAGACATTGGCAAATCTCTGGAGATTGGCAAGGATATCTACTGGTAGCAAAAGTGTTGAATCTTAAGATTCTCTTTTCTAAAAATAGACACACTCATCCTGTGGTAAGCTGGTTTTGTCAACAAAAGACTAACTTAGACTAACTTTTGGAGCCAGTAGGTATAGTTGATATTTTCACACATAAAAGCCTGTAAATATCGTAGCCTATCTAATACTATTTTGTTTATTATTTTGTTGCCAAATTCTTTCGAAATTGTCACCCGAAATTATCATATAAGCTACATCTAATAAGCTACATCACATAAGCTACCAAACATGTATAAATCTACATGCATAAATCTGTATCTCAATCCCGTTTGCATTCTTAGTAATTAGTCGATCTAGTTTCAGATGCATCTGAAACTAGTGAATATGCATCTTCAGAAATTTCCAAAATAATTAATAAATTCTATCTGCCTATCTGCTTAACATTATTCTTGATTTTGACGACAAAGTAGCGATTTTCTTGATTCAGTAAATTGCGAATTCGAGCTAGGCTAAAAAAGCCCCGATCCATGCCCCCGACACCATTATCAGGCACAGCATCGATCGTTTCATCCCCTATTTACTGTCATGGCCCTGACCAAAGTGGATGATAATACCCTTTGGCACGTTTGTCATTAAAGCTAAATCAATAAACAACTTTACCTGGTGAATACCCTGCGCCCAGAGCAACTTACTCGTCAAACTAACAATAGTTGAATCCAGAGGAAATAAAGTCAGCTTCGCAGCCTCAATCTTATGCCTTTTGTGGAGTTCCTGCTTCAGTACCAAAAAGCGATCATAAAGTATCTGGGGATCACGGTTTTTACTGGCTTTAGAAAAAGTAGAAACCTTGAACTTGATGCCACGAATATTTCAGCGCTTGAAGACGCTCCTCATACTGGTTTGACTCTGATCGAGAACAAAGGAGAGCCAAATAGAAACAAATAGAAAGCTGTTGAGAACTGGATAGTCATCTGTGGCGAGGTGGCTCAGATGCTTTTTCAAGATGCGGCCCCCTCATCTCCCAGCCCCCCTAACCCCCCGTTTGCGGGGGGATGGGGAGAAGGGGAGCCAGATTTTCAAGTCCCTCTCCCGCTCTAGGAGAGGGATTTAGGGTGAGGGCCGCACAAGTGAGATGCACCCGTGGTGTCCCTGTTTATCAGCCTGAACCTGAACCACTTGATCGCGCGATCGCCTCTCCAAAAAGCTCTCTCAAACGAGTGAGCAACTCCTCCCGTACAAACCGAGTCATATCTGAAGCTGAGAGGGAATTTTGTCGCATTTCTGTGTGGGCGAGATCATTGCGCATATCTCGTAATTGAGACCACAGTTTTGATAAGCCTTCTAAGTTTGTAATAACTGATCCCAATTCATCTGGCTTAGGATTGTGATCTTTGTCCTTTACCCACTCAACCAATTGATTCAAGCTTTGCTCAATGACCTCCCGTTCGCTTTTCTGGAGATAATCACGTTCTAGTTCGACGCATAATGCGGAGACAATCCATTCGCGACTGAGGAGGATGGATTGGGCACTTAAGGATTTGTCAACATACCAGCATAGAAGATCAAATTGCTTCTTTAATGCTTGCTGCGCGTCAGCCTGTCGTGGATTATCAAGGGCAAACTGGCTATAATCTGCCTGAATCCGATCGAGCAGCAGGGCAAAGGGTTGGGCAAACATTCCGACTTCTGTTTTCAGGGTTTGAGCGGGAATCTTCTCTAGTCGGGCTGTTTCTTCCATGAGTTTGAGTGGACGGACTAGCTCAATGCTGTCGGAAATTGCTTGAATGCGATCGCCAAATTGTCGAAGTGCCTTAGGCGCGATCGGCTCTTGGTTTTGCCGACCTTGCCGATAGAAGTCCTGCTGAATAGTTGAGAGTAATTGTCCTAGTTCTTTTGCTGAGCCAGTGTTCAAAAATTTATCCGTTGCAGTTAGCCATTCTGCAAATTTGAGCGTGGGAGTTAAGTCAAAAATAGGCGATCGCTCTTGATTGCGCTCATAGGCCCCGTAGTAGACTCCAGCGATTTTGACATTTCGGGCTTTCTGAAGATAGATCCCAGCTAGAAAGACAAATAGGGGAATTGAGCGAAACGAGTGGGTTACATCAAGGATGATGGTTTCGTCAGATTCGACTGAAGTCACAACTGCTTCAAAAATCTGCCAGAGTTCATCTTCTGACTGACCTGATGGAATATCGATATCCTTTGCTTGGGGAACTGCTTGTTGAAAGGCTTGCCAATGCTTCGCCCTCGCCTCGGCAGTCAGAAATACCTGAATGGTCTCCACCGGAAAAAGTGCTGCCAGCGCTGCGGCAACATACTCAGTCTGTTTTTCCTGGTCTTGCCACACGTAGGTGGTGCTGTAATAAGTGTTCGTTCCCAGAAACGTGAGAAGTTTCATATGCTTAACCTGCTTAATCATCTCAATACCTTAACTGACCCCCTTCACCTTTTTGGGAATGCCGTTCTCTCGTAGTTCCAGAATTTCTACCTGTACAGTCTGCTCCACAGATAACTCACTATACTTTTTCGGCTCTTTGACCGTGAGTTTAATCCCGCCTGGCAGTTCGTAGGTGACTTCTTTACCTTTAATGTTTTTGACCGTTGCTTCTACCTGTTGCCCGACCTGGAAATTCTGGTTTTGGGCGATGGTGCGAATTTCTGCCTGGCGTTGTGATTCCTGCCCCTGCGTGGTTGCAGCGGGTGCTGTATGAGGGGTTGTTAACGGCTCACCGATGACTCCGCCTTCTTCGTAGTAACGGATTAATCGGTCTGTCCAACCCAGGATGTGCAATAGGATCAATGGCTTGGCGCGATAGGGCTGCACATGGCTGCGGCAAGCCTTGTCTAGGTTGCGGTAGTACTCTGGGGTTTTGTCACTGTGACCAATACTTTTGCCCTGGCTGACCAGAGTTTTGAGATAGTTGAAAAATTGGGTTCCGGCGTTTTCTGGATTTTGTTGTATGGCAAAGCGGAGGTAGGCGATCGCCTTTTTCAGTTCGTTCACGTCCATCTCCTGTCGCACCAGGGTTTGGGCGATCGTATGGGCAACCTCCCAGTCGGCTTCAGTCATTGGGGTTTCTGTTTCAGCCGCAAATTCGATGAGCGTGTCCATCTCCGTTATTTACCCTTCACAAAGTACAAACCTGTCGTTTGCGAGGCTTAGTTTGGAACTTTACCACAAAGGCATAGAGAACATAGAGCGATGTCTCGGTACCCTCCGTGTCTCTGTGGTAAAATTCTTAAATTTTTCATCTTAATAGACTCCAGTGGGGGCGGCACGATCGGTGGGAAATTTCAGCACTTCTGCTAGTTGTTTCAGTTGTGGCTCCTGAATCAATTCTCCATGGGCAGCCTGAATCATCTGTTGCATAAATTGTTGCAGTGGCTCACCCGTTAGCCGGTCAGATTCTGCCAGGGTGTAGCGAGTGTAGCGATCGCGCAGATTTGGAACGATCTCATTGTCTCTATTGCCAGCACTGAGGCGAGTCCAGATTTCCATCTCTGATATATCAACGGTTAAGCTGCCCATCCCAATTGGTTTACCGGTGCCAACTTTCAGTGCAAATTGATGATTCTTATCTTGGCCTAGTGCCACCAACAACCCTCCTAATTGTGCTTTTGTCAGGTTAATAAACTGTAAACTTCCTACAAAGCAAGACTCAGACATAGCCAGTTGTGTATCAATTCCCTTTTCACCTTTATGTATTGAATTAGTAAAGTGATAGTAGAATTTACGACCACCTACTACTTTTTCTTCAACATTTGAGTAATAATCTGCTTTTTCAAGGTGTGGTTGATATAAAGAGGGAACAAATTTAATTGCTGTTTTTTGGGTACATATTGCATCACTGAAAGAGACAAGACCCTCGCAATTGATCGCACCAAAAACTTGACAGGATGGGCAAAGTTCAACATTTCTGTCACGAGTATCCTTGTTTCTGTCACGAGTATCCTTTTTTTTAGGAGAGCATTCTCCATATCCCTTCGGAACTTTGATTTTGACTTTCTTTTTGTCGATTTCATAATTTCTGGATACTTTACAAATGCAACTCCTAGTAATTGCCTCATGTATAGAACGCACAGATCCTTTTAATGAACTACCTGGAATTATTAACTGATCTGATCGAGAAATCGCAGTCTTAACCAGTGAGTCTTTTAGAATTTTGGAAGCGATATCACGACTAAGCACAGTGATTCCTGATAAAACTGTGGTAGCTGTGTGAACGTTTAATTGCAAGGCAATCTTGCCGGTATAGTGACTTTCTTTATAACAATCAAGACCTGCTGGTTTAGCTTTCGCTAAAGCCAATAGGTTGCCAGAAGTGTCTTTAGGAAATGGGATTAGCCGATAGGGTTTTGCAGACAGGTTTCCTGTGGATCGATTATTAGCAGGGCGGTTAGGACGGGAGTTAGGACGGGAGTTAGGACGTGGTGTGTTAGACATGGCTATTTAATGCGTGTAAGGGCAACGAAATGAATGGTGGCAGTCTGGCGATCGCGGAAGTAGCGTTGTTGAATGGCTTCAGGCTTAATGTCAGTACTGTAGTAAAAGCCTTTGGGATATCGGGTTTCTTGGGATTCATGGCAGTGAGCGGGGCGATCGCAGGCTTCCCAATTGCCATCAAGGGCTGTAAATCCCGGCACTGGATCTGACTGATTACTCAGTACCAATACGCTATAGCCTGTTCCCTGTGCTTTCCAGCGCAGTTCCAGGGTTGTGTTAAACAGTTGCCCTTCGGGGCTGGGAAAGTCTTGTGGTAACTTAGCCTCAAAGCCGCTAACGCGATGGGGCCACCGCAGAAAAAAATAGGATTCTGGGGTTTGAAGTTGCGCGATGAGCGATCGCAACTCCTCAGCCGAGTTAACCGTACAGGTTCCGACAAAAGCACTCATGCCGCTACCCCTAATAATCGACTCCAGGCTTTAACCGATCGCTCAAACAAATCTGCGACCTGGATTTGTCCCGTCCAGACCAGTTGTACCCCAAATCCGAGGGGCATGGCGGCAGCAGCAACCGGTGTTTCCTGGTGATCAGGCTTGGGAAAGCCATAATTTCCAGCCTCGGTTTCGTCTACTAAGAACTCACCCGCTCCTAATAGCATGGTGTGAGACCATTGCTGACTGGTGGCGATCGCTTGAATCTGCCTATTTTCCAGCACACAACCGGGATACTGAACAGTAGCTGAATCATACCGGACGGTGACAGTTCCCATACCGCGAGATTTGGCAAAGCCGAGACCAAACCAGCCATCGTTCAAGTCGCGCAATACCAGGCCCATTAACCCCAATTGTGCCAGGGTAAAGTTCTTCAGATGAATCTTGGTTTTGAAGTCACCAGCGGTACACACCTGATAGTTGAAGGGGCCAACCGCGACGGAACCAAACACCCGATCGATCGCCACGCCATTGCGTTCCTCAATTTTGAGTTGTGCGCGATTAACGGGATAAGCATCCTCAATGCGAACGCGACTGGCAATTTCAGTACTGCCAAACATCTGATCTGTAAAGCAGGATAGCTTATAAATCTCTGGTGCCGACTTGCCGCTGAGGTAGTCGCGTTTATCATTCAGCGGATCATTGGCCCAGATGCCCTGACCGTTGTTAGGACGGCGATCGCTCCCTACCGTGCGGACAATCCGCTCCGCATGGGCACGAATCGCTCCTTTCAGAGAACTCCCCGGCAGATAAATTGACTTTCCGCCCTGGTGATAGGTCTCCACAAATTCCATATCGGGCTTGGTCGGATCAGCCCCTTCTTTCCCCGCTTTGATCAGGATGGGACCGCAGGGAGAAATCGTCAGTTCGATGGTGCAGTGGTTTACAAAGCGTTTATGCATGAGTAGTCTCTCTCGCAGCTAATCTGGACAGTTTGTTAATTTGTTAAGTAGTTCTGTTGTCCAATGATGTTTCAGCGTCTCTATTTCTTGAGGAGATTTGACGTAAGGTTGAAGCTGGCCATCCACTAAATGTTTCAGGTAATCCATTAAATCCCTGGGATTGCTAGGGTTAACCCAAATCATTTCGTCGAGCTGTAGCTTAACGACACCCAGCCCCCTAGAACGACCTCCCCCTAAGGGAATCTGCTCGGTCTCAAACTGGTGCAGGCCAATCATGAGTAAGCCCAGTTCCCAATCTTCAGCATTCTCAACGATGGCTTTGAACTCAAAGGGAGTTCCTGCCGGTACGACCTGGAAATCGTAGAGCTTGCGATCGGCAGCCGTCTCTGTATCCCGATCGATGGCCACGCCATCCCGCTCCTGGTACTGCCCAAACCAAGCATCAGGAAAAACGGTTAGATCGCGGACTTGAAATTTACTGGCGATCCAGGGAGAACCAAAAAGGCGAGAGATCAGGTCGGTTTCGTTGACGATCGCCTGGGTCAGGTCTGCATCGTCGGCGATCGTATCCTTGAGCACTCGAATCTCACTAGCCCTGAGAGACCACTCATCTTCATTAGCAGGGTTGGCAACCAGCTTGCGATCATTTCCCAAGATTCCCCTGAGGAAGCTTTCCAGGCGCGATCGCATGGCTCCCTTAAAACTGGCTCCCGGAATCAGGGGCCGCCCCAGGGAATCCTTGACCACCGGCAAGTCAGAGCCGATCGGTTCCGTCGATCGCCCTTGGGAAATGCGTAATGCAGTTACAGTGGTCAGAGTGCCACTGATTTCCAGACGGTTTTTGAAGACATCAAACATTGCTTCCTCCCTGCGATTAGAGTTAACGAATCATACGAATAGATATATTCAGGGTGAGATCATTCCAGGCAGTATCGGCAGTTAATACCGGAATTTCTAGCCTCATGCCAAGAGCCAAACAAGCGCGATCGCCTAACGAAAGCCCCAATAGTTTAGTTTGGGGTCGTATATCTTCAACCTTTGACAGGACTTCAGCCCAGTTAATAGCACCGATACAGGCACTATCGTTGAGGGCTGTTTCGACAAGGCCGACTCCATCTTCATCAAAAAGATAGGCCAGCATCGCTGAAGCATCTAAAACTACACTACTCACAGGCTGCACTCCGACGACGTTCCTGGATTAGCTCATCGACAACACTTTTTTCTGGAGTTGGATTCTTAAGAATTCCGCGCAAGCTATGAACCTGCTGTCTTAGGCTCGTAAGTTGAATCACCCCTGTCTCTGAGATCGTCAGGATAAAGCGATCGCCTTCAACCAAGCCTAGTTCCTGACGAACCGAATCCGGTAGTGGTAAGCGGCCTTCGTCATCCAGATAAAGTGTTTTTGGATACTGCTGTAAAGTCATAGACTACTAACTCCAATCATCGCCTTGTATACTCAGGATTTTCCATCTCCTTTTTGAGAAAGTCTGGCAAATTGATCAGATCTGTGCCATTGAAGATCTTTACTCTACTGTTTTTGGCTTCCTGTTGAATTTCATCCGGGATCTCTGTAACACTTACTACAAGGATCTTTAAGCAATAGCTTTCTCCTAGCTTTTCAGCAATGTTGCGCAGCTTAAGTATATCCTTTTTGTCAAATCTGCCAGTCTTGCACTCACATATCAGAGGATTAGAATTATGAAGACAGAACAGATCAATTTCACCATTGAAATTGTTCAATTCAATTGAAGGTTCAACCGAATCAAATCCACAATCTTGAGTCTGAAGATAGACAAGTAGCTCAAGCCAGTCTCCTTTAAGAAAACTATATGTCTCAGGAGTGACACGAAAAGATATCTCTTCCGAGATATCTAGCTGCTCAATTAAAGATTTTTCTTGTAGGCTTTCAAGAAATTTAATGACAAAAGACCTCACCAGATTTTTCTTGTTTATTAAGTCATCACTGAAAGATACCTCACGAATTCCTTTAATCGAATCGCTACCTGAACTTGCCTGTTGTCGAAGCTCAGACAGTATTGAATCAACGCTTTCAATATTTTCAGCAAAGTCAAAAACAAGTCCTTTTAACTGCTCCTGGTTCTGGAAGGTAAAGCTATCCTCTGCTTTTCTTTTGTAAATTTCGTGCCCACATGCCCGGATGTAGTCTTCTACACTCAATTTTGCTGTGAATGGTATTGGAGACTCATTTTCTTTGAGGGGAACAATGATTCCCTGGTCGGTACTGACAGTAAAAATAGTTGCAGTTGGAAATTTTTTCTGAAGGAAATCATAGCTGGCAATAGACATCGTTTGTGGGGCTGAAGCCAGACTAGCACAGGAAACTTCCTCCTCTCCGGCAAGCAATTCAGTTAATGCTTCCAATACTTGAGTGAAGTTGTAGGGATCAACCACCTTTACATCTCGGCCAGATAAAAAATCTAAACTTTCTTTTTTGCTTTTAATAAAGCTATAAGCAGTTCTCTGGAGTTTCTCATACTCTTCTCCTTTACAAACCAGAAACTTGATTTTGCTAACACTATCCAGGAACTGAAGAATCCCAGATATCGCTGGAACAGCGCTACGTCCCCCAATCAGAACCAGTGCAGTGCCCATAAATCTTAATCTCCTTGTTTTCTCAGACACCACAGTAAACCTCTAGCCATTCTTTGTGAGTGCCGTATGTTCCCGACTCAAATAACCCAAATACAGGCGAGCTAACCTTAAATGCAGTGACTGAATCACCGTATTCTTATTGACTTGAAGGTATTCTTTAAGAGCGTTCAAGCGATCCTTTTCGATGTCTGAAAGATTCTCATCTTCCAGGCTTTTAGAAATATCTGCTTCGATGGAATCAATAATCCTTTTGCAGTTATTTGCTAGACCATCTAAATCATTCACCACTGCATCAGCAAAAACACTATTTTTATCTTTTTCAGACTCCTTGATTTTCCAAATCTTACTGGCATTCTTGCGGCCTACTTGATAACGAATGAAGTTCTTTATAACTTCAAGAGATGTAACAGGTTCAGTTGCTGCTGCAACGACATTCTTAATAGGTGATTTCTCCTTAACCTTTTGGATCTTGAACTTTTTTGCGATTCTCTCAACTTTGCCGATGACATCATCCAGCTGTTGGCTGATGCCTTGATCAATTCTTAAGGCCAGTTGCTCTTGAGCATTAATACTAGAAACTGTACTCACTTTGCTTCCTCCCGAAAAATGGTGTGAAATTCATCGCAAACTCGTATCTGGCCAAAGCCTTCTGGGGTACGCTCTCCTACGCCCTGCTGCTCCAGACGCTCCAGGGCAGGTAGCCACTGATCCAGGCGAGGTGTGCTGAACAGGTAGACCGCTCCACGATTGGTCACCAACTCCATATCTTTCATTAAGCCCCAAGCGGCATTCCAGCCAGCGCGATAGTCATAACTGCTGTAGCTGGCATGGAGTTGTAGGTCACGATCGGCTACCCCAGCTTCCTGACAAAGCATTGCAGTAGAGATGACCGTGGTGCGTCGCCATCGATCAGTCAGAATAGCATCTGATTGCAGATCAAGGGTGAAGAACTGGCGATTATCCAGCACGGAGTTCTGAGGCTGGCCGAACACATCCCACAGTTTCCAGCGCTTATGGAGATGGTGATTGAACTGCTCGATGCGCTCTTCAACATCAGAGGGAACGTCCTGGAGTTGGGCACTCATCTCCACTTTGCCCAATCCCCTGGAGGCAGACCCTCCCAGCCTCCAGTTCTGAGATGGAGCATTGATGAAATTCGTTAGGGCGCGGGCTAAGGCTTCATTGTCCAGGCGGATGGTACCCGCAAACAGGGTTTCCTCCTGACCTTGTTTCCGGGTTTCACTGATGACTTCAATGCTGTAAAGGATATCCTCCTGGGCGGTGGCGCGTCTGCGGTTAATGCCAACCCGCGTGAGCAGTCGAGTCTCCACTTTCTGTGAGCGATAGTGCGACTTCCCCTCTTCACCGTCTTCAACGGTATAGAATCCACCGTAGGGTTCAACGCGTCCCCCATCCCTTGGGCAATTGGGGTCGTATAAGTGATTGTGTCCCTCAGCACAGAAGCGATCGATCAGGGTGTCAAATACGCCATAACCGTCTAACTGGCGGCTACAAAAGCCGGGATTGCTCTTGGAACTGACGGCGGTGGCGGGCAGGAGACGGACCGGCAGGATACCTCCTTCACGATTTCTGGCGGTAGGATAGGCGTTGCTGAAAATCGCTGCCCTTTCTTCCAGGAATAACTGTTGAAAGTCCCCACCCGGTTGAATTTGATCCACATCCGGATATTGCAAAATCTGGGCGGCGATCGCCCCTCGAATCACTGTGCCCGGAATATGGTCCTGAGCCTCGCTCACGGAGCCACCTGGCTTGCGGGTGCCGATCGCCAGCGGTGATAAGGCTTTAATGGTTAATTGAATCTCTTTCATGGGGCATTTCCTACCTTGAGCGATTCCCAGGCACGCTGATCAATTTCGATGTCGCCAATCTGCCAGGTCAGCCAGCCTAACCCAGCGGACTTACTGCCGCCTAGGGCATGGATATGGTGAAGGGCGGCCAGCACCAGCGCCCTGGCATAGGGGGGACAGTCGGGCTGGAAGTAGAGATGGCCAACAAACGGTAGTTGCACATTAACCGGTGAAGTTTCCAAAAAGTACAGCTTCTGGTCTTCGGCAGTGCAGCGACGGCGATTGAGGGTCACCCCTGGCCGCAAAACTTCAGGCAAGTTTTTGGCATCTTCGACACAGATCAGGTCATCCACGATCAGGCGTGAAGGCAAGGCCGGGTTACCAAAGATCTGACAGATCAGGCAGTGGTACTGCGGCTCACCATCGGCAAAGGTCTTGCCGGCCAGCTGATAGTCTGTTCGCTGAAATTCTGGGTCATCTCGCCCAATCTGGGGACACATGGTTTCTGCTACTGGCGATTTGCAGACGGGCCAGCCCAAGGCTCGCGCTAGTTTTTCGCATTCATGGCGCAGGCGTCCTTTCAATTGCGACCCAGGAATCAGCAACCGCCCATCAGCCAGTCGCACAATCGGTTTATCGGCCAACGAACCCGTCGAACCACCCGCCCCCACACACAGGGCGCTGTCAATGACCGCGGTGAGAGGCATCGCAGTTTGAAGGACTTGAGATAAGCGACTTAACTGAACCATGATTACCCCTCCCCGGCAGCGGTTGCTGGAGCTTCAACCTGTCCTGGTGGATGACTCTGTTCCTGACTAGTCTCAGTGAATGGATAGAGGTCTACCAACTCCCGCCAGATAGTTTCATAAGTCGTTCCACCATTGCTCAGCAAAGACATCCAGGGAGCCAGATTCCCCGAATTGTTTGGATTTTTAGGCTGGCACCAGGCATTTTCAAACTCATTTTGTAGTAAAGATTGCTTTTCCTCGGCTAATCGCGCCCGGAAGTAGCGGTAGTTAAGAATAGCTGTGTGTTTGCCCTGTTCTAGCAGGCTGCGAATTTGGTAGAGTTGCGATCGCGGGAAGTCAGCTGCTTTGAGCGCTTTCGCCGTTTCCAGTAGCCCACCAATTTCATGCAGCGTGTAGGGAGCACCATAGAGTTTGAGTTTCGGTTTGCCCGCAATCACCAGACCGGATTGACGGAAGTCCTCGATACTAGAGGACAGCATTGTGACCAATTTCATGACCAGAAAGTCAATAGTACCGCCATAGTATTTCACCTCTTTTTTCAATTGCTTGGCCTTCTTCTTAGCCGATTTCAAGAGTTGACTTACCAGCTTTTCGGCATAGTAGATAGGTGTCTCTACATCTGTGATCAATACCCCCACTGACATACTGAGCTGACAACGGGAGGCCGGTGCGCGGTCGGGTCGGTAACGATGGATATGGTTTGGAGGCGGTAACTCCTCCCTCACCCTAAATCCCTCTCCCAAGTCGGGAGAGGGACTTTGTTCTGGCTCCCCTGCGCCCGGTTTGGGAGAAGGGGCTGGGGGATGAGGGCCGCTCGCCAGCAGAATCTGCTCGAATTGCTCGCTCAGGGTTTGGGCGATCGCCAGCCCTTTGTGGGCCGGCACAATTAGCAGCACATCATCGCCACCAATAGTGAGAATCTCAAACGGGTGTATCCATTTGCCATCCCGCCCCTTTGTTTCAGCATCATCAATTCCCTTAAGCTGATGAGGTGAAAGATGCTGCGCCAGTGCCTGGTAAACCGAGTGTTCCGTCGCTTGAGAAACGGCTTCACTGAAGCTTTGATAAGCTTCAGGTGTTTTGATATTTCTCTGAATGTAGCCCCCCATATTGTTGCCATCGGCGTAAATATAGGCAACAAATCCGGTTGGTGTGCTGGCATTCCCAATTTCATGGAGCGATCGGGCTTCCTTAGAGTTCTCCTCTAGGCGCTGATTGTTGGGGTTATATTGCCTGATTAAATCTGGATGCGCTGCCAAGAACCGCTCGAATCGGCTAACCCACCTTTCTAACGGTTCAGGTCCCCAGCCATCCAACCAGTTCGCCCGATCAAACCAGGCCGTGTTTTGATTATCATTATCTCGCTTAGATTTTTGCCCAGCAATGCGCTTGCGGGCTAACACATCTGAAAACCAGGGTTTACCGGGTAATCGGTTGGCTCGCTGCACCGCCGATCGCCGTTCAGTCTCATCCCGATGCAGGTAGGGATGGGTTTCTAACAGGGGGGGATACCGCCGAGTCGGGCGTTCCTCCCCTGGCATATCCTGCCCAGCCCGTCGCTGGTTAAAACGAATGGCAAGCTGGGTCACCAGTTCGTTAAAGTTCTTGCGCGACTGGAACTGCTCAAAGGCATCGCCATCCGGGTTGCCGTAATAGGCCTTTACGAGGTCACGATCGCAGTTTTGCTGATACCACTCGTACCAGTTTGTTTGCTCGATTGGATCGTTGAGCCGTCCAAAGCGCAATTCTAAAAGCCGGAAGCGATCGCCCACCGCACAGGAGTTTGCGGTTAGAGTTTCCTGGGTATAGCGCTTCTCGATCGCATTGGCTAAATCCTGCCCATAGGCCGGTGGGCAGAAAGCTAAAATGTTGCCGCCGGTTGAATAAATGATCAGCTCAGGAATGAGAGCCTGGGAGAGTCCAGCAAAATTTTGATCCAGCCATGCACGCACCTGACTGCAATATTCAGGTTCATTCTGACATTGCCGAAACCTGGAGGATTGCTCAGCCTGAAAAAACGCAGGTAAATCCACCAAATTAATCCGATCCAACAGGGCCGATGCTCCCCGAATATCTGGCAATTTTGCCGCTTCAAAGACATATTGCTTAATTTTGGTAGCACCCCCATAGACCAGCCCAATCTGGGATTGCCAGAGCTGGGGATAGGTTTCTGTGTATGCCTTCAGGTCGGTAAGGTTTTTGGGATACTCCAACTGATTAAGCTGACGAGCATTCTCCACGTGCGATCGCACCTCGGATGGCACCTGATCTGGCTTTCCGGCTCGTAATGCCTGCACCATTTGCTGGAGAGCCGAAAGTGGGTACTGAGGCTGGCACTCGCCTCCCCACGCAAGACACCAGGCGATCGCAATGATGACCTGCTGTTTGCTCTCTTTCGGTTGGTTGGCTGGCTGTTTGTCAAGCATATATTATCAAGTACACAGTGAATTTTACCTTATCTACTCTAAGATGCGATCGCCCTTTCCAGGCAGTCTGAGGGAAACTGGGACACCGCTACTCAACAGGCATGTAGCCGTAGCCTGCGGCAGTTTTGGCTCCAATACCCATTTCGGATAATCCGGCTTTCAACCAATCGACAGCTTTATTAACATAGTTTTGAATATCTGTCTCTTTCCCTCTTCCGACGACGGCAAAGGCAAATTCACTTGCTCGCCCCAGGGTCAAAAAGTAGACGGGATTGGGACTATCCCAGGGAGCAGGAGGAGTATTCCCTGTGTTATCGCCGTAGTAATTTGGATGGTGATTGTTCATAATGTCCACCTCCAATTTGGGAAGTTTGGTGGGAACAGCATCTAGAAAGATAACAGCCCCAGTTTCGCCTTGGGTGCCAAAGATGGCTTTGAAATCGGAATCGGTTTCTGCCTCTCCACGGTCTGTCTTTTCTAGTTCACAAAGCATGGCGTAGGAAGCGGCTAGTCCTTTAAGGGCACTGCCTGGAATAATCGGAATTCCAGTGATGCGATCGCAGGTCATGCTCGTTTCCAAAATACTGGACTTCCCCAAACCCACTACCATTCGCCACTCTGGGGAAGCCGTGAATGTTTGCGAATGGGGCAGTACTCCGACCATGCGCTGCCAACGTTGATAGTTAGCTCGCACTAAATCTTGAGTCAACGGACGGTTTTGGGTTAGTTGCCTGAAGAATTCTGCTTTTTGTTTCTCGTCAAATTTCCAGTCATCGATGTAGCCAACGTAGCGATCGAGGAGTAAACTCAGATTGTCACAAAGGGTTCTGGCCTTGTTCTGAAAGATTTGACTGGTATCTGTAGGCAAAGGATATCTCATCTTGCTTTATCCTCGCTTTTTTCAATCTTGGATTCAGCAAAGCGCTTCAGCCATTGTAGAAATGCGAGAGACTCAGCCGTGGCCCTACGGTAAAGCTGGCTGTCCATTCCCAGGATATGCTCTAGTAGATTACCTTGTCCAAGCCTAAGTTGTTGACATACCCAGTCGGAAAGGTGTTGAAAGATCTTTTGATGATGAGGTTTATTCTTTGCCTTCAGGAAGGCGAGTGTCTGGGCTAAACCGTTGACTTGAATCAGGGTTGGCATCTCACGGGCAAGACTGCCATACTCTTTATCTGTCGCAGCGATTTCCTGAGTAGCTTTCCAGGCTGCTTGGGCACGACAGCGATCTAAGTCCCTCGGTTTGACAGAAGTTAACTGTGGAGAAGATTGTTGTGTAGATGAACTCAGTGCGTTTGTATTCGCTGGTTTAGGAGGTGTCGCTGGGGGAGGATCAGCAGACTGCTTTGGGGCATTTTGTTTATTTTGATATTTATTCTTGCTCATTTTGATTCTCTCCTGACTTTAACCAAGAACACGAGTTGCAACGATGCCACGACCAACGGTTTCGTTACCACCTAACTGTAAACGAGCATGGCCATTGGTTAGATGCTGTCGCACAATATTGAGAATTTCCTCCGCATCCAAATCATCGGTGCCATTTTGTTTCTTGGGCTTGTTCTCAACACGAGGATCGCAAGCAAAAAGAGGCGTGTAGAGGAGGGTGTCATTCGGCAAGTTCTCTTCAGTCCAGAGTGCGCCTGTTTCGACCGTCTTTTTAACTGGATCTAGCTTGGTTCGCGCGACGATATCTGTACTGAATTGACAAAAATCTTTGAATGCATCATCACTGACGATCGCCAGATTGGTTTTCAGCTTGTCTTTCCAGAAGTCGTATTCAGCATCACTCGGTAGGGCATGATCTGCCAACCACGCGGCAAGTTTATCAACTTCTGGATTTTTGGCAGCAGTAAAGGTGAATTCTTCTAAGACGATCGCGTCATCAATGATTAATTGGCAATGATCAGGAACGAGGGCACTACTGTCGATCGCCTGACTCATGTTGATCGACCAGGTTGGCTGTTGTCCTGTTAGTTGCAGATCGCGGCTAAAGCGACTGATGACTAGCGGACAGGTGATCCAGGCAAACACTCCCTTGAGGGAACGCACCGGAAAGAGCAGAATACGCCCATCCCCAGGGGATAAGGCTCCAGCATGATCGCTGGCATTGCTGCTTTCAGGACCAAAGATCGCCTTCATTAAGTCAGGTCGATTTTTCAGCCCATTATTTTCAAAGTCACTCCGCAGTTTGCCCTTAATTCCGGAGGATTGAATCATGGGCAGATTGGTGTGTCGCTCCCGCTGAATGGGCAGATCAACGACCCCCAGACTGCTACCACTGCCGATATGCAACGGTGTTTCGGTGTATAGGAATAACAGCTTAACGGCTTTGAACATGAGAGACTCCTATGAGTTTTCCAGAAGAGGTTTGATGTGGCGATCGCAAAACTGAACTACCTGAGCCTGTCCTCTAGCAGTGGTCCGAATCGTTAAGTTTGTTGCTTTTTCGTTATCTGCCCATAGGACTCGAATAAGGCCATCTTCAGAGACACCCTTTACCCGTTTGAGGGTTGTATTTTCAAAAAATCCACCGATAATCTCTTCGACTGCTGGCAGCTCCGCTAATTTTTCTGCAAACTTCTTGGTCCCTTCAGGATAGTGGTGTTTCTTTTCTTGAATCGAGCTAGATAATTTCTCAGAAGGCGATCGCTGAGAAGGCGGTGGCTCTTCTATAGCCATTTCTCGAACTTGTTTTAGTCGCCTCCAAAGAATGTCCCCCGCAGGAGAAAGATAAACATAGCTTTCTTCATCTGGAGATGAAATGAGTTGTTGAATATGTCTACTATCGCTTTGATCAATTGCCTGCAATCGTCGTCTAACTTCAGCATTGTGTCGAGGTTCTTCATCGAGCCATTCAAAAAAGTGATCGTATTCAATCAGTAGGTCAAGGCTCCACGTAATTGGTAGGATTGGGAAAGTGATTGGCCTACGAAAGTCCTGATAAATGTACTTGACAGGAACTTGAAAAATCATGCCAACCATTGTTGTATATGCTATCTCAGCCTTAAACCCACCTGTAGCATTGATAATTACTTCATCTCCTCGACGCTGTGCCTGGTTGATTTCGTCAATCAGAACATCAACTAAATTGCGTAGTCCCTTTCGCTCAAACTGAACCTCATTCTGTTCAAGATGCAACTTTCTCAGTCGGACTTCTGCCCAACCTTGTTTTTTAAGATAGTTGGAAACCTGTTTAGCACACCGTTCACCTTCCGCGGTGTCTGTATACAGCATGACTACCGAGTCATGAGGGTCAGCAATCTTAGATAGAGAATTCGTTTCAGCTGAGGCCCTTTCTGAGCCTACTTCTTCAAGATATTGCTCCAGTTCACTGTCAGTTACCTGGCTGTTATTTTCCTTAAGCGATCGCACTGTGTTAGTTAGCAAAGAAGTACCTGTGGTCGTGATGATAACACTCATATGTCCTCCATAATCTTGACTGAATTTTTTAGTTATTGAGAAATGACGTTCAAATTACAATAGTTCCAGCAGCCAACTAGCCCCAAGCCGAAACCAATTTGGGCATCCAATGGGTCATCGGCTAGATTCTGCCAGTGGAAAGTTTCGATAATTTGTTCTGGGCTAGCGTCTGTAATGAAGTAATAGACAGAACCTGCCGGTACGGCTCGATGAGTCGGTTTAGGTCGGTTATAGGCGACATCCCAGCCGCCGATCGTTTGATAGCGGGCGATCGCTGCCGTCATCAGCGTTACTGCTACTCCTTGATAGGTTCCTTGTAAACTGGTCTCATCGATCCATTGTGGCAACCATCCCTTTTTGAAAATCGTAGGTGTAGCAAGGTAGAGTTTAAAGCCAGCAGATCGTTTGAGTTTCTCGATTAGTTGTTTATCCAGATCGTTCCAATGCAATTGCAGTTGCTCGGTATAGCTTGCTGCCCGATTCTCACCCCCGATCGCAATTAATCCTGACTTCGCTTCTGGATCAGCGCTTAACTGACGAATTCCTTCTACCTCAACATACAGGCCCACATCTGGTTGACAGCGAATGAATTCAGTTTGGTACAACCTGCCTTCTTGAACGGTCTGTTTGCGATTATCGACTTCGATGCCAAATCGCGATTCTCGTTTATAGAGTTTGCTAAGCTGAATAAATTCAGTGGGATGTTCACCCAGCAAGTATTGTTGAAGTTCTTTCTGTGACCAATAGCCTGCGATTGCCTCGACGGGCTTTATTTCGGTAGTCCAGAGAGTTAATAACTGATGCAGTAGATCGTTTTCTCCTGGAAGTTTTGGCTCAGGTCACAGCGGTTATAAATAGGTAAGCCTTGGTGCGGCATCAGGAGTGGCTTTGTCTTTGACTTGAACCACATCTGCTGGGACTGGGAAATGGACATCGAGAGATGAGGCTTCTCGCTGAGCGATCAGCGGACCTTTGATCTGCATGGCTCCATAGTTACCCCGCCCTTGTTGATCTGGTCTGCCAATTTCCTCTGGAATGGTGCAGGTCTGCTGCTCTGGGCATTGAGCACAGCCCTCTCGATAGGATTGATAGCGTCCACATCGCTCTGCTAAAACTTTGGAGCGAATAACCCCTTGCATCGTATTGGGAGTCGGTGGAAAGAGGCTGCGCGCGCGGTGACCTTCGCCTGCAGAAAAGGGACGGCCATCTCGAAACAGCAATACATCCGATGGTTCAATAAAAACGTTCATTCGCTCTCTTCTCCTTCGGCGGTGGCCAAGAAGCGGGTAAATACCAGTAAGTCCGCAAAGGTTTTGAGTTTTCCTGCCTCATTTTTTCCAGTTTGTGTGTCGTCAGCGGCAGCCACTAATGCAGCGAGTTGTTTGGCCAAGTCTCTCTCTTGTGCTCCCGTCAGTTTCCTTGTCCCTTGCTGACGATGGAGAAGTCGTTTAATCTCAGCTTCGTTAATGTTCAGATTTCTCAGATCAGCTAGTGTTTCTGCCTGCTCCCGAAGGAGGTAGGGAAATTTGCTGGAGATCCGATCTTGGGCAAAGTGTTCCTGAAAGATCTGCAACAGTGAGATCGTGTCTTTGATGGATTCTGGTTGCTCCTTGTTGCCATAGAACCATTTTGCACCCGCTTGCATTTCTTCTCCCGATCGCTTCAGGAAGGTGATGCTAAAGGCATTGCGCCCCTGTTGTTTTTTTGCGGCCGTCTCGGCCTCGCGTACCGCATTCAAGGTCAGGTCTAGCGGGCTGGTGTAATGAGCAATTGCAATTCCCGTGCTGGCGCTTGCTGAGTGTCCCATGGTGGCAAACAGCCGCGCCCGATTTTCTCCGTTAGGCTTCAAGTAAAGGTAGCCTGATCGGGTTCTAGGATCACCCAACTTGACCTCGAATTCATGTCCCGCCTGATCAGTGCCAATTTCACCGGTGTAAACCTCCCCAGAAAATGCGGCTCTCAGTTCTCTGGCGATCTTGAGCGCACAATCGACAGGCAGCAACGCCAACACATCATCGCCACCTGCATAGACCAATTTACCGGGATATCGGTATTCCACAACATGGCGCACGATCTTCAGAGAGAAATCTCCTAATGCTCTGCTGATAAATCCATGAACGGCAGGAGCCATGAGACGAGGGCTGTCTAAAATAGTTTTCCAATTCTCTTTCTCCTCCAAAGCCTGGCAAGTATCAGGATGCAAAACCTGCTGATATTGAGGCATTCGCTCACCGGAAACCCATTGCCCCATGTTGTCGCCATCCATCATTAAGACGGCAAAATACTTACGAGGTTTAGGAATATCTTTCTTCTGTGCCACTTTCAAAAATTCTTTTAATTGTCTCAAAGCATTCTTTCGCTTGTTTTTGTCAGTGTTGAGCCATTCTTCATCTCGTTCATAGGTTTCTGGGAATAGCAATCGCCCATCTAGTCTCAGAAACTTTTTGAGTAAGCCATCGTGAGCATGAATCTTGCGATATAAGCTAGGAATCACATCAGGTTGACAGCGATTCTCTTGACTGATGGGGTAAACGACGTTAATCCACTGTTGCAGTGCTTGGCACAATTCGTCTGCATTGCAATTCTCAACTTTGAGAACGTATTCAATTACAGCCTGTTTGAAGCTGGCAGTCGCAATGTTGCTGGTAGATGGAAAACGCAGTTCATACTTCTCCTCGTTCTCTTCATCCTCTGACTGGGAGGGTGGGATACTAAGTTGTACTTGCAAGTAAGAGCGCCAGGCACATCGTTTGGTCAGTTCAATGGCATCCAGGCGTTCTCCCGTTTCCCGAATTTCGTACCGTCCCTTGCGTTGGAGTTTTTTCGCCAGGTCTTGCCAAAACTCCATCAGCTTGCGCCGTCCATGCCCTTTACGGTTTAAGCCATCAAAATCACTGTCGGGCAGTTCCAAGTCGTCAATTCTGTTATGGAGTGCGGCTCGATCGCCCCCTAGTGTTGACTTTTCTCCGGTTTCAGGCACCTGGGCAAAATTGCGTAACCCTTTTCGACTCCCTAAGACTTTTTCAGTAACGTAGTAAAGCTCGCCATAGATAGCCCCAATGTTTGGGGCATATTGACCGCCCCCTTCCCTTTCTGCTTTGGCGTATTCTTGGAGGATTTTTTCAATTTTGGGATGGCGATCGCCCAAAAATGGCTGATGAGGTTCTACAAACCTGTATTGCTTATCTTGAATTGAGTGTCTCTCAGGTCGCCAGGGATAGACTTGCCAATATACTTCAAATAAGTTCTCGGTCTGGCGTTCCCAGGTTTTTGACCAGGCTGGCGCATCTTGTTTGTCATCAATAAATAGCTGCTCAAGGTCTGATTTCACAGCCTGGGTAATCTCACGCCACTGCGATCGCACCTTTTCTACCGCTGCTTTAGCCAGGTCTACTCCTCGTTCACGGGGTACAATAGCTAAAAACCGATTTGGCAGACTTGGCAAGATCAGATCTTCTGATTTTGGTGCTGTAATAATGCCCTTCTGGCTCAACCAGCGATCGCACAGGGGTTGTCCATAAAGATTGGGGAAAATCACTGCATCTGGGCCAAGGGCTTCAGCAATGACCTCGATCGCGGCCCAGTTCAAATAAGACAACAAGTAACTCCCTGCCCATAAATCCTGAGTGCGCCGGGCGGCGCTAATAAAGGCCTGAACCGGGCCGATCGTGAATAGCAAGAACGCGGGATCAGGATCAGAGGTTTCATCGGGTTGAGTAGCCGCGATCGTGCTAGTTAATGATTGATGCGCCCAAATCGAATGATCGGGAATGCGGGTATCGGCGGGTAATAAGTCCCACAAAACACCCAGTTGATTTCCTTTGGCTTGCTGAATCTGAGTTGACCAGTTGCGCCATAGCCACAGGAATAACTTTTGAGAATCAGCCTTAATTGTGGCTGGGATTGCGTTCAGAACTGCCTGGATACTTTCAAACAGTCGTTCATCATTGATTTGCGTCGATAATAGGGTATTCCCTAAGCTATACGCTACCCCTGACAAGGGATGGGTCAAATAAGGAGACCTCCGGAAGTTGGCTCCACCAATGGTTCTATAGCCAGGAAAGTTGAGGCGATCGGCAGCCGACGCAATCCAGTCTGCTTTCTGGAAGGCATCTCGACTGAGGGTCATCCCTAACTGCCTAGCCCAGCGTTGTGCTTGCCCTTCATGCCCTCGAATATCCAAAGGCTTATCAGGAGGATCATGGAGCAATGCTTTTGTTTTGAGAAGCCAAATATCAGAGGTACTCATAGAATTAAATGACTTGAATGATGTCATCTTGAAAACGTTCGAAAAAGTTATCAACTAATTGAAACTGAGAATTTCTGATTTGTGTCCTTGCACTACACTTTGCTTTCATCCGAATAAGAAGACAGTAATATTCATCATTAAAGGATCGGATGATTTTTATGCGTAGTGGTGAAGGACGACGAGTGTCCATATCTACTGATCTAAGTGGCAGCCCAAATACTGCTCTTTCTCTCAGATTAAGCTCAGATCGATAATTGGCATATTCTTTACCAATATAGTCCAGTGCTTCTCTCCAGCTTTCAAAAGGACTTTTGAGTAAATGAATACTAACAGTCAATTTTCTAAATATTTCAATATCAGGCATCTGTTCAAGCCTTGATAGACTTTTCAGATCAAAACCAAGATTTTTTGAGATTTTGTCTTGAGCTTTCAGTATTTGCTTCTTAAGATAACTGGGAAGGGTATTTACCCGATCAAAATTTATAGTAGATGCAGGAATCTCCTCTCGTACAAAGTTCTCAATGTCTGAAGTAGCTTTAAGCAGTCTAAGGCTGCCTGCACCTCGCCTTTCTCTAGATCCAAAACCACCGAGATTGACAGCCAACCAAAAGCAATTTGCAACTATAGTAAGATTTTTAATATCTTGATCGTAATTTCCGGGATTAGGTCGAGTACTGAATTTGATTGAAAACTGCGCAGGCTTGCTCACACCAATTGCTTTCCGTCTTTGCATACCCATTGAAAATAATAAATATCCGATCCCTGAGCCATCTCTTTGTCTAGCCCTATCTTGAGCCATTGATACAGATCGTGGATCGAGTTCTTCCGTGGTTGGGCAATTAATGAGTCTGATCGTTATCCTTGAACCACCATGCTCACCACTGTCACCTAAAATAGATGATTCTAAAGACTTGATTGTATTGATATCATTCCAATAATTTGCCCCCGCGATCGCCCTAAACCAATAGCGTAAAGCACCTCGAAAGGCAGGCGGACGCAATTCGGCGGTGGTTTGATCGGCTCCAGATAGGAACAGAGGGGTTACGGTTTCGAGGTCAAAGGTGATGGAGGGCATAGGTAAATATCAGGTAGTAGATTCAGGACAATAGCTCAACTTCTTCGTAGAGCAAATCAATGGGACATTCAAAATCAATACTGGTGAATTGAATGGTGTCATTGATGGTGTAGGGAGTTAGTTCCCATTTACCCCGTTCATTGAGTCGGAAGATCTCCACACTTATTTGATCAGAACTCATAAGAACATACTCCCGTAAACTTTCTAGGCGGCTGAGCCTGAGTTTCCAGCCAGTCTTTGAGATTATTCGCCGAAACCGTATCAGTCAGAATTGGAGTTCGTGTCAGAGTATTCATGCTTCAGAGTCTTCAGAGTGTTCGAGTTTATCACGCTGACTATGGAATCTTTGAATCCGGTTTTGAATGTCTATTGCGGTAACTTGTAATTCCTCCAGATCAGATGCAAGCAGGTATTTGGAAAGTATTTTTAAGATCTCGGATAAATCAACACGATAGTTCAATAACAACTGAGTAATGTCATTTTCATAAATACTGACTTTACTGAACTGCCCCTGACGATAAAGAGAGGGGAGGGCAAAAAACTTCAGCAGCAACAAACCTTCGACCGTTGCACAGCGAATGACACGATTCCCAAATTGTCTTTCTGTAACATAGCGATCGCGCACCAGTTCAAACAGTTTATTTTGGGTGAGCAAGATATCCACTTGCAGCGATTCAAAGGTACCACGAGCAAAATCCTTGTTTTGATCTGCAATGACGATTTCTGGCAAAGCTTCCAGTTCTCTCTTGGATAGGATGAAGTCAATGTCCTGAGTATTTCGCCCCTCGATGTAACTCAATAGGGCAATCCCGCCAACTAAAACATAGTCAATTTGCCGCTCATCCAAAATTATAAATAAGCGCTCTATAGCCTCTGGCAGGTGATCAGTTTCTGGCATCGCAACCTCCCAGTTTTTCATATCAAAGAGAATGCCATTTCGCACAATGTCAGCGATCGCCACGATATCCCCGCTGCCCAAACAGGTTGGGGACTCCAGCCTCAGGCAACCCCGGACAATCACCCGACGGATAATCTCACGCTGATTACGTTTAATGCGTTGACTGGAGGAGAGTTCAGTCTGGTGTTGAATCTGTTCTTCGGGAAGGGTAGCATTCTCAAAAACAACCACGGTGCCAGCAGCGAGGGCTGGCACTTGCGGTAAAGGCAGTTCCCACTTGCGATTAAAGCCACCGATGTAGGTCTGGCTAGAGTATCCAAGTGCTTTTAGAGCTTCAATGATTTCGAGATGTTCTTTCAAAGAAGCTTGCTGTGTGATCTCCGAATTTGAAGGTATTTCCAAAGATAGAGGGGCAACTTTTTTAATATCCTTTTCCTTCAACCATTTGTCTTGTTGATTGCGAGTCGCCTTACGCAGCACTTTGTTACACCATTCACGCCATAATTTCCTCAGTTCAGGATTGGCATGGAATTTGGCGAATGCTGCTGAAGCTGCTTTTGGGCTAGTCGGTGCATAGTCTGGCTTAGATAGACATTGCCAGCCGTGAATCTGGAAAATTTTAGCTATCTTGACTTCTAAATTTTCAGGGTTAACTTTGAGACGAATGCGATCGCCCTCTTCTTGATCAATACACATCTCCAACCGTCTCGGGTCAAGGTAACTAAAAACGGCTTCCTGTCCTCTCCCTTGGGATATGGCGCGATAGGCATGGACGGCCATTGCCTTCGTACCACCTGTGTAATTCAGGCCGACTTCCCCATTCAGATCCCTTATGACTCTCTGAATTCTTGTCTGAATCTGGTAGGCATCAGATTCGTAATTTTCGAGGGAAACTAGTTGAGTTCGACCTGTATCACTCAACTCCTCATCCAAAATCTTTTGTAGCCGTTCAGCCGCTCCTTTAGTTCCAGTAGTGTAGACCAGATAGGGAGTGCCACCTTGTTTGAGTAGCAGTCTGGCTGCGACGTAGTTGGGCAGGGGATTTTCCCCAATCAGTAAAAATAAATGTTCAACTGTATATTGATCAAAGTTTGACTGGCTCATTGCTATGCCTCACTCATTTTGCTCAATCCGCCTCGCCATCTTTTCCCAACTCGGTCCAATCCTCCCGGCCACACATGGCTACCTGTTGGTTCCTATCTACCCCTTCTAAAGTCATTGATACAGATCGTGGATCGAGTTCTTCCGTAGTTGGACAATTACAGACAATTACAATTAATAGTTGGGCAATTAAATAGATGACTCCAAGGACTTGATTGTATTGATATCATTCCAATAATTTGCCCCCGCGATCGCCCTAAACCAATAGCGTAAAGCACCTCGAAAGGCAGGCGGACGCAATTCGGCGGTGGTTTGCTCGGCTCCAGATAGGAACAGAGGGGTTACGGTTTCGAGGTCAAAGATGATGGAGGGCATGATTTCAAACCATTTCAAACCAGTCGCTACATCTGCAAAACAATAAAACAATAAAACAATAAAAAAGAACGCACTCTTAAGTTAGCACATATACTTTCAGGCACGATCGCACTTTTACATAAAGTTTCAGGTCGAAATTATCCTCAACACTGCCTTAATCCTTAATGTTTCAACATGACAACTATCCCGATCGCGCCAACGCATTAACCTCCTTAACATAGCTGTACCTCAGCTAGGGAAGGAACCGCCGCTAACTCAGCAAACCCCCTGGCTGTCTGGATGATGCTACTCTAGCAGATGTTTGGAAATACCCTCTTCCAGACGTAATCGATAATTGCACCAGACTTGACGTTACCGCTATGGTTACCGCTATGTCTGAAACTGTGTTTCACGATCGCCCTTCCCTCGAACTGTTGCAATGGCTAGCCCGTGGCTCCCTCAAGCAAAACCTCCTACGCGCCATCCGCCTGTGGGTCTTGCTGCATAAGCTCTATGGTCCCCAGGACGAACGCCTTGATCTCCCTAACTGCTTTACCTATGCCGACTGGCGATCGGCTTTCTTCAGCGCGTCCCATCCTCAAAGTGACGCGATCCCTGGTGCACATGACCCAGCCTGTGCCTGTACCACATCGACTCGACAGTGGTTAGTCCAGATGACTGACCCCGCTTTTGATGTGCAGCAGTGGCGACAGACATTCCAACAACATACGCAGTTAGGGGATTCTAAAGTAGAGACCTGGCTCAGCGATCGTCTCTTTGCCCGTACCCGCCGTTCCCTCCAGGCGGATTTTCAAAATCTGGTTGAACTTCAGTGGCTCCAGCGTCAAGGCAATGACTACGTTAAAGTCACAGCCTTTCCCGCCTATCCCACCAGTCGAGCGAGTAGCCGTGTTGACGTGCGGTTTCAGCATGAAGCCCTCAGTTTCCTTAACCCCGATCTCGCGAGTCTGGCCCAATCGCTTTCCCAAACCATTGGGGGATACCAACGCTTTTTCCTACACGTTGACTATATCGTTGCTCAAGAGATTCTCGATCGCGTCGAAGATTGGCACGCCCAGCTACAGCAAATCTGGGCGCAGGAACCCATTCCCCCCCTTGCCCTCACCTATTACAGTGCTCGGATAGACTCTGAAGATACTTATTATAGTTATCCCGTTTGTATTTACTATGCGCAACGCGCCGCCTATCTCTGCGCCTTTGGCGAAACCCCCCTATCCACAGGACAATGGTATAATTATCGCCTCGATCGTATTCAAGATCTACAATCTTTAAGCTGGGAAGATCCAGAACTACCCGAGTGCTTAATCCAGTCTTATCACCAGGGATCTTTACCTACACCTGATTATATTATTCAGGCATTATCAATGGCCTGGGGATTCGACTTTTATTTACCTGAACGAACTCTCCTGCTGCGTTTTGAACGTAACTTCCACGATCGCTATATTCGCAATACCTTTCGCCATGAAACCTTTACCCAGATTCCCTACCAACAAGCCAGAGCGTTAATCCAGCAGAATAATTGTCCGGCTGAACAACAGCGCCTCCTAGCCATTCTCAACGCTCGCTCCCACACGGACGCCTATTACCGAGCTATCTACCGTGATGGCGATACCAACATCCGACAACGCCTGCGGGCATGGCGACCCCACGGCGAAATCCTGTTACCCTGGCACCTGCGTCAAGCTCTTGCCCGGGAAGTTAAGGCAGAGTATCAACTCTATCAATCCTGATGATGATCCCTCCAACTACCCAACTCAGCGATCGCTTTGCCGAAGCCCTCACCTATGCTTTCCAACTACATCGCCACCAGGTCCGTAAAATTAACGGTACTCCCTACATTGGCCATCTTCTCAGTGTGACGGCCCTCGTCTTAGCAGCGGGTGGCCATGAAGACGAAGCGATCGCGGCCCTCCTCCATGACGCCCTCGAAGATCAAGGGGGAATAGCAATTCGGGCAGAAATTCAACAGCGTTTTGGGGACAAAGTCGTCGCGATCGTCGACGGCTGTAGTGAAGTTTATACCCAACCTAAACCTCCGTGGCTAGAACGCAAACAGCGTTATCTCGACCAATTACGGCAAGCGCCACTTTCTGTGCTACGGGTTTCCTTAGCGGATAAATTGGATAATGCGCGATCGCTGGTCACTGATCTAGCTATTCATGGCGAACCAATGTGGCAAGCCTTCAAAGGTGGACGTGAGCAAACCGTATGGTTTTATCAAGAATTGATAACGATTTATCGTCAACGTCTACCGGGTCTTCAGTTGACCGAATTAGAACAGCTAATACATATACTGACAGAATCACCAGTTGCACCTCAAACCGATACAATAGTTGGTAGTCTAGAGCATTGATTTTAAGCTCTATAGAGAAGATACCCTCCCATGACTCAACATCCGATCGCTCTACTCATCCAGCAGGCAGATGAGGCCATCAACCGGGAGGACTTTGATACCCTATACCCTGATCGATTTTTATATAGAGGATGCTGTATTAGTCATTAAACCGGGGGTCAACGCAGTTGGAAAAGCCCAAATCAAGGAAGCATTTGGAAAAATTGCTGCATACTTTGAGCATACTGTAGAAGTTAAACAGACAGCAATGAAAATTTTGGAAGCTGGGGATACAGCGCTGGTTTTAGCTAAAACTATCATTTCAACCAAGAACTATCCCACGACAGAACGGAAGGCAACCTATGTATTCAAACGGGATATCAATGGTAACTGGTTGTGTGCTATTGATAATTCCTATGGCCATGATTTGCTTGAGCTTGCAACAGATACTTAATATCCTCTCTGTTTCTAAATGAATACTTCAACCGCAGGCATATCTTCTAAAATTTCTTGACTAAACATCTTAACGTAGCACACAATTGCGGATGGCTCTCCTGAGATTTTGGTGTAACAGTGCAAAAAGCTACAAATTAAAGAACTA
>CAZHXN010000004.1:0-18850 GCA_964536415.1 uncultured bacterium
ACAACTAGGCCGGGGATAATTACCTTTAAGGCAGGAATTTCTGCATCTTGAGGATGTTTAATAATGGAGGCTAGACAATCGGCAAGGCAAGTGAGATCCGCAAGGCAGCGCAGGGTGCGATCGCGCAAAACGGGATTGAGTCCATCTTCAGACAGATTCAGGTTGGTATCGTTGCGTCGCTGGGCATTGTAGGCTAGGAAGAGTAGGTCATCAAGGTACTGTGCCCAATCTTCTGTTGGGTTAGGACAGATAAATGTATCCAGCCCTAAAGATTTTACAAGAATAGTAATAATCTCGCGATGTTCTGCGATCGGACGTTTACGAATATCTTGTGAGCGATCGCGTCGGATTGCCCGAATAAAATCAGGCATATTAGGCAGTAGATCATAGTCAAATTTCTCAAAGTCATGCAGGATAAAGCCTGAGATCAGGAGACGACGTTCTCGCTCTCTGACTAAACGTTTAACCGTTGTATCAAGTTGTTGCAGCCGCCGCTCGATCAGATTGGCAGGAAATAGTCCATTCAGTAGGTGCGTATTGAGAGATTGGTCAGCGGCATTATCGCGACGAATGGGTTCCTTGCCCTCAGTAATTCGCTGAGGATTCACAACTCGATCGAGATATTCAGCAAAGAATTTACCACCCTTAGCAGTTACCCCGATCGTGTATTTGATCAGGTTAGGCAGGACCATTTCAGCAAAGTCCTGCATCACGTTATCACCAGGATTTTGAGCTTGAATGGCTTGGCGCAGTAGTTTGAGGGTTAGCAGTTCCTGCGCCGCAGGCTCTACAGTGCGATCGCCACTCGCGTCAAACCCGTAGTCATCATCCAGGAAATCAAAGTTGTTATCATCGTTACTCGGCATCATTATCATCTTTCTCTATTTTAATGGTCAGCGAAGGGACGAATTCTGACTCGATTTAGCATGGCAGTTATAATAGCACCTGAGATTAGCTCATCACTATAGAGGTGAAGTGTCTGAAGACAAACTGCTGCTTGTTGCTTACCACTTAGTTCAACTAACCGCACAATGCCACAGTGGGGAGGGAACTGCTTGGATGATTGCTAATTCGCCAAAGTCTTTATCCAGAGTGAGGATACGTGCCTCACGGTAGGCGGTAACCAGAATACTCTCATCACCAGGATCTGTCTCCCATTCCCCAGCCCAAAGTACATCGTGACCAGCACTTTCTAGCACAGGGATTACCCCACCCCACACGCAAGTATCCAAAAGAATTTTCACTGTACGGTCTCCACCAGCAGTGGTTCTACCCGCTCATGGGCAACTAATCGATAGGCATAGGCAAGGCAAGCTAAGACATCTTCCCGCCCTAGCCAAGGGTAACCTTCCAAAAGGGCTTCGATCGTATCCCCGGTAGCCTCGATCCCTAGCCTCCTTGACCGTAGCGCCAAAGCGCCAACCAACCTTGACAGCAAGTTCCTCTCCCCAATGCCATTGACTATCGGAGAGGACATCAAGCAGTAGAGATACCTTAGTTTGCTTGCTTCTGTACATATTGTTACCTCAAAAATAGTACATTGTTACCTCAAAAATAGTACAGGCAGATTGATCACCCTACTTACCTGACGGTAACTAATTCGATAGGTAATGTCGAACCATTAAGTTTAAGACTTATTCGACCTTATTTGACGCATCAAAGTCACAACCCAGTAAATGTTTGGTAAGCTGGCCTTGTGGGAACCCATATAGAGCACTTGGGCAAACCCTATCAGGAATTGAAATGAATACGTCTGTACTTATTGACGTAAGCTCTTTCCCTACATTTAGGCCCAAAACCCTCTCAGGGATTGAGGTCGGGCCTGAAGCTATGCCACCCATAGCTCACCTCCTTGATGCCGGAGCCGGTGGGCGAGGGTGTCGAGCAGCAGGGATGACTGGCCGAATGCCACTGAATAGGGTGCATTGGTGTCATGCAGACTGTGTAAGTCGCTGATCGCGTAAATCTGGAAGTGCATCGGCAACTGTAAGCGTAAACGGACTTCCCGGACTGGCTGCCGCAGCACATACGCCACCACCGCCTGAGACTTGAGAAGCCGGTTGATGGACCCCACCCAGGGATTATCAGGCTGCCAAATCTGTAGTCCTACCAAGACTTGCACCTGATAGGTAGCCGCGATCGGTTGCAGGTCACCAGGGTACGTGAACGTCCAGTTCAGACGCTCTTCGCGGTACCCCCGCAATTTCATGAAGCTCAGACAATGCTCAAACCGACCTTTAGGGATAGGGTATCCCGTGCGAGTAGCTGTTTCCTTGAGCTTGGCCAGAAACGCCGCTTTGTTCCATATTTCAATTTCTAGGTTACTCAGGATGCCGGGAAGGTCATAGGTTTTAAAGCGATCGCGCTCATTGGGTTCAGTCAAATCGTATAACCCGCATTGCAGCGGGCTAGAGCCGCGAAAGCTGGTTGCATCATCAGCAATGGGATTCCCCTTTTTGCCTGACAGTCTTTGCCAGTCCGCCGCCCAACCTGCGATCCGACCACCCACTTGCTTCAGACTGGTGTCAAAGACCTGTTCACAGGCATCATGGAATTTTTGGAGAGAGCCTGCATATTGTTGTTTCAGGTTGGGATGCCTGAGTTGCTTTGCCAGATAAAACGACTGGACACTTCCCCAGCGTTGGTAATAGTCGGCAAAGTCATTAATCTGTCGGTATTTCTCACGGATAATGGCTTGAAAATGAATGCGATCGTATGCCTGTCCATCCGCAAAAACCGCAGTTTCCCCAGCGAACAATCGTTCTACAAAAAAGTTAGGAACGAGTGCATAAGCCTGAAAATTGGCAAATTCAATATCCCGACCCTCTTTTTGGTAACCCCTGTGGCGACCTAAACGCCCTAACCGTTGGATAAAGTTACCAGCATCTGACGACTCAAAGATTAGGAAGTTGATCTTGAAATCAACCCCCACGTCAATCGTACTGGTGCCAATGACCAAATCAGCCGCGAGGGAGTCTGCCTTCTCCTGACTCCCAGAGAGACCTGTATTTTCCCGCACTGTTAACCCGTGCTGAGCAAAGCAATGCCGCAAGATTGGCATGAGCCGTTTGACGGCGGCGATCGAATTGATAATGATGGCTCCCTTAGTACCGGGATGGGCTAGAAACGGTTTAAGAATAAGCGACTGGTTTTCCTTAAGCCATGCTTCAGAAGCTTTAGAGGATGGCTCCAGCGGCACAAACGTTAAGTTAACCGCATGGGCCACTTGTCGCCAGTGGGCTGAAGCTAACGCCGCCGCTTCTGCAGGGGTATCTGGAAATTGGTACTTACCCTCACCAATTGGGTTAATCACCCGGCAGCGAAATCCGGCCTTATCCAATCGCTTGAGCAGGGCATCGCTCGGTGTTGCTGATAGAAATAGGAACTGCTTAGCTCGGTTGGTTGCTTGAATCAGCAACATAATGTTAAGTATACTCGCAACTTGTGGAGCCGAAAAAATATGGAATTCATCAAAAATAAATAGATCAAAATCCTTGTCAATTCGATTCCAGAGCTTATCGGGATTATCTTGAGAGCTTAAATAAGCACCTCGATGAAGATAATGGAAGATGTCGGGGTTAGTAATCAGAACTTCTGATTGACTTGAACGCGATGTGATCGCGCTTCCTTTTCGTAATCCCTCATTCTCGGCATAAATTTCTAACTCAGGTCCACTCAGACGGTTAACGCGTGGTGAATTGGCCGGCTGGAAGTGATGAATATAGTCTTTTATCTGGTTTTCTTGATCGCTGGCTAGGGCATTGGTGGGGTAGAGAGCAATCGCAAAACTTTCCGCTTGGAGAACGTCTAAATAAGCTGCTAGACTCTTACCATCTCCTGTCATGGCTGTATTAAAAACCACATCGATCTTCGGATCACGCAATGCTTTTAAGGTCTCCAACTGATGCCATGACAATTGCCAACCTACTGGCAGATGGATTTCCGGAGGTACTGCACTGGCTGGGCAAGAGTAGACTGATTTTAGATGAACAGAATACATAAATTTACTTACTAAGCAATGGATCTTTGACCCTTAGTTCACCTTAGTTCAAAAGTTGATCAACTGTGAACGAAATATCGGGAAATGCCTGGAACGCGATCGCTTCGCCAGGACACATAATCTGCACCCACTCATAGCCCGTCGCACTGGGGTTTCGGTAGACATGTACCGCCCCTACCGTTAGATCCACCACCCATACTTCCGGGATCTGGCCCTGGGCGTAGAGAAGCACCCGCACCGATCGGTCAAACGCGATCGTCGTATCTGCTACCTCCACCAGCGCCCAGACATCCTGAGCCTGTGGATACTTCCCCCCATTGCCATCTGATCGCTGCCGCAGAATCGCTAAATCCGGCTGCGGTAGCGAATCTACCCCCAACTGAATCGGACCTTGCACCCGCACGATTGCCCCCGTCGCCAACGTCTGTACAAATAACTCCGCCAAGCGATCAACACAGGCTGTATGGTGCCCCCCCACCGGAGCCACTGTCATAATTTCTCCCCGGAGTAATTCAAACTGATTGCGATCCGTCAGAATTCCCACCTCAATCATCCGGTCATACTGCACCACCGTAAATCTATGCCGCATTCCATTGCTGATCCGTCAATAAGTGCACGTATCTTATGGTTAAGCACTATTTTTACCCGCACAATAGAGTCAGGGCAACCAATATAGCGACAAAGTGCACGTACACTTTTGAAGATCTCCTCTATGGTGCGCCGACGACCGTCCATTACTCTCTCCATTGCCGAGCATGAAAAGGCCCAGCTAGAGCAGCTTGCCCTCGCTTTTGGTCAAACCTGGGGTGCAAAACCCAATGTATCAAAACTTATTAAAGCGATCGCCCAAGGCAAACTGCGCCTTGCCAGCAATCATGATTGGAGTCGCGATCGCATCGACACCCTTAATCGCATTTTGGGTTGGCTTAAAACCCATGATGAAGTCTCTGCCGCCCTTGAACTGGCCCACCTGCTGCTCGAACGCAGCGAACTCAGCCTGCCCCTGCGCCAGGAAATCCAAGCCTGGGCCGATCACCCCAGTCCCCCTTGGCGACAGGAAATTGAACAATGGATTCGCCGCCAACAGCCCTTTCGTCTTGCCTATCAAGACGCCGCAGGCCGCATCTGGAGCTTCACCGTCCGCCACGCCCGCATCGAACGTCACGAAGACTACCTCTACCTCGACTGCTGGTGCGACGAAACCGACGGCAACCAGGACATTGACCCCCTCCAACATAACTGGTCCCTCCGCCTCGATCGCATCCCCGCCGAAACGGTCATCTCCCGTGCCGATGGCCCTTGGCGGCCCCAACTGAGCCAGATTGAGGTTGAATTCCACCTCCTCGGTAACCTTGCCTTCAGTTATCGTCCTAAAACCACCGCCGATCTTGAACTCAACTGGCTCCCCGACCAACCCATCAAACGGGTTGTTCGGCACATCCACAACACCTTCTGGTTTTGCCGGGAAGTCCGTCGCTATGGCCCCGACTGCATCATTGTGGGACCAGCGGAAGTGCGCGATCGCTTTGCCCATGACGCGATCGCCGTCGCCAACTACTACACAGCCGCCCGACTCCCCCGCCCTAAAGCTCAAGATCCTTAACCTCAGCCGCTAACGCACGACGGGCAATCCAGGTCACGTAAAGCGTCACCACCACGGTTGCCATCAACCCCACGATCCGCATCCCCCACTGAACCGTCGTAGCCATTGGTTGCTCCACTGTCCCCAGCCTTGCCAGATCGCCTGCTAGCGATCCGAGATAAACGTACATGACTGTCCCCGGAATCATCCCGATCGAACCAAGGGCATAGTCCTGCAAACTTACGCCCGTAATGCCAAACGCATAGTTCAACAGATTAAAGGGGAATACGGGTGAAAGACGGGTTAAGAGGACAATTTTGAAGCCGGCTCTGGCAACGGCTTGATCGATCGCGGCAAACTTGGGATTGTCGGCAATTTTTTGACTCACCCATGCCCGTGCCAGATAGCGCCCCACTAAAAACGCTGCGATCGCACCGATCGTTGCCCCAATGAATACATAAATTGAGCCGAAAACAACACCAAAGACAATGCCCGCCCCCAGCGTTAAAAGCGATCCGGGTACAAACAGCACTGTCGCCGCACTATAGATCGCAATAAACGCAAAGCCCCCGCCGATGCCCAGGTCCTTAACCCATTGTAAGACTGCGTACAACTCCGCTTGTAGATTCAGCCCAGAGACCTGCGGCCCTCCCTGAACAAATGTTGACACTGCCAGTAGCCAGACAAACTGCATCCTGTCCAAACCAGTCACGCTTTCACGGCTCCAGGGGCGAATTCTTCTTTGCGGTAGCGAGGTTGCCGAACTGTCATAGCCTTGCCCTAGATTTCAACTCTGTCCCTCCATTTTATCCTGCCCATTTTATCCTGCTACGATAGCAATGGCGATCGCGTCTGCCGTCACCACCTTGAGTATAATCGCACTTACCCCACTGTTAGTCGTTAGTCAGTTTAAGCAAGGAGGAATCATACTTGTTCTGTTGTCAACTCGATTTACACCCATAAGCGATCGCACGACAAGATGGAGATCACACACTTACAACTGACACGATCGCAGTCTTCCCTTCGCCCCTTTTGGGAGAAGGGGTTGGGGGATGAGGGCTGCTGATCGGCTCTGGGTCCAAACTTAATGGTGTACTGGGTAAATTAGGTAAAGGCTGTATCTCTAATTGAAGTATCCTTAACTCAGTTTCGCTAAGAACTTTAAGAAGGATTGGGTACGAGATGTTAAAAGTGTTCGTCGATAGGTATCTGCTGCCTTTCTAATCATCTCTACCTGGGTAGGATAGGGATGGATCACGCCTGCTAGGGTATTAAGACCCTGTTTGGTCACGATCGCGAGCGTTATTTCGCTAATCATTTCTCCGGCATGGCGGGCCACGATCGTCGCTCCTAGGATGCGATCCGATCCCTGTTGATGCAGGATTTTGATAAACCCGTCGGTTTCGCCATCGGTCAGGGCGCGATCGACCTCTGTCAGAGGAATTTTAATCGTCCGTGTCTTTAGCCCTTGGGCCTGTGCTTCCGGTTCATAAAGACCGACATGGGCAATTTCGGGGTCGGTATAGGTGACCCAGGGCATCACCAGCTTACTGAGCCGACTCCGCCCCCACCCAAATGGCGAAAATAAGGCATTTTTAATCACTATCCGGGCCGCTGCATCCGCTGCGTGGGTAAATTTCCAACTCATACAAATATCCCCCGCCGCAAAAATACGGGGATTCGTCGTTTGTAAATAATCATTGACCATAACGCCACGACGACTGTCATATTTAACGCCCACTGCCTCTAGGTTTAAGCCCGCCACATTGGGTGTCCGTCCGACCCCCACCAGGATTTCATCAACGACAACAGTTTTCAACTGTCCTTCCTGTTGGTAGGTGATTACCTTACCTGCCGGCGTTATTTCGACTTTTTCCACTCTGGCATCCAGCAGGAGATTGAGATCCTCTTGGCGGAAACGTGCCTGAAGAATAGCAGCAGCGTCTGCATCTTCGCGATCGAGTAAATGGCGATGCTGATGTAACACTGTGACGCGACTTCCCAGGCGATGGAATGCTTGGGCCAATTCACACCCGATCGGGCCGCCGCCAATCACCGCGAGTCGCGGCGGGCACGCCGTCAGGGAAAAAATAGTTTCATTCGTCAAATAACCCGCCTCTGCTAACCCCGGTATTGAGGGACGGGTGGGACGGGCACCCGTTGCAATGACTGCTTTTTTAAAGCGTAAGGAACGATCGTGAACGGCGATGGTCTGAGCATCGACAAACCGAGCCGGTCCTAAAAACACATCAATGCCCAATTGCTGAAAACGGGCGACCGAATCCTGGTGACTTATCTCCGCGCGAATCCGTCGCATGCGTTGCATCACAGCCGCAAAATCAACCACAATGGGGTCTGGCGGCTGCATCCCATAGACTGCAACATCGCGCATATCCGCAACAGCACGGGCCGAACGAATCACACACTTAGACGGCACACAGCCCACATTCAAACAATCCCCCCCCAGTAAACTTTTTTCAACCAGGGCCACTTTGAAACCGAGACCCAGACCTGCTGTTCCTGCTGCCACCACCAGACCTGCTGTCCCGGCCCCAATCACCACCAGGTCATAGCAGGCAGCCGGTTGTGGATTCACCCAACCCAGCGGGCGCACCTGGGACATGAGGTGTTGATTATCAGCATCCAACGGCTGGAGGGCGGGTTCTGTTGGGATATTCGCTGTCATAACGAGAAATAGATAGAAAGACAATAATTCCGACGAAAGGTGAGGATGCCGCTAGTAAGGCAAGGGTTGCCCCTGCTGGCAGTAGGAAGCTGCGATCGCAGGGTCGCTAAAAGAGTATGGTTTTGATTAGCCTAGGCATCAACGCTTGGGCCAATGAGGTTGCGGGAGCAGTTTGGGGAAGGGTGGTAGGGCCACCGGACTCTCACCTCCCTTGGCCTACAGACAACCCTACTGTTCAAAGTTCACCTTCAAAGTTCACCGCTTATGTCACAACCGACGATCGAGTCCATTCTGCAAGAAAATCGCTTATTTCAGCCGCCAGCCGAGTTTGCCCAAGCCGCCCACATCAATAGCTGGGAAGCCTACGAACAATTGTACGCCCAGGCGCAGGCTGATCCGGCTAGTTTCTGGGCTGGGTTGGCCGAACGGGAACTCCACTGGTTTGAACCGTGGCAACAGGTTCTTGATTGGCAACCCCCCCATGTCAAGTGGTTTGTCGGGGGCAAAATCAACATTGCCTATAACTGCCTCGATCGCCACCTGACCACCTGGCGACGGAACAAAGCTGCCCTCATCTGGGAAGGGGAACCGGGAGATTCCCGAACGCTCACCTATGCCCAACTGCACCGGGAAGTGTGCCAGTTTGCCAATGTGCTCAAGCAACTAGGGGTGAAAAAGGGCGATCGCGTCGGGATTTATATGCCAATGATCCCGGAAGCCGCGATCGCCATGTTGGCCTGTGCGCGGATCGGTGCGCCCCACTCGGTTGTCTTTGGCGGCTTTAGTGCGGAAGCCTTGCGCGATCGCCTGATTGATGCGGAGGCAAAATTGGTGGTGACCGCCGATGGGGGCTGGCGCAAGGACGCGATCGTCCCCCTGAAGGAACAGGTGGATCGAGCCATTGCCAATGATGCGGTGCCCACGGTAGAAAACGTGCTGGTGGTAGAACGGACCAAACAAAAAATTCACATGGAACCGGGCCGCGACCACTGGTGGCATGACTTACGCGTTGGGGTGAGTGCCGACTGTCCCGCCGAACCCATGGACAGTGAAGACATGCTATTTATTCTCTACACCTCCGGCAGCACCGGCAAACCCAAAGGCGTCGTTCATACCACAGGTGGCTATAACCTCTATACCCACATCACCAGCCAGTGGATTTTTGATCTCAAGGATACGGATGTCTATTGGTGTACTGCCGATGTCGGCTGGATTACCGGCCACAGTTACATTGTCTACGGCCCCCTTTCCAACGGGGCAACGACTCTGATGTATGAAGGGGCACCCCGCGCCTCGAATCCGGGCTGTTTCTGGGATGTGATCGGAAAATACGGGGTCACTATTTTCTACACCGCGCCGACGGCCATCCGCGCCTTTATCAAAATGGGCGAGCACCATCCCAAATCCCGGAACCTATCCTCCCTGCGACTGCTGGGCACCGTCGGGGAACCGATTAACCCCGAAGCTTGGATGTGGTACTACCGGGTGATTGGTCAGGAGCGTTGCCCGATCGTAGACACCTGGTGGCAAACGGAAACCGGCGGTATTATGATTACCCCCCTGCCCGGTGCGATTCCGACTAAGCCCGGATCAGCCACCCGGCCCTTCCCCGGTATTCTGGCCGATGTGGTGGATTTGGAGGGGAATCCCGTGGGGGTCAATGAAGGGGGCTATTTAGTCGTCCGTCACCCTTGGCCGGGCATGATGCGCACGGTCTACAAAGATCCCGATCGCTTCCGCCGCACCTACTGGGAGCATATTCCGCCCAAGGATGGCCAATATCTCTACTTTGCCGGGGATGGTGCCCGCCGGGATGAGCAGGGCTACTTCTGGGTAATGGGGCGCGTTGATGATGTGATCAGTGTGGCCGGTCACCGTCTGGGAACGATGGAAATTGAATCGGCACTGGTGTCCCATCCCGCTGTGGCCGAAGCTGCCGTTGTGGGTAAACCGGATGAGGTTAAAGGCGAAGAGGTGGTGGCCTTTGTCACTCTGGAAGGGGAGTATGTGCCCAGTGAGGCGCTTGCCCAGGAATTGAAACAGCATGTGGTCCAGGAGATTGGCGCGATCGCCCGTCCCGGTGAGATTCGCTTTAGTGAGGCCCTGCCCAAAACGCGATCAGGGAAAATTATGCGGCGGTTGTTGCGATCGTTGGCTGCCGATCAGGAAGTGTCGGGGGATACCTCAACGCTGGAGGATCGCAGTGTGCTGGATAAGTTACGGGGCGGCGCTTAAGCCCTGCGCGAGGGGAGCGATCGACCCGAATCGCGATCGGCCTCATCCAGTTCCAGTCAAGATTCTGGCACAACCTACCCCTGCTCCCTCACCGCAATCCAGGTAGTATTTAGCAGTCGCCCGGTCAGACTATCTGGTTTGGGCACGCTTAGCACTTCCCGGTAGGTAATGATGGCTGCTAGCCGGAATCTATCCTAGAGCGGATGAAGTCTCCCAAAATACAGCACTAGACTGAATCCAGGCGATCCCCTGAAGACTGGATAGGCTGCTGTCAGGGTGTACCAGGTGTATCAATTGATTGCCTAATTGCCGGCGATTGGGCGCTTGATTGCCGGTGATGGCAGAATTGTGATCACAGGATTGTAGCCGTGTGTTCCCGCGTCGCCGCAGAAGTGCTGGGTTTCCACTATCGTTGTAGCCGTCATGACTCAAGACCTGGCCATCCTCACCCAGGGCCTGACGAAGGAGTTCGATGTGCCCACCCCCCCACGCGGTGCTCGCAGTGCCTCCCCGCCGGAGAATCGGCAGCGGGCCGTGAGCGAGATTGATCTCGCGGTAACCGCTGGTGAGGTTTATGGACTGATTGGCCCCAATGGAGCGGGTAAGACGACCCTGATCCGCCTTCTGGCCACTGCCGAAACGCCGACAGTCGGGGAAATCTATCTCTTTGGCCAACGGCTAGAACAGGATGAACACAACCTGGCTCTTAAGCGGCGCATTGGCTATCTACCTGATGATTATCCCCTTTATGATGAGCTAACCGTGTGGGACTATCTCGACTACTTCGCCCGTCTCTATGGTTTGCAGCAACCGCGCCGTCGGCACCGCCTCCATGAAGTCTTAGAATTGGTCCAACTGACGGGCAAACGCCATAGCCAGATTACCACCCTCTCCCGTGGGATGCGGCAGCGCCTCAGTCTGGCCCGCACCATTATTCACGAACCTTTGTTGCTCTTGCTGGATGAACCTGTTTCTGGGCTAGACCCGATCGCCCGCCTGCACTTTCGCGACTTGATCCGGGCGCTGCGGGAGGCTGGGATGACGATTTTAATTTCGTCCCATGTCCTGAGTGATCTGGCGGAACTGTGTACCACGATCGGGGTCATGGAATTTGGCTTCCTTGTGGAGAGTGCCTCCCTGGCGGATCTCTATCAGCGCTGGAGCCAACAACGGTTGATTATTTCCAGCCTTGGGAGTCTGGATGCCCTCCAGGCAGAATTGCGTAACCATCCGGCAGTCGTCGCGATCGACCCCGTATCTCCCTCCCCGCAGCCTTCGCCTAGCCTTGCCGCAAACGCATCGCCTGCCACAGGCACCCAAACCGTGACCACAGTCCAGGTCAACTTCACTGGCGGGCCAGACACCGCCGCCGCTCTCCTGCGGCAATTGGTCGCAGCGGGTTTACCGATCGCAGAATTTCGTCCCGAACAGGAGGACCTCGAAGCCATCTTTCTTAAACTCGGCCATCAACAGGCAAATTGATCAATTCAAAATGCAAAATCTAAACTCTAACATCACGCTATCCCCCACTCACTTCCCAGAGGTTTCCCCATGCTAGCGGCCTGTCTTGAGCAAATCGGTAACTGGAATCCCCAACTCTTGCGTGAATTAAAAGGGCGACTGACGCTGCGTAATGGGGCGATCGTCACCAGCCTCTCTCTCTTTGGTCAGCTACTCCTCATCCTGTTCCACCTAGGGCAACTTCCCTCAGTTCACAAGTTTGTTAATGTTCAAAATCCCTACTGCACAGGGCCGAAAGAGTATTCTTATGCCTCTCCCCAGTGCTTGACCGGTCTTGATGGGGAGTTTATCCTCAACTGGTCAAATTGGTGGCAGGATCTGTTTATTCTGCTGAGTATTTTCTCTTTACTCCTGCTCTTGGTGGGGGGCAGCTATCTGATCATTAGTGATCTTTCTAAAGAAGAACGGCAAGGGACCCTCAACTTCATTCGGCTCAGTCCCCAACCAGCGCAGACCATCCTGTGGGGCAAGTTACTGGGGGTTCCTGCCTTGTTTTACCTCATGCTGCTGTTAACCCTGCCGCTGTCTATTTATGCGGGGCTAGCGGGTCAAC
The DNA here is from genome assembly GCA_964536415.1 of uncultured bacterium. Lineage (GTDB taxonomy): Bacteria > Cyanobacteriota > Cyanobacteriia > B231 > B231 > Trichothermofontia. Next base: position 12,578 of record CAZHXN010000004.1, read on the forward strand.
TCTCCCCGGCCACCCTGGTGGGCTACTACAGCATTGTGGTGGGTAGCGGTCTCTTTTTCTATAGCTTATCTTTAATGTTTGGTCTGGTTACTACCTGGCTAGGAAGTCTGCAAGCTTGGGTGGGTAGTGGGACATTCTTTCTAATTTTGGGTACCTATACCCTCATGAATACGGGTGGGGCGGAGGTGAATAATGTGAGCGTTTGGCCCCGTATTCTCTTCCCAACCCTACTCATTCCAGGGCTGGAGACCAGTGTCATGCTCCGCTCCAGTAGTGGTTTGCAACTCTCGCATTTGCAGTGGTTCTATTTACCGATCGGTCTGACAACGATCGGGATCACTGCCTTCACATTGGTGCTCTATGGCGTGGGGACCTACTGGATCTGGCAAGTCTTAAAACGACGCTTTCGGGCAATTCAGACGACGATTTTGACCAAGGGCCAAAGTTACACGTTGACTGCTATTTTGCAGGGGGTGATGCTGGGCTTTATGGTACAGCCTAGTTTGACCAGTAGCAGTTACAACCTTGAGGTTGCCTGGATTTATATGCTGACTTTGAATCTATGCCTGGGATTATTCCTCATGGCGGCCTTAATGCCCCAGCGCACTGTGCTGGTGGAATGGGCACGCTATCGGTATGTCCGACGGTCGGAACGGCAATCCGGGTTGCGCCAGTGGCTAAAAGAATTGACCTGGGGGGAGAAAAGTCCGGCCTTTCTGGCGATCGTCCTGAATCTGCTCATCCTGGCGATCGCTCAAGGCGTCTGGATTGGGTTAACCTTTACCGCTGAGACTGCCAATGGGTCGGTTACCAGGGGACAGGCACTCCTGGGCACAGTCCTAGCTCTGGGGGTTTTACTAGTCTACGCGGCGATCGTCCAACTGTGTCTGCTCTCAGCCTCACCCCGCCGAACCGTTTTGGCAGCGGGAACCATTATCGTGGCGATGCTCATCCCGCCCATCATCCTGGCTTTCCTGGGACTAACCCCCAATTCCTACAGGAGTGCACCGTTCTGGTTATTGACCGCTTTTCCGTGGGTTGCAGTTGAATACACCTTGAGGTCTACCTTCCTGTTCGCTTGTGTCAGTCAATGTCTGGCCACGACGCTCCTGAATCTCCAGTTTGCCCGACGGCTGCATCGCCTGGGAGAGTCAGCCTCGAAGGCCCTGTTGACACCCAGTACCCAGGTGCTTTGAGGTGGCCTGCCCGGTTTAAGGGGCGCAGAATTGCTCCCCCTTTTCCTAAAAGGGGCGAAGGGGTTGAGGGATGAGGGCTGCCAAAGGCTATCCCTTCGCGGTATAGCGGTAACTGCTTGAAACAGCGCGATCAAACGGACTTAAGCAACTGAACCGGGTTTGTCAAATTTACCAAGACTTTCTTTATCGATGGTTATGTTAGTTTCTGGCAAGGGGAGGGAACACTGGAGATAAGCTTACATCAACACTGCCGACAGTGGGCAGACAACCTATGACTCTACCGAGATCGATCAGGGGGTTCCTCAGCGTGACCTTGGTTTCGGGGACACTAGCGATGACCAGCCTGCCGGGACTAGCGCAGACGAGCGCATCCACCGCCTCTCGATTTTTCTGTGGCCTCTACCAGGGGCACCCAGCTACCGTTGTCCGAACGATCTCACGCGGGAATATCCCGTTGATTTTGTGGGTGGATGATTCCTTCCCGGAGCCGTGGAATCCCCAATCCCGATGTGAGGAGATTTCGGCCCGTTTTCAACGCTTCTATGAAAATGGCACGCTGAGCTATCTGCGATCGGCGATCACGAATGGACAACCGGCCCTTTGTGTCGCGGCTTTTCAAAGGGGGGACTGTCTGCCCAATGGGTTGGTTGTGACCTTAAGACCCTATACCGATCCAAGCGCTGTTTTGGAGCGTTTGTTGACGAAGCGGGTGATGGTTGATGGTCAACCCGTTTTTCTATCTGGAAACCTAGACGAAGAGAGGGTTCGGATGGACATTACCCCTGTCGGTGAAGCCGTTTATGGGGATTTACGGCCTTTGCTGGAACTGCTGCCGCCGGTGCTGCCAGGGTCAGGGCCGGTCTGGGAGGAACCCGCCATCGGGGAGCAATAGGCCCATGTTGAGGGGAAAGCGTGGCTATCATCCGGTTCTGTTGGCAGGGCTGGTATCGGGTAGCTTTTGTGTTGGCACGATCGTCTGCCCGTGGAGCCGCGTGCCCTTCCCCGATCAGGAGTTTCCCCCGTTGACCGAGATGTCCCCAGATGTTCGGGTGCAGGACACGCACCTGTATCAACTGGCGGAACGGATTAGTGTTCAGGTCATGGCGGGTGAGCCAACGCGCCAAACCATTGGATCGGCGACGGTGATCAAACGGCAGGGGTCAGTGTATTGGGTGCTGACGAATGCCCACGTCCTCCGGGCCGATCCGGGTCCCTATTGGGTGCAAACCAGTGATGGCCAGGTGTATGCGGCGCTGCCAGTGAAGAATATCCCGTTTAATGACACTGATTTGGCGGTTTTAGCGTTCGACAGTCCGCAGACTGAGTACGTGGTGGTGGCCCCAGGGGGAGGAGGCCAGGTGGGGGAGGTGGTTTATGCGGCGGGATTTCCGATCGCTTTTGATTCGGATGCGCCGCCGCGATTTACGTTGCAGCGTGGTCAGATTTCCTTGTTCCTGCCCAAGCCGCTAGCCGGGGGGTATCAGGTGGGGTATACGAATCCGGTGGCGTCGGGGATGAGCGGCGGGCCGGTTCTGAATGCCCAGGGACAATTGCTGGCGATTAATGGAATGCATTCGGAGGCGCTGTGGGGTGATCCCTATGTGTTTATGGATGGGACTTTGCCGGAAGCGAATTTGAAATTAGAACTGAGTCGCTATAGCTGGGGGATTCCGATTAGTACGGTCCGATCGCTATGGTCATCAACGGTGTCACTGTCTGGGAATAAGTAGGGGGTAAGGTTATGCGATGTGAGCTATCCCTGGTGACGGTATTATTGGGGGCCACGATCGCGATCATGCAACCAGCGATCGCGACTAATTCACCAGTTTCCCTACAGATCAGTGATATCGCGGAGAAGATTACGGGGCAAATCTTTTTAGTGCGGGAGGGTCGGCGGGAAAAGGCGGGATCTGGCGTTATTGTTGGTCGTGATCGATCGCACTATTACGTTTTAACCAGTCGTCATGTGATGAACTATCCGGGCGATTACCAGATCAGGATGTTGAATGAAGAGTTTTATTATCCCCTGTCTCCTGTTGGGAGTCGGGAAGTTTCTGAGTTGGGTTTAAGGATTTCACCTGACTTAGATGTTGCGCTCTTAAAATTTCAAAGCCAACGTAGCTATTCAACCGCGCAATTAGATAACAAGGTAGCATTAGCCTATGGCCAAGAGGTTTATGTATTTGGCTATCCCTCTCTAATCTCCGCGCCAACGCATTTTACATCGGGTCGGATCACGAGTCTTGTACCGAATGATACTAATGGTTACGATGTTGCCTATGATAATCGGGTGGTGCCGGGAACTTCAGGGGGGCCGGTTTTATCGCAAGCGGGTCGGGTAATTGGGATCAACGGTAAAGCGGAGACCGATCCAACAACAGGGACGCTGATTGCGTTTGGTGTACCCCTCAGTCGCTTTGTTACTGATCGCTTTATTGAGCGCTTTTCGGTACCAATACCCGATGCAGTACCCGATCCGATCGCTGGTTTTCCCAAGGCTAGTTGCGGCGATCCCAATTCTGGGGGAAGCAATACGTGGTACCCGGTGGTCGTCAATTATAGCGAAGCCACTCTCAGGCGCGTGCAAACGGAGTATTGTCGGGATGCAATTCGTAAAGAGAATTCTATTCAGGTTGCTTCTTTTTTAAGCCTGGAGAAGGCACGAGATTTTGCGGTTTTTATGCAGAATTCCGTCGGGAGTGGCCGTGTAGGTAGTACATACCTTTCACCCCAAGAACGCCAAGAACGCCAAGAACGGACAAGAGCCTGGAATTTTCCAATGGCAACCTGTGGCGATCGTGATCCGGGTGGCCGTAACACCTGGTATCCAGTATTTGTCAATTACAGCGAAGCCCGTCTCAGGACAATTCAGGTGCAATACTGCCGCGATGCGATCCGGAACTATCGTGAAAAGCTGGGCCTACATTCGATTCAAATTGCCTCGTTCTTGAAGCAAGAAGATGCCCAGGCATTTGCAGATCTGATGAAAAGACGGATTGGCAGTGGTGAGGTGGGTGAGTCGTCACAGTTTGATGCGCGATCGGCTGCTTCTGGGACAGGGAGGAGGTAAAGCAATTTTTATGATATAAAGCCAACATTTTTAAGTCAACTATTAATCATTGCTATTCTGTCACTGGGAGGAATACTTGCCAGTACGAAATCAGGCTTAGCCCAATCTTGAAGCTATAACTGTAGTGAATATGAAGGCAGTATAGCCATATTCCTATGCACGACAAATCGAGCCAATTTTCCATATCGTCGCGAAAGATCAAAATTGCACTCTATTCAGGTAGCATCCTTTGTCGATCGTGAAGATGCCATCAGATTCGCAGAACTAATGAAAGAAAAAAGTAGGTAGTGGTGAAGTTGGTCTACCTTCAAGACGTTAATACTGGCTCTCCTGAGTTTCCGATCGTTGAAGAGCTATACTTCATAACAAAGACAAAGCCAATAGCAAAAAACAAGCGCCCATTTCTCCTCTATTCTAATGAGAATATCTACTTTTTTTTATCGAAGTTGAAAGTCTATCAGGCTGTATTAGTCAGGGCAAGACTCACAAAAAGGCTTTAGCTAATATTGAAGATAATATTGAAGAAGCGATCGCTCTCTATATTGCAGTATTATAAGAATGAGACAAATCAAACAAAGGTAAAACTATCTAGTATTCGTTGGAAATCCTTTACAAAACGATCGTAGAGTACCTCATCGGCAATATAGGTGATCACATAGGCCCGATCGTTCCGAATCGTCCAGACTTGCCAAGCCTTAAGCGTGACTTGTTGCTCCTCGTCTTTCCCAGTATAAATGACCTCGTGGGCTGGTCGTTCTCCTAGCATCACTGGGTTGGAACGAAGAATTTTTGCTCGTGGCATATACTCAATAATTTGCGCCACTGACTCAGTAGTATACTCAGCCAATGTCATCGGTTTTCGTAGTTTAATCACCTCGATTGTTACCTCCGCAAATCCCCCTTTCACAGCCACTGACTTAGGCGTGAACTTTGCAACCTTCCCCAGAATAAGGTCGTTCGTTTCCGTCGATAGCTTCCAATTGCTAAGATAGGTCATCTGCACCCCATCATTAGCATTCTCATAGGTCATTGGCACAGCCATGAGACGCTCCAGCCCGCCTCCCTGCTGCCACAGCCACCCACCGCCGATCAAACCGACTGCAACAACACCCAGCAATAAAGCCTTATATTTCACCGGGAACGATCGCTGCTTAGACGGGCGCTGTTGAGTCGGTTTAAGCGTTGTTTTCCGAGGTGGCTTAGCCGGGGCAGGGATTGGCGTTGGGGTTGGAGATTGGGGCGCGATCGAGTGCGATCGTTGCGGCGTCGATAACCGAAGTTCCTGCCAATCCATCAACGCCTGGGTTGAATTTTGAAAAATGACCGGTAACCAACTTGCTCCTGGAAAACGGTTTTCGAGTGATTCCAACCGTTCCCGTGCTTCCCGTACCGATAAATATAATGACTTGCCATTAGAAAATGCATTCAGGAAAAACTTCAAAAATGTCTGCGCTACCAGATCAGGTACTGGCTCACGCATAATGATCAACTGGGGAATATTCAAGCTTGATAACTCCTTCGCTAACCCCAGCCCATCACACGAGTTAAAAATTGCCAACTTCAATCCCCGCGCCACCGACTCCCGCAGGGCATACCGCACCTCTGCTACCGTCAGTGCCTCATCCGCATTGATATAAATTGTTCCCGTTCCCCCTCGGCTAGAACTATGTCCGGCAAAAAAGAGGATATTCCAATTTTGCTCCCACAATTGTTCATTCAACGCCTCACGGCGTGGCTCGACTAAAAATTTCACTTCCGCCTGGGGTAAACTCTCCAGTAATGCGCGATCAGCCTCAACATTAATTCCCGCCCTATTGCCCAAAATTGCTAAAATCTTCACCTTATCTGTTGCTGGAACACTCGTCCTTATTTGCTCATATTCCGGAAAACTGAGGACAATTTCAGCCAGCCGATAGCGTTCTAAAAACTGATCAAAAAATAAATGCCAGGGTAACTTCCACAGAACCTCAGTATGCGTTCTGACCTGGATTAAAATTTCCTGATCCC
>CAZHXN010000004.1:18933-73518 GCA_964536415.1 uncultured bacterium
GTTGAGTGATAACAATTACTAATTAACTGGGTATAGGCAACATTCGTGACCTGACCAGCATCTGCCTCTAAGCGTAAATCCAGATCCAAACAACGATAGACCCTATGCCATTGGTCATAATTCTCAGCAACCTGTGGGGCTGGCGGCAAACCACTGATCAAACGCGTATGGGCATAGTTGACTTGATCCGAAATTTCCAGCGTTACCTTGAGCGGCTGCGCCAGATCGCTTCCCTCTAGCTCAAAGACTACTAGCTGTGCCATACTTAGCCTGACTACCCCTCCGCTCGCCAACTGTTGCTCTAGCTAGAATGATATCGTTCTGACTCTATCCTAGCTCACTAATTGCCAGCACTTTTGTATCTTATAAGGCGTTTAACTAGATCTTGAAATATTCGGTGATTACCGCATCTTCTAGGCTCACCCTAGCCCCAAACGCTTCCCCGACGCTGCCACGGAACGAGAGTTGAATGAAATTATCTGCTTCCCTGGCCTGCGCCTCTAAAAATGTTTCGTCCTGCCCATCTAAAATCACAAGCCTCAAGTTTGGCGGTAGGTAGAGCGTCTCACTAGCTGGATGCACTTGTATTAGAATTTGGAAGCGATCGCTCTCCGCAGGCTTGATTTCAATCACCAAAATTACCTGTTGCTCAGCTAGCTGTACCCCTAAATTGAGGACTTTACCTTTGCGAACTCCGGCATATTGTTGATCCGTTTCGCGGACCCCAGACTCACTACGACCTCTGAAGGCAAATACTTGAACTTCCGGATTCAGGAGATACTGGAGCGATCGCCATCCCTCCGTGATCGTCCCTTGAAACCATTCACTCAGGTTGACTAACGATCGTTGGCTTGCATTGACCGCCGTTGTGACTGTACTCACCTGAGTTTCTAACGGGGCTAAATGTTCTAATAAGTCCTCTAGGGGTTTTAGGGTTGCGATCGCTACTTCAGTTGAAGTGACTGTCGGCGTAAATCCCAAAATTCTTGCTTCCGTCGGATTCGTAGCCTGACCGGCAACCTCGACCACCACATAGCCCACGCGATCGTCCCAAACCTCATAGGGAACAGAACAGATGGCCGCACCGGGTTGGATCGGGCGACACTCCAAAGCACCCCGACCCACCACTTGCAGATCGGCCACATCGGCTGCTAGGCGAAGAACAGGATTCCAGCTATAGCTACGCTCAAGATCGGTCACAATCCCTAGCATTTCCAAATAGTTCTTAACGACTAAAATGGCCAGCGTGTTTCGATAAACCTGCTCTGCCTTCACTGGGTTGGGCTGTTGTCGCGAGAAACGATCGGCGATCACTTTATCAGCCCGTGTGATTGGCAATCTGAGTGAAAAATCTGGGATCGGTTCTGATGTGATGATGTTCATGATCTTCTTCCTAATCTAAATAACCTTGGGACTGACCAAATTGACAGAGTAAAGGTAGGCATTTACGCTGATAGAAGCCACTGAGGGTACTAATTGATGCTTTCAAGTCTTGTGATAACACTTCCCAACTAGTTTCTGGCGGTAATCGCCGTAAGATCAAGATCTGGGCAGTGATATCAGGACGGTTTTTAACATAAGTCTGACGTAATTCCCCGGTTGGGTCCTGTTCAGCCCAGCTATAAGTTTCTTCCAGTAACGGTGGGATATCTGGATTACCAGCTAGGTTTTCTAGTGGATTGGCCATACCCTCCTGGGATTCATCCTGAGACTGAGGTAGAAATGCGCGTTTTTTGGACTCCTCACTTTTTTGAATACGGCCATCTTGAAGGCGACGTTTTAGGTAGGCATTTAACCAAGTGGTCACGCTGCTCACCGCCGGATCATAGGCCGATCGTGCTGTCGTTGCTTCACAGAGGTTTTGGCAAAAGTAGATCCAGGTTTGTTGGAGGGCGTCTTCATAGTAGTCAGTTGCCTCCTGCCATAGTTTACCCGATTGCACGATCATCCGAATGATCTTGGTTAACCCGCGCCGACGCTCTAGGCTATCCGGTGAATGCCGACAGGTTTCCTCAAGCAACTGCTTAAAACTCTGCTCATCGAAGGTGTTATCCATTCTCTGTGACTACAGTAGTAATCTTTATACAACTCCCATTCTCACTGGTCTGAGTATTTTTTTCAAGGAAGACAGTCACTTTGAGGTATCCCCACGCATTTGTTCCCCACCCGTTCAGACCACTAAACTGCATTTAGACGCAGGGCCGGTTGTGTCGGCATGATGGTTGCCACCCTTGACTGTAAAGCACTAATCGGTAGAACTCGCATAATTTCATTGACAGTTTTCTCATCAGGCTGTCCTGGAATCTCAGTACGGAGGGGTGGCTCAGTCCAGCTTGGAAGGTGCAGAGATTCTACCGAGGCCTGAGGTGTCTCAAAAGTAAGACTACTCAATAAGGATTCGCCCTGGTGATCTAGATCATCGTAAGAGATGATCTCATATACCTTCCCATTGTTTTTCAAGAAGATATAGGTCACAGGATGTTCTCCTGGTACTGACGATAGGGCTTGTGCTGATTCCCCGCCAATAGTAATAGCCTGTTGTTGGATGGAAACACCAGGGAAGGAGCGCAAGAGTGATTGGGCAGCCTGTTCAGGTTCTGTGACATTAGGTTCCAGAATCACGCTAACTCGCAAAACAGGATGTTGCTCATTGGATGTCTCTTGGAAATGAGGCTGGCCATTAGGATCAATCAGTGTGAATCCCCAGGTTCTAGACTGAGTTTTGTCTTCCACAACTTTCAAGTTTTTCGGATAACGAATCGTTGTGCCAAGAACTGGATTCTTGTACTCAGATGTTGCTTGGATAGCTTGATGAATTTCCAATGCATCTGCCATTGCAGGAACAGTACTAGGGCCAAAACGAGCAGTTAGAAAAAATGCTGTAAGGGCCAGAGTATAATACTTAATTTTTGTCTTCATAGTTGTTATTGATAGGGTATGCAATAGACTCTCCTTGTACAGACTTATCTGAGTTAGCTGTGCAAGGATTTTAGGGGATCATTAAGTCATTAACTTGAATGACATATCCGCCTTTATTGAGAAATCAGCCATCACAAGAAAAATTATGCAAAATTTCCAAAAAATCTTTGTCAATTTCAGAAATTATTTTATCCAGCAAAATTCGTGCCTCCATACAATGATGAGGAGGCACGATACTAATTTGGAATATTTAGAGCTAATCAGGCATACTACAGAGAAGAGATTAATAGGAAGTATCCTATCAATCTTGTCTATAATTACTGAGAGCTTGCAGCTGTTGCAAAAGCATAAAGCTTTGCTTTTCGCGGACACTCATGACTACAACTTGGCGGTTATCCCGATCGTCTAAATACTGTACCCCCACGAAGGTGCGCGGTCTGCTGCGGAATAAGCTCCCCACTAAATCAATGGGGACGGGGATGGGTAAGGGAACTGGGATATAGGAGGTAACCGTACTTGCGATCGCCATTGCCGTGGCTGCATCCTGGCCATCCTCCTGTAAGCGATCGCCCTGGACAACGCCTAAGATACGATCGCTCGCCACAGTCACATTCAAACTACGATTACGGGGAGATTCATAAGTCACCTGCAACTGGTTATCAGCGATCGTGACCTGACAATCATCGGTTTCTCCCCGCGTGTCTAAACACTTCAGATTAAACTCCGCCGCTAAGGCACTATTGGCCGTCAATAACACGGTGGTGAATGCGATCGCGTGTAAAACCCGTTTCATACCCTAACTCCTGGCCAAACCGGTTGAGGTGATAGTGATCATGGGAGGTGCGCAGGACCTGACTCATCCTCCAGATTCCTGGCCCGATTGGCCAATCCTGCTCCCTACTAACCCATCAGTCACTCGGCTAGGGACTTATGCAACTGATCCAGAAGTTTACAAAAACTTTAACAAATTTTATATTTATTTTATCATTTATTTTATATTGTTTAGCGAATGAGGCGTCTATTTACGATGTCTATTTATTTGGGATTACTGGGGATAGCCACTGGCGATCGCCGCATCCATTTCCGCCACCCAGTTCATGACCGACTCCATGGCTTCTGGACACTGGGCCTGTTGGGGCATATCGCTGATGTAGACGAAGTAATGGCTCATGAGGAAGTAAACAGCCATGAGAGCTGCCGCCGCCGTTGCCACCAGAAAGCCAGCCAACATCAATGAAAATTCACGGGTGTCTAGCGCCTCTTGCATCAGGTGCAGAGACCAGGCAACCAATACGACTACCACGAGCAGGATCGCAATCACAGGCGTTTACGAAACGTAACACTTTTACATATTTTAACAGCCCTCTCAGATTTCGCCAGTATTTTTAAGGTTTTCCTTGGGAAGCAGTTCCTTATTAACCGTCCGAAGAAACGCCCACCCGATCGCGGGCCCACTCTCTGGAAACTCCCTAACCCAAAGCCCCCAGTGTGATTTCAGTGTGATTGCCGTACTCCCCCCACCCCCAGGTCACGCTCAGGTCAATCGCACGGGGATATTGCAAGCTTGCAGGTGTTGCTTAATCTGAGCGACTGTTAACTGTCCGTAATGTAACAACGAGGCCAGGAGGGCTGCCTCAGCCTTCCCCACCGTCAGCGCCGCACTAATGTGTTCACAGGTGCCCGCCCCACCAGAGGCAATCACTGGGATTTCCACCCGCTCAGCGATCGTGCGCGTCAGTTCTAGGTCATAGCCGGCCTGGGTCCCATCCGCATCCATACTGGTTAACAAAATTTCGCCTGCACCCCGTTGCGCGACCTCCTCTGCCCAGGCCACCGCATCCAGCCCCGTATTGTCACGTCCCCCCCGCACGTACACATCCCAACCCAGTTGGGTAGAATCCGGGCGACGACGGGCATCGATCGCCACCACAATACACTGGTTGCCAAACCGCTGGCTCGCCTCATTGATAAAGTCTGGGTTTCGCACTGCCGAGGAATTGATGCTGACCTTATCAGCACCCGCCCGCAGTAAGTGTTTAATCGTCTCTAGGTCCTGGATGCCGCCCCCAACCGTGAGGGGAATGAACACCTGCTCCGCCGTGCGATAGACCACATCAAAAATAATATTGCGATCCTCATGGGTCGCCGTGATATCCAGGAAGACCAGTTCATCAGCCCCGGCCTCGTCGTAAACCTTAGCTAGTTCTACCGGATCACCCGCATCCCGCAGATTCACGAAGTTAACCCCCTTGACCACCCGACCTGCCTTGACATCCAAACAAGGCAAAATACGTTTCGCCAACATGCGTATCTTTGCTCCTAGAACTGTTCAATCAAATCAATCAAAACGAGGCTGATCATTACTGCTTACGCAGTTCCGCAAACCCCTTGGGGGCTTTGGGCGTTGGTTTCGACACCTTTAGCGGTTTCGGAGCCTCCGTCACGCCAGGGGTGCCGCCATTAGCCACCGTTTCAATTAGGGCAAGGTGTTGGGGCAATAAATCAGTGAGGTTATAGCGCTCCAGTGCCGTCTGGCGGGCATTGGCCCGGAGTTCCGCCATGCGCGTGGGGTGATCCAGGGCTTCACAGACCCGATCGGCAATTTGTTTCGGCTTGAAAAAGTCCACCAGCAGACCATTCTTGCCGTCTTCGATCACCTCCTGGACCGGGGGGGTATTCGACCCCACGATCAGGCACCCGACGGACATGGCTTCAATCATGGACCAGGAGAGTACAAAGGGCCGCGTCAAATAGACATGGACACTGGAGGCTTGGAGCACCTGGAGGTACTGTCCGTAGGGCAATGACCCCGTGAAATGGACTCTGGACAGATCTAAGGGAACGCGTTCCAGCATTTCCTGTTTATAACTCTTGCCATCGGGCAGGGACTTGCCATAGCACACCCGTTCCGCTGCCACGATGACGACCTGGCACTGGGGCCGACGCTCCAACAAATAGGGTAAGGATTCAATAAACTGCGGGAACCCCCGGTAGGGTTCCATCCCCCGCGCCACATAGGTAACAATCTCCTCCGCACCAGAGAGATCCAGGCCCACTTCGGGGAGCACCAGCTTAGCATCGGGATTAGGCTGAAAATACTCGGTATCGACCCCATCATGCAGGACCGATATCTTGGGATGAAATTCCGGTGGGAGTTGCGATCGCTGCCAATAGGTGGGAGCAAGGCCCCAGTCACAGCTATACAGATCGACCAGAATCGGCGTATTGCGCATCCGAATCCGGGGGACATCATCCACACTCAGGGGGTCGTTGGGGTCAAAATTAGCATCGGAGCCAAAGGCGTGGTAGAACCACTCGAAATAACACATTAACTTTGCCTTGGGGAAAATATCCTTAGCAAACAAAGTCGGTCCCCAGCCAGAATGCCCGTAGACAATATCGGGCACAAATCCCTGCTTCTTAAGCTGCTCCGCCATGCGATACACGGCCTGTCCATTTAAAACCGCTTCCTCTAGGTTCCGGATGTAGTGGTGAGTTTGGGGGTTGGGTTCCCGCGAGGGAGCAAAGAGGGCTTTTTGAACGCCGGGGATAACCCACTCAGGCCGTTCGTTTTTCGTCCCAAAGATCACCTGATGTTGGGGATTAGCCGCGAGTGCCCGTGCCACATGGCGAAACTGGGCCGGGAAGTTGGGGGGAGGGAAAGGAAGACGCACCGGTAATTGGGGGGCAGAGGGGGGGAAGGGGGGAAACGGCAAGTGTTTCACTGTTTCCCTAGGTATCCTGCCAGAATTATGCCCCAGGATGCCACTCATGCAGGCATTGCGCCCTAACCCCCAGCCTCTCTCTTGGCCCCCCTGGCCCCCCGCAAACGGGGAGTGGAGCGAGAGGACTGAGAGCAATTCCCCTGCTTCTCCCTGCTTGAGAGAAGGGGCGAGGGGATGAGGGGGCTAGCTTGACATACTCACCGACTCAGGACGCTTGATTAAACACTTCGACCGTCTGGCGACAGAACTGCTTGAGGCGATCCTGGATGGGTGGAGCGGGGGGGCGATCGCCGACGATATGCCAATGCCCGATCGTTGAAAGCCGCCATTGTTCACCCGTATGGGCCATCCCCACCGCCTCCACCCCGATCGCCCGACGGGTCGCTGCCAGGGGATCCGTGTGAACTCGAATTTGTACCAAAATACTGCGGCTTTGGAAGCGGGGACTCCACCCCGGTAGGTGAAAGCCAATGTCGATCGAATCCGGATCAACCAGTTCGCGGGTGTCGGGATCATTGCGCCAGGGATTCAAATCGGCACGGGCATCGGGAAAGTGGGACTTGAATAGATTCACCACGGTGGCAATTTTACTGGCGACTTCTAAGCCTGTGGCCTGCTCGGCTGCATTCACAACACTCCCTCCTACATTTCACCATTGATTCGGCCTCGCACCGTTGACTGGGGAGCTGGCCCTAGGTGTTTTCTAGCGTTTATTTTCTAACGTCTAGATTATGTTGCTGGTGCTTGACCAAACCGTTGTTGGCTGTGTTACGGATTGATATATCTTATGCCATTTCAAACTGTATCCCCTCCGTCTTCAGGGTGTCCGTTAGGGTATCCGTTGCTCGCAGACGGATTAGCCTCCCAAACACTCGGCCATGCCTGGGTCAAGCCGTTGTTGGGGAGTGCGTCGGGTCTTTCCTGTGTGGGTGGAAACCCGGGTAGTGATGCCTAGGAATGGTAATCACAGGCTGAAACCCCTAGTTTGCCGGAGCTGACGCCAAATTCGCGACTACCGAAACCCGGAATGGGGCTAGAAACCTTTGTATAGTGGGAAGCATCCCAGAGTGGGAAATAGAAGCAAGCAATGGAAGGTACCTGCTCACTTCCCGCACCTAACCCGACCCATCCGTATTCAGCCTCCCTGCTGTTGTCACTGGCATAACCCCTTGACAAGGCGCAATATAGTTCTGAGATCCTCCTGAAAATATGCATCGTTCTGCCAATACCTCCTCCCAAACCATCTTCCGGGATCACCCCTCCAGTTTGGAGGGGTTCCGTTGGGACGCCTTTAGTCGGGAGTTTGTGTCCAACAGTGGCTATTTTCTGGTGCTCAAAAGCCTAGCGGATCTGAGTGTGGAAGGATGGCGCTATTACTTGACCCATGCTCCGGAGTACCTGCTCGTTTTTGCTAGCGTGCTCCAAACTGGGTATCTTTCTCAGCCAAGGGCAAATCGATTTTGGGGCAACCTGATTGGTGTGACGCTCTACACCCTTTTAGACCTGGGGCATGGTGGTCTGTTTTTTTTCCGGGACCTGAGCCATCAGATGTTCTGGATCACTTCTCTGGCGATCGCCCTGTCTCAGGGGGTGCGATCGCGGTGGCCGGCAACCACATCCAGTTGGCTCATTCCCCTGGAAAGCGTTATTCGGGCCTTAATGTTGCCCGCCTTTTACCTGGTCGCGCGACTGGGGGCCGAGGCCACGCTGGTCGAAGTTGTGCACACGCCAACCCTGAGTCGGACCGGGGGCTTTCTGGTTAGCAGCATGATCCTCATTGGCTTGTTGCTGGGTTTGCAACTGCTCCAGATTAACCGGCAAGAACAGCAGTTGCGGCAAACGGCCCAAACCCTTAAACACTTAGCGGAGTGGGGGATAGGAAACTATGCAGTGCATAAGGCTATGCACGATCCAAAAGATCTTGCCTTGACCTTGCGCGATCGTAGCATCCTGTTCATGGATATTCGAGGGTTTACCCAGTGGTGTGAGCAGCAAACACCGAAGCAAGTGGCCCAGATCCTTAACCAGTATTACCAAGCGGTGGAACCGGCGGCTGCCACCCAATCCCCCATTCGAATTACTATCACTGGCGATGAAGTGATGGCCATTTATGCCACACCAGGGCAGGCGCTTACCGCTGCCTTGGCGATGCAACAACGAGCGATGCAAGTTTTGACACCCTACAGTTTGGGCGCTGGGTGTGCTGTCCACTGCGGTGAGGTGATCGAGGGGCTGTTTGGCAGTGAAGAAGCGCGTAGCTATACGGTGATTGGCGATGTGGTCAATACAGCTAAACGTCTGGAAGGGTGTACGCCAGCAGGAGCTATTACTCTCTCGGATGCCTGCTACCAGCGCCTCCACCCCCGCCCGCTCGCCCAACCTCTGCCTCCTCTCCAGGTTAAGGGCAAACAGCAGGAGGTGCACGCATGGCAACTCCTGCCACAGAAAGCCTAGGTTGCTACTATGCACGGCACAATCCCCCGATCGCGGATTGCCAACGATCGCTAAAATGACGCTAGGACTGGCCCCAATTATTATCAACCTTCCCTAACGCATGGTTACGATTCCCCAAGATCTCGACGAAGCCATTGACCAGGCAAAAACAGCAACGAGCGCGGCCCTTGCTGCGGGCTATACCCGCCTTCAGGTGGAACTGATGATTCCCGAACTTAAGGCGATGCCGATCGCTGAACAGTTCCTGCCCATCTTTGCGGACTATGGCAGTGATCTCAAAGTCGTCTTCCCCGATGCCGGAGCCGCTGCCCTTGCCCGCCGGGATTGGGGACCAATGGCCTTTGAAATTCGGGGCCTAGACGAAATTCGCGCCCGTTTACGTCCGGAGGATCGGGCGATTTTGGTCGTCGAACCCAGTGCGGTTGAAGTCAATGAGGTCGAAAAGCTTTGCACGGAGGCTGGCGATCGTCCGGTGGTTCTGCTCAATCCCCATTTAGAAGACGTGGCCACGATCGGCATTGGCTACGCAGGTCGCCAACTGCGGGAGCGCTTTCTGAATACTTTGGAGTCGTGCTACCACTTTCGTCCTCTGGAGGGCGCTGTCCTCCTGCGGTGCTATCCCGCCCCGTGGCAAGTGTGGCAAGAGCGGGACGGTAGCTATGAACTGCTGGCGGAAATGCCCACCAAACCGGTAGGCGACATTCTTGACCAAATCTTAACAAACGATGATGAAGAAAGCTTGAACCCCTTACCCAGTCAACCTTCCAAGGCTGGCTTCTTGACCAATTTAGAGCGTTTTTTGCGTGCTTTGAACCAGTAGCGCCCGGATTGTCTGTAAATTTACGGATACTGTTCACCAGGTTTGTCTGTTAGAAGTCGAGTAGCTGATGATACTGAACCCGGTAACGTTGGCATAATGAGAGTAGCGGCGATGGCGGTATCCGCGTGCTGCCGGTGATGAAGCAGCAAGGAACTTAGCGGCAAGGAATTTGGATGAGCAAGACAAGCCTTTCCCGACAAATTGTTGTAGGTGATGTCCACGGTCACTACGACGGTCTGATGCACCTCCTAGAGCAGGTGGCCCCAGGGGGTGATGACAGCCTTTACTTCCTAGGGGATCTCATCGATCGCGGCAGCCAGAGTGCCGAAGTCGTTGAATTTGTGCGTAAAAATGGCTATGCCTGTATCCGGGGGAATCACGAGCAAATGCTTCTGGATGCCTTCCCTGGCCAAAAAGTGGCGATCCCTGCCCTCCAGGCATGGCTGTATAACGGTGGGCATACGACCTACGAAAGCTATAACAACCAAATTACGCTGTTATTAGATCATCTGGACTGGCTACGGGAGTTGCCCCTGTATCTCGACTTGGGGGATGTGTGGCTTGTCCATGCGGGGGTTGATCCTCATTTACCAATTATCGCCCAAACCAGCGAAGAGTTCTGCTGGATTCGGGAAGCATTCCACAGTATCACTGAACCCTACTTCCCCGATAAGACCATTATTGTGGGACATACGATTACCCTGACCATTCCGGGGGTGGGTGCGGGGCAACTGGCGCGGGGGCCAGGGTGGATTGGTATCGATACGGGGGCGTATCACCCTCGCAGTGGCTGGTTGACAGCCCTGGATACCACGAACTGGCTGGTTTACCAGGTGAATGTCCACGATCGCCTCACGCGGGTCTTGCCCCTCGCGGAAGCGGTTATCGATATTGATCCCGAACGGATGCGATCGCGCCGCCAATTACTCAGCATTTGAAATGGTTACAGCCTTTGTCGCCTCAGTGAGGGGCAGGCAACTGGCTTGAGCCAATTGTTTATCAGGTGCTTCTGTCCTTCAGAGACTTGGGAAACGCTGTAATACTCAGTTGGCTTAGACCCCCTTTTATGCGAGGGAATCGCCGCTAAAGTTGCGACGACGAATAACGGTCATCTACCCCTTTGCCAAGATTCTCCTAGTTGGAATTGACAACGTTAGAACGATTGCCCCTAATCGGGAAGGGTAACCGGATCGCCCCTCCCCCAGGATTAACCGTCCTAACGATCTATTCCCACTCGATCGTCCCCGGTGGTTTCGACGTAATGTCATAGACCACCCGATTCACCCCAGGAACTTCGTTGACAATCCGGTTCGAGACGGTTTCCAGGAAGTCGTAGGGTACCCGCGCCCAATCTGCCGTCATGCCGTCTTCACTGGTGACAATGCGCAGGACGATCGGGTGGGCATAAGTACGCTGATCCCCCATCACCCCCACACTGCGAATCGGCAGCAACACCGCAAAGGCTTGCCAAATTTCTGAATACAGCCCTTGGCGGTTGATCTCTTGGCGCACAATCAGGTCCGCATCGCGCAGGATATCCAGCCGCTCCGCCGTTACCTCACCGAGGATGCGAATGGCTAAACCTGGACCGGGGAAAGGATGGCGCTGAACAATTTCCTGCGGTAGCCCGATCGACGCCCCCACCTTACGCACCTCATCCTTAAACAGCTTGCGCAGGGGTTCAATCAGCTTAAACCGCAGATCCTTGGGCAGCCCGCCCACATTGTGGTGGCTCTTGATCTTCACCGCCACCCGTTCCCCCGTTTGCGGGTCAATATTCGTATCCGCCGACTCGATCACGTCCGGGTAGAGCGTCCCCTGGGCCAGGTAATCAAAGGGACCTAGCCGCCGTGATTCTTCCTCAAAGGCACGAATAAAGGCATGGCCGATGCGCTTGCGTTTTTCCTCCGGGTCCGTCACGCCTGCAATGGCCGCCAGGAAGCGATCGCGGGCATTCACATACTGCACCGGAATATGGAACTGCTCCTCAAACAACTTCACGAGGCGCTCTGGTTCATACTTGCGCATGAAGCCCTGATCGATAAACACACAGGTGAGTTGGTCCCCGATCGCCCGGTGCAACAAAAAAGCCAACGTTGAAGAATCGACGCCACCGGATAGGGCCAGCAACACCCGCTTATTGCCCACCTTCGCCCGAATTTCGCGCACTGCTTCTTCAACAAAAGCTTCCGTTGTCCAGGTGGGTTCGCAATCACAGATGTGATAGACAAAATTACGAATCAGGGCCAAACCCCCGATCGAATGCACCACTTCGGGATGAAACTGCACGCCATAAAGCTTCCGCTCATGGTGAGCCACGGCGGCCCAGGGCGTATTGTCCGTGTGGGCTAAGCGTTCAAAGCCAGTGGGGAGTGCTGTTACAGAGTCGCCATGACTCATCCACATCGTCGTGCCATTTTCCACATTCGTCAGTAGGTCAGTGGGATCATCGATGTAGAGGGCTGCCTTGCCATACTCGCCGCGATCGGCCCGCTCAACCACCCCACCCAGATGTTGCACCATCAACTGCATCCCGTAGCAAACACCGAGAATGGGAATCCCCAAATCCCAAATCATGCGATCGCACTGGGGTGCATGGTCGTCATAGACCGAATTGGGACCACCGGAGAGAATGATCCCCTTGGGCGCTAACTGTCTCAGCTGCGCTGCCGTCGTGCGGTAGGGGAGAACCTCCGAATAGACCTGGGTTTCGCGAATGCGACGGGCAATGAGTTCCGAGTATTGCGAACCAAAGTCGAGGATCACGATCATTTGGCGATCGAGGGACCCTAGCCGGTCCTGATCATGATCCGGTTGGATGGAGCGCGGTTCAGTTTGGAGAGTCACGGGTCTGCCCCCTAGCGCGAAAGAGTACACAAAATCGGGAAGGGTCTAGTCATCTTAACTAGCCGTTAGCGGTTGTTGTATCAGTTGTATAAGCAAACAATCCCCAATAGACGAAGAGGCTAGATAAAGACACAGAACGTTGCGTCTCTTCAGCAATTCAAGGGCGGATCTAGGCGCATCTCTTTACCTGGTGGGGGCGTCGCTTGGGAATCGAAAGTTAAGAAACATAAATTAAGAAACATACATTAAATTTAAAAAATAATTATATCGTAAGTAGACGGGGCTAATTAAACTGAGGCGTTTCTGCTGGCCTTTACCCTCAGCCGCTTTCCCGGCCTTCCTGGCCCCCCGTTCGCGAGGGGGGCGAGATCGGTTCCCCTTCGCCCAATCCGGGCGAAGGGGTTAGGGGATGAGGGTCTTGGTTTTAATGACACCCACCGACTTAACCAGTCTGACCAAACTAGACGATCGCGGCCAATAGTGCTTGCCCCATTGCACTGCTCACCACAAGCTGACGATCGCGGTCAAACAACACCGACCCCACCCGCAGCCGTTGGGGACTGTCTGAGTGACTATGGGTGTAGGCGTAAGCCTGGGCGCGATCGTCGATTGCTTGGGCGATGGTTTGGTACACCGTTTCCACCCACGGCTCACCTGTCGTGGCTTCCCAATGGCGCAAATGGTGCAGGGCTGCTTCCGCTGTGGCCGCATCCCACAGGGTTGATAGCCCATCGGGGGGTAACCCCGCCTTCGCCGCATAGGCCATGAGGATTTCCCGACGCGCATCGGCGACGTGGTGATGGGTGTGGAAAATACCTGCGGCCAGTTTGAGCAATTTGCCGTGGTAGCCAAAGAGCAACACCGACGGAATTTTCAGGATCGCGGCCTCGACCAGCAGAGGGCCTAACCAATTCGCTGTCTTGAGGATTTGATCGGGTTTGATCCCCAGGTTTTGGGCTAGGGCCAGACCGTTTTCACCAATACAAAACACCACACAGTCAAACTGGCCTGCCTTTTGTTGGAGTGCCGCCCGACAAGTGGCCAACTGCTCCGGTGCGCTCAAGGGCTGCGAAATACCACTTGTACCGAGCAGCGACAAGCCCTCAACGATCCCAAAGGCTGCATTTGAGGTCCGCTCAGCGAGGACCCGTCCCTCTGGCAGGATCAGGTTAACTACCAGGTGTTCCCCCGGCTTTAGCCAGGGCATCAAGTTCGCGGTGAGTAGCCGACGGGCATAGGCGTAGATGGCTGGTTGGCGATCTGCCTTTGGTGTCGCGTCGCGATCGGCGTTCAGGTGGTGGCCAATGCCTTCGCCCCCCCGTAGGCTGATCTGGGGGGGATCGGTCACCGCTGGGGTCGCCGCTGGATAAAGAATTACCTCGGCCCAGACGGGGGTATGGCGCGTCAGGTCGAGGTTATCACCCGGATCACTGCGGCTAATGGCAAGGGCGCGTTGTGCGTCAGGCTCACCCATTGCCTCGTTGCTCAGGTGGGCCACCTGTTCGATCGCGATTTCCACCGTTTCGGCTGGTTCCAGTAAATCGATGCTGACCGTTGGGAGACTCGTGAGATCCTCCCGGAGCCAGCGCAATGCGGCCACGGCAGAGGCACAGGCAAACACGGGCAGCGTATAGCCAGCACGGGCGGTCATGGCCAAGGCTTAATACTCTGGGACCGAGGTATCGATTTCGCGGCTCCAGGCCGTAATGCCGCCCACCACGTTGGTGCCCTCAATGCCCACCGCTTTCAGGATAGCGAGGGCCTTGGCTGAGCGCCCTCCCATCTTGCAATGGACAATCAGGCGGTGCCCATTGACCAGTTCCCGCACTTTATCGACACCTGCCCCCTGTTCGATCTCTGGCAATGGGATCAGCACCGCACCAGGAATTCGGGCAATTTCGTACTCGTGGGGATTGCGGACATCGATCAGCACAAAACCATTTTCGCCGCTATCGAGGAGTTGCTTGAGTTCCTGAACCGACATTTCCGGAATGGCCGATTGCTGCTGGGCTGCCTCGGCTTGGGCTTGGGGAATGCCGCAGAATTGTTCGTAATCAATGAGTTTTTCGATCACGGGCCGTTCGGGGTTGGGCCGCAGCTTCAGTTCCCGGAATTTCATATTCAGGGCATCGTAGAGCAGCAGGCGACCGCTGAGGGTTGTGCCCTTGCCCAGGATGATTTTCACCGTTTCTGTGGCCTGGATGACGCCAATGATCCCCGGTAGAATCCCTAACACGCCGCCTTCGGCACAGGAGGGCACCATTCCCGGTGGGGGCGGTTCGGGGTAGAGGTCGCGATAGTTGGGGCCGCCTTCGTAGTTGAAGACGGTGGCCTGTCCTTCAAACCGGAAGATGGAGCCGTAGACGTTGGGCTTATTGGTTAGCACACAGGCGTCGTTGACCAGGTAGCGGGTGGGGAAGTTGTCGGTGCCATCGACGATGACATCGTAGGGTTCAAACAGTTGCAGCGCGTTTTCCGATGACAACCGCACGTTGTGCAGATCTACTTGGCAAGCGGGGTTGATTTCGTGAATGCGGTTCTTGGCCGATTCGATTTTGGGTTTACCGACCCAGGAGGTGCCGTGGATCACCTGGCGTTGCAGATTGGAGCGATCGACGGTATCAAAATCAACAATGCCAATGCGGCCAATCCCCGCTGCTGCCAGATAGAGCAACAGGGGGGAACCGAGGCCACCGGTCCCAATACACAGGACACTGGCGGCTTTCAAGCGTTTTTGGCCCTCCAGGCCCACCTCTGGGAGGATCAGGTGGCGGG
This sequence comes from uncultured bacterium, assembly GCA_964536415.1. GTDB lineage: Bacteria > Cyanobacteriota > Cyanobacteriia > B231 > B231 > Trichothermofontia. Next base: position 34,474 of record CAZHXN010000004.1, read on the forward strand.
AGTAGCGTTCGTATTCCTCTTTCGTTAACTGGATCTCGTCCAGGTTGGGATTTAGCATAATTCAGTGAGTGGCGATCGCGGGGCGATCGAGCATGAGCAAGGGACAGCGGTCAGCCTGGGGATTTAGGCTAACGATCTAAATTTTAGCCTGAGGATCTAGCCTAACAGATCAGCGGGGGCCGATCGGGGCAACTGTTGGGGGAGAGGCTGTAACGGCAGGCTGCGATCGCCCGATGCAGCCAGTTGGGATGAGACACAGTCTCTAGGCGAAATTCACTGAATTACCCTATGCGGTCTCACCGTCTGTTTGTCTTGCCTGACCCTCACTGAGGCGACACAGGCTGTATCACCAATCTTGGTGTTCTAGGGAATGCTTAGCCAATGGCGAACCTGAAGATCTTACCCGTGGCACTCTTGTTAAAGGTACCTCACAATGGCAAAGAGGAAGATTTCCAACTGTTTCTGGCTTTACTGGATAGCGATCGCTTTGAGGGGCGCTTCCGCGATGGAGTACATACCTGTGATGTGTCGGATTTGATGCGGCGGCTGGTGAAGGAGGATCTGCTGAAGTTTGATGGCAAACCGCTGTTTCCCGAACGGCAGGCGCATTTTTGTCTGCCCGTGCTTGACCTGACCTTAGAACGCCATCGGGATGTGCTGCGCCAGGGAGCGATTTTGGTGGATGAGACCGATCCAGGAGAAACCCCGCGGGTATTGGTGTACTTGGAGCATAGCATTCAGGATGGCCGCACTGGCAAAGACGGACAACGGCAGGTGGCGTACGGACCGCGGATGAAACCTCCACCAATCCGGGCGATGCCCTCAAGGGCTTATTTAACCGCTTTTCCCCCTGCTTGATTTTGATCGATATTTTGATCGATGAATGGGTGTCCTACGCCCGCCAACTGCACGAACAGATCGATTTGGCGGGGGGCAGTTTTGATACCCAGTTCACCTTTGCCCAAACCCTGAGTGAGTCGGCCAAGAATGCTAAAGATACCTTGCTGGTGGTGAGTATTCCCTCGTCGGATATTGAGATTGGCGGCGATCGCGGCAACGAAGCGCTGAACAGACTCAAAAATGCGATCGGTCGCGTCGAATCCCCCTGGCGACCGGCCAGCGCCGAAGAAACCCAACCTGAAGCCCAGGGCGGCCTTGAGTGGAAAGAAACCCGGTTGCAAGGGTAAGATTCGCCGATCTTGCAGGCCAGCCGTAAAGCCTGCCACGAAGGGGATTTATCTAGCCAATACTCTGCGACCAACCTGCGGCTGGAAGCCCTCGACAAATACCTGTGGCGCAACACCCCCCACATTGATCTCAAACAGCTGTGGGACTATCTCACCCAGTACTTCTACCTGCCCCGCTTGCAAAATCAATCCGTGCTTCTGGAAGCCGTTCGGGCGGGGGTTGCCTCAACTCTATGGGCGGATAACTTCGCCTACGCCGAAGGCTTTGATGAAACTAAAGGAAAATACCTCGGTTTACAAGTGGCAACCGGCATCAACCCCAGCATCAGCCCCCAAAGTTTATTGGTCAAGCCAGCGATCGCTCAACAGCAATTGGATGCTGAAGTGGGACAGGGAAGAGATGACAGGGGTTAGGGAAGAGGGTAATCATCCTGTTCCCCCTTCCCTAACCCCTATTCCCCCTCCACCTATCCTCCGTCGATTTCACGGAAATGTAGACATCGATGCCGTGCGGATTAACCGGGATGTTTCAGCGATCGCCAACGAGGTCATTCAACATCTGACTGCTTTAAATGGCGCAACAGTCAAAATTACCCTAGAGATTGAAGCTGAAATCCCTGAGGGCGTTTCTGATGATGTTGTCCGTACTGTGACGGAAAATTGCCGGACGCTCAAGTTCAAGAGTCAATCGTTTGAGCAGAGTTGACATCAAAAACCAATTCTCCCCTCGCCCCGGATTGGGAGCAGGGGTAGGGAGCGTTTTGATATTGAGGCGATGTTTCGGGATTTCCAGTCAGGCGGCGATAATTTAGCGGCTCTCCTGAGATTTTGGTGTAACAGGGAGCAATACCGTTGCCCTGCGTTTTGCGTTAGAATTGTTAAGCTTTATGTACATCCCTGGGCCGATCGCCGCTCTAAAATCTGCGCCCCGACCCAGTCGCCCGACTCGCAAACCTCGCTCACCGCACTTGGAGCCTTATGTCCCTGCCCATTCGTAACGTCGCCATCATCGCCCACGTTGACCACGGCAAAACCACCCTGGTCGATGCCCTGCTCAAACAATCCGGTATTTTCCGCGAAGGTGAGGCCGTCCCCGATTGCGTCATGGACTCCAACGACCTAGAGCGTGAGCGCGGCATCACCATCCTCTCCAAAAATACCGCCGTCCGCTATGGCGACACCCTGATCAATATTGTCGATACCCCCGGCCACGCCGACTTTGGGGGTGAAGTGGAGCGCGTCCTCGGCATGGTCGATGGATGTTTACTGATCGTCGATGCCAACGAAGGGCCAATGCCCCAAACCCGCTTTGTTCTTAAGAAGGCCCTGGAAAAAGGACTACGCCCGATCGTCGTCGTCAACAAAATCGATCGCCCCCAAGCCGACCCCTACGGCGCGATCGATAAAGTATTAGACCTTTTCATTGAACTGGGTGCTGACGAAGACCAGTGCGACTTCCCCTACCTGTTTGCATCTGGTCTCGACGGCTACGCTAAAACCGACCTAGAGGGCGAAAACCAGGATATGCGGCCCCTCTTCGACGCGATCGTCCAGCACGTTCCCCCCCCGATCGACCCCACCAAACCCCTCCAACTACAAGTCACCACCCTCGACTACTCCGACTACCTGGGCCGTATCGTCATCGGTCGCATCCACAACGGCACGATCACCGCTGGCCAACAGGCAGCGTTAGTCACGGAAAGTGGCGCGATCGTTAAAGCTCGGATTACCAAACTTATGGGCTTCGAGGGCCTCAAGCGGGTGGAACTGGAGACCGCCAGTGCTGGGAACATCGTCGCCGTCTCCGGATTTGCCGACGCCAACATTGGCGAAACCATCACCTGCCCCAACGAACCCCAAGCCCTCCCCCTGATCAAGGTGGATGAACCCACCTTACAGATGACCTTCTCGGTTAACGATTCGCCCTTTGCCGGTCAAGAAGGCACCTTTGTCACCTCCCGCCAAGTGCGCGATCGCCTGATGCGGGAACTGGAAACCAACGTCGCCCTGCGCGTCGAAGAAACCGACTCGCCCGATCGCTTCCTCGTCTCCGGTCGCGGTGAACTGCACCTGGGGATTCTAATCGAAACCATGCGGCGGGAAGGCTACGAATTCCAGGTTTCCCAACCGCAGGTCATCTACCGCGAAGTCAGCGGCCAACCCTGCGAACCCTTTGAATATTTAGTGCTTGATGTGCCCGAAAACGCCGTTGGGAGTTGCATCGAACGACTGGGCCAACGGCGCGGCGAAATGCAGGATATGCGCGTGGGGATTAACAATCGGACTCAACTGGAATTTGTCATCCCGGCCCGTGGGTTAATTGGCTTCCGGGGTGAATTCATGCGCATGACCCGTGGCGAAGGCATCATGAACCACAGCTTCCTCGACTATCGCCCGCTGAGTGGGGATATTGAAACCCGTCGCAATGGCGTAATCATCTCCTTCGAGGAAGGCGTTGCCACCTTCTATGCGTTGAAAAATGCCGAAGATCGCGGCGTCTTCTTCATCACCCCCGGCACCAAGGTCTACAAGGGCATGATTGTCGGCGAACACAATCGCCCCCAGGATCTGGACCTGAACGTGTGCAAAACCAAGCAATTAACCAACTTCCGGTCCTCCACCGGGGATGAATTGGTGCAACTGCAAGCGCCAGTGGATATGAGTTTAGAACGCGCTTTGGAATACATCGGTCCTGATGAGTTGCTGGAGATTACCCCGGCATCAATTCGGTTGCGTAAAGTTACCAAGAAGTTGGTGAAACGGTAGAAGGGGGGCTGGCTAACTCACTCCACCCGAAGTCCCTCACCCTCAATGGCACTGCCAGAGCGGGCGAGGGACTTGGAAATCCCAATACGGGCTTTTGACTCCCCGTGGCCCCTGCCAGAAAAAGGGGGTGGGGGATGAGAACAAATTCCCTGTACCTGCCCCGCGATCGTGCTTGTTACGGGTTGTGCAGTTCCATTTTCTATGCGCCACAATAGAAAGTATCGGCCACCGCCCCCCTGGTTTGTGCAATTATGCAAACACCTGCCAACCTACTGAAAACCCCATTAAATTCACTGCTGATTTCTGTTAGCAAACCACCGACTGTCGACGCCATTCATGACGTGCTCCCAACAAGTCGTGACTTCCACCGGGTGGTAACAGGGGAGAGTCGTGCTGATCTTTACCGGGGAACACCGGATGCCCACACGCCCCCGCCGGATCATCCTGTGGCCCATTCCGACGAAGCTCCTCCCGCCCAGGCCAGCACCCTACCCTCGCCCTCGACCCTCAGTTTGGCATCGCAGGATGTGCGCAGCGTCATTCAGCAACAGAAGGAGCATGGATATGCCCTGACCACAAAGCTGAATATCCTCTTCGTCACCAACGGTGCTCTGCTCACCAGCCTGACCCTCTCGCGGTTGGTCATGGTACCCAGCGTTTTTAGCTTCCTGGAAGTCTTTAGCTTTCTGGCCAACTTTACCCTGCTCATCAATGCCTTCCTGCCCCGGCAAACGGCGATTAGTCCCAACCTAGAAGACCATCGCTTTTTAGAACGGTACCTGTCCCTATCGCCGGAAGAGTACCAACTACAGATGCTCGTCAACTTGGCACAAACGTATAATGCCAATAAGCAGCGGTTGGATGATGTCTCGGCATCGCTCCACTATTCTGCCTATGTGACCTGGGGGCTGGCGCTGATCATTTTGCTGCATATTGTGGTGGCATTTTTGATCCCAGATTTAGCGCATCTGTCGGGTTTGCCTTTGCTGCCAGGAATCTGATTTGCACGAGGATGTGGATGTTATGGATGCGAATCATGTCAAGGACCATGCGGTGGAACCCCCTAAGACGCCCTTGCCAGAGCCAGATAACGATAACATCACGGTTTTAACCAGTAAGCTCCCCAATGAGCCAATTTTGCCTTGGAATCGGTACGATTCCCCCTGGCTAGAGTCGGAGGCGTCGGAGGAAGCAGCGGCGTTGGAGGAAACGGCGGAGTCTCCAACGGAGACGGCAGCGGCATCCGAACCGGCAGCAGTCTCGGAACCGGTGCCCAACACGGCTGCGCCGGACGACAAATCGGCAGATCCTGCTGGGGCAACCTCCCCAACGGTCAGCACCCCAAACCCAACCGCCACAGCCACCCCGATCGCCCAGCTGCCCTTCCTGGCCAACCCGGACAGCGAGGAACACGCGCCCAGCCCTGATCCAGAGGGGGAGGCTCCTGAGGCAACGCCCCTACCCGCGACCAATCACTATCTGATTGATTTAGCCTTTGAGGGGACCACGGATTGATCAGGCCGATCGATCGCGACAGGGGGAGGTCAAACCACTGAAATCGCGACAGGAAATTCCCCGGTAATGGCACAATGGGGGGGGTAAACGTGAGGGAATCATGGCGATCGCAGCGGGTGTACTCAAGATTGGATTACTCGGATTCGGGACGGTCGGGAGTGGAACTGCCGATATTCTGCTCCATGCCGATCGTCGTCATCCGCTCTTACAAAGCTTGACGATCCACCGCGTGGGGGTACGCAGTCTCGATAAACCCCGCTCGGTAGACCTGCCCGCGAATATTCTGACCACCGATCTGGACAGTATTGTCACTGATCCTGATATTGATATTGTCGTTGAAGTGATTGGGGGCTTGGAGCCGGCCCGCAGTTTGATCCTCAAGGCAATCGCCCACGGTAAACATGTCGTGACGGCCAACAAGGCGGTGATTGCTCGCTATGGCGATGAAATTTTCACGGCAGCGGAAAAGGCGGGTGTCTATGTGCTGGAAGAAGCAGCCGTCGGGGGCGGCATTCCCGTGATTCAGCCGCTAAAGCAAGCCCTCAGCGTGAACCGGATTCGCACGATTACCGGCATTGTCAACGGTACGACCAACTACATCCTGACGCGGATGCGGGGTGAGGGAGCCGACTTTGCCGACGTGCTGGCCGACGCCCAACGACTGGGCTATGCCGAAGCCGATCCCACCGCCGATGTCGATGGTCTGGATGCAGCGGATAAGATCACGATTTTGGCGTCTCTGGCGTTTGGCAAACGCATCAAGCTGGAGGAAGTCTACTGTGAGGGGATTCGCCAGATCAGTTCGGCGGATATTGCCTATGCAGAACGGCTAGGGTTTGTGATTAAACTGCTGGCGATCGCGGAGCAGGATTGGGAGCAGCCAGGGGCCGACGGTCACCCCCCCCGTCTGTCAGTGCGCGTTCATCCGACCCTGTTACCCCTGTCCCATCCCCTCGCCAGTGTGAATGATGTTTATAATGCTGTACTGATTGAAGGGGAGCCGATCGGACAGGTGATGCTTTACGGCCCGGGTGCGGGGTCTGGTCCCACGGCCAGTGCGGTGGTCTCCGATATTCTTAACATTGCAGCGTTGCTAGGGATTACGCCCGCGTCCCAGGTGCCTTTGCATCCGCTGCTAGCCCCCAGTCACCAACAGGGCTGTCGCGTCAGCGCGATCGCCGATCTCAAAACCCGGTTTTATGCCCGTCTTCTCACCCAAGATCAACCAGGGGTGATCGGCAAGTTGGGAACCTGTTTCGGTAACCACGGCGTCAGTTTGGAGTCGGTGGTGCAAATCGATCTGCGGCAGGAAACGGCGGAAATTGTGGTTGTGACCCATAACGTGTTGGAACGCCATTTCCGGCAGGCCCTCGCGGAACTGGAAACCCTGGATGTGGTGGCCCAAATCCCCAGCGTGTTGAGGGTCCTAGCCGACAGCTTGTAGGGGGTTTGAGCGCTTGCGATCGCGGATGCGAGTTGAACTGGAAGTCGAGCTGATGAAACTTTGAGCGTCAGTTTTGCCAGACGCCTCCCCTAGCGTCCACTGAGGTTGGTGATGGGGGGGCCTGGATCAGGCGGGCGGTCAGTTGATCAATGGCGGCATTAGTGCTCTCAAAACAGTTTTCTGGCCCAATCTGCTGGAGTAGTCCCGTCCGCTCCAGCAATTGCTTGACTTCAGGCTGTAAGCCACTGAGCACAAGCTGACACTTGCGTCGTTTCAGATCATAGAAAATGTCTTCGAGGGCTACTAGGCCGGTCGTATCCATATTGGGGACAAAACGCATCCGCAGGATGAGATAGCGAACTTCGGGTTCATCCCGCAGGAAAGTCACAAAGCGCTCTGCCGCCCCAAAAAACATCGGGCCATCAACCCGATAAACAGCAATTTGCTTGCTAAACTCCAACGGTACTCCTGGCGGGAAGACTTCAGTCTCAGGAACTTTCACCAAATTCAGATCACTCATTCGTTTGATAAAGAGAGCACCAGCCGCTACTAAGCCCACTTCCACTGCTAGAACTAAGTCAAAGCAAATGGTGACTAACCACGTGAGCAACATAACAGCAAAATCGGCATAGGTTGCCCGCATCAGTAGGCCGATCGCTTCCCACTCCAGCATTCGCACACTGGTAACCATCAGGATACCTGCCAGCGCTGCCAGGGGAATTTGGGCAGCTAGGGGTGCCAGGGTAAGGACGATCAGGGCCAAAGCAATACTGTGAATAACGCCCGATAGACGCGTTCTACCCCCAGCCCGAATATTCACTGCCGTACGGGCAATGGCCCCAGTTGCCGGAATCCCTCCAAAAACCGGGACTACGATATTGGCGATGCCCTGACCGATTAACTCGCGATCGCTGTCATGCTTTTCACTCACCGTCATGCCATCAGCAACCACTGCTGACAATAGCGATTCAATACTGCCAAGGGCAGCTAGGGCCAGTGCGGGATTAATTAACTCACGAATTAACCCAAAGTCATGCCAGTGGGGAAGACCGTGGGGCAGAGGTAAAGCTTGGGGAATCGCGCCAATTGTCGGTACATCGAGATGAAGAAGGGAGACCATTAGGGTGGCGACAACTAATCCTACCAGTGAGCCAGGTAGGGTTGTGGGGAGATTGGCCCAGAAGATCTTGATCAAGATCACAGTGGTGGCAATAGCAATCGTGGCCCAATTCGCCTCACCAATATGAGTCACGGTTTGCCATAGACTCGGGAGGAAATGCTCAGAACGGGGCAACCGCAATCCCAAAAAATTATTCAGTTGCCCAAAGAAGATGATCACAGCAATTCCATTGGTAAACCCCGTTGTGACGGGATAGGGAATAAATTTGACCAGTCGTCCTAATTTGGCGATTCCTAGGGCAATCTGGATGATGCCCGCCATGATCCCCGCCAGCCAGACCTTCTCAATCCCATATTTAGCCACAATACCAAGCAAAATAACGGCCATTGCTCCCGTCGGCCCCGTAATTTGTACGGGAGACCCGCCAAAGATTGCAGCTACGGCACCGGCCACGATCGCTGTGTATAAGCCAGCCTTGGGATCAACGCCACTGGCGATCGCAAAGGCCAAAGCCAGGGGGAGTGCCACAATCGCAGCCGTGAGTCCCCCCATGAGATCCCCTCGCCAATGGGCCAGAGGATTAGGCCAACTGAACCGAATTCTATTTACAGAAGCATTTGCAAAAGCATCACTAACCATCTAATCCCAATTCTCTCCTTAGCCTTTCTCATTGCGTCTTTAAGGTGGGGTGGGGTGGCAGCCCCCCGCGCGGAAACCGCAGTGACATGGCTGACCTTGACTCAGGCTACCCTGCCGACACCTACACTCTCCCCCGCTTAGGGTAGACCATCATCTCGCTGCCAGGGCGGTTACAGGCGCAGCAACCACGGCCCCTCTTCCCCAATTCCAGCCCTAATTCGAGCACTATTTATAAGGTATATCGCAATCCGCAAATGTTTGCATATTTTTTTATGATTATCTTTTCATCTTAAAATCTTTGCAAATAATGAAGTATCTGTGATACAGTGAAGCGATGCACACCACTGATGTAGCGGTTCTGAGCGAGTGAAGCACAGTGTCCTCCCTGCGGTGCAAGCAAGGTAGCTGTGCAGGCGTCATCCTCACTAGGTGTTCCCTCAGGCTTGCAAAGCCGCTATTTCCCTTGGTGGTAGCAATTTGTTCGGTGCTACATGCAAGCATTGTCTTGCATGTAGCCATGCCTCTGACTCTTTACCTTCATGCTTAGATAAGGTGTTATGAATCATTATATAACTAGCCCTCTAGAGTCTATCCCATTGAGTTCTATCCAATTGAGTTCTAGAGATACCAGTGAAGCTGCCTGGTGTGTAATTCGTCAATTACCAACTCTACAAAGTATCATTGTAGCTCGATTTCTATCGCGTATAGAAGCAGAAACATACCTAGTTTTCATGAAGCGCCTATATCCAAATTCTTTTTTTGAAATCATGTTTGATGCTCCCTAGTTTCGATTTATTTATGAACAAATAATTCATGAACAAATGCATGATTATCTGATAATGCAGATAAATAATTATGATAAATAATTATGATGGTATAAATTTTCAATTCTGTAATTTTTGTTCCTTATCTGGAGAGATTAATGCTTGATATTAAAATTTTTGATGTCGATCATGGCTTTAGTGCTGCCATCGATTGCTACAATCACAAGACCATTCTGCTTGATGTTGGCTTTAACTCTCGTAATGGATTTAGTCCGTGGCAGCACATCCTCAAGCAAAAGTGCCATGCAGTTGATTGTTTAATCATGCCAGTTTACGTGCAGGAACATTTAGAGGGTATTCCGGAGCTTTTTGAACACTTGTTGGCCGCTGGCATTAATATTAATCAAGTTATCTTAAATCCTACCCTTAAAACTGATGAATTTCCTCTATTACAGGGAACGTTATCATGGTCAATGAATCCACTAGCTGTCACGGCAAAACTCCATCCTGAGTGCCGACGGGTGAGCCAAAGCATGAAGATTGATGATATTGATTTTGTCTTTTTTTGGAATGCTCAAGAAACCTGTCAAGACTTACGCGATCTGAGTTTGGTTACATTTTTATTCTATGAGGATATTAACATTATCCTACCGAGTGATCTTAAGACTGATGGTTGGCACACCTTATTGCAGTGCGAGGATTTTTGTCAACGGCTACGACAGGTTAATATTTTTGTGGCTGCTAATCATGGTCATGAAGATGGCTATTGTCCAGAAGTATTTAATTATTGTAGACCTGATGTTGTTATTGTCTCTAACGAAGCGTGTCAGTGCCTTTCATCCGTGATGTTGGAACGCTATAAAAATCATGCAAAGGGGGCACCTAATGGTGTCTGCGATCGTAAGGTGTTGACAACCCATGACGACGGTACAATTACGATTTCAAAATGTTTAGATCGACTGCGACAGATCACCAGCGAGCCTCAACGCTATGAGGCCCGGGTTATTTGACTCTAAGGGCACCTTTGATCAAGTGCTAAACTAGTCAGTAAGATTATAAGTGATAAAGTATAGACGCAAGATGAGCTTTAAACCCAGTTATTTCAAGTCTGACCTCTTCAAGATTTTGTCCAACCCTGTACGGATTCAAATCCTGGACACATTGCGTTTAGGGGAGAAAAGTGTTGGTTATATTGCTGAATGGCTTGAGATTGAAGCATCAGCAGTCTCCCAACAATTAGCTGTGCTGCGTAGCCGGAATTTGGTCATCAGTCGTAAGCAAGGGAACTATGTATTTTACTCAATTCGCGATCCTGCCATCTTCAAGGTATTAGATGCGGCCCTTGAAGTCTTTAACAACCACTTGGTTGAGGTGCGCGATGCTCTAGAGCAGTTGGAATGACATGCTTCGAGTCAATCTTCACCTTTCACCTAACTGTTGCTAGGAGTCCCATCCCATGAACTTAGCCTGCGCTTCGTTCGAGAGTCCTCATCTGACTGCCGCAGAGCGTTTTCTGAGAACGGCACAAAACCAAGCGGTGGATCGCCCGCCAGTTTGGATGATGCGGCAGGCTGGACGCTACCTCAAAGCATATCGGGAGATCCGGCAAAAGTACCCTTCCTTTAGAATGCGATCGGAAATTCCTGAACTTGCGATCGCGATCTCACTCCAGCCCTTTCATGCATTTCATCCGGATGGGGTCATCTTATTTTCTGATATTTTGACCCTCCTAGCGGCACTGGGGGTTGAATTTGAGATTACTGAAAGCAAAGGGCCAATTCTATCACATCCAATTCGTTGTCAATCCCAAGTAGATGCGCTGCGTCCCCTTAGCCCCGATGCTGATTTATCCTTCATCGGCCAGATTGTACGAGGGCTGTGCGACGAGATCAAAGGACAGGCAGCAGTTCTGGGCTTTGTCGGTGCACCCTGGACCCTGGCAACCTACTTAGTGGAAGGGCAAAACTCAACCTACTACAGTCCTGATGTTTCCTCTGATCGAAGTCTTCACAAAAAAGCTGGGTGACCCGTTCCCGATTTTGGCGCAGTCCAGCCGGTGAGCCGTGGTAGGTCCACACCCAATCATCTGGAGCTTGTTCGACTTGGGCAATTACCTGATCAACTACCGCATAAAAGTACCGCATAAAAGCGATTGCGGATTTGCGCAGCGCATTCAACACATACAACAGATCAATCGACTTAATCCGATAGCCCAAACGCGTTCCTTCCGCATTAAAGCTAGCAGGACCATCCCCCACCCCCAGGATGGCTGTCTGCAAGTCGGCATCCGTCAGGTTAAACATTTGGATATATTCAGCCAGAGATCGGCCAAAGGGTACCACCTGCTCCAGTTGCACTGCCATCACAAATCCGCCTAAAGAATATCGCGACCGAGGTAGGGTTGGAGGGCATCGGGGATGCGAACAGTGCGATCGGGCTGTTGGTACAGTTCTAGGATCGCGGCCATTGTGCGTCCGATGGCGAGACCAGAACCGTTAAGAGTGTGTAGGTAGCGGGTGCCTTTTTTGCCCGGTTCCTTAAAGCGGATGTTGCCTCGACGCGCCTGAAAGTCGCCGCAGTTCGAGCAACTGGAGATTTCCCGATATTTCCCAGACGAGGGCAGCCATACCTCCAAGTCGTAGCATTTGGTGGCGGAGAAACCCAGATCGGCGGTACAGAGTTCGATCACCCGGTAGGGCAGTTGCAGCGCTTGTAGGATGGCTTCGGCGTTGGCGACGATACGCTCGTGTTCGTCGGCAGAGGTGTCGGGGTGGACGAGTTTGTAGAGTTCGACTTTGCTGAACTGGTGCAGGCGGATCAGACCACGGGTGTCGCGTCCGTAACTACCGGCTTCGCGGCGGAAACAGGGGGTATAGGCGCAGTGGTAGATGGGTAACTCTTCACTACTCAGAATTTCGTCACGGTAGAGGCTGGTGATCGGGACTTCGGCGGTGGGGGTGAGCCAGAGGTCGTCGCGATCGCACTTAAAACTTTCGTCAGCAAATTTGGGCAGTTGGCCGGAGGCAGTAAGGGTTTGGCTATTGATGAGGAGCGGCGGCAGGACTTCGGTGTAACCGGCGGCGATCTGGCGATCGAGCATGAAGCTAATCAAGGCACGTTCGAGGGCGGCCCCAGCCCCGATCAGGGTAACAAAGCGGCTCTGGGCAATCCGCACGGAGCGTTCAAAGTTAAGGATGCCCAACTGTTCGCCGATTTCCCAGTGGGGCAGGATGTCGGCATCGGCTGGAGGAAGATACTCATCACCCCAACGGCGGACTTCGACGTTGTCGTCTTCACTGGTGCCCTGGGGGGTGGCATCGCTGGGCAGGTTGGGGAAGGTGAGCAACAGGCTTTCGATTTGGGCCTTAAGTTCTTTTTCGCGGGGTTCGAGGTCGCTGAGTTGGGCCTTGATAGCATTGCCTTCGTCACGCAGGGCGGGGATGGCGGGATCAGTGCGATCGGCTTTCATTTTTTGGCCGACGAGTTTGCCGATCTCATTGCTCCGGGTCTGGAGTTGGGTGCGTTGTTGTTCCAGGTCCCGCTGTTGTTGATCGAGGGCGAGGAGGGGTTGCAGATCGTAGTTGCCCCGGCGCTGGAGCCGTTCTTGCACGAAGGCTGGATTTTCCCGAATCAGTTTGAGATCAAGCACGGTGGTCGTTTTAGGTCTGTACCTCAGGGTCACCCCTTAGGATACCGTTATCATGGACAATCATGGACAGATATCATGGACAATCATGGACAGAGAGCTAGACCCAGGAGGCTGTGATGGCGACGTTTCAAGTGCAGGTTCCAACGATCGCCTGTGAGCATTGTGTGAATACGATTACATCAGTGATCCAGGCGGCTGACCCGACGGCGCGGGTATCGGGTGATCCCAGTACCAAACATCTAACGGTGGAAACGATGCTGTCGGAGGTGGATTTGCGAGCAGCGATCGTGGCAGCAGGTCACGAACCGGCCTAAACTGCTATGGGGGTTAGAACCGAGATGCAGCCTTAAATACAGCGTTTCCCAAGTCTCTGAAGGACAGCAGCACCTCACCCCTTCTCCCGCTCTGGGAGAGGGATTTAGGGTGAGGGCCGCACAAGTGAGATGCCGCCCACTGAGGCGACAAAGGCTGTAGGCTCTGAGTTGAATTGTACTTTTTTTGCAAAGATGCTTTCAACCATGCTTGCAACGCTTTCGTGTACAGTTCTCGATGTCATCATCTCCCCTTTTAAGCGCATCTTTTCGCCCCTTCAAAGCTTGACTTTGGAGCTAGTCACGCATGGGCAATCCTGGTAACCTGAGGGTTGGCCCCGAAACTTTCCCAGTCAGGGAAAGCCCCTTTCACCTAAACATTTACACATCAGCGTTTACACATCAGCGTTTATCTCAGCTTATCTCAGCTTATCTCAGCCAAAGGAGCCTCACCCTGTCTCTCCAGTCGATTACCATTCCGCCCCAAACCGATCGCCCAGCCACCGGGTTGATTGTGATGCTGCATGGTTGGGGGGCCAACGCCCAGGATTTAGTCCCGATCGCCCCCCTGACGAACTTACCTGACTATCAATTTATCTTTCCCGAAGCCCCCTTTCCCCATCCCTACACCTTCTCCGGCAAGATGTGGTATGACCTAGAAAGCAAGGACTACCAAGGCTTAACTGAAAGCCGAGAACACCTGCGGGATTGGCTGCAACGTCTAGAAGCCCAAACCCAAATTCCCCTGGAACGCACGATCCTGAGTGGCTTTTCCCAGGGGGGGGCCATGACCCTGGATGTGGGGCTGGATTTACCCCTGGCCGGGTTAGTCTGCTTTAGTGGCTATCTCCATCCGAGCGATCGTGGGAAAGATAAATTGCCTGTAGCGGTTCCCTATCCCCCTGTCCTCCTCCTCCATGGTGCTCAGGATACCGTCGTGCCCCTACGCGCTGCTGAGCAAGCGTATCATGCCCTGCAAAGCTGGGGGGTACCCGTAGAGTACGAAACCTACCCAACGATGGGTCATGAAATTCAACCCCCCTTGCTGGAGAAAATGCATCACTTTGTTCAGACGTTACCTGCCTTTGCAGCAAGTTAACCAGGAGTGGCGATGGCTAATACGCTGATGACCTATACTGGGGGGTGTCATTGTGGTGCGGTGCGCTTTCAGGTGACGGTGACCGACGATCGCCGCGTCTATAACTGCAACTGCTCAATTTGTCGTAAAAAAGGCTTTTTACACCTGATTGTTCCCCCAGAACAGTTTACGTTGCTCCAGGGGGCCGATCATTTAACCTCGTATACTTTTAATACTGGGATTGCCAAACATCTATTTTGTCGGACCTGTGGGATTCATGCTTTCTATCGCCCGCGATCGCACCCCGATCAGTTTGATGTTAATGTCCATTGTTTGGATGGGGATGTCGTCTCCCACTTTCAGATTCTGCCGTTTGATGGGGCCAACTGGGAAGCCAGTATTGACACCTTACGATCGCGTCATGCTCCCCAGGGACAAATTCCCCCGTAGATAACGGGCCATCGGACACGGCTGATCACACGCCTACTCAAAACACTGGTTAGAAAGGACCCGAAATTCGTGGACTTCACTATTCAACAAGCCCTTGTCCCGACTGAACAGGGTTATGGCACCGTCGATGTGCAAGTGGTGGCTGGTCGGATTCAGGCGATCGCCCCCCAGTTACCGATCGTCGGCACACCCATTGATGCTCGGGATCTCCTCTTACTGCCCGGTTTTGTCAACGCTCATACCCACTCCTCCGAGATCTGGCAACGCGGCTGTATTCCTCCCCGGCCCCTGGAACTGTGGATTGCCGAATTGTATGACTTTGCCCCCCTAGATCCTGAACAGATTTACCTGAGTGCCCTGGTGACTGCCGTGGAGACTCTGCTGTCAGGGGGAACCACCGTCGTGGATCACCTCGTCCTCATTCCTGGCCAGGAGCTTGAAACGATCGCGGCTGCCGTGCGGGCCTATCGGGAAGTGGGCATTCGGGCCTTTATCGGTCCGCTTATTCAGGATCAACCGCTGATCACGAGCCTGCCCACCGGCAACAACAGTCCCGCACCGGCTAGGGCCTATTCCTATTCCACCCAGGCAGTACTGGCCATGATGCAGCAGGCCATTACCCAGTTTCATGATCCCGCCGCTGGCATTCATCTGATGCTGGCCCCCACCGGTCTACAACTCTGTTCCGATGCCCTGATGACAGGGTGTGTGGACTTGAGCGATCGCTACCACCTGTGTCGCCATGCCCACCTACTGGAAACCAGAGCACAGCAATTACTGGCCCAGGAAACCTATGGCTACAGTGCCGTTATATATCTGAAACAGTTGGGCTTCCTCGGCGATCGCACCTCCCTGGCCCACTGCATTTGGCTGGATGACGCTGACATTCAACTCTTGGCCCAGACCCGCTCCACCGTAGTTCACAATCCCCTGAGTAACCTGCGCTTGGGCAGTGGCATTGCGCCGATCTTGCGCTATCGGCAAGCCGGGGTGAATGTCAGCTTTGGCTGCGATGGAGCCGCCAGTAACGACGGCCAAGATTTACTCGAAGCGATCAAAATTGGCACGATGCTGCACAACACTACTGACCTGGACTATCGCCATTGGATCACCCCTCGACAGGCGCTTGAGATGGCCGCCCTCGGTGGCGCGATCGGCTTGAACCTAGCGGATGAACTCGGTTCGCTGACGGTGGGGAAACAGGCGGATCTGGTGCTCTATGATTTGAGCAATTTGTCCCTTTTGCCGCGAACGGATGCGATCGGTCTCCTGGTTTATGGTCGTCCCATGCAGGTGGTCAAAGCGGCCTGGGTCGCCGGTGAAGCGGTTGTCAGCGCTGGGAAAATCGCTCGAATTGACGTGGATAGTCTGCGGCAGGAACTCTTGGCCCGGAGCCAGTGGCGCTATGGACGCCCTTCCCCCACAGCGGACCAGTTTGAACCTCGTTATCGATCGGTGATGCAGCTTCCTGGTTAACCGGCAACGCTGGCAACACTCTCTAAATCGGGGCTGGTCTCAGAAAGGTACAGCCGCTCCTCACTCGCATCGTACTCAAAGAGTTCAGCATAACGTCCCCAGTCTATCGCCGTCGCAAATTGACGTTCGGCTTCTTCACGGGGGAAATGTTCATCCCAGAGGTCTAAAAAGAAATCAGCCCGCATCGAACCACTGCGTTTTTCCCGCAGTGTTTGGACGATGCTCCGGATTACGGGAACGTGGGTGAGCACTTGCTTACGGAACAGATCCTTACTGCGGAGGATCGTTGTTGTCGCAAAATCCTGACCAATGTCTGTCAGGCACACATCCCCCTGGGATACCGCCGCAAATCCCAGTAGGACGGCTGCATCCAGAATGGGCAAGAGATCGTCGACCGCCAGTTGGAGCCGCTCCGCCAGTCGGGGAATATCATCGGTGCCTTCAGGTTGATCCACAATCAATTCCAGCAGACCGCTAATGCCCCCCACGCGCGCATGGGGTAAGGCGATCGCATAGGGCGATGGCGCTGCGGGTTGGGGCTGCGGCTGCACCGACACCTGACCCGTGACTTCAATCTCCGGATTAGTCATAACGGTGTAGATATAATCCACCAGGGAAGCAAAACGAGGAGAATTGCGATCGTGGGGCCGGGGTAAATCAATTACCACTTCCCCCCGGATATGCCCTGGATTAGAGCCTAAAATGACCACGCGATCGGCTAGAAATACCGCTTCTTCAATATTGTGAGTGACGATTAAAATACTTTTCGAGGGGAAGGTTTTGGCATTCCACAGGTCATCAATTTCCCCCCGCAGGTTTTCTGAAGTCAGGACATCTAGGGCACTGAAGGGTTCATCCATGAATAGAACCTGGGGTTCTAACACAAAGGCACGGGCAAACCCCACCCGCTGTTTCATCCCCCCCGAAAGCTCCTTGGGATAGGCACTTTCAAACCCATCTAACCCCACCAGGTCAATGGCCTTGAGAGCACGCCGTCGCCGCTCCTCGCGCTTAACCCCCCGGGCTTCTAACCCTAACTCCACATTTTCCTGAACCGTTAACCACGGCAACAGGGCAAAACTTTGAAAGACCATTGCCACGTCGTTATTAGCACCCCGTAGGGGCCTACCATTGCTGAGTACCTGCCCCTGACTAGGCGGGATCAACCCGGCCATAATGCGGAGTAGGGTGCTTTTGCCACTGCCACTGCGTCCCAACAGGGCAACGACTTCACCCGCTTTTACCACTAAGCTGATGTTACTGAGGACCGTAAACTCACCTTTGCCATC
Source organism: uncultured bacterium (assembly GCA_964536415.1). Taxonomy (GTDB): domain Bacteria; phylum Cyanobacteriota; class Cyanobacteriia; order B231; family B231; genus Trichothermofontia. The sequence goes on from CAZHXN010000004.1 coordinate 52,162, forward strand.
GGGCAGCGGAAAATGTTTAGAAACCTGTGTAACGGTAATTAAGTCCATTAAATCAGTAGGATTCGGGTTTATCATGGCGCGACCTCCCTCTAGAGATGATATTTCATTTCGGCAAGCTGGTAGAGTCGTCGCCACCACAAACGATTGAGACCAACTACAAACAAACTCATCATCCCAATGCCCAGGGTAATGCGCGGCCAATCGCCCACTGTCGTCGCTTCAGCAATGTAGGCTCCGAGACCAGTGGCCGCCAAGGTCGTTTGTCCCCAGGACACGATTTCCGAAACAATGCTGGCATTCCAGGCCCCGCCGCTAGCCGTTACCCCGCCCGTCACCCAGGCCGAGAAAATCCCCGGAATGATCAGTTTGCGCCAGCGCTGCCAGCCATATAGACCAATATCGTCGGCCATTTCGCGCAGGTCAGTGGGAATACTCTGGGCACCCGCGATCGAGTTAAACAGAATATACCACTGGGCACCCAAGGCCATGAGTAAAATGCTCCCCCATTCGATACTGATATGGGAACGAATAAAGAGCAGAGTGGCAAAAGGGAAGATAAAGTTGGCCGGGAAGGAGGCGAGGAACTGGACAACGGGTTGCAGCGCCCGCGCCAGTTTGGGGTTAAAGCCGATCGCAACGCCTACAGGCGTCCAAATTACCGTTGCCAACAATAGGAGGACGGTCACGCGCAACAGGGTGAGGATGCCCAGCCAGAAGGTTTTGAACACTTCCCCCAGACCGACAGTCGTCAGAATGAAGTGCAAGGCCCAGGCGATTAAGCAACCAATAATCACCAGCAAGGTGACATGGTAAAGGCGATCGTACCGCTGTTGCTGAGCCGGGTCCGCCAGCTTAAAGGTGGATCGGGATTGCGTCAGCCGCGACAGAAACTGGTTAATGGCTTCCTGGGCTGGGGTCAGCGCTTGGCCCAAGAGGCGAGGAATCCGGGCGGTCTGCAATAAATCATAGACCCAGGATTCCGGGGCTTCTGCCGAAGCACTTTGCTCCATCCGAAACTTATCTGACCAGGCAATCAAGGGCCGCCAGAACAGTTGATCGACTAAGATAATGACGATCACAATCGTGATCAGGGCATATCCCAGGGCGGCTAAATCTTCCGCTGCGATCGCTGCCGCTACATAGGAGCCAATGCCCGGTAGGGTATATTCCTGATTCAGCACGCTAATGGCTTCACTGGCCGCCACAAAAAACCAGCCCCCGCCAAAGCTCATCATGGCATTCCACAGCAAACCGATCGTGGCCGCTGGGGCTTCTAACTGGGTAAACCGTTGCCAGCGCGAGAGTTGATACAACCGGGCGGCCTCATCCAGCTCCCTGGGAATGGTCCGTAGGGACTGGTAGAACGAAAAGGTCATGTTCCAGACCTGGCTGGTAAAGATGGCGAAAATCGCCGCCGCCTCCAACCCCAGCAAGCTACCAGGGAAGAGGGCAATAAAACCGGTTACCGTAATCGAGAGGAATCCCAAGACGGGCACCGATTGCAGGATATCCAATAGGGGAATCATCACCCGCTCCGCCCGACGGCTGTTGGCAGCGACATACCCGTAGATTAGGGTGAATACCATTGAGAAAAGCAGAGCAATAAACATGCGCAGGGTCGATCGTCCCGCATAGTAGGGCAAGTTGCGCGGGTCGAGATCGATGGCAGGTACCACCTCTGGGGGGTGAAAGCTGACGAGTGCCCCAGCCCCAATGCGAGCGATCAGGGCGAGTAACACCAGGGTGCCGAGCATGACGGCAATATCGGCTAGCCCAAAGGGGAACCGCCGCAGGGCTTCAGGGGTGGGAAAGGTTTTCATAATAGAACCTGCGATATAGAACCTGCGATCGGCCAGTCATCATCAGCTTGTGGGTCTCCCGCTTCGGGGACCTCACCTAATGTCTCATGACACTGGCCCCTGCGGGTATCTTAATTCAGGAGGATTGGGGTCGCTGTACTGCCCGATCGCCGGCACTGACCTGGCTGAGCAGCCCCCAAAACGATGCACCTGCGGACACGCTAACGAACGTGCTGGTTTAACCAACTAGCGAGTTAACTCGCAGTACACTAGGAACACCCCTTCCGAAACCAAGCACATTCGTTTGTCCTACAGAGACACTACGCGAACGGTTATGCACGTACTTTCCATCCCCACCTGGATCATTCATGTCTCCAGCGTGATCGAGTGGACTGCCGCAATCTGGCTCATTTGGGTCTACGCCGATTTAAGTGGCAATGGAGCATGGCGGCTTTTAGCCCTGGCCATGTTGCCCGCCCTGATCAGCGCCATGTGTGCCTGTACCTGGCATTTTTTTGATAATACACCCACCCTGGAATGGCTCGTTACCCTCCAGGCCAGCACCACCGTCCTAGGGAATATCACCCTCCTGCTGGCCGCCTGGGTACTATGGAAAACCCGTCAGCCGGAGCTAAAACCATGATTCCCTCTGTTGATACCTTGGCCCAACTGACGTTACCCTCCAAGGACACCCTATTTGCGGTCTCCCTATTTCCCTACCTGGGCTTTCTCTGGTTTCTGACTCGATCGCAACAAGTTCCCCGCTTAGCCTTAATTGGGTTTTACACCACCCTTGTTTTTGTCGGCGTGACGATTCCAGCTGGGATTTACGCCAGAGTCGTCTACCATGAAGCCCTAGCCAACGTAGACTGGTTACATGGGAGTGCGGAAGTGTTTCTCACCCTGGCTAATATTCTGATTGTGCTGGGGTTCCGACAGGCAGTACTTGCCCAACGTGCCCGCCAGTCGGATTGACCCTGAATTCCCTGATCGCGCCGCGTCTCGATCCGAGAAGGGGCCTGCGCGATCGAGCTTGCCAATGCGGGAGGAAGCTGGTTTTGCCCTATCCTCAAGTCCTTTGTCTCGGCGAAGTCTTATTTGATTACCTGGCCGATGCACCGCTGGAGACGCTACCGGAACCGCCCGATGCGGCGATCGTAGCGGTCACCCATTGGACTGCCTATGCCGGGGGCGCACCGGCTAATGTGGCCTGTGGTCTGGTCAAGTTGGGGACATCGGCAGGGTTTATTGGTTGTGTGGGGATGGATGTGGGCGGGGAAGTGCTGGTGCAGATTCTGGCGACGGCGGGGGTGGATCTGACGGGGGTACAGCGTCATCCAGAATTGCCCACCCGTCAGGTTTATGTGCTGCGATCGACCACCGGGGAACGCTATTTTGCTGGATTTGGTCACCATCAAGCGGCAGATGCTTTTGCCGATACGGCCCTCCAGGCAGACGCCTTGCCCGTTGCCCTCTTTGCCCAGGCCCAATATCTTGTTCTGGGAACGCTGATGTTGGCCTATCCCACCAGTTACCAGGCTGTTCAGCGTGCCCTAGCGTTGGCCCAAACCCATCAGTTAACCGTGGTTCTGGATGTGAATTGGCGGCCCCAGTTCTGGCCCGATTCCTTAATGGCGATCTCCCACATTCGGGCCGCGATCGCCCAGGCGACCTTCCTCAAACTCGCTGATGACGAAGCCGAGTGGCTGTTTCAAACCCGTGATCCGGGCGCGATCGCGGCCCAGTTTCCTAACCTGCACGGCGTTTTGCTCACCCAGGGCGACCAAGGCTGCCGGTACTGGATTCGTGGCCACCAGGATCACTATCCCGCCTTCCCTGTCGCCGTTGTCGATACCACTGGGGCAGGCGATAGCTTTGTCGCCGCCTTTATCCATCAACTGTGCCAGAGTCAGGAGCAGTGTCTGGCGACGGCTGATCGCATCCAGGCCACGATCGCCTACGCCAACAGTGTCGGTGCCCTCAGCACGACGCAACCGGGGGCGATTGCCGCTCAACCCACTGCCACCGCTGTCCGTAGCTTTCTTCAACAACAAGCCCAGCTTTTATCCTAAAACAACCCCGAATAAGCCTTTACCTCAATCATAAAGTACAGTTTTACCGGGGTAGGCTGGGGTCAGCCTGCGGGTGTGGCCCTCACTCTAAATCCCTCTCCCAGCGCGGGAGGCTGTATCCTACTTACACCAAAATCTCAGGAGAGCGGCAAAAGCAAAGGTTAGGTCACTGCCGTTGCCGTTGGCTCTGATGGGAGGCTACAGGTGGCAGTCGTTTGGCGGATGAATTCGGCAAATTTAGCAATCAATGCTGGGTTGCGCCATCCCCGCTCCGTCTCTTGCATCAGAATTTCCAGGGCTTGTTCGGGGGTAAAGGCGGGTTTATAGGGGCGCTCACTGACGAGGGCGTCATAGATGTCGATTATTTGGAAGATTTGGGCCAGAAGTGGGATTTCATCCCCTGCAAGCCCATCCGGATAGCCCGTCCCATCCCAGCGCTCATGGTGGTGACGGATAATGGGGAGAACACCCCGCATCGTGCGTAGGGGTTGACAAATTTTCTCGCCAATGATGACGTGCTGGCGCATGATCTCCCACTCTTCATCGGTCAATTGACCTTTTTTCAATAAAACCGCGTCGGGAATCCCCACTTTGCCTATATCGTGCAGGTAGCCCCCCCAGGTAAGATCGCGAATTTCGGTCCGGGTCAGACCTAAAAACTCACCAAAGGCTTCGCCCAAGTCAACCAACCGTTCACAATGATCGCCGGTACCGGGATCACGACTTTCCACCGTGCGGGCGATCGAGAAAAGAACCTGCTCAGCGTGTTCCAGATCTTCATTGAGCCGTTTCTGCCGAATCAGCGATTTCACCCGTGCCGAAAGTTCCAAGCGATCGAAGGGCTTGTTCAGGAAGTCATCGGCCCCTGCTTCAATCCCCCGCAGTCGTGAGTTTTGATCGTTCAGAGCCGTAATAATAATGACGGGGATCAGACGGGTGTGCTCATCCCCTTTTAGCCGGGAACAGACTTCAAAGCCGTCCAAACCGGGCATCATAATATCCAGCAAAATTAAGTCAGGGTTGATCGCCGTTGTTTGCTCTAGGGCAGAGATCCCATCCTCGGCTTCAAACACCTCGTATCCCTCCACAGACAGGAGCGCGGCAGCCGTGGCCCGCCCATAGGGGTTATCATCAACGACCAAAATTCTAGGTGTATCCGAGATAGCAGCATTCATGGGGGAACTCTCTTACTCCCTACGATATTGAGTCAAGATAGTGGGCAGTTGCGTGCTGATCCCCTCACCAATGGCCCGCCAAGGCGAGCGATCGCCCCCTCGGAGCAGACTAAACCCATAAGCAAGAGGCAAACGCTAGCTTTCAGGGGGGTTGTGTGCCTAGACCTAGGGTATGGGCAGGGCTATCATCCCTTTTCCCCCTTAGTATCCTAAACTTGCGGGGATCGATAAAACCGTCTTTTCACGGAAGTCTGCACACCACTCACTGCAGTCTGATCTCGATCACTCAGGCTGGTCTGAGTGTACCCGTCAATCCTAAGCGAGAGTACGTTGGAGGCCAATCCCTGGTCTGCATGAGTTCGGTGGCTTGTAATCCCGCGCTCGGCAATAACATCTCCCCTGAGGCAATATGCCCCCAATTCAGCATGAGGATCTAGGCGTAGGCGGAGCGATCGCCTACAATCCAAATGCCGATTTCCATTCACCTTTGTGACCTGCTGAGTTGTATCTGCTATGATTGCCGACTCCTCGACTCCATCTGCTGATTCGCGCGATCGTCTCAGCCGCCGCACCGTTCGCACCGCGTCTCTGCAAGAGAATCGTCACCGTCGTGCCCATACGTTTCCCCCCGCCTATCGTCCCCAGACGATCGAAGTAGCAATCAAACTGGGCATGAATGTCGTCTTTATTGCTGGCTGCGTAACCGCCTTAATCCACTTACTGCCCCAGATCAGGAACCAACACCGGGAGTTACAAGAAATCCAGGCGGAAACCACCGTCACCAGAACCCGTGTCGAACACTTGCAAGCCGACTTCAATCGTTACTTTGATCCCCAAGAAGCCAAAAGTGTGATGCAGGAACAAGGACATCGGGTTGATCCCAGCCAACGCCGGGTTGTCTTTGTTGAACCTTCCCCTTCCCCCTCAGCAGCGGCTTCACTCCCAGAATAAGACCTCTTTGGAGGCAAGTTGCTGTGAACTGCCAAGCATCACCGCTCCTTCAGGACGGTGAGTATGTCAAAGCCTACTAGCATATACTGTCGGTTCTCCTGAGTTTGGTGAGGGCGCTACGCGCCCCCATCATAAACTTGGCATTTTGGATCTTTTATTTATAGTTATTTATATTTGTAGTTATTTATACTGTTTACGCCAAAATCTCAGGAGAGCTACACTGTCTTGCTGTTGGACAATGCCATAAAAATAGGGCGTCAATCGCCCTTTGTGTACGTTAGTTATGATCAGACAGTTATGATCAGACTTTGGGATTAGTCATTTGCAGGTTTTCGTCTAACGATCCAACCCTCTTGCTCTGCTGCTGGAGATAGATCAAGTTTTGGCGTTAATGTAGACAGCAGAAATACCCCAGTTGTATCTGAGTTTGATAGTGATAATATCTACCTAAGCAGGTTAATGCAAAAAGAAAATCTATGTAGCGAATGTACCTTGTTCAGACCCGTCAATTCTAGAGCAGTAAACGGGTAACCCGCACATCATATTCAGTCGCCTTGGGATAATCCCCTGTTGCTTGTCCCCGTGCCATTACATCGGCCTGCTCCCGTGACTCTGCGTCTACTTCGTAGCGAGCAGACATGAGTCGTGAAGCACTGTCGCTTTGTCCGAGATATTCCTTCATGTCAACGAAGACTTCGTAGGTATGAACCATTGGACCAGCCCCTCCTGGAGGCGAGTGCAGATGAGTTAATATCCCCTAGTATAAAAAACGCTTTCCGGGAAAGTTCAGAGTCCAGACGGTTAGTCATATTCCGCAACAGAACGTTGTTGTTTTACATGTTTTGCAACAGTTGGGGTAAAGTTTTCTGTGGGGAGGGGACTTGAGGCGCAACGGAGGGAGGAACCCTGAACCGGAGGTCAGTCTGGCTCAAACGATTTACCAAGGGCAGCGGGGGGACTGATGAGTAACAACTGCGCGAGGGAACGGCGGCGGCGGGGTGGGAATAGAACTAGGAGCCGATCTAGCCAGTCTCCTGATGTGAGTGCTAGAGCCACAATCATCAATACGAAGGGGGCCACCGTGAAGACTTGGGTCGGCACGGTGGGAATGGCCGCCTGGGCCACACTCGCCAGGGATTGCAAAATCCCAAAGAAGTAGGCTCCCAGGGCAACTCGCAGGGGCTGCCATCCCCCAAAGATGACGATCGCTAGGGCAATCCAACCATAGCCAGCTGTATGGCGATGACTCCATCCCGCTTTGAAATCCAGAGAAAACGCGGCCCCGGCAATTCCCACTAATGCTCCTCCCAGGAGGGTATAGAAGTAGCGCCAGAAAATGACATTTGTTCCCCGTGCGAACGCGGCGGTGGGTTGCTCCCCGATCGCCCGTAGCGTCAGCCCACTGCGGGTGCGGTAGAGATAAAACCAACAAAATCCAATTAAAAGATAGCTGCTATAAACCAATACATCGGCCTGAAAAAAGAGGGGACCGATGAGGGGAATTTGCTGCAATCCCGGCAGGGGAAAACTGGGTACCGTAGGACCCGGTACACGCACCACGGGATTCCCCAAAAACGAGGACAAGTCCCCACACAGGAGGGTCAATACAAACCCGATCGCCACCTGGGACTGGCGCAGGGTAATCGCCCCATAGGCCACTACCAGAGCAACCAACATGCCCACGATTGCTGCGCCCAGGAAACCCAAGAGGAGGCTGTTGCTCAACTTCGCGATCGCAAAGCCGGTCATGGCGCTCAGCAGGATGGTTCCCTCCACCGATAGGTTGATCACTCCCGCCCGTTCTGTGAGGGTTTCCCCCATACAGGCAAAAATGAGGGGCGTGGAGGTGGCGATCGCTGTTGCCAAAATCGTGATTAATTCCGGTCCCATCTGTCCTCGCTAGGGTGTGCCCTGCTTGAGCCTGACAAAGACATCGTAACGGGTGGTGCGTTGATCGTTAACCGCTGCTGTCACGCCGATCCCCTGCAAGCCCTCTAGTAACGGTTGACGACGCGCTTTGGGCAGAGGAAGGAGCGGGGTGCGAGTGTTCAAGGGGTGGCTGAGATCCCAATAAAAATGCCCATTATTCGGATTTAACTGCATGGGGACCGTCGCCTGGTAGGACTCAGATTGACTCAGGGGTTGGCGGGGGCGGGGGACAAATTGTTCGGCGATCGCTGGTCCGATCGTCAAAAAGGCCGTATTCCCCTCCAACCACCCGTGGGTAACGGTAAGGCCACTGACAGCAGCAACGGGGGGCGTCCATTGGGTAACGGGTTGGCGGTTGATCGCAATCGGTTCAACTTTGAAGCGATAGCGTTCCTGGACGAAGCGATCGAGGGTTTGGAAGGCCGTTTCTGCGGCACGGCGATCGCTGGCTTGCACCATGAGGGTTAACCCTGCGGCAAACTGGGGGCGATCGGTCGCAGGCGGTTTCAGTAGGGCTACGGCAAACTCGCCGTCCATCCAGCGGAGCCAGTCCTGCTCCAGATCCATCCCCGTGAGCGATTTAACCCCAACCCGCAGGCTATCTGGGTTAATCGGTGAGTTGGGGTTCGCCTCGGCAGACTGAGTGTAGTCTTGCCAGAGGTGTTGCAGGTTGCCCCCTGTAAACATCAGGAAAGTGCTGTCGGGCAGGCGATCGGCCATTTTGCTAGCGGTATTGGTCACCCGATTCTTGAAGCTGCTATCGGGTTTAAGCCAGGAGACGCCCTGAAGGGCCATACCGTTATCCTGCCACTGGGCTGTTACAGCAATGCCCTGTTGCTGTTGTAATTGGGTCAAGGTTTGTGATGGTAAGGATTTGGGAGCCTGACTGAAGCTGAGGGTTGCCGCCTCTGGGACGTTCAGGTAAAGCTGGGCGAAGGGCTTTTCGGTCTCAATGCTGGCAAAGGCTCGCCGATAGCCCGGTATCTGAGTGAGGGCATTATCGCCCCGATAGGCATCGATCGCCCGTTCCGTCACTTTTGGATCGGTGGTAATTACCACATAGCGGTTGTCCAGAACCGTTAATGAGAGGGTCTGGGCTGGGTCACCGGGGGTTTCAAAGATGGCAAAGCCGCGATAGGCCCGCTCTACCCAAGGACGATTCGCCGGGGCCTGGAGGTTGCTCAACACCTGTTTCGCTAAGGCTGGATCGGCGATCGGCAACACCAGTAAGAACGAGTAGGGGGAACTGGCCTGCGCCTGGGTGGAACTGAGAACCGGCGTGGTGCTCGGCAAAACGGCTAGGGTAAAGGCATCTCCAATCCAGGGTTGGATATCCCGTTCGTAGGTGTAGCCATTGCGGGTCAGCCAGCGATCGCGCCACTGCCTCAGGGCATCCTGGACGAGGGCACGGGAGCGCGGGGTACCAAATTCCTGGAGCGGCTGCCATTGGGCTGGATCGGTGCTGAGGGTAACTGTGAGGGGGGCCGATCGTGGGATCACATTAGCCCCCACAGGAACAGCGGCCAGATTGGCTTGGCGGTGGGCTAAGGTCCAATAGGCAGCCCCCCCCCCCACAATGAGCAGCAGCGGCGTACCCAGCGTCAGAATTAGAGGGGGCTGTTTTTTCCGTTTCAGTCTATCCATAGAGATCTCTGGGAATGGGATGGGTGCGCAGGTATACCTGTAAGGCAATGATGATAAAACCTAGATCAGGAGGAGATCAGGAGGGTAACGTTTTTTGTGATCAATTCTAAGCACGCATCAGCATGAATGACAGGGGAGGCTAAAAAACGGCCACCAATCTAGTCAACCGGATGCCACAAAAACTAATCTAAAGATGGAAGTATGCGATTAGACTTGTCGAGTCTATACCATATTCAAGCACGCTTGTCCTGTATTTATAAATAAGCGATGTGATCAAACTTTCCGCCGCGATCAATCTGCACGGAATCGCGATTAATTTTAGTAAGCATTATGGATGTAATACCTGCTCAAATAAAATTGATGACTAATACCTAAATCCCTACGGTACCCGCTGGTGTCAATGAGCTGAAATCCATGAGCGAATAAGGGGTGATTACGCATCTAGAGAGCGTTATAGATAACCTGTGCCTATTCTTGATACCCCTCTTTTGTCACTTCAGGGAGAATAAAATCGTTCCAGCATCAGGGAAGGCTTATCAGCTATGTTTTCTGACATTTTTCTGACATTAAGTTCCTACAGCCTTTAGCTTAATCATAAAGTACAGTGTTACCGGGGTAGGATGGGGGCAGCCCGCTGGTGCGACCCTCACCCTAAATCCCTCTCCCAGAGCGGGAGAGGGACTTGAAAATCCGGCTCCCCTTCTCCCCATCCCCCCGCAAACGGGGGGTTAGGGGGGCTGGGAGCAGGGGTTGGGGGATGCGGGCTGCCGGTCGGATCGAGATCCAAGCCTTAACGGTGTACTGAGTAAATTAGGTAAAGGCTGTAACATCTAGGCAGCGTCGTACGATCGTCTCTATCTCCAAACCAACAATGCCTTGCTCTTGTAACAATGGGTTGCTAGAGCTAGCAAAGGTAACTACAGATTTTCCTGCTGAAATCAAGCTTTGGGCAAAAGCTAGGGTTTTGCTGTTAGGGGCGGCGTAGGCAATAAAGATAGTATGAGCGATCGCCCCAATCATTTCATTCCGTTTGCCCGCCAGTTCAGCCGTGACACGGGGATAGCTACTGCTAAAGGGTGAGATGAGCAGTAAGCGATTTTCAACCATCGCCTGTTTTTGTGCTGGGGAGAGGCGGATTTTGTGGAGACTGCGGGCAGGACAGTGGATAATCGGTTGAGTGCCACGGAGCAAAATTTTGAGGCAGTCTTGTTCGATCGGAGTGTGGAAACCGCTAATGATGGGAATGGCTTGATCCCGCAAGCTCTGAGCGAGGTCGTAAGTTTTAAGGATGAGATCTCCAGGACATTGTTTAGAGCAGAAAAGGGCGATCGCAGGGTTTTGCAGTAAGTTGACAGCACCAATTGCATTCAGTATTGGTGCTGATTTGAATGCCCGACATATTTTAAGTACAGCAGGATAGGTTAAATCCCTGGATGTGATGCTTCGTAAATCAAGAGTGGGGGCAGACATGGCCAATTGATTAGCTTTCAGGCAAAGTTAAAGACTCAATATAAGCCAGCAGTTGAGGTAAGTTTTCGTTGATGACTGTCCATAGTTAAGTTGCGGTGTAATCATCAGTCATCCCCTCCGTTGTCTCTGCCCATGCGGTATTGGGCAAGAACGTGATCATCAAATACCCACCAGCCGACCCATTTCGACGCTGACGGCATCAAATCGGTTATTGCTAGAGCGATAGGATAACAGTTCCATGCCCATCGGTTCGCCTGTTGTTTCATCTTTAATTAAAATCACTCCATTACCTAGCTCTGTGGCAATTTGATTTTTGCAGGGAGGCTGTCAGAAAACGGTTAACAACTCCATTTCGGGTTCGTAGTAGATTTTCACTTGTGCCATAGGGTTTTTCCTTCTTTGATTGCATCGGTTTGGTAAAGTATCTTAGGAAGAGACGGTTGTCTGAGCAATCATATACTCAATAGATTGTGGGTTGTCAATTCGTTTGGAAGCCTGAAGAATTTCGATACCAACGACATTTCGATTAGCGTCAAAGTCCAGGATAATGCCGGGGGTTTCTTCATCACTTTCTTCAATCTCTGCATCCTTGAGGGTAATCCGAATCACATCTACTTCGGGGTCATACTTGATTTTCATGGGTTCCTCCAATATTTTTTAATTTGGCTTGTGCGATAAACGGTTATAACGATTGCAGGCTCAATGGTGGTATTGATAAAGACTCGAAGTAAATAAAGCTTGCCTGTGCCAAAATCCATTTGAGATTAATAAATGGTGATTTCCTCGTCTTGTTGAAGAGTTTGCTGTGGATTTTCTAAGACGGCTTCTACAAAGGATATCGGGACTTTCCGTTTTTCCATTTCTTCCAGAGCATGACTTGAAAACTTAAAATCCATCAGTCATCCCCTCCTGAATCTCGCCCCATGCGGTATTTGATGTCGTAGTTGATGAGGTCGTCGAGTTCTTCGTCGGTGAAGCCCAAATCAGTTTTTGGGTGTTGGGCAAGGACGCGATTCTCCACAGGAGAGGCTGCGCCAACGATTTCGCCAATGATGGGTTTTGATTTTCTCATGAGCTTAACTATCCAGATTTTTTAAGATCTCTTGAATTCCTGGCAAAATATCAGGCAAATTAATATGGATCACATTCCAGAGGATATCGAAATCCAGTTCATCATAGTCATGAATAACGACATCTCTCAAACCCGCCATTTGCCGCCAGGGAATCATTGAATACTGCTCACGCAATTCATCAGATAGACGCTTAGTTGCTTCTCCAATAACAATGAGTCGATATAAAATAGCGGCTTGTTTTTCATCATCTTCTTGTAAATGATGTCGCTCAATTCCTTGGGCATACAGTAATGTTTTTTGGATAGCTGTTGAAATGTCTATTAATGCCTGTTTATCTCGCGGCATATATAACCTCCGCTGAGTCTAGAATTGCTTGACGGCGGAGGGCATTATGGCTATTCATAATACTTTGACGGGTTAATAGATCAACTGGTCGATTAAAAAGGGTGGCTAGTTCTTCTCGCATCTGGATGAACTCTAAACCCCAGGAGTGATGAGGGAAAAAGCTGACTAAGACATCCACATCACTGTTGGCAGAAAAGTCATCTCGCAAAACTGATCCAAAGAGAGCCAGTTCAGCTATTTTCCATCGCTGACAAAATTCTGCAAGGTGTTCTGGGGTAATTCCTAATCGGGATTGAAGTCTGGAATTGAGTTGCAGTGTAGTCATCAGTCATCCCCTCCTGAATCTCTGCCCATGCGGTATTTGATGTCGTAGTTGATGATGAAGTCGAGTTCTTCGTCGGTGAAGCCGTAGTGTTGGGCGAGAACGCGATCGATTTCGTCAATGATAGTTTTTGCTGATTTAGGTGAGAACTCTTCATATTGAATTTCACCTTTCTGAGTAGATATCTTTTTTATAGAGGAAGAAGTTTGAAAGGCTTTCATCAAATCTTGGCTGAGAGATGCTAGCCTGGAGCGAATTTCCGGATTGATATTATGTTTGTATGGCATTAAATAAACGTCATTAAAACCACAATGAAATCCATCTGAATGAGTTCGCCAAAACCAATAAAACAAAGAACTATTCAGTAACGATACAATCACATCTCTTTCAGGTTTAACAAAACAAAACCTTTTATAATCGTCAGACTTTCCCGTATTTCCATCAGCCCCAATAAAAAAGGGAATGAAGGATAAGGCTTTGATAAAGTATCGGACAATACGATGTATGTAAACTGGTTCAGATTTTTCATCAATGAATTTTTCTAAAGAATCGCCAGATATTTTTTCGAGAATTTTGATCTCTAAACTACTTTCTAGTTTAGCTATGCTTTCCTCATCTTCTTGAAAATCAATATCAGTATATTTTGTGGTCTCCATCAGATGGTTACGCTCTTCGGCTGTCCATCGACGATAACCGCCAACCCAAGAAATTTTAGAGTTTCGATTATCGCTCAGAATTATTGAAAGACGCTGGGAAACTCCCTCAAATAAAGAGCTAGGTCGCATATCAAAACATGAGATCCATGATTGTTTAGGATTTATAACTCTTCTAAGTGCAATTGTACGCTTAGTGCATACGAGACTAAGAGGTACAATGAATCCACACTTGCCGATTATTGAAAGTAGTTGATATGCCTTTTCAAGAACACAAGTATAAATATTTCCGCATTGAAAAGTAGAATAGCCATTGATTGAATACTGAGACTTTAATTTAGTATTTTCTAAATATGGTGGATTACCGATAATCACATCAAAGCCACCACGATCGATGATGCTATAAAACTCCACAAACCAATGAAAGGGTTGATGGCTATCTCGCCATTTTTCAAAGGCGGCGGGTTTATTGACATCAATGCCATATTCCCTAGCCAGGTAGTGATTCAATTCATCATTCAATTCTGCCAACCGTCGCCGCAGTTCTTTCTTAGCGGTGCGAAAATCCCCCGCATCCATGCCAAATTCGGTTTGCATTTGCCGGAACCGTTGAAAGGCACGGTCTGCCAATTCGGCTTTTTCGTTAATGCGGCTGGCATCGTCTTGCAGGTCGAGCTTCAATTGCTCACCGTCTTGTCTGATGGCTTTGCGTACTTCATCCAAACTGGCAAACCCCACCAGGGTATTTCCTGCCCGAATGTTGAAATCAATATCGGGTAACGGTTCCAGCCCAAAGTTAGGTTGTTTGGGTTGCGGTTCCATCTGCGCCACCAGCTTCAAAAAGAGCCGCAGCTTACAGATTTCCGTCGCTTCCTCCATGATGTCTACGCCATAGAGGTTGTTGAGCATGATTGATTTCAACACAAAGTAGCGGGGGTTGGGGTGCTTCGCCATCTCCGCTAACACTTTGCGGAAGTATTCGTAGCGGGGTTTTGCCTCTGGCTCTCGCGACAGCCTTAGATCATCCTCATCCACAAACCCCTGCATCCGCTCCAAACAGGCTGTATACAGCGGTTCCAAAATATTCAACGCCGCAAACAAAAACGCCCCCGATCCACAGGTGGGGTCTAGTACCGAGACTTGCTCAATGGCTTGATAGAACGCCTTCAGCAAATCCGAACTTTCGCAACTGGTGATCACATCCTGGGCAAACTGGCGAATATCCAGGTTGTAGGTAATCAGGTCATTGATTTGGGTCACTTCCCCCGCCGCCAGCTTTTGCCGCAGTTCCAGACACCGTTTGCGCCGCGCTACGTGCTCTCGCCAGGTTTCTGTGGGCAGAGCAAACCCCTCGGCAGCAGGCTTATTCCAGACGCCCCGTTGCGAGACATCCTCAATACCAGCGGCAATCTCAGCAGGAAGTGGAATAATATCGTCCTCATCCTTTTGCCTTTTGCCTTCTTCCTTTTGCCGTATCACCCCGTGACGAACGGCAGGATAGATGTAACGGTCAGGATTTTCCCGCAGCAACGCCCACAGTGCCCCGTCAGGCTTAAAAGCAATTTTGCAAGCCTTCTGCGCCGCATCGAACAAAAACGGAATAATCGTGTTCTTGCTGATGTACTCGGTAATGTCTTCCTTGGTGTAGTACGCCCCCATTTGCTTCTGGTTGATGTACTTCTCAAAGATGTAGCCCAGCACATCCGGGTTAATTTCGTTTTGGTTCCGCAGCGGTCTATCGTCTAAATGCCAGTCATATTCATCAAAAAAGTTAAAGACTTGTTCAAACGCCGCATCGGGAATTTGCAGAGTGCTGTCATATTTTTCTTCCAACTGATGCACCTCAAACAAGCCGCCATTCAGATAGGGAATTTTGCCCAGCAGTTTGTCTAATTCAGGATTGCGATCGGGCTTGCCCAATCCCTCATGAAACAGCTTCAGCAAAAAGTGGCGATAAAAGGAATGAAACGTATCCGTGCCCCATTCGGCTTGGCAGCGTTTGAGCCGATTTCGCAGGTAATTAATATCGCCATCCAGGAAGCTTTTTTTCTGGATGAAATAGACAAACATCAGCCGATTGAGCATCAGCGACGCATACCAGGTGCGATCGAACTCTGACTGAATACCGTCAATAAACTTGAGGAATTGCCCGTGTTCCTTTTCAAAGCGGGTAAAGAATTTCTTGGTGACTTTTTCAACATCAAAGGCTTTTTTGACCCGCTGTGCCACCTCCACCAGGGTTAGCTTTTCCTCTTCGGCAAAGGCGATCGCCAACGCCTCTAACTTCTGCAACAACCGCTCGGCAGACTGCCCCACCTGATACTGTTCAAACCGAGGTGCTAACGGTTTCCCCGGCTCCTGTCGCACCCACATCCAAATTTGTTGGGTTTTACCCTCATCTCCAAATACCAACAGGTGAGATTTGCTGTAGTCCATTAGTTGGCGATCGAGCTTTACCCGAATGGGACGGGCTGGCATCTCTGGCGTTATACACTGGTAGACAATGAAGCCGCGCTTTTGGGCAATAGACACCACCTCGAAAGCGTGACCGTCAATCTCGAAGGGCAGTGTGACGCGATCGACCGTATCCCAGCCCAGTTCCTCAATAAACAGGGATTCAAAATCAAATGTCTGGAGATATTTTTGGGCGCGTTGGCGATTCAGTGGCATGGGGCAAGGTCAGGTGAAGAAGTGGATAACGGTTGTTTAGAGTAGATTCATTTTTCCCAGAGTTCCTCCTTAGTTGTAGCCTCTAAATAATCCCATCGAACAGATAATCTGCGCTCCATCTCGCCGTTCCTCTGGGTTGATCACACACAGGGCATCATACTCTCGCAAGAATGTCACCAGTTTTGCCAACTGCTCATCACCGATGCCTGCTTTGAGTTCTCGATTCAGACGAGCGATCGCATTCTGCTTTAAAGGATACTGATTAATCTCCTCGATCGCCCGTTCCAGGGCTTCCCACTCTGTGCCCATTGCCAGTAGGGGGGTAGTTTCGCGGATGTGTTGGGTGTAGGCCATCAGGCGATCATAGGTGCGGGCCGCTGCACTGCGCTTGTTGCCCAGGGTGCCCGCCACCGTCTTGGTTTGCTCAACGATCAGTTCTGCTCCGCGTGTCACTAACTCATGGTGCTGGGGATGTCGCGGCAAGGGAGGCGTATCAATGCTACACCGTGCCATGCGTAAAATTCGCATTTGCGACTGGGTGACGCTGTTACCGTCCTTATCCACCCATGCCAAAGCATCAGTACCCCCATCCGTGCGAAGGTACACCAACACACCCTCTGGATCGGTTCCGGCGGGTTCATGCTCCTTGGTGGAATACACCACATCCGGTAATTTTTCGATGATTCCCTTTAGCGACGGGTTAGCCTCGATCGCACTTTGCCAAATCTGTAAGGCCTCGGAGGTTAAGTCCACTTCGCCCTCATCGGCTTCATCCAGTACCCCTGATCGCTCGTTGTAGAGATTCAGCAGCACTTCCCGCGCTTGCTCATCCTCAAAAAAGGCTTCATCGGTGCCCACCACTTCCTGATTTTCGTTGAGGCGATCGCGCAACCGTCCTCGCAGGTTAATCAGCCGCTCCACCCCCTCCGCCGGCAAAAACGAATAGCAGAGAATTTCGTCCGCCTGTTGACCAATCCGGTCTACCCGGCCTGCCCGCTGAATCAGGCGGATAATTGCCCAGGGCAAGTCGTAATTGACAATAATGGCGCAATCTTGCAGGTTTTGTCCCTCACTCAACACATCCGTCGCCACCAACACCCGCAACTGTTCAGACTCTGGGATCGTTTTCTCATTACTGACCGGACTAAACTGCCAAGCCAGAGCCGTCGGGTCAGCCGATTGTCCTGTGGCTAAACCCACTTGTTGAATACCCCACTCTTCCAGCGCCTTTGCCAGATACCGAGCCGTATCGGCAAACTGAGTGAAAATCAATACCTTCTCCGTAGGATGCTGCTGCTGTAATAACGCCACCAGTGCCCCTAGCTTGGCATCCGTGGATGGGTTCCAATTGCCTGCCAGTTGCAAAATTCTGATCAAAGCGGTAGCGTCTTGCTGAAGGTGCTGCTGCAACGCTGGACGAAACAGATTGGCACGAATCCACTTAAATCGACGCGGGTATTGATCTCGGTATAAGCGATAGATCGCCGCTGCCCGTTGAGCAAAACTGCCCTCACCCCCAGCCCCAAGCTGGAAGAGGGGAGCCAGAAGTTCTTGTTCCCCTTCTCCCTCCCTGGGAGAAGGGGTTAGGGGATGAGGGGCTTCCGTTTCCCAATCCTGGCTCAAGAGTGAATCTTCATCCTCATCGTTGCTCACTTCATCCAGTAAGGCACTATCTTGAGTCCCAATCGGCAGAGGCAGATCGTGGGCGATCGCGTGAAGATACACATAATTCCGCAGAATATGTCGCTCCAATGACTGAATAAAGGCAGCACCGCTGCTCTCTAATCGCTTAAATAAATTGGTGCGGCAAAAGCCCATCAACCGCTGCCCCGCGTGGGAAAGATTAGCTAATAGTTTTTGTTCTTCAGCGGTGGGTGGTTGCTTGGGTTTGGGGTCTTCATAGAGTCCTAATCCGTAGCGCGGTAGATTGAGGGCGTTAATCACATCCACCACGCGATCGCTGTACAAACGTGCATAAGGATCGGACTCCGTCCCGCTATCGCGAACGGTCTGCGGATTGCCAATTGTGAACTGTACTGTGCGAGGACGACGGATCGGGAAATAGGATCGCCGCCCATCGGCAAATTCCAGGTAGTATCGTTCTCCATCCTGCTTGGCATAGGTGTTTTTGATAAAACTGCGGGTTCGCCGCACCAT
Organism: uncultured bacterium; assembly: GCA_964536415.1. Taxonomy (GTDB): domain Bacteria; phylum Cyanobacteriota; class Cyanobacteriia; order B231; family B231; genus Trichothermofontia. Next base: position 70,422 of record CAZHXN010000004.1, read on the forward strand.
GTAGCGACTCATCAACTGCTGCCAATCTTCTGGTTCTGGACTTTGCTCAAAGGCCAAGAGCGATCGCACCGGAATAGTGCTATGCCTGCGGCGAAACTGCATCTCACCGCCAATGCTGCGAATGTAGGCTTCTGGCTTAATCCCTAAGTCGGCATCCGGACGCAAAAATAACTGCAACTGAGCCGACAAGTCCAGATAGGTTTTGTTGTAGGGCGTTGCTGTCAACAAAATACATCGACTGCCGCTCTGCTCAATGTAATCCTTGATGGCTTGATACCGCTTACCCTCTTTGGTTCGCAGGTTGTGACTTTCATCAATCAGCACCAACCGAAACCGTGCGGGCACGTTGGGCAATTCCTGAATTACTTGGCTAATCGGCACCACTTTGCCCCGCAAGCCATAGCGATCGATATAACCCTGCCACATTTTTCCCAGGTTCTTGGGGCAGATAATCAGCGTACTGGTGCCATAGTCTTCCTCGCAGAGATGGGCGATCGCGGTTCCCACCAGGGTTTTACCCAGCCCCACGACATCGCCGATGATCACCCCATTCCGTTTACTGACATGGTGTGCGGCAATTTGCACTGCCGCTTCTTGAAAGGGCAACAGTCCAAAACTGGCAGGGGCACGATACTGGCTCAACCCATCCCGTGCTTCCTGAGACAGGTGATACGCCATTTTTAGGTAGACAAAATAGGGTTTGAGCGATCGGCCTGCCCAACTTTCATCGATAATTTCCGCTAATTGCTCAGAAATATCCAAGCAAAAGCGATCGTCCCAACGCTCCTGAAACCATTGCTCCAGCTTGTTCGTGTCATCCCGATCCACCACTTCCACATTCAGTTCACCCTGAGATCGCAAACCCGATAGAGTCAGGTTACTACTACCCACATAGCTAATGACGGGCGTAGCGCGATCGCGGCGATAAATCAAATACAGCTTGGCATGAAGGGGGTGGCGTAAAAATAGCTTGACCTGCAATTTGTGGGCGAGGAGTTGGGATCTCAACCGCTGCAAACCCTCCTCATCAGCGGCACTGGGCGCACCATAGGTTAGTTGCTGACGGAACTCCTGTGCCATCAAGGTTTGTAATCGAATCGCCTGCCCCTGATCCATCCGCTCTGGCTCAACCCCGATCGCCAATGCTTGCCGTAATTCTTCCTTGGGCAAACGGTACATCCCCACCAGCAATCGACAAGCCTGACCCTTCCCCCCCTCAAACCGCTCAATATCGCCATCAATTTGTCGCCACCCTCGCAAGTTAAAATAGCCCACACAGAAATCAGCACGGTAGGCTTGCTTCAGGTAGTGCTGCAACTCAGGCAGGATGGGTTGCTCAATATTGTCATAAATACTGGACATGGATTTTATACAGAGCAGGATTTTGGGCTGACGTGATCAATCATATCCGGCAGGTTTTCAATTGGCTAAACGCTACCCTTTGCCCTGCTGAGAATCATGACGTGCAGTCCTACCAATGCCCACGCCCTGAATTTTCAATACCAACCAGAAGCCCTCAAGCACCGTCCCAACAGATAACCTAAGCGGCACAACGGCTTAGCTGAGCCACCGATATCAACCTTTGTTTTTTTACAGAATTCTCAGTCGAGTCATCCTCACGACCTCACGGATTACCGCTCCAGGTAAAATTTCAATAGCATCAGGCTGTAAATAAAGCTCGATCGCTTCCCGTATATTACTAAGAGCTTTTTCTTGTGTAATACCAGCAGATATGCACCCAGGCAATTCTGGACACCAAATTGCCCATTCGCCTGTCTCTAGGTCAGGTTCAAGTACAACTCGCCATTTCATGGTTACTACATTTTCTTAGAATGTAAAGCTATCTTATGACCTCAGGCGGTTTCTCGTTGCTCACGCTTTTTTCTTTGATTAAAGACTCTTGATTTTTTCCTGTCTAACTATTAATTAGACCGCGATTGGCAGCCTAATGCCTGAAAGCCTGACATAAGGCTAAAGCCTTACCATCTCTCTTGATTAAAGATATGGGCGCATCGGAGGTGGAAGCTTTCCTCACTCATCTCGCGGTTACCGAAAACGTCGCTGCTTCCACTCAAAACCAAGCCCTGAGTGCGCTCCTCTTTCTCTATCGCCACATTCTTCATCAACCCCTAGAGGAGGATATTGATGCGATTCGCGCCAAACGCCCCAAATACCTGCCGACTGTCCTGACGGCTGCCGAGGTCAAGGCACTCCTGGGGGCCATGACGGGCACGCCGCAATGAGTTGCTGATGTTATTGACCGACTTCAGGCCCATTGAGTCATGGTTAAACACCAACACCAGCAGGATCTTCACCAGGGCTATGGTCAAGTGTATCTCCCCTATGCCCTGGCACGAAAGTATCTCAATGCCGATCGCGATTGGAGCTGGCAATATATTTTCTCCGCAAGTACCCGCTCTCAAGATCCGCGCAGTGGTATTTATCCGTCGTCATCACTTGGATGAAAATGTGATTCAAAAGGCAGTCAAAGCAGCAATCAGACAGGTAGGAATTTAATAAAAAAGCCAGTTGCCATACCCTTCGCCATAGCTTCGCAACTCACTTGCTGCAAAATAGCTATGACATTCGCACGGTACAAGAATTACTCGGTCATAAAGATGTCAAAACAACCATGATCTACACGCACGTTCTTAACCGGGGAGGGTATGGGGTAAAGAGACCATTGGATGAGTAAGGGAAATTGAAAAATAACCGCGATCGCTGGTGTCCCCCTCGTGGGGGCTGAGGAGCGTGGGTCAGTCCCCCGTATGGGGGGCTGTGAATTGAAACGCAACATTGACTACAATGGCATCGTAGTGTCAGTTTCCTTTCTAGGAGCTGTGAATTGAAACATGTATGACCCCAACCTAGCCGATACCCTGCAATGGACGGCGGATGCCCAAGTAAAGCTGAAAAATATCCCTTTCTTTGTGCGGTCCCAAGCCCGCCAGCGGATTGAGCAATTGGCTCGCGCACAGGAGTTAACAGTGGTGACCCCAGAACTGGTCGAGCAAGCCCGTCTTGAATTTGGTCAATAACTTCGGCAACGGTGATGCGCCTTTGGCGTCGCGTAGCTATCGTGGATATCCCTGAATAT
>CAZHXN010000004.1:73531-102704 GCA_964536415.1 uncultured bacterium
GGATTTGGGACTGGCTCGAACGGTACTGGGTTGCCCCCGCCTACGCAGGCACCGTCCTCCTGGGTTTATCGATCTTCTTCTTTGGCGCGGCCACTAACACCCTCGCCGGTTGGCTCTATGTCATGAGTGGCGTCAGTTTTGCCCTGTTGGGCATGGCCGCCGTTCTCCCGGTGCGATCGCTGCGTCAACTTCGCATCAGCCGTTGCCTGATCGATCCCATCAGTGCTGGCGATCGCCTCAGCATTGAAGTCCTCATTCACAACGACAGCAACCAGGCCAAAACCCTGCTCCAGGTTCAGGATCAGCTTCCCTACGTCCTGGGACCACCCGTGCAAACCGCGATCGAACTCATCGACGCCCACAGCACCTACCGCTGGCTCTACTACCAACCCAGCTATCGACGCGGCATCTACCGCTGGCAAACCCTGCAACTGCGTACCGCCACCCCGTTGGGTCTCTTTTGGTGTCGGCGCGATCAACAGGTCCGCGCCAAAGCGATCGTTTATCCCAAAGTACTCCCCCTGAGCCACTGCCCCCTCGTGGATGACATCGGCCAGGAAGACAGCCCCCAATTAAACAACGACGCCCGCCTGCAAAACGCCGTCTCCGGCCTCACCCGCTCCCTGCGCCCCTACCGTTGGGGTGACCCGACCCGGTTGATCCACTGGCGCACCAGTGCTCGCTATGGCGATCTGCGGGTGCGGGAACTGGAAGTTTTTACCGGTGGACAAGCCGTCATCATTGGCCTCGATACCCAAATGCCCTGGCCCGTCCTACCGCCCACCCCCGCCAGCACCAACACCCCCCCGGAAAAAGACGACGCCTTTGAACAAGCCGTGATCGTCGCCGCCTCCCTCTACTTCTATGCCGGTCGGCAAAGTCTGCAAGCAAAAATTTGGACCGCTGCAACCGGCCTCATCCAGGGCAATCGCCGTGTCTTGGAAGTACTTGCGGCCACCAACCCCCAGGAAGACCTCAAGGCCGATCCCCCCCCGCACCAACCCCTCATCTGGCTTACCTGCAACCCTGCTAGCCTTGCAACCCTCCCTGCCGGAAGTCGTTGGGTCCTCTGGCAAACCGCCGACAGTCCTGCGCCCCCCGCCACTTCCCTACCGGGTCTGATCATGCAGACGGAAGCGCCTTTAGCCGTGCAATTGCAATCGCCTCTCTGGGCTAATCGAGTGGTTTAATTCACCAGTTCAAATTTGGCTCCCCTGGGTTTATGGTGCGTAGTTATCTATACGGTTCACTGCATAAACTCAGAAGAGCCTCAAATTTGAAGTGCAACGGTCTCTGAACGATGTTCATACAACTATTCATAAGGCGTGCGCTAACCTAGCAGAAGCCGTAAAGGATGAGTTCTTGGCAACGGTCTTGTGACTGTCAGATATCTCAGATTCAGATATCTCAGATATCGTCTTGTCGAAGTTTTTCGACAATGCGATCGCAGGCCCGTGCCGTGATTGCCATTTCTGTGAGAGTGGGACTTTGCCAGCCGGCGGAAACCCAACAGGCCCCATCGGTGACCAGAACATTGGGAGCTTCCCAACACTGGTTATCGGGATTCAACACAGAGGTTTGGGGATTTGCGCCCATGCGGGCACCCCCAACTTCGTGAATGTAGTAACCGGGAGGAGCCACCGGCGTGGTGACTTCTTCCTGCCAGCGGACCCAATTGGCTATCAGGGGAAAGTAAAACAGCTCGGTTAGCTTGAGGCATTGCCCTCTCATGAGGGCCACGATCGCTTGAATCTGTTGGCGCATGTGGGCGACCATTTTGTGCTCGTTGGGAGACCAGGCACAGTCAATATGGGCAACGGGAATTCCCCAGACATCGACTTTAGCGGGATTAAGGCTGACCCGATTTTCAGCACGCGGTAAGACTTCCCCATGCCCGATTACAATGCCGACGGAACCCTCACCCGCTTTTTGTAAGGGGCGAGGGACGGCGATTCGTTGAATCCCCCCCCAGAGACCGTAGCCCCGTAAAAATTCCGCTTGGGGTTTGTCTAAGTTCCAAACGCAGGGGATAAAAAAGCTTTCGCTACCTGATAGCGGGAAGGACGCCGCCGGGGCAGGTAGCTCTGGCAACAGGAAAAACTGGGTTGTAGAGACATGATCCATTAAATAGCAGCCCAGCAACCCGGAAGTATTGGGCAGACCATAGGGTTGGTAAGCGTCGGTGGAATGGAGGAGAATCCGCACGGATTCGATCGTCGAAGCACACAGCATAATAATGCGCCCACGAACCTCGTGGCTGGTTTTGGCGTGACGATCGACATAGACAACCCCCGTGGCTTTGTGGGTATCGCGATCGAAGGTGAGATGGCTGACCACAGCATTGGGGCGCAGATCTACCCTACCGGTAGCCAGGGCTGCTTGTAGGGAGGAACCCACACTCGACGATCGCGGCCAGGGCTGCTCAGGGGTGGGTCGATGCAAACCGAAACCTCGCGAGTGGATCAGTGGTAAATCGGGGCATTGACGGTGCAGCACCGATTGTAGATAGGCTTCCCCAGGCGTAAACGGGGCGGGGGGTAAATACTGGCCATCGGGCAATTGGGGCAAACCATCACAGTGGCCCTGGACCCGGAAAAAGCGCTCCAGGCGGGCGTAATAGGGAGCCAAATCAGCATGGGTAATTGGCCAGTTATCGCCGTAGCCATCCCGACGAGCGGCCTGAAACTCGTAGTCAGAGAGGCGGAGGGTAATGCCGCCCCAAGTGAGACTGCGCCCCCCCACTTGCCGCCCCCGTATCCAGTAGAACGGTTTATGGTTTGGCGTGGTGTAGGGATTGTCTTGCTCATCGACAAAAAAATCCGGGTTAGCTTTCCAATAGCCGGGATGGGCCGCTTGATAGGATTGCCGCCGGGAAATGGCCAGGTTATACACCCGACGTGCCAGGTCACGAACCGGATGACCCAGATCGATCTTGGGATCTAAATCACGTCCTGCTTCCAAAACCAGTACCCGCAGGCCCCGTTGGCTGAGTTCCTTCGCTGCAACCCCACCCGTTGCGCCTGATCCCACCACGATCGCATCATACGGTTCAGGTGTCGCCACAATCGGCATAACCACGTCCTTGGACAACCTCTCAATTTTAGGCAATCCGTCGCCCCTATCATAGGGATGAGACCCCGTATGGGGGGTTGAGCATTGTCAACTTGAGGCCCACCAACATTCCCCAATTTTAAGGGTGAACATCTACTGGCTGGCGACAAAAACCGGGAGGGAAAAAATGCCCATTCTGAATGTTACACCCCTGTCCATCCAAACCATTGACCTTTCCCCTGGTAGTCACCTGCTGATTCCTGAGGTCAGTTGGGAACAGTATGAAGCCCTGCTGGCTGAGTGGGGAGAAGCGCGTCGTGTGCCACGCATCAACTACTGTGAGGGAGTATTAGAACTCATGTCACCCCTACCGGCCCATGAACGCCCCCATCGGATCATTGCCGATATTGTCAAAGCCCTCCTAGATGCGCAAGATCGGGCGTGGGAAGACTTCGGTTCAACGACCTTCAAAAAGCCCAAACGGGCAGGGTTGGAACCAGATACCTGTTTCTATATCCAGAATGCCGAACGGGCACGATCGCTGATGCGGCTGGATATGACCACTGATCCACCGCCGGACCTAGCGATCGAATCTGATGTGACTTCTAAAACGACACTGGCCGCCTATGCCGTTTTACAGGTTCCGGAAGTGTGGATCTACGATAATGGTCGCCTGACTATTTACTTATTGCGCGAAGGAGACTACACCGAATCATCGCAGAGTTTAGTATTTCCAGCGTTAGCGATCGCAACCCTCGTCCCCCACTTAGTGACGCAAGCCCTCCAGGTAGGCACCAGTAGCATGTTGCGTGATCTACGGAAACAGCTTCAGGCAAATGAACAAGCCTAGTTCGGGTGCATCTCACTTGTTCAACCCCCACCCTAAATCCCTCTCCCAGAACGGGAGAGAGACTTGAAAATCCAGCTCTCCTTCCCCCCATCCCCCCGCAAACGGGGGGTTAGGGGGGCTGGGAGAAGGGGCGAAGGAGATGAGGGCTGCCTGTTGCCCAACTGGGATACGTCCAGTAGTCAAACTATCTAATACCCCCGCACTCAGGACCAATCTTAAGACTTCGGTAACTTGTATTGGCTCACGATCCGTTTGGCAAATTCGGGGACGTGGGCCATGAGTTTTTCGGGATAGTTGCGTTTAACGTAGAGGTAATTGCGGGTGAAGTGGGAATCGATCGAAAAGCGGGCATATTCCAACCCCCGTGGCCCAATTTTATCAATGACAACGCCCATTAACTTCGCCGCCCACATGGGTAAGGTCACCGCCTTATCATAGGCCGGAATACTTTGTTGCACCGCTTGACGACGATCGCCCTGGGAAAAAACGGGCTGTACTTCCAGTTGGTCTTGGACCAGATCCAACATTTCCTGACCGCGTTCATTGCGCACCACGATCCATTGCCAGCCAAAGGGCGCACCCATGTATCCCACAACTAGATCCGCCAAACCATTTACATAATCAAAGCAACTCATACAGGAAGGTGCAAACACATCCTTAAGTTCCCTGGTATTCAACCCAAAGAAAGGTACCGTTTCCGTAGAACCATCTTCATGCTTGAAATGGACGCGGAAATCCTGCATGAATTCGTAGTAAACAACCGTTTCTGGCGATCGGCTGGTGGTCTCTAAAAACTTCTGTAACCCGGCACGAGTTACATTATCCACACAGGGCGTTCCCAGGACATAGAGCTTTTCCAAGCCTAATTGTTGCTCAACGGTGCGAAGCGCCTGGATTTGACACCCAACGCCAATCACTAGCAGGCGTTTCATCCCCGATTGTTGCACCTGTTCGAGGACGGAAAGATTGGGCGAGAGCGTCGGTTTATTCACCCGTGCGGCCAGGATTTCTTCACGGGTGCGGGCGATGACGGGTTTGGGTTGGAAGCGATCGTGCTCACTGTTCTGAACGCAGACGACCCCTTCGACTAGGCCCTTTTCCAGCATTGCGATCGCGGTGCTGCTGACGATCCCCGTCCACTGGGCACCCGGAATCGGCTCTTGTTTACGGGCAGCCATCATCCGTTGATATACCCCGAAGTAGCAGTCATCAGAGTTGTCGAGATCGCGGCTGCGACCGTGGGTTTGGGTTTCCAGATCAGGAAACTGCTGATTCAGGAAGGCGCAGGCATCTTTGACGTAGTGGACGTAGTAGGTATCGCAGAGGCCACACTCGCTACAAAGTTCCTTCGCCGGACGCCGACTTCCGGGCTTGAGCGCTCTGGCTTTGAGATGTTTGGGCGGTTCGGGAGTAATCGCAGTCATCGGCAACCCAGGTTTAGCGATCGTTCACTTTTCCCAAGATACCGCATTGCGGGTGAGGGCTTAGCTGGCTCAGCGGGCGATCGGGCTTGAGTTTGAAGTTGTGGCGCATGGGGCGGTTGAATGCCCTCTCCCCCAGCCCCACTCTCCCCCCGTGCGCGGGGAGCCAGAGGCTGCGCCGATGTAGCCACCAGCAATGTCAACGATCGCCCAATTCCTGATCCATACGTTACCCTGTAGGGCAATGGGAGCCGGGGCCACGGTCACCGGAGAGAACAGAACTCGCCGTCATAAGGGGGGTGAGCAGAGATGAACCAGTCCATGACCCGCTTGCGCAGCGTCCCTGCCAGCGCAGCGCAGCGCACCGCCAACCGAGCCTCGCAATCCCCAACCGCCCCCTCCCGTGGGCGACTCTCCCCTATTCGTGCAGCGTCTCCATCAGCAAATCGTTTCGCACCGCTCAAGGCGCATCGCTCCCTGTTATCCCTACTGACCCAACTGCGGACCGACTACGCCCAGCAGGCGATCGACCTCCGCACCCAACACCTGGCCCCCCACTGCCTGCAACTTCAGTTATACAGCCAATCTGGCTTTTCCCCCCTGACTGCCCCAGCGATCGGGCAACATCTGGCTCAAACGCTGCAACAGCAACGGGCCACACTCCTAGCGAACCAAATTCGTCAGATCGACCTCCTCCTGACCGTTCCCACAGCCTCTCAGCAGGAGCCTCACCCCCAACGCCAACACCTCTGGCAAACCACGATCGCCCTAGCCCCCCCAACAACGCCTCCCCCTCTGCGCCACCGTGCCCCAGGAAAATCGTCGCCGGTCCTGCCTCGCGACTCAGCCCCACCCATCGTCAAGCTGGGTAGATGGGTCGTGCTGGGTTGTCTCGATTTTCTACAAAGCAACGCGTTGCTGCTGACCTTTCTCCTCTCCGGCTGGCTGTACGCCGCGATCGCCCTCAATCCCGCGCCCCAGATCACGCCCTCGCCACCCCAGGACACCCAACCCAGCGCCCAACCCGCTAGCATTCCCCTTCCAGATAGCGTCGCATCTCCTCCAGCGAATCGCCCAACGCCCGCCCCGCTTGAAGTTGCCGTCAAAACGAACCCCTTGACCTTTACCGTTCCGGAAGTCTTCCAGGGTAAAACCATTTCTCGAATTAATCCCATCCGGGCACGTAAGGTCATTGCGCTGACCTTCAGCAACGGTCCCTGGCCCGACAACACGGAAGCCATCCTCGCCATCCTCAAGCGCTATCACGTCAAAGCCACCTTCTTCTGGGGCGGCCAAGCGGTCGCTGATCAGCCCGACCTCGCCCGCCAAGTCGTGGCCCACGGCCACGCGATCGGTCACCAACCCTGGAGTCGCCCCGACTCCCCCTCCCAGCGATTCGCAATTGCCCAGGAAATCCAGCGAACGGCCCAAGTGATTCAACAAACAACAGGGGTCACCAGCACCCTCTTTCGGCCTAGTCAGAACCCAGTGAACGAAGCCCTGCTGTTGCAAGCCCAACGGCAGCAGTACACCACAATCCTGTGGTCCGTCGATGCGGGCAACGAAGACAGTTCTGATGCGATCGTCGATCGCGTCCTCCAGGATGCCTCATCCGGAGCGATCGTGCGGATGCAAGACGGCGGGGGTGATCGGGACGCCCTCATTCAAGCCTTGCCCCAGATCATTACCCTTTTGCGTCGCCAAGGCTATCAATTCCTGACGATTCCCGATCTCCTAGAACAGCAAACCAATTTGCAAACTCGACCGATTTAGGAAGACCCTTCCCAAATTCAAAAGGCCATTTGCCCCAACCTCTCCACCGAAAAATTGCGTAGCATTCCCCAAAACGTAGGGTAAATCTTCTCTTTCCTCACCAAGCGTATTGCACCAAGTGTATTGCGCTTAAATCACATCCGCAAAGGTCCGTTCCACCTTCCGGAAAAACCACAGACTGCTGATGAGCAAGACCCCCACCAGTGCCAGAGATAACAAGAAACCGGGCAAATACAGGGTTGAAGTTCCGCCTAAAATCACCCAGCGAAAACCATCAATCACCCCCACCATCGGATTGAGGGAATAGAGCAAACGCCACTGCTCCGGCACAATGCTACTGCTAAAGCCGACGGGGGAAATGTACAGACCAAATTGGACTAAAAACGGCACCACATAGCGAAAATCACGATATTTCACGTTGAGTGCTGCTAACCACAATCCTCCCCCGATCGCCGCCGCAAAGGCAATCACAATAAAAAAGGGTAGGGTGAGAATGCGCCAACTGGGCACAAAGTTATACCAGGCCATCAGGCCCAAGAGAATCAGGCCCGAAATCAGGAAATCCACAAAACTGACAATCACGGCACTGGCAGGAATCACCAAACGTGGGAAATAGACTTTAGAAATCAGATTGGCATTAACAATTAGACTATTACTCGACTCCGATAGGGCACTAGCAAAAAACTGCCACGGCAACATGGCAGCAAAAACTAAAATTGGATACGGCACCCCCTCGGAGGGTAACCGGGCTAATTTACCAAAGACGATCGTAAACACCACCATCGTTAAAAAGGGGCGAATCAATGCCCAGGCTACGCCGATCGCTGTTTGCTTATAGCGCACCAGAATATCGCGCCAGGCCAAAAAGTAAAACAACTCCCGGTAACGCCAGAGATCCCGCCAATATTGGCGCTCTGTCCGTCCGGCTTCGATAATTAGCTCTGGTTCTGCTGGCTGAGCCATCTTTGGAAATTGGAAATTTGTCTTTGGAAATTGGAAATTTGAAAGTTTGAAATTAGTTTGAAAGTTTAAAATTTGAGATGTATGGATTGAGGGATAGGGATAGAATAGCAAATCTGCTTGCCGAGGGAAGAAGTCAGCCACCTACTCCCTGCATCCTTGAAGGACTTTGACCGGGTTGAGCACTGGCTATCCCTTCTCTGCCATTGAGACCGGTACCTTTAGCTTGGGTGCATCCTGATGGTAGTACCGATAATAATAACCATTGTAGGAATAGCCCGTCACGATCCGCTGCACCCCATTGGTGATCACACCTAAAAGAGGAATCTGGGCCGTTTGCAGGTGATCCACGACCCGCTTCACAGCTGACCGCTTGGTCTTGCCCAATCCCACCACCAGGGCCACCCCGCTGGTCGCAGGGGCTAACAACTGGGCGTCGGAAAATCCTAATAGAGGTGGGGTATCGTAGATAATAATGTCAAACTGGGTTTCTAGTGCTTCCATGATTGCCCGCATTCGGTGAGAAGCCAGAAGCCGGGAGGGATCACGCGGGGAAGGGCCTGCTGTCAGGACAAAGAATTTATCCTCGCGAGGAGCCGTTTGAATCAGATCTGCCGGGGCACGATCGCCCAACAAGAGCGTACTCAAGCCTTCCTGATTAGATAATCCCAACGCCCGATGCAGTTGGGGACGCCGCAAGTCCGCATCCACCAACAAGACCCGTTTCCCCATCACTGCCGCCGCATGGCCCAGGTTTAACGCGATCGTCGATTTCCCTTCAGCCGGTGCTGCGGAACTGATCACCAACGATCGCATCGGGGCCAAATTATTCAATAACTGTAAAACGAGCCACAAAGACCGGAAGGCTTCCATAAACGGAACCACCTTATAGTCCCGATAGCGCCGGGAGACTCCGTCCGACGTCGGTTCCGGCGGGGGCAAGTCTTCGGGGAGGATTACCTGGCGGGTGCCCCCCAGGCGGCTGGTATAGGGAATCACGCCCAACAGGGGCGCATGGGTCAGTTCCTTCACCTCCTCAACACTTTGTAAAGACTCATCCAATTTCTCTGCCAAGAAAACGGCAGCACTGCCCGCCAGGAAACCCGCAATCACCCCCAGCAAGAGTTGCCGGGGAATATTTGGTTCAATGGGACGGCTGGGAACTTCAGCGATCGACAGCAACTGCCAGGGGATTTCCTGCTGCGCCGCATCCAGCAGGAGCCGTTCACGGGCCTCCAGGAGTCGGGTTAAGCCCCCCGTTGCCAGGGTCAACTCCCGCTCTAGATCGGCACTCAGCCGCGACAGGGCGGGCAGTTGGGCCAATTGTTGCCGGAGCTGCAACTCCACCTGGGCCAGGGTGTGTTGTTGCGCCTGCAAGGCCTGGAGATCACTGCTCGTGGTGGCCAGGGTCCCACTGAGGGCACGTTCCGCTTCCTGCCGCAGCAGGGGCAGTAGATTCTCGCGCTGTCGCTGGAGGGTTGCCAGGGCAGGGCTGTCGGGTTGCGATCGGGCCAACTCCTGGGCAATCTGGGCATCCACTTGCCGGACTTGCTCAACCAGGGATTGGTACAAAGCATCCTGCCGCAAGACTGCCGTCGCCCCTGCCTTGTCATTGATCGTGTTGAAACGCTGCTGGGTCCCCTGCAATTGTAGAAAGGTATTGAGACGTTGACTTTCAAGAGTACTCAGTTGGCTTTCTAGTTCCTGGGCCTTCGTCTCCAAACTGGTAAAACTGTAGCGTTGTCGGAGATCTTGCAAGGTGGCCTGAAGGCGATTGACACGCGCTTGCATCAGGGGAATCTGCTCCTCGACAAACTGAATCCCCTGGCTGAGGGAAGTTTGTCGGGTTTGCAGGCTGTAATCCAAATATCCCTGGGCCAACTGATCCAGGACAAATTTAATTTGGGCCGCATCGGTGCCGCGAAAGCGAATTTCTAGAATCTTGGTATTTTGCAACCTGGTAATACTTAGACCCTTTATCAGGGTGTCGTAAGTTAAATCTGGGTAGCGGGTCTGCAAGCGGGTCAAAATCGGGTCCAGGATTTCCGGACTGAGGAGAACCTGAATTTGGGTATCGTAATCTAGGCGATCGCCCCGCCAAGCCGACGTGTCCCCTGTCTGGCCCAAGAGTTGGGGGAGTTGTGACTCATTCGCTACCGACTCAACCAGGATTTGGAAACGTCCCTGATACACAGGCACAATTTGGGTGGCCCGCCACCAGATCAGGGAACTGACGAGGGCCGCCACCCCCAGGAAGATCGGCCAGCGACGGCGTAGGGCGTGCAGCAGATTCCCCAAATCGGCCTCTTGGGCGGGCTGGGGTTGGGGGCGCCAAGGGGCCGGGAAGACCGGGGGGACCCCGTCGGCGACGGGGGCATTGCCAGACACTGGCACCGGGGAAAATTGAGGGGGCGCATGCATACCGCAAACTCTCCACGAGAATAGAAAACTAGAAGAACCGAAGCAAGTTATTGAGGAGTAGAAACAGCGGGGCCGTTACTTGGGTGATTTTGTCGGTGGTGCGGGTAAAACTAGAGCGATCAACGATAATCACATCATTGGGATGCACGATCGGGTTCGTGGCTTCATTAATGTCGGCAGTCAGATCAATGGGAACGGTCCGCTGTGCGATCGTGCCGTTGGGTTGCAGGCGAATGAGTTCCACCGTTTGGCGATTGGCACGAGTAGCATGAAACCCCCCGGCGGCCAATAGGGCTTGGTTTAAGGGCGTATTCGGGGGCACTTCCAGCACGCCCGGTTTGACCACCTCACCCACAACGTTTACCCGAATGGTTTGGGGGGCAAAACTGGCCGTGGCAACCTGGCTCAGTTGGGCGGGCGATAGGCTGGGGGCCGTGGGAATCCGAATCATATCGCCATCCCGGAGGCTAATATCCTGGTTCAGGTTACTGCTTTGCAGCAACTCCCAGAGATTGACCGAAATCACCTGCTCCAAATCATTCAGCAGGGGACGCCGCACCTCAATTTGACGCAGATCAGCCCGTTGGGTAATCCCGCCAGATTGCTGAATCAATTCCGTGATCGTCACCAGTGGGACACCGCCTCCCCCCGCTGATTCAAATTGATAGGTGCCGGGACGGTTCACTTCGCCACTAATGGCCACCCGCAGGGGCCGCGCCTGCTCCAGGACGATTGTGGTCAACGGCTGGCGAAAAAACCGGGTATATTTAGCCGTGACCATATCCCCCACGGCTTGCAGCGTCAGGCCAGTCACCGGTACCTGACCAATGCGCGGCAGGTTGAGGGTGCCATCGGGCAGAATCGGATAACTTTTGCTATACTCTGGCACGTTGAAAATATCCACAAACACGCGATCGCCCGGGCCCAAAGTGTAGTCTTCCGCGCCCTGGGGTAACGCCCGGGTCTCACCCATGAGGGCTGGGGAAACTGTCTGAGCAGAGGTTAGGGAAGACCCCACAGCCGGTTGTGGCTCGGCGGTCCTTGCCGTTGCCGTTGGGGCAGTGGGTAATAGGTCGTCCACAAACCATCGGGCCTGCGCTAGGCGCATCGGTTCCGGTGTCAGTTCGGCAGTGACCGGGGAAACCGGGGCAGGCGTTGCCAGCAACTGGGGCGAGGCGCTGACCCACAGCAGACAAGTCAAGGTAAAGACGGTGAAGGGGGGAGGACCCCAGACGTTAGACCGATCCATACTCATAACAGGCTACCTAACAGTGCGATCGAAACAGATCAATATCGGGGCGTACACACAGGGCGAAGCGATCGCCAACCCCTATTCATTGGGGGAACTTTGGCTGGGTGGCAGCCGTCTGCGGGACAGGGGGAGGGATCTTCCCCTGTGGAGTCAGGATACCCTGCTGGACAACCTGGCAATAGCGCTGGCCACTCAGTTCAGGGGAAAAGTGGGTTTCCAGGTAATGGCGGGCCGCACGGCCTAGCTGGTGACACCAATCAGGATCACCGTACAATCTCTCGATAAAGTGGGCTAGCCCCTGACTATCTTGATGTGGGAAGCTTTGACCACAGTTGGCCTCCTGAATCAAGGTGCGTAGGTAGGAGTCGGCGGCACAGATGGCCGCGATCGGGCGTCCGGTGGCCAGGGCCGCATAGAGCTTGCTGGGGGCCACCAATCCCTCCATCCCAGGGCCAATACTCACCAGGGAGAGATCACAAGCCGTTAGCGAATAGGGTAAAACTGCCGCATCCTGGTAGGGCAAGAACCGGATGTTTGTCAAACCCAACGCTTCTGCCTGAGTCTGACAGTCGGTATAGCGAGCGCCTCCGCCAATGAACAAAAATTTAATCTGGGGGTGAGATTGCAAGAGCTGTGCTGCCCCCAGAATTGTGTCCAGATCATGGCAGCGGCCCAAGTTACCCGCATAAAGCACCACAAAGTCATGGACCAACTGATGCTGCTGGGCAAACCAATTGTCGTGCTTGGCGATCGGGCGAATCTGTTGGGGGTTGGCCCAGTTGGGGATAACGACCACCTTATCAGCGATCGCGGGATATTTTTCAATCAGGCGTTGCCGCATCGTCGCCGTTAAGACGACAACGGCCTGCGATCGTGCCCAAACCCGTTGATTTAGCCGCTCCCAAATCCGCACTAGCCAGTGGCGTTCGGTCAGAACCCCCAGTTGTATGGCAATATCGGGATAGAGATCATATAGAATACAGACATAGGGCGTCCCGAACAGGAGATGGATGAGATAACCCAAGCTGTGCAGAAAGGGCGGGGCTGTGGTTAAAAACAACACATGATGATGACAGGCATGGCGCAGTAAATGGAGCGCCGAGCGTAGATAAAATAAAACCCCGCCAATCGCCTTACCCCGAATCCGCCGAGGCCAGAGATGAATACTGCGAGTCCGCTGCACCTGAAATTGGTCGATCGCCTCGTTTTTGGGAGCTTCGGTTTGCTGGAAAGCATACCCTGGTTGGCCCGTAAAGATACTGACAGCTATCCCCTCCTGACTCAAGAAGCCAGCTAACTCGCGAATCAGTTGACCCGTTGGTGCATAGTCAGGCGGGAAGAACTGGGTTATTATCTTCAGCCGAATTGGCCTCTCTCCAGGGGGATCTCCGGTTGGCAAATACAGTGGTAACCACATCACAACTCCTCTTCTTCACATCACGGGGGCGTTTCCAGCCTTGCCTGTCAGGATGTCAATAAGTGTTCCCGTTGGATCTAGCATTGCTCTACCTTTTTTGATTTATTTTGATTGATTTTTGACAATCCGCCCCCCCTAGGTTGACAGCTAGGTAGACAGGCAGGACGGGGTTAACGGTAGGCAAAGGTCTCTCCAGGCTTTCGTGAGGGGGGTCCCTTACGATTGACAGACAGTAGCAACGCTATCTTTCAAGCTCCCCTGAGATCTATCTTAGACGATCCGCTCCGATTGTTTATCACGGGTTGATAAGTTGATAAGATTTGCGCTTTTTCAAAGCGGGCAGCGGGAATCGAACCCGCATCAATAGCTTGGAAGGCTATGGTTTTACCACTAAACTATGCCCGCAGACGGGTCTGCTGAACGCTACCACTAGCGATTGGCGATGCTAATCCCTAGCCGCGATCGCGTCACTGGTGGAATTGGCCCTTAGTTACGCTAGCACAAATACGCTAGCACAAAGCCTGTCACCTGCATCATCTTAAATTCTAGCGAAACCCTAGCGGATTCCGGGGCAAGCGGATACTCGCCAAACCCTAATGCCCCCTAATAGCGGAGGCGGCGGTGGTTGGCTACGGATTCAACCAGGCCAAAAGCAATAAAGTTCGCCAGCAGGGCCGATCGCCCATAGCTGAGGAAGGGCAGGGGAATCCCGGTAATGGGGGCCAAGCCGATCGTCATGCCAATGTTGACCGTCACCTGGAAGATCACCATCGACAACACCCCGATCGCGAGCAGGGACCCAAAATTGTCCTTAGCACTTTGGGCAATCAGCACCAATCGCAGACAGATGAGCCAGAAGGCTACCAGAACCACGAGACAGCCGACAAAGCCCAGTTCCTCCCCGATCGCCGAGAAAATGAAATCCGTATGCTGTTCGGGGATAAAGCTCAGTTGGGTTTGGGTACCCTGGTGGAGTCCCCGACCCCACAGTTCCCCGGCCCCGATCGCAATCCGCGACTGGATCAGGTGGTAGCCACCGCCGAGCGGATCTTTGTCCGGGTTGAGGAATAGCAGAATTCGATCCTTTTGGTAGTCCTGAAGTAGCCCCCACAGAATGTGGCCCAACTCCCCCGCAATCAGGTTCACGGCCACAGCGGCGAAGGCGCCAATCCGGGGCCACGGTAAGGTCAACCAACCAATCAACCCCAACACGACAACCCAGACGAGCCAGAGGGGTAGAAACACGTTAAACAAAATGGCCGACACCAGCGGCGAGATCATCAGCACTAACCAACCGAGATTCGCATTACCCCAGTAAAGCATCCCCATCGTAATCGCCCCGAAAATGAGCGCTGTTCCCAGGTTAGGCTGCACAAAGATCAACAGCCACGGAACCGCCGTCACCGCAAGGCTGGACAGAACCGCCGGGATGGTTGCTGCTGTGCGGGTATGGAACAGAGCCGCCAGGGTGACGATAATACCCACCTTGGCAAACTCCGAGGGTTGGACATTAAACCCCCCGATCGTGATCCAGCGTTCCGCCCCCATGGCTGTGGTACCAATAAACATCACCGCAATCAGCGAGAGATTAGTGATCCCATAGATAATCCAGTGCCAGCCCAGCAGGACATCATACCGAAAGCGGGCCAGCATCAGCGCAATCACCACACCAAACCCGCCCGTGACTAAATGCTGCCAAGCGAAGAGGGTATCGCTCTGGTTGAGTTCGGCACTGTGAATCATAACGCCCCCTAACAGGGTTAACCCCATGATGAGGCCAAACAGCAGCCAATCCACCTGTTGCCAGGGCTGGAGCCAGGTTTGCCAACGCAAATAGAAGTGGGATTTTTTTAGCATTCGATAGTGGCGGAGAGAAAAGGAGCAAGAAAAGCAGTATTAGGAGCGAGAAAAGCAGTATTAGGAGCGAGGGAACTATTCTGTCCTCTATTCTCTCTCCCCGGTCTTCACGTAAGGGCGGCGATCGAAACCTTGGCAGCCACCTGTTGAGCGATCGCCACCAGCGCCTTGGCCGAGGCCGAATCCGGTTCGCCGACGACAATGGGTACGCCGCGATCGCCCCCTTGGCGGAGAGAGATTTCCAGCGGCACACAGCCCAACAGGGGGACTTGTAATTCCTTCGCGGTTTTCTCACCGCCACCCGAACCAAAAATGTCATATTGCTTATCGGGTTGGTCGGGGGGGATGAAATAGCTCATGTTTTCAACAATCCCCAGCACGGGCACCCCCATCTGCTGAAACATCTTCAGCCCCTTGCGGGCATCCAAGAGGGCCACATCCTGGGGCGTGGTCACAATCACGGCACCGGCCATTGGCACCGCCTGGACCAGGGTCAATTGGGCATCGCCCGTCCCTGGGGGTAAATCAACTATCAAGTAGTCCAACTCACCCCAGGCAACCTGGTAGAGGAACTGGCGAATAATGCCATTGAGCATCGGTCCCCGCCAGATCACGGGTTGATCCTTGTCGATCAAAAAGCCCATCGAGACCAATTGGACGCCGTGGTTAAAGGATGGTTCCAAGACCTCACCTTGTGCCCCCTGCTGGACCATGACTTTGGCCTGCGCTAGTCCTAACATGGTTGGCGCATTGGGACCGTAGATATCGGCATCCAGGAGGCCCACTTTGGCCCCGGATTGGGCAAGGGCCACGGCAATATTCACCGCCACCGTACTCTTGCCAACGCCCCCCTTGCCACTGGAGACAGCCACAATATTTTTCACGCCCGCAATCCCCTGGCGATCGGGTAGGGCCTTTTGCTGCGGCGTTTCGGCGGTCACGTCAACGCTCACTTCCGTGACCCCCGGTAAGGTTTTGACCGCTTGCTGACACGCCTCCACAATGAACTCCCGCAGGGGACAGGCGGGCGTGGTCAGGACCAGGGTAAAGTTGACGCGCCCCCCGTCGGCGATCGCGACATTGCGGATCATATTGAGTTCGACCAGACTTTGCCGCAATTCCGGGTCTTGCACGGGACGGAGAACCGCTAAGACCGCAGCGGGGGTAAGGGATTGAGCCATATTTCCAGACGGAGTGCCCATAGTGTTAACTGACAGAAGGATTTCTTCTTATTTCTTTATTATCTGACTTTCGGCACCCTTACGGTCACCTTTTGCCCAGACGGCCTCCCCATGCTTCACGAGTGTGGCTTCGGGCAAGGTTCCCTGAAGATGGCTCCAGGGCAGAGTTTGGGTCGTCGACCAGCGATCGTGGACATAAAATTCCAGGGGAGGTAGCTGTCCCCGCAGTTCCTTAAAGGCACGGCAGTAGCTGCCCAGGCTGTCGCCATAGTGGCGTACCCGTTCTAACAAACGGCTCAGACGCCGATCGCCTCTGGAGATCAGGGCCTGGATGACGGACCAGTTATAGCTTTCTGGACGCCAATCAATCCCGTGGGGGCGCAATTGTTTTTGCAAGAATTGCAGGCGTTTCTCAGCTTGGCGATCGACCCCAAACCATTGGAAAGGCGTATGAGCCTTGGGCACAAAGGTGCTACACCCCAGGGTGAGCCGTAATTGGGGGGCGGCCTGCTTCAGGGTCAGCATCATGGCCACGGTTTGTTCTAGATCATCCATTGTTTCCGTGGGGAGGCCCACCATGCCGTAGAGCTTGAGGCCACTGAGGCCACCGGCTTGGGCCTGAACCGCCGCCGCAGTGATCTCATCGGTGTGCAGTTTCTTATTGATCAGATTACGGAGGCGATCGGAACCACTTTCGACGGCGATCGTGATCGACTTGGCCCCGTGTTTGACCAGAGCGCGAGCGAGGTTTGCCGTCACCGTATTGGTCCGGACCGAGGCCAAGCTAAGACGTACCGAGTCGAAGTCCGGGCGATCGAGGTAGGCCAGTAAATCATCAAACTCTGGGTGTTGGGTCACTGAGGCCCCCAACAGACCCAGGCGATCGGTCACTTGTAGGCCCTGTTCGATGGCTGGGATGAGGCTTTCGGTCACCGAGGCCGTCCGGAAGGGTAGGGTGAGATAACTGGCTAAACAGAAGCGGCACAGTTCCGGGCAACTGCGGACCACCTCGACCATGTAGATATTTTCCCAGGCGGCTTGGGGGGTGACGACTGTCGAAGCCAGGAGGGTATTGCCCCGGTAGGTTTGTTTTTCAACTTGAGCCGGGATGTCGGGGTAGTTTGGCGTAATTTGGTCGATTGGCCCATCGGGGCTGACGTAGGTCACGTCATACAGGCTGGGGACGTAGAGACCGGGCACTTGGGCCAAGTGGCGAAGTTGGCGATCGCGCGATTCCCCCCGCACTGTCTGAACAGCACCAATCAAGGCTGGGATCAGGATTTCACCATCGCCCAACAAAATCACATCGAAGTAATCCGCAAAGGGTTCCGGGTTGGCCGTGAGGACGGGTCCCCCGCCAAAAACGAGGGGATGGGTTGTGGTACGATCGCTCGCCTGGCGGGGAATGTCCAGTTGTTCCAGGAGGCTGAGCACGTTGGCGTAGTCCAGTTCCCAGGAAAGGGAAAATCCCAGCAGGGCTGGTCCACGGGGCAACGGTTCAGCAACATCGGTAAACAGGCGGCTCACTTGCACATCAGGACGACTGGCTAGCATGGCCCACACCGCCTGATACCCCAGACTGGTAATGCCAACGCTGTAGGTATTGGGGAAGGCAAAGACAACGGGCAGGGCATCGTAAGCAGGGGACGCGGGGGTAAAGAGCAGGCGTTCAGCAATAAAAGGGGAAGCGGTCACAGTGGTTCTCCAGCAGCGACACCAACGGGGGCAGGGCAGTTAAACTATCTTAATATTTGAGCAGTTAAAGTATCTTAATATTTGATCGGGTTTTGGCGAGATCTTGTGAGATCTACGGACGTAATCACCGGTTGAGCAGGGTACCCTAAGAACATAGGGATAAGGCTATCCTCATCCTTAAACTAGATCTGCCTGCCTTCTAGCGGCGGTCGTACTGGGGTCCCGCTTCGCCAGCAGTGGGTTATCTTCGGCATAATCAGATTGCAGGGGGTACATTGAAGAGCACCTTGGGAAAGATCACCTTAAAACAGGGGGCACAATTCTAGGGGTGTATCGGTTATTCTACTGGGGGGAAGCCTCTACCGTTTTCCAGAGGAGACACTACGCGAACGGAATCATGCCAAGAGCCTTGGGAGGCAAAGAGGGCAATATGAATTTCCCGGCTCATTATCAATATGAAGGCAATACGGTCAACTTCTCTGGCGGGGAGCGGCGCTCAGCTTTGCGCGTGCTGCAACAGTTACAGGGAACTGAATCGATTGCCCATATCGAAGCAGAGCATCGCCGAGGCGAGGCCGAACGCTCCCTCCGGAAGGGAATGGAGCAACAACAAGTTCGCCAGTTTACCGAGGCCCTTACCCACTTCAAACAAGCACTGTCTCTATACCAAAGTCTGGAGGATATTGGGGGGGTTCTTAAGGCCCTAGGGGGGCTTAGTAGTGCCAGTTATGGCCTGAAGCATTATGAAGATGCGGTGCGGTATGCCCAACAGCGGCTGGAGTTGGCGGGCCATGTGCAGGATATTCGGACTGAGAGTCAGGCCCTTGGCCTCTTGGGGAATGCGTTTCGGCACCTTGGCCAGATGGAGCAGGCGATCGCCTATCAGGAAAAGGCACTGATGCTGGCTCGCAAGCTTCAGGACAAGCGGGCCGAGGCGGCGGCTTTGAATAACCTGGGTCTGGTCTATAAGGCCCAAGGGGATTTGGAGAAGGCAACCCTGTATCAGCAGCAAAGTCTAGAGATTGCCCAGGAGGCCAAAGACCATCATGTGGCCAAGCAGGTGTTGCGAAATCTGGGCAACACCTATCATGCCCTGGGGGATTACAATCGCACGATTGCCTATAATGCCGAACGCCTCAAGATTGCCCAAAACAGCGGCGATGAGCGCACAGAGGCCCAAATCCTGCGCAACCTGGAAAATGCCTGCTATTCAGTGAATGACTATCCCCAGGTGGTGGCCTATGCCAAACGGCGTCAGGAGATTGCCCACAAGCTCGGCGATCGCCGCATGGAGGAGCAAGCCTGGGGCAGTATGGGGGTGGCCTACGATGCGATGGGCCAATATGCAGAGGCCATTACCTGCTATGAACAGCGGCTCTTGTTGGCGCGGGAGTTGCAGGATCGGCGGGTGGAAAAGCAAGCGTTGGGTAGTCTCCAGGTGAATTGCCACGCGATCGGGGATTATGCCAAGGCGGCTCAGTATCAGCAGGATAGTGCCTGAGGCGATTCTCCTACAGAGACGCGATGCGATCGGGGTTTGACGACCGATTGTTTGTTTATAAATCGAGCCAAGCGACCAAATCCTCCACCTGGGTCAAATCCAACAACGCCTCCCCCAACGCCTCAAGCTGCGGCAACTCCAATGCCTGCACCCGTTCCGTCAACTCTGGGGGCAGTACGCCCACCCGGCGACGAAGTAGCTTGAGGATCAGCGATCGGCCCTCCTCTCGTCTACCCCGCTTTTCTCCTCATTATTTACTGCGTTATTGACATTTACTGCGTTATTGACATCATTCTTCCCCACTATTGATCTTGGGGGAGCCTAGCAGCTTCAGGGTGACCACTCATCTGTTGTAGACGACGGGCAACCTCCTGATCGAGGCTCATTCGTTCGAGATCGGCCTGGAGTTGCTCGGCAGGATTTTCCGAGATTTCTGCGAGGGCCTTCTGTTGCAAGTTGCGACGCTGAACAGCATTCTTAGCCGACTCAAATTGGGAGCGGGCTGAGCCGATATCAAATTCGTTATTGACCTTGGCGATCGCGGCCAGGGCCTCATTAATTTCTGCCAAGTCCTTCATATTCTGCATGTCAGCCTTGTATTGCTCTAGCTTCATGCGTTCGCGGTTGAGCTTGTCCTTAGAGGCTTTGACAAATTGATCCGCCTGTTAAACCTGGGCCTCTAACTGGGGTAGCAGCTGCTCGATCTGGATCACCTTTGCCATCGCCAGACGGGCAGCTTCCTCGTTACCCCCCTGTTGGGCCACGATCGCCTGCTGCTCCAGGTTGGCCATTTCTTTAGCCTTCTGTTCGTACTTTTGCTTGGCTCGCTCATAGGCCGCCACCTGCGTGGCAACTGCTTGCGCCAGCTTTTGGACCGACTCCTGCATGGACTGCAATGACTCCTCAGCCACCGAGACCGCCACAGCCCCCCCTGACTCAACCGGTAGCCCCCAGAGCCAGTTCCAGGTCCCCACGATCGTGCGACCAGCCTTCTCCCCCATCAACCAGTAAATAAACTTCTTCATAACGACATCATCCTGAGCGAGTGAACTGAGATCCCGTTGCGACGGTACTCCTATTATCCGGGATTCCCTCCCCGGCGTCAGGTTGTCGGGATGACTTCATCCTCGATCGCCCCTGATCCTGCTGCTTTCACCCGATCAGGATTATCCTTATCAAGAAAGGTAAAGCAACTGTAACGAGACCAAACACTATATTTAGTGTTCTTAACCATTAGTACGTCCTATGAGTAGCGGGTTGGTTCCACCTATAGCAGCAATGTCGACATTTCTTGATTTTTTGAGTTAAAATTTGTAAAAAAACCTACAAAAATGCACGTTTGGTTGTAGGAGAGTGTGTCTACCATAGTAGGCAGGTAGAGCGCGCAGGCTGGCGTACCCCAGCAGTGACATCACCTGCATCTCTAGAGCGACACGACTTACTGATAAGGAGGACAGCATTATGGACCCCGCAACCTTTGAGCTTTCCCTGGAGCAGCAATTCCAAATGCGACTAGTCGAGGAATCCCTGAATAAGATAAGCCATGAGCAGGCCCTCGATCTGTTACGGCAAGCCTCGCGCCTGCTGATGGTCAAGGACAATGTCATTCGTGATCTGATGCGCAAAGTTCCCTTGTAAGGATCTGATTCGGGTGGGCGCTCTCGACTTCTTGTTTTGTTCTCAGCCGAGAAGAAGACTGGGGGAAAGGGGACGTCAACTCCGTCAGTGCCGGGGTTTGCAGTCATTTGGATTTTGACTGATTATTTGACTCATTATTGTCAAGTTATTGTCAGGCTCAGCAACTGGCTGGGAACCTGAGGGGTGGGCCGGTAAGCAGATGACAAAAGCGATCGGGCAGGTCAGGATTGGCAACAAACGTGTCTGCGATCGCAGAGAATTGGGTAATAGCTCCCCCAAAATACAGGTCTTGCCTTATAGCAGATTGGCATAAATGTCTGCGTAGGCTGCCGTGGTAAGCTTGATCGTGGTTCCCTGGATATTTTTGAGATTCTTGATAAACTCATTCGTATTATTCGTAATCGTTGAAGTTGTATGGGTTTTGTTGTCGAGAAAAAAGCATGTTCCGGGATACGAATAACAAAAAACCGTTTGTTAGCGTTAGTCATGGCCCCTTTGCCCGCCTCCTCACGATTGTTGATAGCCCAGGCGATACAGCAACCACAGGGCGACCAGAATCCCTACCAACTCGGCAGCGATCGTATTAACCACCGCCTGCATGGCCACCATATCCAGAACCGTAATGACGGGTCCCCGATTGAGCAAGGTTCCCCCTGCCACGGGCGTGGTCAGCGTGATCGCCCCCGGGGGCAGGGATAGCATAGTGGTTAACAACGTACCCGCTTTGCCCATCCCAATCAGCACGGCACACAGCATTCCCGCGGCATTACTGAGTAACCCCACCCAGAGGGTACGAATGACATCCATGCGGCGAGGCCGAAAGTTAGGATTTTCCAGGTCAATCGCCACCCGCGTATAGCGAAAGCACCAGTAAATCGTGAACAGGAGGGCAATCAGACAGGCAAACGCTAAGACATTGCCAATCCCGACTGTGCCCCGGGTTGGACGCTGATAGAGGAATAGGGCAAAGATCAATAACGAAATAGGGACAAACCCCAACAAGGACTGAAGCCAAAAGCCCAACCAACCCATCCAGCGAAATTCGACGGCAAGGCGACGGGGACCAGGAGCAGGGTGTTCCAAAAACATGGTTGCAAGCGATAGGGTTGGGAACCTGCTACTCATTATCGCGGTTGGGGGGACGATGCGACTGGGGAGAGGCTTCGCGAGTGCCGCCGACAGTCACCGAGATTGCTGGGGAATGTTCCGTTTCTAGCCAGAATTCCCAGGCTTTGGGATTGTTTACCAGTGGGACTCCTGCTGTTTGATTTGTCAGCCAGCGGGCGATCGCAGTGACGGGTCGCCCGATCGTGCGTTGCAGGATTTGGAAAACAACCCAACCTAGGGCGGTACACCAAAAAGCCGGCCACATGGCTAACCCCAGGGCCACCTCTAACCCCCGCACGGAGGACAGCAGGGTCCAGATGGAGATCACTATCCCGATCGTTACCCCCGCATAGGGTAAGGCCACGAGGAAACCAAACAGTTGGGGGGCAAAGGCGAGGGCCAGGGTACGGTAGATCGCCTGAAATGGAACCGCTGCTGTTAGCAGCCAGTCGCAGACTAGCCAGGTACTCAAACTCCAGAAGAAATAACTAAAGCCAAATAGCACGGCGGAGAGCAGCACACTCAAGACAAACCGCAACGGTTTAACCCGATTCACAAAGAGGACAATCCCCTGTCCCAAGGTTTGGGATAACCCAGCCAGCAGGACGATCACGAGGGCAGCCTGGGTGCCACGGGGGAGGGTTTGAACGAGTTCGTAGGCAGCAGGGTCGAGGGCGATCGCAGCCCCAATCAACTCCCAGAGGTGCTGGATGGCAGTGTCGTTCATGATTGAGGGAACGGGTAGGGCAGGGGGCAGCCGGATGGCTCGCAGCCTTACTGATCGAGGGTGGATCCACGGACAACGTGTCGCGCTGCGATCGCCAATATCATGACCGAAATCCCCGTGGTCAGCAAGCTAATCCCGACGAGGATACCCTCACCCCCACTCCTCTGCCAGAACGGGCGAGGGGTGGTTCAAGTCTCTTCGCCCCGCTGGGAGAAGGGATTGAGGAGTGAGGATCGAGAGGTGAAAAGGGAGGGAAACTGAGTAACTATCTCCGTTCTTTTTTCTCTCTTTTTTCTCCTCACGCAAGGGGAAAAGATTGGTCAGTCAACCAGGATAGAGAATACGAATTAACACCTACACAATTGCCAGGGCGATCGTCAGATTCGTCACACCTTCTGAATTGACCATGACTCCTTCACATCTCTTAATCTTATCGACACTCCCCTTTCCTAGGTGCTGAAAGTATCCGTATAAATACTACCTATGTTGGCATTATGCTTGACTATGGGTAGTGTTATATCGATCGCAGGTAGCTTGATTGCAAAGCGATGTTTAAACTCCGACATCAATTGGATCTCAGAGGGCTGGGATCATCAAGTTCTGTATGATAAGGGAGGAGTTTTTCAATTGTCTTCTCAAAAAAACTTTAAAAATGATTTCCAAAAGCATGGGCAGATTCCCCTGCTGGAAGGGCTAAGTAGGTGGGTATCATTAAAATAAAGTCCTCCCTCCCCTTCTCTCAGGTTGGCGAAGTGGGACCAATCGCGTTCCCCTGATGGCCCATGTAATTGTTGCTAGCGTGATCGTTGCCACACCCTCTGAGTTTAATGTCGCATTTATCCGTAGTAGGACCAATGACTGGGGCATTCCCCTCCCTAGAAAGCGTTCTAGCATCTGTCGTCGCGATCGCCCATGCCCTCGCGCTAAATACTGATGTGGCTGCCCCTCTCAACGAGATTCTGGCAAGGGTGCGAGAGACGCTGCACGTCGATTGGGTCATCTTATATCACCTTTTGCCGGAGGGGGAAGGAGTCGTACAGGCAGAAGCCGTCAATAGCCCCTGGTCCTCGATCGTGGAGCCGTTAAGCCGTGACCTTTACCTAGATCAAAGCTGGCTCGAAGGCCTCCAGCAAGGTCAGTTTAGGAGCATTGCAGATATTGATAGTTATGTAGTGGCTATACCTGCTTGTCAGCGTGCCCTGCTCAAGCGGTATCAGGTGCGGGCCAAGGTTGTGGTACCGGTGCTAACCAATGATCTCACCTTGTGGGGGGCACTGATTGTTCATCAGTGTAGGGAGCCGCGTCAATGGCAGTCCTTGGAGATTCAGTATTTGCAACAGGTAGCTATGTACGTGGGGATGGCTTTATCCGATTGTGCTGATGGAGACGCTGCGCGCGTCGAGTCTGGCCCCCAGCGTGCTTTGCT
Source organism: uncultured bacterium (assembly GCA_964536415.1). GTDB lineage: Bacteria > Cyanobacteriota > Cyanobacteriia > B231 > B231 > Trichothermofontia. Next base: position 97,809 of record CAZHXN010000004.1, read on the forward strand.
TCCAGGGTTGTTGCCGACGATCGTACCGCTTGCGCCGACAACCTTTGCTGACGCTGGCAACGCTGGCAATCGCATTGATCCGATTGATCAGTTTCATTATCCCCATTTTTGTCAGTCTAATCAGGCCAACTTGCTGCCACCTGAGGAGGTCAGGGCAGGGGATAGGGGTTGGGAAGGCGACCCTATCTCCCCCACTGCGATGTCCCCTAACAGTCCACCGGCTATTAGTCCACCGGCTGTTAGTGGCGATGCTGTCTGGGATTGGGATCTGGCCAGCAATATGCTGGTGATGTATCGTCGCCAGTCGTCTCCAGCGGGCCACACGGATACGGAGATCCGGTTTACCTATGCGGAATGGACGCAGCGCGTTCATCCGGATGACCGGGCGAGGGTGATCGCTGCGGTCGATCACTATTTGCACGATTGGCACGAAGGCACTGACCCGTTCGGCAGTGAGTATCGTTTTGAGGTTGAGGCGGGAAGTTACTGCTGGCTTCAGATGCAGGGGGAGGTGGTGGAGAGGACGGCGGTTGGGGAACCCCTGCGGATGATCGGGACCAATACTGATATTACTGCCCAGAAACAGACTGAGGTTGCCCTCCAGGAGAGCCAGACTCAGTTGGAAATTTTATTTAATTCTCTAGAAGATTTTGTGTTTGTGGCAGATGCGCAGGGGCGGATTCTGCGAGCGAATCGGATTGCGCAAACCTGGCTGGGTTATACTGAGGCTGAACTAAAAACCCTGACGATCCTGGATCTCCATCCCCCTGAGCGACGGGCAGAGGTTGCTGGGATCGTTGCCGAGATGCTAGCTGGCCAGCGTACCTTGTGTACGATCCCACTGCTGGCGAGGGATGGCACCCAGATCGCGGTAGAAACGAGAGTGACGTTGGGGAGTTGGGAGCATCGCCCTGCCCTCTTTGGGATCTGTCGGGATGTGAGCGATCGCGTGGCTGCTGAGCAGACCCTGCGGGAGCAGGAAGCTTTTTTGCGCAGTATTTACGATGGGTGCGATGTCTCAATTTTTGTGGTTGATGTGTTGCCCGATGGCCACTTCCGCTATGGGGGTCTCAACCCCACCCATGAGCGCCTGACGGGGATTCGGAACCAGGACCTCCAGGGGCAAACCCCAGAAGCATTCTTCCCTCCTAATGTGGCGGCTGCGCTCCGCTCCCACTATCGCAGTTGTGTTCTGGCAGGGCAACCGATCGTTTATGAGGAATATCTACCGTTTCAAGGACAGGATACCTGGTGGTTAACCAAACTCACCCCGCTGCGCGATGCCACTGGGCGGATTTACCGCTTGATTGGCACCAGTATCGACATCAGCGATCGGGTCCGGATTGAGGCAGCCCTCTACGAAAGCCAGCAGAAATACCAGATTTTGTTTCAGACCTTACCTGTGGGGGTTTCCATTACGGATGCCCAGGGGCGTTTGATCGAGGTTAACCCCGCTTCTGAGCGGATTTTGGGGATAGAGGCGGCTGAGCACCTGCACCGGGATCTCGATGCCCCCAACTGGCAGATTATTCGTCCGGACGGGTCACCCATGCCCCCGGAGGAATATGCGAGTGTCCGCGCTTTGCGGGAAAATGTGCCGGTTGAGAATGTTGAGATGGGGGTTGTACAACCCAATGGCCAGGTACGCTGGCTCAATGTGAGTGCCGCGCCGATTCCTCTGGACCAGTATGGGGTGGCCATCACCTATGTGGATGTTACCGATCGTAAGCGTATGGATCAACACCTACGCGATCGCGATGAGATGTTGCGCAAACTGTTACAACAGGTACCGGGGGTCGTTTATCAATACCGGCTCTACCCCAATGGTCACTCCTGTTTTCCCTATGCCAGCGAAGGCATTCGTGAGATCTATGGGGTCACATCTGAGCAGGTGCGGGAGGATGCCACCGCTGTGTTGGCACGGTTACATCCCGATGATGTGAAGTGGGTGGTTGAGGCTATTTGGCAGTCCTTTCACAACCTGACCCTCTGGCATGACGAGTACCGGGTGATCCTGCCGGGAAAGGGGGTGCAATGGCGCGAAGGCCATGCCATGCCGGAAAAATTGGCCGATGGGAGTGTCCTCTGGCATGGGTACATTTGGGATATCACGGCCCGCAAGCAGACAGAAGCGCAGGTACAATCCGAATTCCAGCGGGAGCGCATGCTCTATCTTATCGATGATCACATCCGCGCCTCCCTGGATCTGGCTCAGATCCTCCGGACGACCGTTGAAGAAGTGCGGCAATTCCTGGACACCGATCGCGTAATTATTTACCGGTTTACTGCCGATTGGCATGGGGTGGTCCTGGCCGAGTCCGTGGCAGCGGGTTGGTTACCGATTCTCTCCCAGGAAATTACAGATTCCTGCTTTGTGGAAACCCAGGGGAGCACCTACCATGACAATCATGTCAATGCGGTGAACGATATTTACAGGGTTGGTTTTTCCGAGTGTCATATCGAAATGCTGGAACGCCTGCAGGTGCGGGCCAAGTTGGTGGTGCCGATCGTTCACAGTGGTCGGCTTTGGGGATTATTGATCGCCCATCACTGCCAGGGACCCCGGTGGTGGGAGGCGATTGAGGGGCAGCTGTTGCAACAATTGGCGGGTCAATTAGCGATCGCCATCCAGCAGGCTGAATTGCATCAGCAAGTGAATGTATTAAATGCCACGCTGGATCGACAAGTGCAGGAACGCACGGCTCAACTCCAACAGGCCCTAGATTTTGAAGCACGGCTCAAACGCATTACTGATAAGGTCCGCGATAGCCTCGATGAACACCAGATTTTGCAAACAGCCGTCGAAGAGTTGGCCCAGGGACTTCAGGTAGAAGCCTGTGATACGGGCATTTACAACGCTGACCATACCCAATCGACGATCGCCCATGAAGTCAGCACCCGTCTGGCTCCAGCCGTCGGCAGAACATTCAGCATTGCCAATGCTCTCTACCCTGAAATTTATCCCTACCTATTTAGGGGTGAGTCCTGCCAATTTTGTGGTCTTGTCCCCCCCCTGCGTTCGCACGGTGACGCCGCTGGCACATGGCAGCAACACCTGACGATCCTTGCCTATCCGATTGTGGATGATCAGGGGGTGCTGGGCGACATCTGGTTATTTAAACCCCCTACCAGTATCTTTAATGAGCAGGAGGTGCGTCTGGTGCAACAGGTGGCTAACCAATGCGCGATCGCCCTGCGTCAATCCCGGCTGTATCAGGCTGCCCAGGCCCAGGTGGAGGAACTCGAACGGTTGAACCGGCTTAAGGATGACTTCCTCAGTACGGTGTCTCACGAACTGCGCACGCCGATGGCGAATATCAAACTAGCCACCCAAATGCTGGACTTGTTGCTGCAACAAGCCGGTATGCGTGACGATTACGATCGCTACCTCAGCATTCTTAAAAGTGAAACGGAACGGGAAATTCGCTTGATCAACGATCTACTCTGGCTGACGCGGCTGGATGCCGAGACGGAACCACTGATGCCAACTGCAATTGATCTGCGCTATTTTTTGCCCCAGATTGCCCAACGTTTCCAGGATCGTGCCCAACAACAGCAGCAGCAGTTTCATCTGGAGATACCGGCGGCCATCCCCCCCCTGATAACAGATTTGGCCTACCTAGAACGGAGCCTGACCGAGTTGCTTGAAAATGCGTTCAAGCACACACCGGCGGGGGAAACGATCCACCTGGGCGTGCAAACCACAGCTACCACGGTTATCCTCCAGGTGAAAAATTCCGGCGTGGAAATTCCCATCATTGAACACGATCGGATTTTTAACACTTTCTACCGGATTCCCAATGCCAACCCCTGGCAACATAGCGGCACGGGTTTGGGCCTTGCTCTGGTGAAAAAGCTGGTAGAGTCCCTGGGCGGTACCCTCACCCTAGAGAGTGAGCAAAACTGGACAACCTTCAGCCTGCATTTACCCTGGTCCGTCTAGTTTCGGACAAGAGTGCTATCATCAGCGCAACTTTTTTGGACCGTCGCTGAGCAGCGGTCCTCGCTCTTTTTCTGTCTTGGGATACCACCGACTATGCAGGTCTCTAAGTCTCCCCTAGCTCCATCAACGGCGATCGTCACAGCCCCCATGCATGTGCCTTCTCCCCTCACCCGCTTCCCTGTCCGTCTCGCCCTCTATGGCGGTGGCGCGATCGCGGTGACAGCAACGGCAGCCCTCGTCAAGTACCTCCTGAGCCAACTCGCCGAGTCTGTGATCTACCCGATTCCCTTCTTGGGCGGCTTGCTGCAAAGCCTGGAGTTGGCAGAACTCAGCAACCTCCTGGTCTTTGCAATTTTGGGCTTGGGGTTTGGGATGCTGACCCGTTGGTTATCTAGCCAGTGGGGACAGCGGCTGAGTGCGGCCTTGTTGATTGTTCTCGTGCCGCTCATTTTGATGATCAGTCCCCAGGTACGCTACGATCGCTGGGTCGAGGCCGTGGCCGATCAGGCGCAATTAAATCGATCAGAGGCGATCGCCCTGACGAATGCCTACCTCGAGGATCGCATCCACAGCCAGGGATTGTGGGGTTTCTATCGCTATACAGCCCGTTATACGACGCTGCCCACCAGTCAGCCGGAGATGCAACGGGCGACGCGGATTGACGCCCGGGTAGAGGATCAGTTTGCCAAAGTCACAGGGTTGGGGACCGCGATCGTCGCTACCCTCATGACCCTCTGTAGCTGGGGATTGCGGTTGTTCTATTTTATGATTGCCGCGATCGTCACGGTGAGTCATTTCCAAGAGGGCCTGAATCCTACCGCTGCCCGTTCACGCAGTAGCACGGCCAGGGAATCGGTTCCGACTGCACCGCCTAGCCCCCCGCCCCCCGCCGCGGTGCTGGTTCTTTGTTCAACGATCCGTTAGAGGATACTGAAAGATCGGGGCGTGCCTGG
>CAZHXN010000005.1:0-29773 GCA_964536415.1 uncultured bacterium
TCCCCCCGCAAACGGGGGGTTAGGGGGAGGCAGGCTGCCGGTCGGATCGAGATCCAAGCCTTAACGGTGTACTGTTCTTCACCCACATCTCGCAGAATATGACCCCGAGCAAAGGTATTATATTTTGCTAAAATCTTGGCAAAAGCAACTAGAAGAGCTTCGTATAAGACTTATTTATAACTCTCCAATTTTGGCTTTTATTAGAATTTAACAAGACTAGCAATAACAGAATGAGGCTTGTGACGATTAAAATCGTGATTGTGATAATTTTAAGGATATGGCCAACAGTGGAAATCCTTACTCGATAATCAGTATTATCTCGTTGGTTGGGATGGTTGAACTGCTTCATCTCAGCTTAATCTAGGCTTTCTATTGTACTATAAACATGGTCACTTTCGACTCGAAGTAGGAGCGAATGTGCTTTTTTATCTTGTCGCCTGGACGTTCTTGTTCGTGGTTTGCCTGGTGATAGGAACAGCCGTGCTTAAGCTGACTGCTGCTGATGGCTATGGTCGGGGAAGCGATCGCGCGATACTGGCGGTTTGGCTGGGATTAGTCCTGCTGGCGATCGCCTTACTGGGGATTTCACTCGTTTTACCGCTTTCTCCCCTCGTCGGTCTGGGGACGGCCCTCTTGGGCGTGGGTTGTTCGCTTTTCTTTCGCCCGGTCAGGCAGGATCTGTTCCGGTATAGTCGCCTCTATTCTCAACCGCGTCTGCCCTTGGTGGGCATACTGGCGATCGGGATCGCCGCTTTTTCTACCCGTGAGGTTGCCTGGTTTGATACCGGACTCTACCACTATGGTGTCATTAAATGGCTGGCGGAGTTTGGCACCGTTCCGGGCATGGGTTTAATTAATTCTCGCTTTGGATTTACCTCCGCCTGGTTCGCGCTGTTAGCACCGTTTGCGAGTGGCTTTTTAACGGCCCGTGCCAGTGCAGTTGCCAACAGCTTCATATTTTATCTGGCGATTGGACAATGGCTCATTAGCGCTAAGGCCAGTTCAACAGCGAGTGCAAGGCTCGCCGATCGCTTTATCACCATTTTTCTAGGCATGACTCTGCCGATCGCCTTTTTGATCAAAATTCCCTGGTTTATGCCCGTTTCTACCGCTCCCGATTTTCCCTTAATCCTGCTGACGGGGATAATTGCCTGGGCAATCTTGCTGAGCACCAGGGAAAGCCCATTGGCTACCACTCTCTCTGGAGCGCAACGCTTACTCGATGTTCGCATTATTCCCCTGATTCTGGCCACTGGAGCAATGGCTATCAAACTCAATGGCATTGCCTTAGTGCCGATCGCGATCCTATTTTATCTGACGGGAGGTCAGCTAACCTGGAAACGAATCGCTGTCGGCTTGGGGCTACCGTTTGTATTACTGTTGCCCATATTTTTGTATGGATATGTGGTTATTGGCTTTCCCTTGTTTCCCACCACTTTGTTTGGGCTGGATTTTCCCTGGACGATTCAGGTAGCGATCGCCCAAGAACTGGAAGCACTGCCTAATCCCTGGGTACCCACCGGGGAAAAACTATCCTGGTTCGATCAAATCTGGTGGTGGTTATTTAACCTGATCACGCAATGGTTGCCGGGTGAAAAATTAAATATCTTGATCCCTCTCTTGTTAGGCATCTCAGTTATTGCAGGGTTACAAATTCTTAAAAAATTTCGTCAGAAGCACTTTGAAGGTCGCCCTTGGTTACTCCTGTTGGGAGCCACTGGTTCTCTGTTGGTGATGCTGAAATCCCCGCTCCTACGGCATGGCCTTGGCTACTTTGCTATATTGCCCGCCTACTGGGTTGCTGATCAATGGCCGTCCCTGTTCAGGCGGGGGGGCGAGACCCTTGGGAACATGTTTAATCATGTGTCCCAAACGTTGCCCCAATTTCTATCCCTGATTTGGCTGAGTGTCTTGGCCGGTATCCTGATGATCTTGGGGGTGACCCAACATCTAGACTATCTCCTGTTACCATCGCGACTACCCACGGTTACGCTGCATCAGGCCCAGGTAAATGATGTGATCTACTTTTACCCAACGATATCCACGCAGTGCTGGGCCGAGAAGATTCCATGTGCTATCGGTCCAATTGAGGATGATATTCAATTGCGTGAGCCAACCCAGGGTATAGGCGGGGGCTTTATCTATCGGAAATAGGGAGAGAAATAGATAAAATGGACTTGAGATCGTCGGGTTCATTACAGTTCAGGAGCATTTGGAGGTTGACATCCGTGAAGTCATTAATGGCCTGCACCGATCGCGACTTTAACCATACTTGAAACGATCGCCCGCCTTGGTCAATAAAGTGTTGCAGGTCCGATAAACAACTCCGCCGATAAAACCCACATAAGGGTTCCCACCCCTTGGGATGGCTGGGCAAACAGGCGATCGCCTCGGGTGCGACGCTGGGTAAGTGGGCAATCCAAGCTTGCAGGATAGGTACCTGGAGATTGGGCAAATCGCAGGCCAAGAGCAGAACCCATGCCTGTTCTACCTGCGCTAGACCCTGAGCAAAACCGACTAGTGGCCCCAGCGGCTGCCCCTCAGCAGCGATCGTTTCCGGAATCATCCGACAGGCAGGCGGCAGTAAGGGCTGATATTGGGCCGATCGCGGGCTAACCACATAAACCTCCTCACAACATTGGCTAGCTACATCACACACGCGCCGCAGCAACGGTTGCCCCTCAACCGCAATCAGTGCCTTATCTACCCCCATGCGGGTACTGCCTCCTCCTGCCAAGACGATCGCGGCTACCCCTCTTTCTGTCATCCTCAACCTCGCCTCCTGGAACCCTACATCCGTAGTCTCTATTCTGTCGGTGGGTGTCGTCATCTAACCCAAGCCCCCTCATCCCCTAACCCCTTGGCCCAAGCTGGGAGAAGGGAAACCGATCAGGCTCCCCCCGCCCCACCCCTAGCCTGTACCTAATGCCTATTTTGGTGAAAATGACTATAATCAAATCAGCCAAATAAATTTATTTCAACCAGAAGTACGGCCTGTGTTTACAACCCTTCTCGATCGTCCTGGGACAGCCCCCCGCCGTCCGCTTGACCTCTTTGCGGCGGTGCAGGCCCTCAAGCAGGAATTGAATGCGGTCATCCTCGCCCACTATTACCAGGACCCTGATATTCAGGATATTGCGGACTATATCGGTGATTCCCTGGGATTAGCTCGGCAAGCCGTCAGTACAGATGCCGATGTCATTGTCTTTGCTGGGGTCCACTTTATGGCCGAAACAGCGAAGATCCTGAATCCTGACAAGCGGGTACTGTTACCGGATCTAGATGCAGGCTGTTCATTGGCAGACAGTTGTCCGCCGGAGGCGTTTGCCCAGTTCAAGGCTGCCCATCCGGATCATTTGGTAATTTCCTACATTAATTGTTCGGCAGCGATTAAAGCTCTGAGCGATATCATCTGCACCAGTGCCAACGCCGTGGAGATTGTGCGCCAAATTCCGGCTGACCAGCCTATCCTCTTTGCGCCGGATCAGAACCTAGGGCGGTATGTGATGCAGCAAACCGGACGGGAAATAGTGCTCTGGCAAGGCAGTTGCATTGTCCATGAGAATTTCTCGGAGCGGAAGCTGGTGGAACTGAAGGTACAACACCCAGAGGCAGAAGTGCTGGCCCATCCGGAATGCGAAGCGGCTGTCTTGCGCCATGCAGACTACATTGGTTCGACCACCGCCTTGCTTAAATACACGCAGCGCAGCGATCGCCCGACTTTTATCGTGGCGACTGAACCTGGCATTATCCACCAGATGCAGCGATCGGCTCCGGATAAGCAGTTTATTGCTGCCCCCCCCACCGGGAACTGTGCCTGCAATGAATGCCCCTACATGCGCCTGAATACGTTGGAAAAACTCTATGACTGCATGAAGACCGGCCAACCTGAGATCACCCTGGATGAGGAGACGCGGTTAGCGGCGCTGCGTCCGATTCAGCGCATGTTGGCGATGAGTCGTTAGATGATGAGTCGTTAGATACGTCGTTAGATGCGTCATTAACGGTTGGTTGTGGGGTGGAGTTGAGGCTCCGGCTCCGGCAAGGGAGGTCGCAGGATCAGGTAAGCCAGGGGACCCAGGAGAGGCAACATGCTGACCAGCCACAAAAGACGCGGTTGGTAAAACTGGCGGCGGGCCATATCATCGGGCACGATCGCGGGAAACAGCAGGGCCAGCAGACAAAAGTCGAGGCTCATAACATGAATAAAACGATTGGTTTGCCACTGGTGGGCAAAGTCAGCCCAGTCTCCCTGGCTGAGGCCATAGGCAAGAAGGGCGATCGCGCCTAGGGCAAGGGCGATCGCCAACCAACGGGAATCAAAGAACCGTAGTATGCGATCGCGGGGACCCTGGAAACTGGGGTTGGGCTGACGCAAGGCAAGATAGGGGAGGAGGGCAAAGGCCCCGACCCCAAAACTCAAGGCAACAAAGGGGGCGGCGGGGAGCTTTTGGCCGCGGCCATCCGCAAGGAGGACGCTGGCATAGAGGAGGGGCCAAATCCCCATGAGATTAAAAAGGGCAATAATGAGGGGATTAATGCCCTGGAGTTGCCCTAGGGAGAGTTTTTGGATCAGATCCAGAGTATCGGGTTGATTGAGGGGGGCTAGGCCAAAGGCATAGAAGATAAATGCCAGCCAAATCGCACTAAAAATTAGTTTTCTGGACATTAGTTTTCTGGGCCTTGTTTTAAGTAGGGGTAAGGTGGGCTGGGAGGAGTTTAGGAGGGTGCATCTCAACTTGTGCGACCCTTATCCTAAATCCCTCTCCCAGAACGGGAGAAGGACTTGAAAATCCGGCTCCCCTTCACCTACCCTCCGTTCGCAGGGGGCTAGGGGGGCAGGGCTGGGGATGAGGGCAAGACGCTTAACTCGCTAAATATTCCCGAACCATTGCCCGACGGCGACGCAGGTGATCAAGGCCCTGGCGTTCCAGTTGGCGCACCCGCTCCCGGCTGAGGCGCATCCGTTCGCCCACCTTGGCCAGCGAGAGGCTGTAGCCGTCTTCCAGGCCAAAGCGCAGGCTCAACACTTCCCGCTGTTGGGGGGTTAGTTCATCCATTAGATCCCGAAGATCCTGGCGCAGGGCTTCCTGGGTAGTGAATTCCTCCGGCGAGGTATTTTCGTCCTCCAGTAATTCCTGAAGTTCCGTATCCTGGTTATCGCCCACCCGGACATCCAGGGACACGGGCTGACGGGCCATTGTCAGGTATTCCCGCACCTGTTCTGGTTCCAGATCCAGCGCCTTGGCAATGTCGGCTGCCGTGGCACTGCGCCCCAAGGTTTGGGCCAACTCCCGCTGCACCCGTTTAATTTGATTCAACTTTTCGGTGATGTGAATCGGCAGGCGCACGGTACGGGCCTGCTGGGCGATCGCCCGCGTGATGGCTTGACGAATCCACCAGTAGGCATAGGTCGAAAACTTATAGCCCCGCATGGGATCGAACTTTTCCACCCCTCGCTCCAGGCCCAAGCTGCCCTCCTGGATCAGATCCAGGAACTCCAGATTGCGCCGTTGGTATTTCTTCGCGATCGACACCACCAGCCGCAGATTCGCCTCGATCATCCTTTGCTTAGCCCGTTGCCCCTGGCGCAGTTGTCGCTGGAGTTCCGTCTCATCCAGCTTCACGGCCTCTGCCCATTCCGCATGGGTCGGTTCCCGGTCTAGACGCTTTGCCAGCTTTTCCTTCGCCGTTAGGAGGGCCATCATCTGTTGAACCTGTTTGCCGTATTCAATCTCCTGCTCAGGTGTGAGCAGCGGCACCCGACCAATCTCATGCAGGTACGTCCGGACCATATCGGTTTTGAGTGCAGAGTCCTTTGTTTTCATGGTGATACCTAACGAACGGGATTTAGCGATCAAAAAGCGGACAGAAGCGATGGCATGGGGGACCCAGGCAAGCCCAAATCCGCCGTATCCATCTCGACCCAAACCCAAACCCTAAGGCAACTTGGCAGCATCCGATTGGAATGACCCAAAGTACCGTGGGGGGTGATCAGCAGCATGGGGAACTCAGTACACTCCAAGACTCAAACTCGTTACTTAACACCTTACCGAGAAGACCCCTTATCTAGAAGTCGGTATGACTTCAGTCTTTTCGATTGACCCTAGTTTAGACGGTTGTGGCGGGAAGAAAGTTCACCCAATCGGGTGAATTTCCACCTATGGGCCAAAATAAATGAGTGGGAAAACCGACACAGGCGAACCCTGTACAACTCTTAAGATTCCACTTTACCCAATGCCGCATGGTCAGTCCTCCTCCTAGTGGTATAGTTTGGTACCTGGTATCAGTGATCGCTGCCCTTGGATTCACGATGATCCGGCTGTCAGGGTTGGGAACCGCAACGGGTACAGCGTTGACAACCGTCATTGTTAACAGGGTTAACAGGACCTCGATAAGATCTACAGCGTTTCCCAAGTCTCTGAAGGACAGAAGCACCTGATGAACAATTGGCTCAAGCCAATTACCTGCCCCTCACTGAGGCGACAAAGGCTGTAAATGGAACCTAGACGAGACTTAGATGGGAGCGTTACCGATCGCTCTAGTCTATCTAGCTGGGATCTATGCCGATCAATGTGGATCTAAATCATGCGATAACGACTCAATTGAGCGCGAGGGGGATAGCCGTACTTGGGGCGGAGGGTTACCGCCAAAGGGCAATGTGACTGGCAATGGGAGACTGTCTGCATGGCTACAGGGAGATCCCACAAGATTCCGCACGGTATCTTATAATCGCTGTGGGTTGTAATGTTAAACATTGTTGCGAAATTGTTGCGAAGTCACCGGTTGCGGAGTCGCCGGTTGCGAAGTAGATTGTTTGCCATTCCCCACTCGCTCAATTTAATGCCCTATTCAAAGTGAGGTAAGCGTGCTTGAAGGCATGAATCCGGTCAATGAGCATTCGGACCCAGGTGATGGGGGAACCGATCCCGCAGCATCGATGCCTGAGGCGACTCAACTGCCGCCCACGCCGCCCGCCGCCATGCCATCACCCGCTCGCCGCAGTAGTTTAGCCCACTGGCTATTCTGGAGCTTTGCCTTTGTGATTGCGACAACGGCCTCGGCTACCTTGGGGGCTGTCCTCATGCTCATGACTCCCCTACCACCCGTGGGATTAGTCGATCGCGCCGGGGTGGGGACTGGGCAGCCAGCGAATCCGTGGCGGGGTGGGTTTCAGTATCGCCTCACGCGACCGGTTCAGGTTTTGGTGATGGGGATCCACCGCGTCCCCGATGTGCCCCCGGATTCGCCCGCAGTCTTCACCGGGCGGAGCGACACAATGCTACTCCTGCGCTTCGACCCTAGTGACTATTCCCTCAGTATTTTGTCGATTCCGCGCGATACCCAGGTGGAAATTCCCCGGATTGGGTTGACCAAAATCAACCATGCGAATGCCCTAGGGGGGCCAGCCCTGACGGCACGGGTGGTCAGTCGAGAGTTGGGGAATACTGAGATCGATCGCTATATTCGGGTCAGCACGGATGCCCTGCGGGAACTGGTTGATCTGCTCGGTGGGGTAGAAGTCTTTGTGCCCAAAGCCATGTCCTATCGGGATGTGACCCAAAAGCTAGACATTAATCTCGATCAGGGGTGGCAAACCCTGAGTGGTGACCAGGCGGAGCAGTTCGCGCGGTTCCGGGGCACGATTTACGGCGATATTGGCCGGGTTCAGCGTCAACAGGTGCTGTTGTCGGCGCTGCGGCAACGCTTAACCAGCCCAACGGTGTTGCCCAAACTGCCAGAGATTGTTCGTTTGATGCAGCGGTATATTGACACCAATCTCAGCCTGGAGGAAACCCTGGCTTTAGTCAGTTTTGGGCTGAATTTGGATCAGGACAGTGTCAGGATGGTGATGCTACCGGGGCGCTTCAGTGATCCGAGTGAATTTGCCGCTAGTTACTGGCTAGTGGATGCTGATCGCCGCGATCGCGTCTTGCAGACCTACTTTAAAGTCACCCCCAACCGGGATCTCTGGCAGACAACCCCCACCCTTGCCGATAGTCGCGAAGCACTGACGGGGATGCGCATTTCGGTGCAAAATGCATCGGGTCAGCCCGATGTGGGCCATCGGGTCGTAGCATATTTACAAGAGAAGGGCTTTGACAACATATCCATCATCGAAGACTGGCCCGATACCCTGCGTCATACGCAGATTATTGCCCAGCAAGGTGATTTGCAGGGGGCCGAACGGGTGCGAGCCATTCTGGGTCTAGGACGGGTGGAAGCTGCCTCGATCGGGGACATTGAATCCGAGTTCACCATTCGCGTGGGGGCAGACTGGCCCGAAGCGCCCAAGAAGCCCCTGGCTGCCGATGAGTTAAGCACTTGGCACTAGTGCAACACACAATTCATGATGCAACTAAATTAGGCAACGTTTGTAGTGCTGGCTTTAGCCAGCAATGCCCAAAGCCGTTACGACCAACGTTGCGAAACTTTATATTGACTGTACCAAGGGCAAGGTCGGGGTCTCCTGGCTTCTTAGCCTTTAGCCCGCACACTTAAAATTCAAACCGTCCCAGCCATTTCGCGGGCTGCCAGCTCGGATAAACCAATCACTTGCCAGTCAATCCCAAAGACACGGGTAAAGGCGGCAATCAAGTGGGGCTGGACATCAGCGATCGTAATGCCGGGTCGGAATTGGGTAAGACTCCCAACCGGTTTATCAGCAATGCCACAAGGGACGATCGCGCCAAAATGGCTCAGGTCCGGGCAGACGTTGAGGGCAAACCCATGCATCGTGATCCAACGACTCACCTTAATCCCGATCGCGGCGAGCTTGCGTCCTTCTAACCAAACCCCAGTCAATCCGGGTACCCGATCAGCGGTTAGGCCATAGGTTGCAAGGGTTTGAATGATGACTTCCTCTAATTGCCGCAGATACCAGTGTAAGTCCATCCGATAGCGGCGCAGATTCAGAATCGGGTATCCCACCAGTTGGCCGGGACCATGATAGGTGGCTTCCCCCCCGCGTTCAATGCGATGGACGGGGAAAGGGGCTGCATCAGCGGTAAATTTGAGATACTCCTCACTAGCTCCTTGGCCCAGAGTATAGACGGGTGGATGTTCCAGCAGCAGCAGGACATCCGCCAAATCGGGGCGATCGCGGCGAGCAGACATTAACTTTTGTTGCCAGGTGAGGGCGGCACTATAATCTAGACACCCGGGTAGGCAGAGGTAACCGAGATGTCTGTTCATTGGGGGGACTTTAACATCCGTGTCAATACGGCTATTAGACATGCGATCGCGTATATTTAGCAACTCAAGATATTAGAATCCACAGAGACTTTATTATTAAAAGGTGTATATAACAAAATATTAAAATAATGTTAAAATTTGCCACCAGTTAACCGAAATGCTCTACTGAAAATGGCAACAGCCCCAGCGTTTTTTTACGAGATGCAAAGGATTTTAAAGGAGCGATGTAAGCTAAAACACGGTCTGCTACAGTAAAGGAACAACCCAATTATGAGGGGAGGAAGCTTTTATGAAGCTTGTTATCCAGGGAAAAAATATTGAGATTACTGAAGCGATTCATGATTATGTGCTTCAAAAGATTGAGAAAGCCGTCAGCCATTTTCAGGCGTTGATTACTGAGATCGATGTGCACCTGTCAGTGGCGCGGAACCCTCGGATAAACCCCAAGCAGACCGCAGAAGTCACGGTGTATGCCAATGGTACCGTCATCCGCGCTGAAGAAAGCAGCGAGAATCTCTATGCCAGTATTGATCTGGTAGCCGACAAGATTGCCCGCCAGTTGCGCAAGTATAAAGAGAAACGGCACGATCGCAAGGTCCAGGCTCAACCCAAGACCGGAACGGCGGTTGCCGAGCAACCCGTGGCCGATCTCTTGGCCGGGAAAGCCCCCAGTCTGCCAGAAGAAGTGGTTCGGACCAAGTATTTTGCCATGCCACCGATGACAGTCCAAGAGGCCCTGGAACACTTGGAATTGGTCGATCACGATTTCTATATGTTCCGCAATGCTGAAACTGATGAAATCAATGTCATTTATGAGCGGAACCACGGGGGATATGGCGTGATCCAGCCCCGCCAAGGCAACGACAATGGCCGCACCAGTCGGCAAAGTCAGGACATCCATCCCAATGTAGAAAAGCACCCGATCGCGCGATCGTAGACTCAGTTGATTAAATCGTAGCCAGTGGGGTAGGCATCCTGCCTGCCCCTGAGCGGCTGATGGAGGCGGGGCCGATTGCTCCGAGCATGGGCCGGGGATGTTAATTGCCATGCTCCCCCAGGATTGCTATATCCTGAGAAACTGACGTGCGTTTCATCCCCCTTGAACCCATGACGAATTCCTCTCCAATTCCCGTAGTGATCGCTGGTGCGGCTGGCAAGATGGGCCGCGAGGTGGTCAAGGCTGTGGCCCAGGCTGACGATATGACCCTGTTTGGCGCGATCGAACATCGGGCCGATGTGGTCGGTGAGGATGTGGGCATTTTGGCAGGGGTGGGTCCCCTGGAGGTACCGCTCACCAATGATCTGCAAGGGATGCTGGCGTTGGCGTCGCAGGAGAAGCAACCGGCGGTGCTGGTCGATTTCACGCATCCGGATGCGGTCTATGACAATGTGCGATCGGCGATCGCCTATGGTGTGCGACCCGTTGTCGGGACCACGGGATTAAGTCCGGCCCAGTTGCAAGATCTGGCTGAGTTTGCAGAGAAGGCCAGTATCGGCTGTATCGTGGCGCCCAATTTTTCGATCGGGATGATCCTGCTGCAACAGGCAGCGGCCCAGGCCAGTCAGTATTTTGATCACGTTGAAATTATCGAGCTACACCATAACCAGAAGGCGGATGCCCCCAGTGGGACCGCGCTCCAAACGGCGCAACTGTTAGCAGGGTTGGGTAAAACCTATAACCCGGCGATCGTGGTAGAAACGGAAAAGCTATCAGGAGCGCGGGGCAGTCTTGCGGACGAGGGGATTCGCATCCACAGTATCCGCCTACCAGGGCTGATCGCCCACCAGGAGGTCATCTTCGGCGCACCGGGGCAGATTTATACCCTGCGCCATGATACGACCGATCGCACGTGCTTTATGCCGGGGGTGTTGCTGGCCATTCGCAAGGTATTACCCCTAAAATCATTAGTCTACGGCCTTGAAAAAATCCTTTAGAGGCCCCAACTAGATGACACGGCATCCTGTCTGGCCACAGCGACTATGCTAATTCCGCTAACCCGCAAAACCTTTGAGGAGCTGATTCCCCCGTTAGCAACGGGGGCACAGTATGTCTATTGCTGGGGGAAAGTGCCGGATTTATTGCGCCGCCTGCTGATCTCGGTGGTCGGCGGGCCGGTGATTGTCTTGGGACGTATTTTTTTGAGTGGGCAGGTGACGGCGAGTATTCTGCCCTTTACGATCGGGGCGATTATTGGCTTCTATTGGCTCTGGGCACCGGTCTATGCCGCTTACCGTCGCAATGCGGAATACCGGAAATTACCCTACTGTGGCTTTTGGCAGGGGGAAGTGCTGGATGTGTTTGTGACGGAAGAATTGATCGGCAAGGAGGAGACGGTCAATACTAAGGGTGAACTGGTGATTGTCGAAAACCGTGAACGCCGACTCAATATTGAAGTTGGAGATGAAACGGGCTTTCGGGCGCGATCGCAGGTGCCCCTGAAACGTACCCATAAGGTCATTCGGCCCGGCCAGTTGGCGGAAATGTTGGTGTTGTCGGGGCGTCCGGATCTGAGTCGGGTGGCGAAGATTTCGGATATTTATATCCCCAGCCATGATCTCTGGGTGAGTGACTATCCCTATGTACGGCGGGATGCGTTTGTGGAGGTGAGTCGAAAGTTAGCCCAGTCACCTCATCGGGCACGGGATTGGGAAGAAGATGAGGTAGATTAGCGCTTATGGGCACCTCGATTAATTTAGGAGGATAATTATAGGAGGAGGCAGGGGACCTGCCCCAGCCTGGGGTTGAAATCGTGTTGACACCCAAACCTGATCTCCAAATCAATCAATCCCCAATCAACCCACTCCAACCGATCCAAAAACAAATAGGGCAGGCATTGCCCACCCTACTCATGCTTGAATGGTCGGGAAATGGTCGGGAGGTCGGGACCCGCAACCCCTAGACCTTAGCAGGCATTTTCAATTCAGCCGCCGTCAGCCGTTCATAAACGGCCCGCATTTTCAACCCGGTTAATACTTGGAACAAACCCGTACCGTTATTGGAACCGGGGTAGTCGCGGTGTTGGAGCAACAGGTGCGTCAATTCACCGTAATATTTGGCCGAAGTATTGCTCAGGTGGCCTTCGATGTAGATCAATTCTTCCAGATTATCAAACTGGCCATCAACTTCAAGAACCGAGACCTCATTACCGTAGTAGTTATCCGGGCCATAGTGCATCTTAATGCCGGGATAGG
This sequence comes from uncultured bacterium, assembly GCA_964536415.1. Lineage (GTDB taxonomy): Bacteria > Cyanobacteriota > Cyanobacteriia > B231 > B231 > Trichothermofontia. The sequence goes on from CAZHXN010000005.1 coordinate 12,388, forward strand.
AACAGGTCAATTTGCGACCGCAGGGTACCCAATCGATCGCCGAGCCTTCGTCAAACAGGTAGGCCGGTTCAAACCCCTCCACACCATCGCGTTGGATCATTTGCACCCGCAGGAACTTATGTTCCTTATCCTGTTCCTCCGGCAGCAACTTCGTCGGCAGCACCTGCAACACCACATCCGCGTATTGCTTTTGGGGGTCGATATAGGCCGTAAAGTCAGGTTTACGGGCATTGATGGCTGCAATCACATCCTCGTACCGGTGACCGCGCTCGGCCATATCCCGCTGGATCTTCCAGGCCACTTTGACATCATCACTGATATCGAGATACACACTAAAATCAAGGAGCGATCGCACCCGTTCGTCATACATCGGATGCAGCCCCTCAATCACCACGATCGGCCTGGGGACAACGCGCTCTGGCGGATCGATCGTGCCGGTTTCGTGGTTATAAATCGGTTTATCGATCGGGTTACCCGCCTTCAGAGCTTTGATCTGCTCATACATCAGGTCAAAATTATTCGCACGGGGATCAAGTGCTGTTACCCCCTTCTCCTTCCGCTGTACCCGATCCAGACTGTGGTAGTCGTCCAAGCAGATCACGGTCATCAGTTCCTCGCCAAAGAGATCGGCTAGGCGGCGCAAGAAGGTAGACTTGCCACACCCAGAATCTCCGGCGACGCCAATCAGTACCACACGGTCTGGCTTACTGGTCATAGGGTCCCTCTAAACAAACAAAACTGGCCAACGGTAATTTTTAGGTGAATCAAGGTGAAGCAGTCAAACAGGGCAGCAATTCCCAAGTATTGCCTTCCAGTGCGACTCCTCAGCAACGATTGCGATGAAACTGAACATCCCTTGTCAACCCAAACAGGTTGCAAGGGTTGCCGACGACGATCGTCCGCTCTGGCAGTTGTGGTTAGGTATTAAGCACTACCAAATTACGGTAGATCCTACCAGAACCCCGCACTTCCGGACAAGGAGCCACGCAAACGGCTTCTCTATCATGCTAAAGGTAAGCGGGACGAAAAGAAACTATAACTTTTCACCTATTCCGTCAGCTTTTCTGGGGGAGGGGCAAGATTCGTCAGAGGTCCAGGGTTGCTTCCAGGGGATTGGCACCAGAGAGTGCCGTCTTGCTGCATCATAGGTTAAAGCGTTCCCATGCAAATCGTCCTATTGTTTTAGGTAAAGGTTACAGAGAGACAAGATCGTTATGTACAATTCAAGTGCTGCCGACTCCTCCAGTGCGGGTAGTCGCCTCTTCCGTTACGAAGTCACCGGCTTGCGGCAGAATGCGGAAACTGATCGGATGGATGCCCCCATTCGGAGCAGTGCCAGTATTTTTATCACAGTGCCCTACAGTCGCATGAATGAAGAGATGCGACGCATTACCCGGATGGGTGGCAAGATTGTGCGGATCGAACCGGTCGAACTTGGTAAGGCCAGCAGTGTTCCCCCACAACCCACCCCAGCGGCCCCAGCGGCAGCGCCAGCCAAGGCGAAGGCAAGGCACGCAGATGTGCCGGTCAATATCTATCGTCCCAATAACCCCTACATTGGCAAGTGTCTGTCCAACTATGAACTGGTGCGTGAGGGTGGCGTTGGTACGGTGCGCCATTTGACGTTTGACTTGTCGGGGGGAGATCTCCGCTATGTGGAAGGGCAGAGTATTGGCATCATTCCCCCCGGTACCGATGCCCAGGGCAAACCCCACAAGCTCCGCCTGTATTCGATCGCCTCAACTCGGCACGGGGATAACGGCGATGATAAAACCGTGTCTCTGTGTGTTCGCCAGCTAGAGTACAAGCACCCGGAAACAGGCGAAACGGTGTATGGGGTCTGCTCCACCTATCTCTGCAACCTGGACGTGGGTGCGGATGTCGCCATTACGGGTCCGGTAGGTAAGGAAATGCTGCTGCCGGAAGATCCCGATGCGACGGTGATCATGATGGCGACGGGGACGGGGATTGCCCCCTTCCGGGCCTATTTGTGGCGGATGTTCAAGGAAACCCATGCCGACTACAAGTTCAATGGGTTTGCCTGGTTGATCTTTGGCATTCCCTACACAGCGAATATCCTTTATAAGGATGATTTAGAAGCAATGGCGGCCCAGTATCCAGATCATTTCCAATTGACCTATGCCATCAGCCGGGAGCAGCAAAATGCCGAGGGGGGCAAGATGTACATCCAGGATCGGGTGGCGGAACAGGCCGATCGCCTGTGGGAACTGATTCAGAACGAGAAAACCCACACCTACATCTGCGGTCTCAAGGGCATGGAAGACGGGATCGACAAGGCCCTCTCCGGTGCCGCCGCGAAGCACGGGGTCAACTGGTCCGATTACCAGAAGGATCTGAAGCGGGCGGGCCGTTGGCACGTGGAAACCTACTAAGTAGACTGAGCTAGTTAAACGGAAGTATCGTCGATAGCCTAGCCGCCCTAGCCGCCCGTACACGTGGAGAGGGGATCACGATCGGTTCCCCTTCTCCCAAGCCAGGAGAAGGGGTTAGGGGATGAGGGTCTTCGGTTTAATTACACTCACCTACTCGCGATCGCACAATAACGGGATCAGCCAGTGGGAAACCTAGCTTAACTGCCAACATCGGTCACTCAAGCGTATGTGGGTTGCGGAAATCCCTGCATACGCTGGAGAAGCAGCGGGGCGGTCAACGGGTGGGTGAGGGCAGGGGCGAGGGGGTTGGCGAAACCGTCGGTGAAACTGCGGGGGAGGCTGCGGGAGACGGGGTTGGAGGGGTGATCGGGGCGCTGGTGGGGGAGGCAGGGATGCTGGGAGAAGCGGTGGGAGAGCTGGTAGGCGCGGCTGCGGGAGACGCTGTCGGCGAAGGGGGGGCAGTTTGCTCGATCTCGTTGGGCGTGGGCGTCCCGATAATCGAGGGATTACCATTGTCAAAAAAACCGGCGATACAGGCAATCATCAGGGTTCCCAGGGTACCCACAAACAGCGCTTTCCAACCGAGTTCCGTAATATCCTTCCGCCGGGAAGGGGCGAGGGCGATGGTTCCCCCCACAAAAATGCCTACCGAGGCCACATGGGCAAACCCCGACAGGGCATAACTGACAATCAGAATCGTCCGGGGGCTAAGGGGATTCTCAGGGCGTGCGCCGGCTTCCGCGAGGGCACTAAAGGACGGAATCGCGGTTTCTAACAGGCGGCGACCAATGATGACCGAGGCTTCCCAGGACTCATTAAAGGGTACCCCAGTGAGCAGGGTCAGGGGATAAAATAGGACGCCCTGAATGTTCTGTAGGGTTACCACGCGAAACAGGCGACCGATCAGACCAGGGAGCGTCGCTAACCCTTCAAACATCTGATTAATCAGCGATACCATCCCCACAATCAAGATCAAGACGGCGGCGATCGAGACGGCCATCCGGACTCCCTCCAGCGCACCCAGAATTGCCGCATCCATTGGGCTGACGCGTTCGATCGGTTCCCCAGCCACATGTTCCTGCGGGGGGGCGTCGGGATCAGCTTCCGGCTCAGGGGGTGACGACGCGCCTGCTTCACTGGGAATACCACCTGCGGTCACGGGCACCGCTGTTTCTGGTACAAGCAGCTTAGACAGGACAAAACAGGCAGGAATCCCCATGATGGATGCTGAAACCAGGTGACCCAAGATATTGGGAAATATGGGTCGCAAAAAACTGACATAGATGGCGAGTGTTGAAGAAGCCGCCGTCCCAAAACAACATGCCAGGATGGCGCAGAGCTCACTGCGGGTCATCTGGGCGATATAGGGTTTAACCGCGATCGCCGCCTCGATCCCCACAAAAATATTGGCCGCACCACTCAAGGATTCCGCCCCGCTCAGCCGCATAGTTTTGTAAAAAATATCGGCAAAGACCGTGGTGATGAGTTGAATCACGCCCAGGTTATAGAGCAAGGCCATCAAGCCGGAGAAGAAGATCACCGCCGGGAGGGCACGAAAGGCCAACACATAGCCAATGGCCACTGCCGGTGGCCGATCGGGATTCGGGACTAACGTGGGGCCAAAGACAAAGCGAGCACCGGCATCAGCGGCGGTGAAGACGCTATCCAGGAGGCCGCTAAACACTTGCAGGCCATCACGGGTGGGGGGAAACAAAAAAACCAGTGCCCCCAGGATCAGCTGCAAACCAATACCGCCAATCATGACGCGCCAGGGAATCACGCGCCGGTTTTCGGAAAACAACCACGCGATCGCACACAGGCCAAAGATCCCAAAAAAGGAAATGAGATTAAGGTAAGTCATTACACGGATCTCCCAGAGGTGGACTCCCAAACGGGGATTGAAGGCTCCCCCTGACCCATGCCCGGCAGGCTGGGGGATATTGCCATGACTCGCCATAATTTAGCAGGATTTTCCCTGATGGGTGGGAGGACCGCCAAAGTTGCGCTAGCATACGCGCCAAGTTTGACGATCCGCCGATGCCGGTACGCTGGTTGCCGTCACTGTTGCTGTCATCGTGCGGGTGTTCTCAGGAGATTCTTGACCATGTCCACTGCTCCCACCCACACTGATTCGTCGGTCATGCCAATGCCGTCTGTGTTCCCCCCTAATGGCCCATCGCTGGGAACAACGACCTTAACCCCAGAGGCTCTCGCTGCCTTGCTACAAGCTGGCCCCTATACACCACCCGCGAACGCGGAGGGCCTGCAATTATTCCCAGTTACCCCTGCCCCGCCTCCCGCGATCGCCCGTTCCCGTCCTGGTTGGCAGACCTATCTCTGGCGGACTGTGGTCTTAACCCTCGCGGGGGGGGGAGCTTTCCTCGTGGGGAGTATGTTGGCGGAAAAGGCGATCGGGGAATCTTTCTTCTCGCTGCCGGGTTTTGACCAGCCCCCTGCGATCGCCACACTCTTGCAACAGGCCGGTCACCTGCGCCGGATCGGTCAGCGCCTCCCTCACGCCGTAACCACGGCGGTTTCCACCTTCACGGGCACACCGCCGGCTGCAACCGATCTGACGGATGCGCAACGACAACAACTCCAGGCGAATCTGAGTCAACTTCAGATCGAACTCGATAACCTCACCCTGCGCACTGCTGTCTTAGAAGCCCAACTGGATGGCCGGCACCCCAGTTTACCCCTGGAACACCGCTTGCACCGGTTGGCCCAGGGCAGCACCGGTGCCCGCCCCCCTAGCGGCTTAGCCGCCAGTTGGCAGGTATTGACGAACCGCAAGCCGTTTACTGTTACCCTGCCCAGTGATGCCCTCTTCACGCCTGGCGAAAGTACGTTGCGATCGGAAAGCCTGTCGATCCTGGCCAACATCAGTGCTGACCTCCGCCGCCACCCTCCTGCAACGGTTCAGATCGCCGTTCATACGGATGACTTGGGGACTAGTGAACAGAACCGGGACCTATCCTTGCAGCAGGCTCAAACGATTGCCGACTATCTGGGGAGTGTTCTGGGGGATCGATACCGTTGGGTGCTCTTGGGCTATGGGGAGGCCCTACCGCTGACCCCTAATCAAACCGATAGCGATCGCCAGCGCAATCGCCGCGTAGAAATTGCCATTGTCGAATAGGCCCAGCGAGTTATCTTGTGATCGACTGCGCTTGGCGGTTCCAATCGCGGTCAAAGGATTGACTCCCCAGGTTATAGCCCCAACTGGCGATCGCCACCAGGTTGGGGCTGGGGATCACCAGTTGGCCAATCCTTGGGTCCGTACTCCCAAGCTAAGGGGATCGTCTCCAAAAACGTTGGGTATAAATACATATTTTTCAACTTCCGAGCACGAGACGTTTACCACAAGTCCTGTGCTGCGCTACCCTAGGATTAAGAAATTGTGTAAATAATATTTAGATGTATCAATGTACCAAGGGATTCCGTTCATGTTAAAGCGCCTGGTTCGCGGGTTGATGGTTTTGAGTTTGTGTGCAGTCTGTGTCCTGGGTTGGCAAACCCCACAGGCAGCCGCTCTAAGCCTGGGGAATGTGTCACTGAATACGCCGTTGTTGGTCGCCGTCGATGAAGGCGGTATCCGGAATGCTGCGGACGACAAATTGGTTGAGACTGCGGGGAAGGTAGACCTGAACAACTCCAATGTTCGGGCATTTATCAATTACCCCGGTTTGTATCCGACCCTGGCTCGGAAGATCGTGGAAAATGCGCCCTATGAGAAGGTTGAGGATGTTCTCAACATCCCTGGTTTGAGCGAGCGTCAAAAAGAAACGCTGAAAAGCAACTTTGACAATCTCACGGTTACCCCCCCAGAGAAGGCTTTGGTGGAAGGGTTCGATCGACTGAACAATGGCATTTACTCCTGGTAAGGTCAGCACGCAGCATCTACGACTAGCAGGTGCTGCGACACGTCTAAATAAGGTTGTTCTGATCAGGGGCCAGTGACTTCAATGGGAAGGGACTGGCCCCTGATTTTTGCGGATATTGTGGCTCTACCAATGGGTGAATGGATGGGCAACGAGATTGGAGTTAAAGTAGCGGGGATCGCCAGAAACTTCTTCACCGATCCAGTCCGGTAACGGGATCGATTGCGCTACCTGTTGGAGTTCAACTTCGGCCACGATTAATCCCTGGTTCTCTCCCAAAAATTCGTCTACTTCCCAGATGAGATCGCCGATCGGAATCCGGTAGCGTTTTTTCTCGATTAAGGGCCGATCACACAGGGTTGTGAGCATGATCTCAGCATCGGCCACCGGAATTTCGTATTCAAACTCTGATCGAGAAATACCAATGGCAGCCCCTTTAATTGTCAAGTAGGCCCGATCCCCTGCTCGTCGCACCCGCACGGTGCGGCCATTGCTCCGACTGATATAACCCTGGCGGTAGATGACGCCAACGGCGAGCGATCGCCAGGTGTCACCTTGGACCAGAAATTTACGTTCAATCTCGATCGCCATCAAGCTAACCCATTGGAAGTTGAGGTCTTGGTTGAAGTCTTGAAAATTGCGGTCAAAGGGGGAGGCTGATGATCTTCACTACTACCCCTTTAGCCAGTGGAGAGGGGAGTCATCCGTCTGATCTTCGCCTAATCAATGAATACATCCTGTTTGGGGGCTGCGGCATCTTCGTAGTATTCCCAATTTAAATCTGGCACTTGATCAAAGGCTTTTTTCAGCGACCCCTCCCACAACCGTCGCATTTCTGCCAGGTAGGGATCACCCAGTCGCAGTTGCAAACGATGCTGCAATTTAAAGCTATTGGTATGGTACATGACCAGATTAATCGGCGGCCCCACAGAAATATTGGACTTCATCGTTGAATCGATCGACAGTAGGGCACATTTTGCTGCGGCTTCCAGGGGGGTATCAAAGCTGAGGGTCCGATCTAAAATCGGCTTACCGTATTTCGTCTCCCCAATTTGCAGAAAAGGGGTTTCTGGGGTGGCGTGGATGCAATTTCCCTGGCTATAGATCAGGTAGAGTTCCGGATCTTCGCCCAGGATTTGCCCCCCCAGCAAAAAGCTACAGGTATAGTCAATGTGATCGCGCTTCAACCACTCACTATCTTGCTCCAGGTTCTGGCGAATTTTCTGACCAATGTAGCGAGAAACTTCGTATAAGCTAGGCAGCGTATACAGACTAATATCGGCCTGGGTCTTAATGTCTTTATATAACCCTGTGATCACATTTTGGGTGATCGACAGGTTACCAGAGACACAGATGATAATCACCCGATCGCCTGCTTGGGAGAAATCAAATAACTTGCGATAGGTTGAAATATAATCCACTCCCGCATTAGTACGGGAATCCGAGGCCATCACCAGGCCATAGCGCGTCATAATTCCCAAGCAGTAGGTCATACCAATCCATTACCCGTAGTCCTTACCTATTCATCGTGCCACGTTTCCCCAAACCGCGATCGGCTTTTCGGGGGGGCTTGGCATCTGAGTGCCCTTGGTAGTTTGCGGCACCCCCCTGATTATTTACCGAATCTCCCGGCGTAAATCCAGTGTCAGCGGATACTCTGGGTTCAGTCTGAGGGGGGGAACGGTTACCTTCCCTGGTTGGGGAGGTTGGGGAATAAACCGCTCGGCGCGGCGCTGGGCCGCAACTTCTGGCGTCGTGGGCAGCGTGGAGTAGATCTGCCCGTCGGGAGCCTGTACATGATAAACACAGCCTCCCAACGCCTGCGGGCCGTGCCACGTATCGACCACGGTAAAGTGCAAGGGGGTATGGGGAGCGATCGCGGGATGCAACATCTGCAAGGTTTGTCGTGCCCGAAACCGCACCCCGCCCACATATTCCCCTAACCGTCCTGTGGAGCGCAGAGGGACACGCTGACCATTGCAAAGCACCTGATAGCGATCGCTCAGACCATCGGCGTTAGGCGAATTCGCAGCAAGACCCTGGAGCCGGACCTGGAGCCGTTCCAGGGATGCGTCTACACAACGCACTGTGCGGCCATTCTGCATCTCTTCCCCTAGCACGTGCCAAGGCTCGATCGCGTGTCGCAATTCTAGGTGCAGGGGGCTGTGCCCCGTATCCAGGGTTATGGTGCCATAGATCGGGAAGCGAAAGGCAAAGAAGGGTTGGAACCAGTCGCGGTCAAAGCGATAGCCGTTATCCTGGCAGTCCATTAATACCTGCTGGAGATCCTGCTCTAGGTAATGAGGTAACAAAAAGCGATCGTGCAATGTCGTGCCCCAGCGTACTAGGGGGCGGGTATAGGGCTGTTGCCAAAACCGGGCGATACAGGCCCGAATCAACAGCAGTTGCACTAACCGCATTGGGGCCTGGGGTGGCATGGCAATGGCGCGGAACTCTAGGATGCCCAGTTGATTGCGGGGATTTTCCACCGGATATAGTTTGTCAATGCAAAACTCGGCCCGATGGGTGTTGCCGGTCACATCGATCAGCAAGTTGCGGAGCAGGCGATCGACCACCGCTGGGGGAATGGCGGACCCTGGCGACAAAGATTGGAAGGCCACCTCTAATTCATAGAGGCTCTCGTGGCGACCTTCATCCACGCGGGGGGATTGGCTCGTGGGCCCGACAAAAAGACCAGCGAACAGATAGGAGAGGCTGGGGTGATGTTGCCAATAGGTAATTAAGCTGCGCAGCAAATCGGGTCGCCGCAGGAGGGGGCTGTCCTCAGGACGGGTCCCGCCCACGGTAATATGGGCACCTCCCCCCGTACTCAAGCGTTGCCCGTCCCAGGCATATTTTTCGGCCCCTAACTGACACTGGGTTGCGGTTTCATACAGGGTGAGAGTCTGGGTGACGAGCGCTGGCCACGTGGCGACGGGATGGATATTGACTTCAATCACACCGGGATCGGGGGTGATCTGAAAGCCGACTAATCCCTGACTGGCGGCGGGTAGGTAGCCCCCCAACCTGACGGGGAGCTTTAACTGGGTAGCCACTCGCGCGATCGCGGCCACCAAATCGACGAACCCTTGGGCCGATCCCCAGGGGGGTAAAAACACCTGGATGTGGCCATCGCGAACCTCAACCGTTAAGGCCACCTGGATGGTGTTGACGGGGGCCAGGTGGAAGGGATGCTGGTCGTTGGGTAAGCCCGGTTGTAGGGGGAGGGTGGCTTCCGGCAGGAGATCACTCGCCGTCGGTGCTAAGCGTCCCAGGGGTAGACGGAGGCCGATGGGGCCATCGCCGGGATAGAGCCGCCAATCCGCTTCCTCCCAGATCCAATGGCAACTGCTCCAGTGCAGTTCCGCCGGGGTGTTGTCTGTCTGGACCACGATCGGCAACAGTGGCAGGACATAGCCCGCTGGCTCCGCTGTATCGTCCGCGTCGGCTTCATAGGCTGGTTGGATCAGCTCAGTGGGCAGGGTGAGGTGCTGGGCCAGTTGGGTGATGAGGGGGCAGGCACTCAGGGGGGAATCGAGGGCGGGAAGGGGGGGGTGGGGCGGGGCAGGCCAGAGGGGAATGCCGTCCGATCGCCAGTAAGCAGCCAAGGCCCAGCGAGGAGCCACTTCACCGGGGTATAGCTTGCCAAACCCGTCATAGGGCAGATAACCGGGCGGTGCGAATTGGGTCGCGAGGCGATCGCGCAGGGTGGCGGCTCGACGGCGTTTTTCGGTTCCCAAGGCTTCCGTGCGCCATTCTGAGGACTCAAAATCATCGATCGCCACAAAGGTGGGTTCGCCGCCCATCATCAACTGGACGTTGAGGCGCTGTAAATCGGCTTCTACGGTTTCCCCCAACGTCGTGATGGCCTGCCATTGGACCTCAGTGTAGGGTAGTGTTCCCTGATTTGGATGTTCCATCGCGCCCAATCATCGCTCTTTGCGTAGTACGGCAGAGGTTACTGCCCGTTTGGGCAAAAGGACCTCCTCCCTATGGTGCCCCCATGATAGAGGATGCGGTTCAAGGCAATCGTAAAATCGTAAACCCTGCGGCCCTATGCGCTCAAATGCCCTGCCTTCACAGTTAGAATTTGTGACGATCGCAGCCATTGGGCGTCGAATGCGCCGAGGTGGGTGGTGGTGATCAGGGTTTGAAAGCGATCCTGGATAGCGCCCAAGAGTTGATTTTGGCGATTTAAATCTAGCTCGGCTAAGACATCATCAAGGAGTAACAGGGGCGGTTCTTGAATCACACTTTCAATGAGTTCTAATTCTGCTAATTTCAAGGCGAGGACTAAGGTTCGCTGCTGGCCTTGCGATCCGTATTGGCGGGCAGGGGTTTGATTAATGGTCAGGGTAATATCGTCCCGATGGGGACCCACAAGGGTAGTTCCCTGGTGATATTCCGCGATCGCCCGCTGTTGCAACTGTTCAAAAAACAACTGCTGGATGGCTTCTGGCCCCTCTTGGTCAGCCTCCGGGTTAGTTAGCCTGTCCAAGACGGTTTGCACCGATGGTTGACCAACGTTGGGAACATAGGTAATGGCGAGATCTTCACTGTGATGACTGATGGTATGGTGCCACCGTTGGGCGATCGGGGCTAGTCGGGCGATCGCACGGCGGCGACGACGAATGACCCGGATACCTGTACTCACCAGTTGCGCATCCCAGAGGGCTAATTGCGAGGGTAGATCGGGGCTAGGGGAGGCGGTTTCGATTTCGTTCAAGCGACCTTTGAGTAAGGCATTGCGCTGGCGCAGGACTTGATGATATTGCTGTAGGATATTGGCGTAGACGGGTTCGAGTTGGATCAGTAGGGTATCGAGCCAGTGACGACGCTGTTCGGGTCCCCCGCGCACTAGGTCGAGATCTAGGCTGGAAAACTGCACGGTGTTAAGGGAGCCAAGTAGATCCAATTGTCGCCGGAGGGTTTCCTGGTAACGTGAGACGGTGCGCCGTCCGTTAACCCTGAGGATCATGCCCAGTTCGATCGTGCCCGTGGCCCGCTCTAGAGTGGCTTGGATTTGGCCAGTGCTGGCTCCTTGCAATACTAGATCGCGATCGCGGCTGGCCCGGTGCGATCGTAGGGTTGATAATAGCTCCACAGCCTCCAGTAAATTGGATTTCCCTTGCGCATTCTCGCCCACCAGGATCGTTTTCGGGGCTTGGAAGGTAATCTGTTGATCCTGATAGTTACGAAACTGACGCAGATGTAAAGTTTTTAGATACATACTAGTATATTATAGGGGGGAAGTACAGATATTTTAATGATCAAGTAAGGATAGCAACTCGGCCAATTCATTTTCCTGTCTGCATCGAGCCAGTCGTCCTAGTGATTCCGATCGAAAAATATAGCAACTGGCTGCGAGGTCGGATTAATTTAATTCGGAATACGAAAATAATCACATTTTCTAGTGATCAGAACTCGATAATTCTGATAAACTTTAATATTTCATGATCAGGAAACCTAGATAGGCTAACTTCATTAACGATAAAAACATGACAGCTTTTTCCAAGTCTCTGAAGGACAGAAGCACCCGATGAACAATTGGCTCAAGCCAATTGCCTGCCCCTCACTGAGGTGACACAGGCTGTATATGTTATTCAGCTTTGGGTAGTTTGGCTAAAGTCTTGGCCTGGGAATCCTCATCAAGGAGTATGGATCAGCTCAAAAGGCATTCCTTGTAGTTGTAGGCGATAGCGTTCTTCTTCGGCTTTCAGTTTTAATCGATCCTGATGGCGATCTCATACTGGAAATTGATCAACTCGATTTTTAAGTTCTTACCAGGATATCAGCATCGTCCTTGAACTTGTTCTTGTACTCATGATGTGATATAAATCGTTTCGAGGACCCACTCTCGAATTAAGTCGGTGTAATCAATTCTCTGTTGTTCAGCAACTTGTTTAATTACTTCGAGTTCTACGGGTAGTAGATGGATCTTCACGAGGCTCTCGCGGAAAAAAATAGGTTCTTCCAATTCTTCTAATTGATCTTCTTGATCTTCAAAATCAGTGAGATCGTGGATGCCCCAAAATTCAGCGAGTGTTTGGATAGGGTGCGATCGGGAAGGTTTATTCATCTGGTTAACCTACAGGCTGAGATTCTTTTCTGCTTTTTCTGGGAAAAATGTGCCTCTATGCTGGGCGGAAGCAGTGATGCGTTGCTGTAAAATTGGTTCAATTCCTTGAACGGTTACGATGAATTCTTGCCAAGAGGATTCAATGGCACCATTGAGTTCGTCTGAAATCCAGATAATATTTTCATCTTGGATCAAATATCCATATTCTTGGATCGCATATAGGCGTAGGAATACAACGTCTTTCAAGTAGCTTTCTCTTAATGACATGAATTCTTCGGGGGAGACTTCAACTCGAAAGTCATTGGCACGCAGGTCGATCGGCTCACCAAGATCTGCTGTGAGGGCAAGAATTAATCGATAATTATCACTTTCTGGTCCACAGTGCTGGATATATCTGCGTAGTAGGGAAGAATGCATAATATTTTTTATGGGGTTTCTAGATGCTAGTAATCCTTAAACCATGACGTGATAGCTCTTTAAAGAGTGAATGTAATCTTTCTCAAAGTTAAATGATAAATTTGTCTGTTGACATTGTTCAATTGTTTTTTTAAAGTCTCAATTAAAGTCTCAATTCTGATTTTGTCTTCTCGGCTAAATTTCCCATCTTGAATTTTTTTTGCTAGTTCTGCTAGAGAAAACGCTTCTTGCGAAAGCTTATCTCTGCGCCTTAACACTATCGCACTCAATTCTTCTAAAATACGCTCCTTATCTCGGTCTACATGACTTTGTGAATAAGGAGATTTTAAACTTCGCGTTTCATCATCGAAAAACCGTAAGGAATCATAAAACAAAATATTATCATCAAGAAAGTTGATGTTATGACCTTCAAAAGAATCTCTGATTTGGTTGTGTCTAACTCTTATACCCTCTTCTCGATTTTCAACCTGCCCATTTTGACCCATAACCTTTGTTAGCTCACCCTGCCTAGGCATAACCAGAACTGCAAGCTTTGTATCTATATCTTTAGACTCAGGGGTGAGATATTTTCCGATTATCCCAACGACATTTGTTGGCGCGTCAGGAAATTTCTCTGTAAAAATACAAATCGTTGCATTGTTATCTCTGATATAGCGGGATAGATCTTCTCTATCTTTCCCTTCATCAATGCCTCGGGTGTCAATAATCGACCTGAATGGATATTTGCTTAAATCAAGTATTTCTGGACTTAAATATATATAGATCCTACGTGGAATAGAAACGTCCGATAAGGCACAGAGATTCAGCTTATTGAATGTGTCTTTGATCCACTTTTTTTGAATTAAAAGCGTTTCCCTATTCTCAAGGCTAGGTTCAATTCGAGTAGTTGTCCTACTTGATAATCGTGCACGGCTAATAACTTCATCTTTAAAATCTTTATAGTTTGTATATTGGCTTGCTAGATTAGCAGCCTCATCAACCTCATCAACTTGAGTCTTTTTGCGAGTAACCTCCTTTAATCCAACTAAGTTTCTTATTGCTCTTTTTAGTTCAGCAGGAAGGTAATCTGATTAGTTCAGCAGGAAGGTAATCTGATCCTTCTAATTCATGTTCCGAGATATCTGAGTCTTCGTTGGTATTTGGATGCACCCTCTTCCAAATATAAGTACAAAATATCTCTATCAATTCCTTTACTTCTTGCTCTAAGTATGGATCTATCTTTAGGCTGATTTCTTCACTTGTTCCGATCACGACCTCACATATCGTGGTTCTACCTGAGCCTGTAGCTAGAATCTCCTTTATACTCTGAATTTAAAGCTTCTCATTGTCAATATGATGGAGTGTATCCTCCTCTAGAAGCAGATTGAATAAATGGCAAATAGCTGTTGTTTTGCCTACTCCAACTTTGCCAATAAAAGCCAGGTCATATTTCTCAATTTCAAGCAATTGTTTAACTCGTGATAGCCTTTCAGATATGCTACGCAGCGCCCAAAGCTTCCTTAGTGTTTTGACACTTTTCTTGCTTTTGCTTTTCTCTACTCTTTTTTGAAAACTATCAATTTCGTATAGAGTCGTCGCAATTAGGTCAAATGCTTCGATGCTCATGGAATCTACTCAAGTATTTATGATGAAAGTATATATCCTAATCTAACACATAATGTGCTCTACTGAGAGAGCACATCGTACAGTCTACTGGTCTAGTTTACCCAGCTACCCCCTAATACCCCCCATCCTCATACTCAGGAGCCGGGGCCTTTTGCTTCTTCGGTAAATTCAGCGGTTGCGCTGAGTGCGGGGGTTCCTCCTCATCCGCCCAGGCATCCCCTTCCAGGTCTTCGTATTCATCGGCACGCGAGTCTACGGCTGGGGGTTCGGGTTCGCGGACGGTACGGGCTGTGTAGCCATGCCGATCGCGCTCATCATAGCTTTCATAATCCTCATACTCGTGATCGTACGCCTCATCCTCCGCATCATCCCAATTGCCCGCCTCTTCCTCATACTCATCCTCATAGCGGCGCGACTCTGGATAGCGACTGGATTCCTCATAGCGCTTTGCCTCCCCATAGCGCACTGGCTCCTCATAGGGCGGCTCCTCATAGCGCATCGCCCGGTCCTCTGCCTGCCGCAGCGGTCGCCGCATGGGTTCTGGTTCTTCCTCCCAATCGTCCTCACTCCAGGCACTCTCTACCGCCCGTGTCGTTCGTGCGGGTGGATAGGTCATCGAAGTTGCCCGCACCGGCGCACCCGTCCCCAACTGATTCGTTGCCGGTGTTGTTGGGATCACATACTCTTCTTCCTCATCCCGCTCCCACGGCGGCGCACCAATCCCCAACCGCTCCATCACGCCCACACTCACTTGATTCAGGCGTTCCTCTGCCCCCTCAAAGACAATAATGCGATCGGGGCCACTGCTGACAATTTCCGTCACTGGTAGCTCATAGGTGCTGACAATCTGTTCCGGGACCGCCGGAATCCCCAACGAGTCAATCAGCAACGACTCCAGCTTGCCCGTTTCCACATTGAACTTAAAACCGCGCACCTGGCCCAGCAATTCCCCCGCCTCCGTGATCACCTCACTGCGGATCACCCGGCTCAGACCATCAATATCAATATCCGCGATCGCATTCTCATCATCCACCAGGATCACATCCCCGATCTGGCGAATACTCGTCAGCAGCATATAGTTGGGGACCCCGGGAATCATGCGAGCAAGGGCATTGTCGCGTAGGCCTAGCGCCACCACCTCCCGGCGATCGACATCGACCAACACTTCACTCACCACCCCTAAGCGTTTGCCCGTCGTGCGGGTAATCACCTGGGTGCCAAGCAGATCAGAACGTTGCCAGATTCTATCGGAGATCATCATTAGGGGGAAGGTGTGACTAAACGCAAAACACCGATACGGAACTTAACATAGCAAAGAACAGAGGGGCATACGGTCAGAAGACGGTCGGGTTTACCACCCCCTACGATTCTTGCACAGACAGACTGTCAACCCGCCCCTACTGGGACGCCCGCTTCGGCTCTAGGGTAATCCCCAACACTTGGGTATGTGCTCCACGGGCTTGGGTCACCCCGATCGTCCGTTCTGACGCCTCAATCATCGGTCGCCGCAGACTGACGACAATAAATTGCGCCTGCTGTGCCTGCTGTCTGATCATTCTAGCTAATCGCTCCACGTTTGCTCCATCCAGAAACATATCCACCTCATCAAAGGAGTAAAACGGTGAGGGTCGATAGCGTTGCAGGGCAAAGATAAAACTCAGCGCCGTCAGCGACTTTTCCCCCCCCGACATCGACGCTAACCGCCGCACGGGTTTTCCCTTCGGGTGGGCCACCAAGTTCAAGCCGCCATTAAAGGGATCTTCGGGATCATCCAGTTGCAAATGGCCGTCCCCCTCCGACAGTTCCGCAAAAATCGTGCGGAAGTTCGCATCCACCGCGTTATAGGCTTCCATAAAGGCCTGTTGCCGCAAGGTCGTAAAGTTCTCCACCCGCAGCAACAACTCCGTCCGCTCCGACTCCAGCGTCGTCAGCTTCTCGCTCAATTCCGCTAGCCGGGTTTCCACGCGATCGTACTCCTCCAGCGCCAGCATATTCACCGGTTCCATCGCCTGGATACGCTTTTGCAGGCTGCGTAATTCTTGTTGCAGTTGCTCCAATCCCAGATCTGCCGGGACCGCCGGCAAGGGATCGGGGAGTTTGGCCGCCAATGCTGCCTGCTGGTCCCGCACGGTTGCCAATTCGGCTTGCCGCGCTTGTTGGGTTTCCAGGAGTTTCTGGATTTGCCATTCCTGCTGTTGCTGCTGGGTTTGCTGCTCGCGCAGTTGCCGCTCTAGGCGATCGCGGTTGGCCCGTTCCGCCCCTAGGCGTTGCTCCAATTGGGCCAAGGCCGCCTGGGTTTGCTGAATTTGCGCCGAGAGTGCCGCCTGCTGCTCGCCGAGGGTTGCTCCCTGATTCAATAATTGCGTTTGTTGCTCCCGGAGTTCTTGTTGCCGCTGTTGGGTTTGTTGTCCCTTAGCCTGCAACCGCTGCTGCTGAAGCGCCAGATCCTGGAGCCGCTGTTCCGCTGCCCGCAGAGCCAACTCGCGCTGTTGCAGATCGGCCTCCTGGGTTTTCACCGTTGCCTGCCGTTCCTGCCACTCGCGATGGGTTTGGGAGGTTTCCAGCACCGAGAGTTCATGCTGCCGCTCTTGCAGACGGGCCATCAGTTTGGGGATTTCCTGATCCAGAGCCTGTAACCGTTCCTGGGCTGTAGCCTGCTCCTGGCGATATTGGGTGAGTTGGGCCTGAAGTTGTTGGCGCTGTTGCTCTAGGCGATCGCGCAGGGTTTGCACTTGGTGTTGCCGTAGTTCTAGTTCTCGCGCCTGCTGCCGTGCTTCGGTCAAACTGCGTTCCTGTTGCTGGATCTGTTGTTGCAACCGTTCGCCGTTACGCCAAGCCTGATTGAGAATGCGATCGATTTCCCCCAGCCGTTCCCGCAATTCCAGCACTTCCGCCGACTCTGCCGCCTCCACCGTGCCAAAGTGCAAGCCGCCGCCCCGCTGGCTCTGGCTGCCCCCAGTCATCGCGCCACTGGTCTCGAGCAACTCCCCGTCCAGGGTGACCATGCGCAA
>CAZHXN010000005.1:29783-66525 GCA_964536415.1 uncultured bacterium
CAGGTGCCGACGGGCTGTCTCTAGATCGGCAAATACCACCGTCTGGCCGAACACATAGGCAAACACCGTGGCATAGCGGCGATCGTAGTCAATCAAATTCACCGCATAGTCGATCGCCCCCTCCGCCCGTAGCAGCGCGGGCTGGGTCGTGGACACCGACAACTTATTGAGAGGCAAAAACGTTGCCCGTCCGGCCCGCCGTTCCTTCAGCAGGGCGATCGCTGCCGCCGCCACCGCGTCATCCTCTACCACCAGATGCCCCAACCGCGCCCCCGCCGCCGTCTCCAGCGCTAACTGATAGCGGGCATCAACGCGCCCCAATTGCGCCACTAAGCCACACACCCCCGCTAATCCCGATTGCAGGATCACCTGGGTGGCATGGGTACCCTGGGTTTCGCGCAACGCCTGGGTTTGCGCTTCGAGTTTATCCAATTGGCGTTGTTTCTCCCGTTGCTCCCGCAGGAGGCGAGTCTGGGTTTCCTGTTGCAACTGCCATTCCTGCTGATCGGCACTGAGGCGGGCCGCGATCGCCCGCACCTGCTCCTGAAGCGGGGCCAATTGCTGATGAAGTTGCTGCCGTTCCCGTTCCTGCGCCGCGATTTCCTGCTCGATCGTCTGTAAACGCGGCGTTTGTTCCTGAATCTGACGCGCTAACTGGTTGGCCCGTTCTTGCAACGACGCCTGCTCCTGACGCTGGGGACCCAAGCTAGCCTGCAAACTTTCAACCTGGTGATAGAGCGTCGTCTGGCGTTCCACCCAGGCTTGCGACTGGGCGGCAATTTGGGCGACGGCCTCCCGACTGCGGCTAAGCTGGGCCTGGGCACGATCGCGTTGCTCCTGTAACGTTGCCAGTTCCACCGTCAAACTGGCCGTTTCAGCCTCCAACCGCGCTTGCTCCTGTTGACACTCCTGTAATTCCTGCTGGGTGCGGGTGAGTTGCTCCCGGAGCGCGGCCTCCGCTGTAGCCAGATCGTGCTGTTGGCGTTGGCGTTGGCGCTGTTCTGCCTCTTGGGTCGCGAGGGTTGATTGCAGGACCAGCAGTTCCTCCTCACCCAGGGCCTTAACCTGGGCATTGAGTTGCTCCAGGGTTTCGCTGGTCTGGCGAATGGTTTCGTGGAGCGCCGCCAGGTGTTCCCGCAGATCGAGCAAGGTGCGATCGCCCTGGGCAATTTGTTCCGTCAGCCGCTGGTGCAATTGCTGCAAATGGCGGTGGTGGATCACTCCTTCCCACTGCTCCTTGGTCTGGAGTTCCTGGCGCAATTGCTGATACTTCTCGGCCTTGAGCCGATCCTGGGCGAGGCGATCGCGGCTTTGGATCAACTCCCGTTCAATAATCCGACAGCGATCCTCCCGTTCCTTGACCGCATCCAGCTTGCTGCGGGCCTGGTCGATTTTGCGATCGAAGGCGGCGACCCCGGCCAGTTCATCAATAATTTGGCGGCGATCGCGAGGGTTCATGGAAATAATCCCGGTCACGTCCCCTTGCAGGACAACGTTATAGCCTTCTGGGTAGATGCGCAGGCGGTTGAGTTGCTCGTGCAGTTGGCTGAGGGTGCAGGGTTCACCGTTGATGTAGTAGGTGGAGGTATAGGTCCCCTGCTGCGTCACGCGCAGCTTCCGGGTCACGCTCCATTCACCGCTGGTCGTGGCTGCCGGTAGCGGTTCCGGTGACGGGACCGAGGTTGCCAGCGGATCGAAATCCCCGTTATCGGCGTCAGTGGCGATCGCGGCCTGTTCCGCCGCCACCTGGGTACTGGGCAAAACTTCCCCCTCCAGGTCAAACGTCACCGTCACACTGGCCTCCACCGTCGCCCGTCCCCGCGTACTGTGGGTTTGGTTCACCAGGTCCGGCAACCGTTCCGCCCGCATTCCCTTAGAACTGGAAAGACCCAGGGCAAAGAGCAGCGCATCGAGGATATTGGACTTGCCTGAACCATTGGGACCAGAAATCACAGTAAATCCGGGCAGCAACGGAATCTGGGTCGTGCCGCCAAAGGATTTGAAGTGGGATAGCTCAACGCGCTTGATGTAGACCATGCCGGCCTAGGGGGCACCTGGAATTGGGTACAAAT
Organism: uncultured bacterium; assembly: GCA_964536415.1. GTDB lineage: Bacteria > Cyanobacteriota > Cyanobacteriia > B231 > B231 > Trichothermofontia. Next base: position 31,856 of record CAZHXN010000005.1, read on the forward strand.
TTACTGCATCTCTAGGGAAATCGCAAGCGATAAAGGGTGCCCAATAGGGTAGCATACGGCTTCAGATTCTTGACTTTGCCCATGCGACGCGATTCAATTTTTTATCGCCTTTTTCAACAGTCCCCGGCCCTGCTGTTTGAGTTGATCCCGCAGCCCCCGGCCAATGTCAAGGACTACGGCTTTGCCACGATCGCGGTCAAAGAACCCCGCTTTGAAATCGATGGCGTCTTCATCCCCCCACCCACCGATCCTCCCGGTATCGTCTTTTTTGGCGAGGTGCAGTTCCAAAAGGATGAGTACTTTTATGAGCGGCTCTTCGCCGAAATCTTTCTGTTTTTCTATCGCTACCGCACCGACTACACTGACTGGCGGGTGGTGATCATTTATCCCAGCCGCCGGGTTGAGCAGGACAATACCGCCCCCTATGACACCTTACTCAACTCTGAGCGGGTGCATCGCATCTATCTGGATGAGTTGGGGGAGATTGACCAGTTACCGTTGGGGGTGGCGCTGATGGTGTTAACGATCGTCCCGGAGCGCCAAGCCCCCGATCGTGCCCGTGCCTTGATTAGCCGTGTCCAGCAGGAAGCGCCCGCCTCAGGCAATGGTCAGGCGATAATAGACATGATCACGACGATCATCGCGTACAAATTTACGAATTTGAGCCGACAGGAGGTGGAAGCCATGTTGGGGATACAGCTTGCCGACACACGCATCTATCGCGAAGCCAAGGAAGAAGGTCGTCAGGAGGGATTACAGGAGGGACTGCAACAGGGGTTGCAACAAGGGCTACAACAGGGATTGCAACAGGGAGAGTCCGCCTTGATTGTGCGACTGTTGCAACGGCGCTTGGGCCGCTTGGATGCTGACTTGGTGGCACAAATTCAAGCATTACCTGTTCCCCAACTGGAAGCGTTAGGGGAAGCTTTGCTGGAGTTTACTCATATGGCTGATTTGAACAACTGGTTGGCACAACACCAGTAGACCGAAAGCCCGAAAAGCCATTGTGGGGTAGCATCCCGCCTGCCGTCCAGATAACCGAGACGGCTTGTCGTGTCAACCACTCGCAAAACTGGCACAGGACTGCTATCAATGGGGGAACTCAGAACCTAGCCTGACAACAGGAACCTATATTTAGCCTCAGGGTTTGTTTATGTTGGCATTTTTTCGACGCATCACGCGCCTGTTCGTGCGCAAGTCCACCCAGGTTGCCCAGGAACCCCTCAATCGGGTGAGTTTAATTATTCTGATTCTGGTCGATATCTTCGTCCTGATCAACGTCTTTAGTGGTCTGGACAATATTGCCAACTGGCCCCTCAGCCCGGATGAAACCTTTCCCTGCTATGGGGCCTACCAAACCTATCAAAATGAACGGGAACGACAGGACCCTTTCCAGGTTGATACCCAGACGATCGCCCAAGTCATTGCTGATGCCCAAGCGTGGCAACCGCCCCCCGACGATCGCCACCGCATTGGCAGCGTTAATCCCCTCTGCGTTGAGCATAAACGCCTGAAGCAAGCAGTTCCCACCCCAGAGAATGTGCAACGACAAGATACGATCGCGACTCTGAAAACCGAGATCGACAAACTCAAACAAACGATCGCGACGCTCCAGGCCCAATACGATTCAACACTGTTGGAGAAAATTGCCGAACAAGATCCGCAACAATCTATTAACCAGTCAACAGCAGAAAGGACGAAGGCAGATATTGAAAGCGCCAAACGTCAAATCCAGGAGAAACAACAACAGATTAAAGAACTCCAGCAGGAATTACTGGCTACCCCGGTTGCGATCGCCTATCTGGATGCCGTGGGTAACCAGGAAACCTATGCGACCCTGAAGCGAGGCTATGAATCGGCGCAATTCTGGTATCCCAATCTCCAATTTTTACTACAACTGCTGTTTCTCGCTCCCCTGATCGCGATCGCCTACTGGTGGCATATTCATGCCGTCAATCACCAGCGGGGACTACAGGTGCTCCTGAGTTGGCATTTGCTCCTGATCTTCTGCATTCCCTTACTGATCAAGATCTTTACCTTCCTCCAATTTGGTAACCTGGTTCGTTGGGTAACGGATCTAATCGTTGCTCTTGTGGGTGGCCTCTTATTTGTCGCCAGTTATCTGTTAATCCTGTTTATTCCTCTCCTGGGATTTGGGCTGATCAAGTTCCTCCAGCGCTTTGTCTTTAATCCTAAAATCCAGGCAAAAAAACGGATTCAGAAATCTCGCTGTATTCAATGCAATGCCCGCTTGCGAACGGCTGATCCCTACTGTCCCCACTGTGGCTTTGATCAATACCAGACGTGCCCCCATTGCCACCACCGCACCTACAAGTTTTCCCATTACTGTCGTGCCTGTGGTGAACCTTTACAGTCCAGCGAAGGATAGGCCATCCGTCTAGATAAAACACACCATCTCCGGACGATTGGGACAAACACGACGGCTCAGGGGATTATTGCTGAAATACAGGCGACTCAGATTGGGCATGGCAAAGAGCATCGAGACCGTGTTGTTGGCACCGCTGATCCGATTCGATTCCAGATAGAGAGTATGCAAATTCTGCAACGATCGCAGCGGCGTAATGTTGGAAATTTGGTTGGCCCGCAGGGATAAAATCTCTAGATTCACTAACCCACTGAGGGGGCGTAGATCTTGGATTTGGTTAGAACCCATGTAAAGCTGCGTTAGGTTCGTCAAACCGGCTAGCAGATCCAGATCTCGAATGCGATTCACGCCCAAATACAACACGCGCAGATTGGTTAAGCCCGCTAGGGGACTTAAATCTGTAATTTGATTGTCATGCAAAATTAAAAATTGCAGATTTTTCATATCCGCTAGTGGCACAAGATCAGAAATTTCCTGACTGGCCAGATTGAGTGTGACAAAACTCCCCAGTTGCATCCCAGCCAAAGTACATTTGTTCGTACTCACTTCATCCATCAGCGCTGCGATCGTATGCTGGGTGGCTTCGGGTAAATCGTCCGGACTGCGTATCACCTCAGCTTTGTCCGTCATACCCTCATCATGAACCAGTTGTACAGGGCTAGCCCACTGGGTAGACTATGACTCAGGTGCTTAATCGTACCATACTGTGTGCCCTTCCCCCACACCACTGATGCGCAGGGATAGTCAGGGTATCTAGAGTAAAGATTAAGTTGCCAACCCTTTATCCATACCTGGCTTACACTAGAAGAAAATCAAGTTTTTGGGAGCAATTGTGGATGGAAATTTCTCGACCCCAAGCACCAGCCCCAACCCCCGAAGAGTTGGAAGATCTGGAGAAACTAAAAGCGGTCATCGATCGCGCGGTTGCTGATGGCAAAATTACTCAAGGGGAACTTGCCCAGATTCGAGCAGTCACGACCCATGATGGCAAAATTACACCCCAGGAAGTTGAACTCTACCGCACACTAATTATCGAAAAGATTAATAAAGGAGAACTAACTTGGGGCTGGCATTGATGTGTCTATCCCCTGCAAACATCACTCGTCTGCGAACATCACTCCTGGAAGTTCTGTATATGCTCAGCTTTTCCGATCGTTGCCTTTGATCAAAGTCCGCTTTGGCGGGCTTTCTTTGTGCTGATCATGAGTCTGCCGATCATCCTTAGTTAACTGGGCAGTTAACTGGGCGATCGACTGGGACGATCGGGTATTAACCTTTTCCACTGGTGAACACGCTTCATGGAATTGAACCTAATGATTGACCGTTTATTCCTGTCCCATGCCCCCTGGTTCCTGGCGAGTGTGGGTGAAGATGCCAATATCGAACTAGCCAGTTTCCTTATGTCCGGGGTACGTGTCCTTCTAATTTTCGGGTTAGCAGTGCTTCTGGCTGAAATCCTGGCCCGTTTCAAATTACCCTCTATCCTGGGGTGTTTGCTAGCAGGCGTTATCCTGGGGACTTCTGGGTTGCATTGGGTTGTCCCAGGGGGGGCAGCCGCGAGTCTGAGTCCCGGTTTGGTCAATGCGATCGCGGCCATCTCCCATGCCACCCCTGCCGAGATTATTGAGGACTATGAATCCCGGTTTATCATCATCGAGCGGATTGGCGGCCTAGGGCTGCTCTGCTTATTATTCCTAACGGGCCTGGAGTCCGATCTCGATGAATTGATCCGCGTGGGGTTCCAGGCCACAACCGTGGCTGTCGTTGGGGTTATCTTGCCCTTTATCCTGGGGATGCTGGGGTTGATCTACCTGTTCCACGCCCCCGTCATTGTGGCCCTATTTGCCGGAGCCGCACTGACCGCAACCAGTATTGGGATTACGGCCAGTGTGCTCAAGGATTTAGGTCAACTCTCCTCTAAAGAAGGCCAAATTATCATTGGGGCTGCCGTTCTAGACGATATTTTGGGAATTGTTATCTTAGCCATTGTGGTCGCTCTGGTTAAGGAAGGTAACGTCGAATTCTCCCAGATCGCCTATCTGATTCTGAATGCCATCTTTTTTGTGGGGGGAGCATTGCTCCTGAGTCGCTACGGCATCCCCTTCTTTAATGCCCTCGCCGAGAAGTTTGAGGTGGAAGGAAGCCCCGTTATGTTAGGCGTCATGGTTATCTTTGTCATGGCAATGGTAGCTATGGGGCTGCGCCTGGAGTCCGCCTTAGGGGCCTTCGCCGCTGGTCTGGTCATGGGCAGCACCCAGTTGGCGAAGCAACTTGAAGAAGAAATGAAGCCACTGGTGACCTTATTTGCAACGATTTTCTTTGTCCTGATTGGCGTCGAAATTGATCTGAGCTTGTTTAATCCCTTGGAACCCAGCAACTGGCCCGGATTATTGATGGCCACTTTCCTGATTGTGGTTGCGATCGTCGGTAAACTAGCGGCGGGCTTTGCCATCTTCGGTTCGGACCCGGTCAATCGGCTGGCGATCGGAACGGGCATGGTCCCCAGAGGCGAAGTGGGCCTGATTTTTGTGGGGTTAGGGACAGCAACGGGAGTCCTGGACTCAACCACCGATGCCGCCCTGATTTTGATGGTCATTGCCACCACCTTTCTGGCCCCGGTCCTGCTCCGCTTCGTCTTTAGCGATACGTCTGCGCCGGCGAATCTGAAGGTAAAGCCGGATGCCGGTGGCTAGTGGCTGGCGAGATCACTGGCGGATAATAGTAAAGACTCATACTCGCAGATACCGCTATGTCCCTATGCCGCCGCATGACGATCCCTTAACGGTGCTTGATATCCCGATCCGGGCTGAGGTGGTGGCGATCGATGGCCCCTGTGGCCACTCCACCCACATCATCCTCAATCCGGCCAATGGCCAAGTCACCCATCTGGTTGTGGATGTGCCCACCGTGGGGACACCAGACCGGGTGGGACCGCGCTTGGTGCCGATCGCCGAGATTGCCACAACGGGTCCCCAACAAATTCGGCTCCACTGTCGCCGGGAACAGGTAGCCCAATTTCCCCCATTTCTGGAACTGCACTACATCAAGCAAGAGGTTCCTGATTTCTGTGGCTACGATGCAGAACGGTGTCGCTTCTTGCCCTATGTTCTGCCCAAACGGACAGTCTACAATCCCGTCCACCAGGAATGCATCCCCCCTGGGGAAATTGCTGTCCAACGCGGTGCCCAGGTAAAAGCCACTGATGGGGATTTGGGGCAGGTGGCGGAATTCCTGCTGGACCCAGCGACCACCTGTGTCACCCACCTCGTGGTGCGGGAAGGGCACCTTTGGGGACGGCATGAGTGGACGATCCCGATCACCGCGATCGCCCATACCTACGAAGATCGGGTCTATCTCAACTGCGATCGGGCCGCAATCACTGCCTTACCCCCCATTCCTCTCCAACGCACCTACCACCTGCCAAGCCCAACTGCCCCAGATTCAACGACATCTAACCCTGACAGCCACTAGTAACATCTGTAGTTTTGGCTTTAGCCAGCAACGACTAAAGTCGTTACTACCAACGTTATGGTTTGTAGTTTTGGCTTTAGCCAGCAACGACTAAAGTCGTTACTACCAACGTTATGGTTTGTAGTTCTGGCTTTAGCTAGCAACGACTAAAGTCATTACTACCAACGTTGCCAACGTTGCGAAACTTTATGTTTACTGTCCTAGAGTTAGTTGGGGATGTACGGCTCTGGGCAGGAGTGGCGGAGGACCTAGCGATAGCGATTAAAGGCCGTCACCCGTTCCGCCTCTTGGAACACCCCTTCCCCCTGGAAGCCTTCTAGCCGGGGTTTAATCTCCACCTTAAGGACATTGGCCGTGTGAATAAAAATGGTTTGATCCAGCAGGTGCAAGGTCCACCAATCCTCCCGCAGGAAACGCCGCAGATCCTGGCGTAGCTCTTGAGTAGGACTGCCTAACTCAGACACATTGTAGATATTGTAGGTTTCTGTCTGACCATTCACAAAATGGACAGTCATTTGGAGTACACGCGGCTCTTCCCCGGTGACAACGGTGTCGTACTCTTGGCTTTGCATCCGAATTTCCCCTCTGCGTTGATGGTTGTCTCCATTTTAAGCAGGGCAGTCCCCTACGCCACTGGATCAGCTAACGGCGCACCTGGAAGCCCTGGATGGCCGTGGGAGTTTCATATTGCACCTGCACCTGGCTAACGATCGCAGCGGGGGGACCCTGATGGCACCAATCAATCATGGCAGCCACCTGGGCCGGACTTCCCTCAAAGCAGGCTTCTACTCGACCATCCGCGAGGTTACGCACCCAACCATTGACCCCCCGCTGCTGCGCTTGGGCCTGGGTGGCACCACGATAGAACACCCCCTGCACCTGACCCGAAATCCAGACATGGGCACAGACACGGGTAGGCGTGTCCGGGCGATTCTCCTGGGGAGACGTGGCGCGATCGGGAGGCGAGGGAGAGGAAGACAGGGCAGCCATGACTCAACACCACTCACGCAAATGCTATCTGTATTCAGATGCTATCAGTGATGCTGCTAAACCGGAATGCCTGCACCCGCACATCCGGCACCACCATGCTCCCAAAACGCTGGCTACTGCCGAGGGCGTCGAGATCCCGCAACATATCGGGCAGACTTTGGTTAAAGCGGAGATTTTTGACCGGATAGGCAATCTGGCCCGCTTCAATCCAGAAGGTGCCATCGCGGGTCATGCCGGTAACTTCGAGGGTACGCGGGTTCACATGCTGTACATACCAAGCGCGACTGATCAAAAGGGTGCGATCGCTCTGGGCAATCAGATCATCAAGGCTGCGGTCACTCCCGGCCATGACCACCGGGAAGAGGGAACCCGTGGGCTGCCGTCCCTGTTGATTAGCCCAATAGCGAGAATAGGCAAGGGTTTGGGGCACCCCTGCCTGGATAATGGGCAAAACCGGTTTAGGTAGGCCATCGCGGCCAAAGGGCAGGCTTTGCAGCAGGGGGTGAGTGGGATCGCGGCGTAGGTCAATCAAGGGGCTGAACAGAGGTTCACCCAAGTAGTTCCCGCTGGCTTGCCCCGTGGCATCGATCCGGGACATGAACGATCGCCCCTCATCGGCACTGCGAGCATCTAGGCTCCAGATGACGTAACTGAGTAAGTCGGCAAAGGCGGCTCCAGTCAAAATCACGGGGTAGACTCCAGGGGCCAAGTCACGCGGTTGCCGCGATCGTGCCGCTTTCTGGATAACCTGTTCGGTCAAAGTCGCGATCGGTAACGCTTCCCAGGCCCAAGCCGTGCGGTGATCCCAGGCAGACCCATCGTCCATGCGAGCCGTGAGATTAAAACTGGCTTCGGTCCAACAGCCCACGGCCCGGAGTCCCAACGAGTTGCCGATCGCCAGTAGGGAGGCTTCCGTACTGAAGGTTCCCGCTCCCTCAGCTCCCGCCTGCCGACAGTGATCGCACACTGTCTGAATCACTTGCCCACGGGTAAGCGGCGACAGAGCCGCCGTCGCCGGATCAAAGGCAGCAGGGCGATCGCCATAGTCTTGGGGGGGAAGGGGCGGCACCCACTCCGGATCAACGGGGGCAATGCGGGCCAAATCTTCAGAGCGACGCAGGGTTTTGCGCAGGGCATCGAGATCCAGGTCATTGGTAGCGCTGGCGGCACTGCGTTGGCCAAAACTACTGGTCACCGTCACCTTTAGGTGGGTTCGGCTCAGGTTCTGGCTCATCTGGTTCTCAGAAAACCGGCCGAGGACCTCTTCCCCCACACTAAAGCTAACAAAGGCCGCGTCAGCAACCGATTCAGCCAGGACCGTATCAATCAACGCTAGCGCCTGGTCTTCGCTCGGTAGAATCGGGGCGTTGGTCAGGGTCACGTTGCTCTCCGATGGTAGCGTAGGCAGCGTTGTAAATGAGCAGGCTGGGCGATCGCCCAGCCATTAATCGCCAGACAGACCACCGCTAAGCCACACAGGACAAAGGTAGGGACTTGCACAACCCCGATCGTGAACCAACTCAACACATGCAACAACATCAAGCTCGCCCACACGCTGCTGAAGCCAACGGCAGCCCGGACCAGCCACCCCTCGCCGCGCCAACTCACTAGCCCCAGGATCACGGAACTGGTGAGCAGGTTAGCCGGGACCAGAAAGGCACAAATGCTCAGACAATGGCTACGGGAGAAATCGGCTAGGGGATGGAAAAGGTGAAACATGGAACCCAACGAACCGCAGTATAAGGCAACAGGCCTGTTATAAGCTTAGGCAATCATTCTAAAGTATACGCTTCAACAATGATTAACTTTTTTATCAAATCGTCAGGATTGGGGGGGTGGATTAGCTGCCCCTATTAGCCTGCCCCTATTAGCCTGCCTGTCAGGCTTGAACCCCCCCATTGGCTGGGGCCACCTGTTAGGCGATCGTGCCAATCACCGCCCTGGTAGTTCCCTGCCCCACCAAGAACAGTATGATTTCTTTACAATTTTACGATTGCCGGAATGACCGTGAGTTTGATATTTCTTTGATGGAGGAATATTTGGAAACTCAACAAAAATTCCACTTGTAGCGTTTTTCAATCCCCTGAAGGACACAAGCATTCAATAAACAAGGGGCTTAAGCCTCTGGCCTGTCCTGGACTGATGCCAAAAGGGCTGTATCCGTCGAATTCTGCGCCTGATTCCAGGTTAGGGGTCCTATTCTTATCGCAATGTAAAATTTCTTAGAGAACTCCTAAATAAGAGTAAAATATGGTTTTCCCAGAAAACGGTAAAGTAAGATACAGTAGTAAATGAAAACGTTCATCTTTTTCGGACGCTTATCAAGTGGTAAAGCCCAGGTAAAGGGCCGAAGAAGACGGAAGTAGGGACCTGTCCCGAAGGAACGCGCCTCTATCGACGTTAGATATCTAATTTTGCCTGGGAGGCGAAGACAGTTTATGAAACTCACATATCGCGGTGTTAGTTACGAGCCAGCCCCCTCAACCCTCCCGGTGGTTGAGGAACCTGTTGGAGGCATCTATCGGGGTGCAGTGTGGCGGAGACACCGTCTCCAGCAAGAACCTGCTTTGCAGCCCCCGGTCCAACTCACCTACCGGGGAGTACCCTACGCGGCCCATCTTTTCCATATGCCAGAACCCGTTGTGGCAGCAGTCGCTCAGCCAGAGGTGCCTCAAGATATCCTGGCCCAAAGTGCATCTGTGGCCACTTTCCATCTTCCCCGTAAGTCGAAGCGGGAGTTGCTGAGTGAAACCTGGCAACGCCATCGCCAAAATGTGCGCCTCTCGACGGAACATCGCCTGGAAGTTGCTCGGCAAAAAGGGGATACGCGGTTGGTGCAAATGCTAGAGCAAGAATTGGCACAGTTGGCGTATTAAGGCCCCGCGAAGGTTAGCCATACAATATCATTGGTATGCTCCTGATGGTTGTATGCTGGGGGGGGACCTGCGGGCGAACCTCAGTAGGGGGGGGCGGGTTTGTCCAGATTGTCGGTTGACAGGTATTATCTGGGGGCAACCCGCCCCTACGTCATGGTGGGTATCCCCGATCGGTACGGGAACGATCCTGATCGATAGGGGTCGATGTCCTGATCTGACCCCCAAGGGCGGGTTAGCAAAGATGCTTTGTGCCCAGGCAGGATTTAAGGGCAACCTATCCCTTCGGGACGGGGGTTTGGGCGGGATTGCTTGGCCGCATTAGGTGATCACGGTAGGTTGATCCATACCAGTAAGACTGCGAATCTGGGCCACATCGTCTGCGATCGCAATCAGATCTGCAAGGGCGACTTGGGGATCACGATCTTGTTTGCGGGGATCTGGCTCATAGCTTTCCAGGTACAGCCGGAGGGTGGCCCCTTGGGTACCTGTTCCCGATAACCGGAAGACCATCCGTGAACCGTCGGTAAAACCAAGGCGCACCCCTTGTTGGGTACTGACGCTGCCATCGATCGGGTCGGTGTAGCTAAAATCATCAGCATACTCAACCTGATAGCGACCGAGGGATTGACCAGCCAGATGGCTGAGCTTGGCCCGCAGATTGGTGATCAGGGTATTAGCCCGATCGCTATCTATGCCTTCGTAATCGTGGCGGGAGTAGTAATTGCGTCCATAGGTTTGCCAGTGTTCCCGGACAATGTCTGCTACCGACTGCTGGCGCACGGCCAGGATATTCAACCAGAACAGCACAGCCCAGAGGCCATCCTTCTCCCGCACATGGTTGGAACCCGTACCAAAACTTTCCTCCCCACACAGGGTGACCTTGCCCGCATCCATCAGGTTGCCAAAGAATTTCCAGCCGGTTGGGGTTTCGTAGCAGTCCAGTCCGAGTTTAGCGGCGACGTGATCGACAGCTTGGCTGGTGGGCATCGATCGCGCTACCCCGGCGAGTCCCTCGCGATACCCTGGGACCAGCGTCGCATTGGCGGCCAGGATCGCCAGACTATCACTGGGGGTGACAAAGAAATGATTGCCCAGAATCATGTTGCGATCGCCGTCCCCATCGGAGGCCGCGCCAAAGGCCGGGGCATTCTCCCCAAACAGGATCTCGACGAGATCATGGGCATAGACCAGGTTGGGGTCGGGGTGACCGCCCCCGAAGTCGGGCAGGGGGGTACCGTTTTGGACGGTGCCCGCTGGCGCACCCAGACGACGCTCTAAGATGGCATGGGCATAGGGACCCGTGACCGCGTGCATGGCATCAAAGCACATCCGAAAGTCTGATCCACTGAGCAACTGCTGGATGCGATCGAAATCAAACAATGTTTCCAACAGGGCGGCGTAGTCCTGTACGGAGTCGATCACCTCGATAATAGTATTCCCAAGGCGGGATTCTCCCAAGTGATCGAGGTCAATATCAGCAGCATCGAGAATTTTATATTCACGAATTTCCTTACTACGGGCGTAGATGGCTTCTGTGACCTTCTCCGGTGCGGGTCCGCCATTATCTGTATTGAACTTGACGCCAAAGTCTCCCGTGGGTCCCCCAGGGTTGTGGCTAGCGGAGAGGATAATACCGCCCACCGTTTTGTATTTACGAATAACGCAGGACGTAGCGGGGGTGGAGAGAATGCCGCCATACCCAACTTTGACCCGTGCAAAGCCGTTAGCTGCGGCCATCTTCAAGATGATCTGGATGGCTTCCCGGTTGTAGTAGCGTCCGTCGCCGCCCAGAACCAGGGTTTGACCCGCTGGGTTACCGATCGTATCAAAGATGGATTGGACGAAATTTTCCAGGTAGTGGGGGGTCTGGAAAATGGGAACGGACTTGCGGAGTCCAGAAGTCCCCGGTTTTTGGTCTGGGAAAGGTTGGGTGGATACGATCCGAATGTCCATGATTTACCAAGTGCGATGTAAGGATAGGGCTACTGAATACCAGAAGCCAGTTCCAGCGCCTATCCTCTATTGTCGGACATTGACCTCACTTTCTAACGTGATTCCCACTGCATCGCCTCTATTCAGGCGATGCGGGGTGAAAGTAATCGTAAATCGCCTGGGCAAGGCGTGGGCCAATACCAGGAACTGCGGCTAATTGGGTCGGGTTGGCTGCGCGAATGGAATCGAGCGAGCGAAAATGGGCCAATAATTGTTTCTGGCGATAAAATCCTAGGCCGGGAATGTCATCTAGGCGCGATCGGCGCAGGCGATCGCTGCGTTGCTGACGATGGAAACTGACAGCAAAGCGATGGGCCTCGTCCCGTAAGCGGCGCAGGAGTTGCACGCCCGGTTGATCGGGATGGGTTGCCAGGGGTAAGGAGTCTCCGGGTAAAAAAATTTCCTCCCGTTGCTTGGCTAAACTGACGACTCGCAAATCACCCAGTAAATTTAATTCCCGCAGCACCGCCACCACCGCCGACAACTGTCCTTTACCCCCATCGATCATCACCAGATCTGGTAAATCCGCCTGGGCTTGACCGGACAACAGCGAGACAACCCGCCCTGAGTGGCCCGATGCGCCAGCGCGACGCGAACCCGACCAGGATGGCTCCGCCGGGTTGGCATACTTGTGAAACCGCCGCCGGATCACCTCAGCGAGGCTGGCAAAGTCATCGGAGTGGCCAGCCTTAACGTTCGGATCGCGGATTTTGTAATGGCGATAGTGTTGTTTGGCGGGTAGCCCATTGATAAAAACGACCTGGGAGGCAACGGCATCTGCACCCTGAAGGTGGGAAATGTCATACCCTTCGATGCGGTGGGGTAAGCTGGGCAAGTCTAGGACTTCAGCGAGGTCCTGGAGTGCTTGCAGGGTGCGATCATGGGTCTTTTGGGTCCGTTCCAATTCATAGGCGGCGTTGCGTTCGACCATTTCGAGCAGTTCGGCTTTGGTTTGTCGCTGGGGGGCAACGATCGTCACTTTGCGCCCTTTGCGCTCACTGAGATAGGCCGCTAGGAGATCTGTTTCCGGCAGTTCGTGCTGGACCAGGATTTCAGCAGGAATCTCAACGGGATCGACGGTTTGGTAGTGTTCTTCCAACACCCGTTGCAGGATCATGCCGGCTTCTAGCGATACCGTCTGACCTAGGTTGGCATCGCCTGGTGGGAAAGGCGTTGGCGGGATAGGCGGGGTTGGCGGGACACCTATCCCAGCAGACGCGGTATCTTGATGGGTAACACTGATGGGAGCCACCGGGACTTCAGCCACAAAGCCGAGGCGACCGACTAAGCGTCCGGCGCGAATTTGGAAGAGTTGGATGCAGGCATACTCCCCATTGCTCGCCAGGGCGATCGCATCGCGGGAGACAGTATCGTCGGGCAGGGCGACTTTTTGCTCAGCGTTAAGGGATTTCAGGGCTGCGATCTGATCCCGTAGTTTAGCGGCCAGTTCAAAGTTAAGCGCTGCGGCGGCCTGCTCCATTTGTTGGGTCAGGCTATCCACTAATTCCGACGATCGCCCCTGGAACACCATCGCCACCTTTTGCACGGTTTTGCGGTATTCCGCCGGGGTAATCAACTGCTGGCAAACACCCGGACAACGCCCGATATCATAGTTTAAGCAGGGCCGATCCTTGAACAGAGGTTGAGGCCGTTGCCGCAGCGGGAAAATGCGCTTAACTAAGTGGAGGGTGCTGCGCAGGGTGTGGGTATCAACGTAGGGGCCATAGTAGCGATCGCGGGCATGATCGAGCCGCCGTTTGCGGGTAATAAAAATGCGGGGATAGTCTTCAGACCAGGTAATACAGAGATAGGGATACTTTTTATCGTCTTTGAGCAGCACGTTGAAGTGGGGTTGATGCTGCTTGACCAAGTTGGCTTCAAGGGCCAAGGCTTCAGCTTCGGTATCGGTGACAATAAATTCGATTTCGACAATTTGGCGCACCATTAACTCGATGCGGGGGGAGTGGCGTTGGAGTTCCCGGAAGTAGGACCGGACCCGTGTACGCAGTTTTTTAGACTTGCCAATATAAAGGATGCGATCGTCCCCATCCCGCATCAGATACACCCCCGGTTCAGCCGGGATTTCCCGCAGGCGGGCCTCCAGACGGGTGGGATCTTGGATGAGAACCGTGGCGGGAGGCGTCATCGTCATCGGTCATCAATCGGCAACCTAGGGAAAGGGAACTTGTATACCATGATGGTGATGATTAACTCAATAATCAAGGCTGGAGGCCAGATTGCAGTCGTTTCAGCTTGGGTAATCAATTCCTGGTCAAGGCGAGGGGGCTGGCGTTTGGGAAGGATCAGGAGTTGCATGAGACCCGTACTCAAAGGCTGGTCGATCGCTGGGAAGGGTTAATTCTCAGGCCGGGGAATCAGATCAACCCCATCTCGACCATCAATATCTTGCAAATACACTTTGACCTTCTCTTCCTTAGCCGTCGGCAATTGGCGACCCGTGAAGTCGGGCTGGATGGGCAAATCGCGATGACCGCGATCGACCAACACAGCCAAGCGAATCGCACTGGGTCGGCCATAGTCGGTAATTGCATTCAGGGCTGCCCGAATGGTTCGTCCCTTATAAATCACATCATCCACCAGCACCACCAATTTATGGGCTAAATCAACGGGGAGATCCGTCTTGGCCGGGGTACGCAAACCAATTTGATCCAGATCATCCCGGTAAAAGGTGATATCAAGGGCACCCACAGGCACGGATATATGCTCTAACACCTCAATTTGGCGAGCCAACATCTGGGCCAGGGGAACGCCCCGTGTGTAAATCCCCACCAGGACCAACTGGGACAGATCACCCGCCTTTTCAATAATCTCCGAGGCCATCCGGTTTACGGTGCGGCGGAGTTCCTCAGCAGAGAGAATCTCGACAACTTCATGGGCCATGATTAACTTCGCAGTGACACGATCGAGACTGCGATCAGATAAACCAACAGCAGCCCCAACCAAATTAAAAAGCAAAACCGGGTCAGTTGCAGTGCCCGATCGACGATCGTGGGCGTAATGGGTTGAATGGGATCGCCTAAATACGGCTTGCGTTTGACCGTTCCTCTATATATATTAATGCCCCCCAGTTGTACCCCTAGGACCGCTGCATAGGCACATTCACTCCACCCAGAGTTGGGACTCGGATCAGCCGGAGCATCCCGTTGACAAATTGACCAGATGTGTTTAGGATTGCCCGATAAAATGGCTAGGGTCAAAACTGTCAAACGACAGGGAAGCCAGGTCAGGATATCTTCAAGACGGGCGCTAAACCAGCCCAAATCAGTGTAAGGAAGATCGCGATAGCCCACCATTGAATCAAGCGTGCTGGCGGCTTTATAGGCCATTGCCAGGGGAACAGGCCCGATCGCCGGAATCATTGCCCCTAAACCGGCATAAAAGAGAGGGGCTAACACCCCATCAGTGGCATTTTCCGCGACGGTTTCTAAAATCGCTCGTAGAATTTCCGACTCAGTTAGGTGGCTGGTCTCCCGACCCACATAGCGACTTAAACGATCGCGGGCCAACGCCAGTTCCCCCGCCATCAAGGGCTGCAAAACATCCTCAGCCGCTCGCCTTAAACTGCGTCCAGCGAAACAACTTGCCAACAGAACGATCGCCCCCATCTGCCCCAACCAGGGATGAACCAGCGCTAAGCTTGCTAGCAGCAAGCCACTGATCAGCGCACTCCCAATCACTAACCCCAGCGCTAACCCAACCCCCGCAAGACGATAGGAAACCCCCAAGGGTTTTGTTCGCGATCGCGCCAGGAAGAAGCGCGTATAGCGATGGATAATCCATCCCATCCACTGCACGGGATGGGGCCATGACCACGGATCAGCGATCGCATAGTCCAAGAGGGCTGCTAACCCCAGAATCATGACTGTATCAACATTTGTACTGGCCATCGTAAACTGCCCTACCAGACACCCCTAGCAATCATCACTCACTAGACGATGAGTGGTTTAAACGATAAAGTTAGTTTCTTCCCCTTGGGCAGCCTGCCAACTCCGGGCATCATAATAAAGATCTTCAAGGGAAATGCTATACAATGCTTCCTTCAGTTTTTGATGCAGACG
This sequence comes from uncultured bacterium, assembly GCA_964536415.1. GTDB lineage: Bacteria > Cyanobacteriota > Cyanobacteriia > B231 > B231 > Trichothermofontia. The sequence goes on from CAZHXN010000005.1 coordinate 47,650, forward strand.
ATGCCAGAGGGTCACCGTTACCCAGTCACCGGCTTGACTGCTGGTCGACGTAAAACCGGCAAGGGGTTCTAGCGTCTCACCCACTGCTTCCAGAATTTGCCCAACCGAAATTTGGGCTGGGGGACGGGCCAGTTGATAGCCTCCTTGGACACCCCGCAGCGATCGGACAATGCCAACCCGGCGCAACTCAATTAACAGCTTTTCCAAATAGGGAGCCGGAATCTCTTGCCGTTGGGCGATCGTTTTTACCGACACGGGGCCGTAGTCTGGTTGCAGGCTTAAATCCAGTAACGCCTTCACACTATAGTGACCACGGGTTGTTAATTTCATCGCCAATATCCAGCAACGCCTTATCGCATTCTAGGGGGAAAGATCACCCTTGGAGATCCCCTGCTTCCCTTGACATTCCAGATAATGGCCTGCCCTTGACGACACCTTCCCCGCCAAACACTCGGCACAGTTCAGCAAGGATACTCAATCTTTTTCAGTAAACCCGGTCAATGTCCAAGCAATCTGATAGAAATTTGACAAAAAATGGTACTTTTACGCAAAAAAACTAGAACCTTAGTGTACTATGATGGAAATACAAGGCTAATTGTGAGTTGGGTACCCAAACAGGGACCAATCCGTTAGACGAGTGTACATCGTTTTATGACGCTTTGAGTGTTGTATTAATGGCTAAGAAGAAGAAGACGGAACAACCCTTGACCGGGGAAGAACTGCTAGCCCGCGTAAAGGATCTCGATCACCTGAGCAAGGAAGACAAGGCGAGGGCCTGCGGTTACTACACCCAAACAAAGAACGGTATCGATCGTGTCAACATGATGAAATTCCTCAATGCCTTACTAGAGGCGGAGGGATTGGATCTCGAAAGCAAGCAAAATGGTAATGGCCGGGGTGGTCGGAGTGCCAGCTACCGGATTACGGTACAGGCCAATGGCAACTTGCTGATTGGGGCTGCCTACACCAAACAAATGGGATTACAACCAGGGGATGAGTTCGAGATTTCCCTCGGTCGTAAACACATCCATCTCAAACAAGTCAGTAGCTCAGACGCGGAAGATTAAGCTGCCAACGAGAACGGTCATCACCCAATTTCAGTAGATCGAAAAACCGTTGTGGGGTAGGCACCTTGCCTGCCACTCAGACCGCTAAGACGGCTATCCCAGGTTGAATGGATGATCGAGTGGATTTTGATGACTGATTGAGAATGCCTCCGCTAGCGGACTAGGAGGCGTTACTGAGACGCGACGATCGAGCGCGACCAACCTTCGTTCTGCCCTGAACAATCCTTGGACTGTCGATAGCTGCTTTTTTCTGCTATTGATTAAGAGGGAAATTGGGGCAGAGGAACGCCATTATGGCTACGCCACGTTATCGCGATCGCCTACCCAGGGTGCCACCGGGACGCCGGGGGGGCGCACTTGCCATTGATTTTCTCTTAGTGTGGCTCCTGAGCAGTTTTGTCGGGCCGTTCTGGCAGATACCGGCCTATATTGGCCTATGGCTGGCTATCCGCGTCTTTTGGGTATTTCGGAATCAGGGGCAAAGTTTAGGGCGCTGGGCGTTGGATATGAAGGTTGTGGATGAGCGCTATGGCAGGGTACCGAGTTTGCTGACCCTCGTGAAGCGAGAGGCCATCATTGGGGCCTGTACCCTATTCCTGGTTATCAGTGCGAATACGTTGATTCGGCCTAGTGGCGTGCTCAATGGGGCCGTCTTGCTGGCGGTGATTCCACTCTTGGGGGATGTGGGGTTAGCGTTTGGTGATGTGGAGAAGCGGCAAGCCTTCCACGATCGCATCGCGGGAACGATCGTGGTGCAAACCCGACGGGGGTACTCTCTGGACTTAAAACTCAAACGATTAGTTGCTCAATTTCGCCAACGTGTGCGAAGATAGAAGACTGTGCCAGTTTGAGCTAGAGTCCGGGTATCATGGCTAAAAACAAGGGAGTTCGGATTGTAATTACCCTGGAGTGTACGGAATGTCGGACCAATCCCGACAAACGGTCTCCGGGAGTGTCTCGCTATACGACGATGAAGAATCGCCGCAACACCACGGCGCGGTTAGAACTGAAAAAGTTTTGCCCCCACTGCAATAAGCACACCGTCCACAAAGAAATTAAGTAGGCCAGGGGCGAGGTCGCGACGCCAAGCGATCGCCGGTCCCTAGGGTTGGGAGGCCAGTCCCTAGCCCTGGCATGACTCAATTGACTAGCGTTGATTGACTAGCGTTATCGTTGCTTTATCGTGTGAAATTATGACTTCTTATTTCCGTCGTCGGGTGTCCCCGATCAAACCAGATGAGCCGATCGATTATAAAGATATCGATTTACTGCGTAAGTTTATTACCGAGCGGGGTAAGATTTTGCCCCGTCGCATTACCGGGTTGACGGCGAAGCAGCAACGTCACCTGACCATTGCCATCAAGCGGGCGCGTCTGTTGGCGCTTTTGCCCTTCATCAATAAGGAAGGCTAGGAACAAGGCTAGGCAGCACATCAGGATTCTGGTCCCAACAACGCCTGTGGAATAGAGTGGAATAGAGAGGACAGGGGTGTTCCTGGCAATTGTCTAGGAAGTGCCATACGTTAGATACCGCTGAACAGGGGCAAGGTAGATTTGTCCCTGTTTTGTGATGGGTCTTGATCACTGGAGTGACACATGGATGTGGATCGCTATTGGTTGATCAACGCTAGCATTCCAGTTTCGGTCCTGCAGAATGCCCCAGATGTGTGGTTGCAGGCAGCCAATGCTGAGCAATTGGTGCGGCTCCATGTCGAGATTCAAGGGGAGACGATCGCGGCTTTAACGCCCATCCTCCCTACGGATGGCTTACCCCAGATTGATTTGCGGGGAGGTCAACTGTGGCCCTGTTTTGTTGATCTCCATACCCACTTGGATAAGGGGCACATCTGGCCCCGGGCCATGAATCCGGATGGTACCTTTGGTCAAGCGATTGCCACAATCCGGGCGGATGCCCAGTCCCATTGGCGGGCTGAGGATCTCTATCGCCGGATGGACTTTGGGCTTCGGTGTAGCTATGCCCACGGTACCCAGGCCATCCGGACCCATTTAGATTCCTGGGGGGAACAAGCCACCGTTAGTTGGGCCGTGTTTCAGCAGTTACGCGCTGAGTGGACCGATCGCATTACCCTCCAGGCCGTGTCGTTAGTTTCCCTCGATGAGTACGCCGGTGTTGAGGGGGAAAGGCTCGCAGATTTAGTGGCCACAGCGGGGGGAATTTTGGGTGGGGTTGCCTACCCCCATCCTGATTTACCTGCCCAGATTGATCGCCTGTTGGCGCTAGCCAGCGATCGGGGGTTGGATTTAGATTTCCATGTGGATGAGACAGAGGATACTGCCGCGATCGCCCTATCCCTGGTTGCCAAGGCTGCTTTATGCCATCACTTTTCAGGCCAAATTGTGTGTGGTCACTGCTGTAGTTTGGCTATGCAGCCGCTGGCGCAGGTGCAGGCAACGATCGCCGAGGTGCGAGCGGCGGGGATTGGGATTGTCAGTTTGCCCCAATGTAATCTCTATCTTCAGGGGCGATTACCGGGACAAACACCGCGTTGGCGGGGGGTTACATTGATCCATGAGTTGGCCCAGGCGGGTATACCCGTTGCCTTAGCCAGCGATAATTGCCGTGACCCGTTCCATGCATTTGGGGATCACGATGTCCTGGAGGTATTCTCGCAGGCGGTTAAAATTGCCCATCTGGATCACCCGATTGCTGCCTGGTGTCCCAGTATAACAGCCATCCCGGCCCAATTGATGGGACTCTCGTACCGGGGGCAGATTGGGGTGGGGCTACCGGCTGATTTGATTAGCTTTAAGGGACGGGGGTTTAGCGAGTTGCTGGCGCGATCGCAGCACGATCGGCAAGTGATTCGGGCTGGGAAGCAGATCGCTACTGCACTGCCAGACTATAGGGTGCTGGATGATTTGATGGCTTGAGTCAAGTTGCAAGCTGTCCCGAACAGATGAGGCTAGTTGGGCCAATTTTGGCCAGGATTCCTATCCCTCGGATTTCGGGGTGGAAACACTCTGCCCCCCTTCGGAAGCCGAGCTGCGTTCGCGCCACCAGGCTAACAGTGTACTGGCGATGAAAATACTAGAATATGCCCCCGCAATAAAGCCAATAATCAGGGCCAGAGCAAAAAACTTTAGGGTTGCTCCCCCAAACAGAAGAATGGCCAACAGCGGTAAGGTGGTCGTCAAAGTGGTATTGATCGATCGCGTCAACGTTTGGTTCACAGAGGCATCCACAACGTCATCGATGCTGCTGGTCGGGTTTTGTTTGATCGTCTCGCGCACCCGATCGTAGATCACCACCGTATCGTTGACCGAGAACCCGACGATCGTCAACAACGCGACAATAAACAAACTATCGACTTCCACCCCCGCCGTTAAGCCCAAAATCGCAAAGATGCCAGCCGTGACGAAGACATCATGGAAAAGAGCGACGATCGCAAAAAAGGCATAGTCAAATTGAAACCGCAGGGTCAAGTAGGCAATAATCCCGGCAAAGGCCACAATGAGGGCCATCAGCCCGGAAGCCAACAATTGCTGACCAATGACCGGACCGACCGTATCAATTTGCGTCTGCAACGGATCAAACGGACCCAGTTCCGCATCCAGCGCCGACTGGAGAGCCGTGCGTTGATCCACCGTCAGGGTGGTTGTACGAATGGAAACCCCCTGACGTTCGGCACCCAGGAGTTGCACATTTCCAGCCGATAACCCCTGAGCGGCAACAACTTGGCGAACTTTCGTCAGATCGATCGGCTCCTGACAGGTATTGGGTTGGTTACAGTCCCGTTCTAGCTGTAAACGGGTCCCGCCGACAAAGTCGAGGCTGGGCCGCAGGGGTGCTCCCAACTGCTGCCAGGAAATCGCCATTGCGATCAGGCCACTGAGGATGACCGCCAGGGAGATCATCCACCAGAGCCGCCGCTGTTGAATAACGTGGAGTTTCATCGGAATTATTGACTAAGGCATTTACTGAGGCTGATGGGAGGCAATGGGGACTGACGCCCATTAGGACTTGGGTAAGTTCGGACAAAAGAGTTCGGGCTTGCGCAATTCAGGGAGACTAATGGCCGTGAGCAAGAAGGTCCGGCTACAGGTCAGGGCAGTAAACATACTCACCCCCACCCCTAGCGCCAGCGTCAGGGCAAAGCCACGCACGAGACCCGATCCCAACCAGAATAGAGCAGCACAGGCGATCAGGGTGGTCACGTTACTGTCGAGAATACTGGAAAAGGCGCGGTAAAAACCAGATTCCACCGATCGATACAGGGTTTTCCCGGCCCGCAATTCCTCACGGGTCCGCTCAAAAATCAGCACATTCGCATCCACCGCCATGCCAATACTCAAAATAAACCCGGCAATCCCCGGCAGGGTCAGGGTTACGCCTAGGAGCTTAAAGGCGGCAAAGGTGAATAGGGCATAGAGCACCAGGGCCAAGTCGGCGATCGCCCCCGGCAGGCGGTAGTAAGCCACCATGAAGATCAACACCAGGATCAGCCCCCCCACCCCGGCATAGATACTGCTCTGGACACTATCGCGCCCTAGGGTTGCCCCCACGGTACGATTTTCCACCACCTCAACCGGGAGAGGTAGGGCACCGCCGCGTAACTGAATCCCCAATTCGTTGGCCCGTTCAGCATCGAAGTTACCGGTAATGACCGCATTCCCTCCCGTAATCCCGGTTTCGGCAAATTCCGGACCCACGACGGGTGCCGTGAGCAGCGCGTTATCCAGAAACACCCCCAGGGTGCGCCCAGTGCCCGCAATCTCCTTCGTCAGGTCAGCAAAAATCTCCCCCCCCTTGGCATTAAAGCGGAGGACCACTTCCCAGCCCCCGGCTTGGGTGGGTTGGGGACCCGCATCCCGAAGATATTTCCCGGTCAAGGGGGTAGGTTGGGCCGGTTCAAAGAGGGATTGAATTGCTTCATTACTCCGTTCTAGGGCTGCCTGGTTGGCCGCGATCGCCGCCTCATCGCCACTGATTCGTAGTTGTTCCTGTTGGGCCAGTAACCCCTGCCGCACGGCAAACTCCGCCTGTAACTGGGCGTCCGTACCCAGACGTTGTTTGCGGAACTCTAGTTGCGCCGTCCCCCCTAGAACCCGCTCTGCCTGTTGTGGATCACTGACGCCCGGTAACTGGACCGAGATCTGATCAGTTCCCACCGTCTGAACGATCGGCTCCGAAACCCCCAGGCCATTCACCCGGTTTTCCAGGACCGCTTTGACGGCTTCCAATTCCCGTTCCCCCACCTGGGTAATCTCCTCACTGGGTTTAACCTGGATCAGCAGTTGAGCGCCACCCTGGAGATCTAACCCCAGGCGGGTGGGAAATCGCGCAATCACTAATAAGGCCGCGATCGTTAACAGCGCCACAAAGGTAAGAATCAAGCGTTGCTTTTGCATGGTCAGTCCCTAGCGTCAGCGTTTCCCTAATAACTGGAGTGAGTCGGCATATTTTCCACAAGAACGCGGGCAGGCAGGCTGCCAACTCCACACACCTTCTTAATCAGGGAATGAATCCCCAATCCCAGACCGTGATTAAATCTGCATGGCTACCATTTTCTTCACGGCTTCAACAATTTGGGCGGGTTGTACGATCGTTAAGCTTTCCAGCCGCCCATTGTAGGGGGTGGGAATATCCTGGGACGAGAGCCGCAGGACGGGGGCATCTAATTCATCAAAGACTTGTTCGTAAATTTGGGCGGTGACTTCAGCGGCAATTCCCCCGGTTTTCATACATTCTTCGATGATGATGACGCGATGGGTTTTTCGGATCGAGGCGGCGATCGTGGTCATATCGATCGGCTTGAGGGAGATTAGGTCAATTACCTCTGGATCGTAACCTTCGTGCTCCAGGGTTTTGGCCGCTTGCAGGGTGTGGTGGCGCATCCGCGAGTAGGTGAGGATCGTCACCTGGCTACCGGGCCGGACAATTTCAGCGCGATCGAGGGGCAGCAGGTACTCTTCTTCCGGTAGGTGTTCCTTGAGGTTGTAGAGCAGCACGTGTTCAAAAAAGAGAACCGGATTGTCATCCCGGATCGCAGCCTTGAGCAGCCCCTTAGCATTGTAGGGCGTCGAGCAGGCAACAATTTTCAAGCCAGGCACTGCCTGGAAATAGGCTTCCAGCCGTTGGGAGTGTTCTGCCCCTAACTGGCGACCAACCCCCCCTGGACCCCGGATCACCATCGGGATCTTAAAGTTGCCCCCAGAGGTATAGCGCAGCATCCCGGCATTGTTGGCAATTTGGTTAAAGGCCAACAGCAGAAAACCCATGTTCATGCCTTCGATAATGGGTCGCAGGCCAGTCATCGCCGCTCCTACGGCCATGCCGGTAAAACTGTTCTCAGCGATCGGGGTATCGAGCAGGCGCAGATCGCCATATTTTTTATAGAGATCCTTGGTTACTTTATAAGACCCGCCATAGTGCCCAACATCTTCGCCCAAGACAAAGACCGTTGGATCGTGGGCCATTTCCTCATCAATTGCTGCCCGCAGGGCATTGAACATGAGCACTTCTGCCATCTCAACCTCGATTCGGTGCCACTAGAGTTTGCTGACGTTTGCTGACGGGGATGGGCGAAGCCACCTCGGAACGCTGACTGATGCAATGTCACCGCTAACGCAGGCTGTGTCGCCAACGGGACAGAACACAAAGTAAGATCTTAGCCTACGGATGGTCAGCAGCGGTCAGCCTTGGCTCTGATTAGGTTAATGGGAATGGTGGTCGCCCGATGGCTAGGGTCGATCGGCGCAACACCGTTGCCCCTGGCTAGTCGTCTTGAAATTGCCTTGAATCTCGTGTCGCCGTCAGGGGGATGGGGAAGGTATTTATAGGGCTGCCTGTTGCCCAACGGGGATACTCCCTATTTATTGTCGTTTGTAAACTATCTCATATATTTCTTTTAGCTTGCCTAGATTTCTTATCAAGCATTTGAAGCGGAGTGATAGTATTGACAATATAGCCATCCTCTGGGCAACTCGGCTCAGCAAGGTTGGAATATTTAGATCCTCTGCTATATTTCTCAACTAATTCGGAAGAAGGTTCAAGAAGAAAACGAGGAGTTTTGGGTAGCTAACTAGACATTTTTATTTTTGAATGCAAATTGGGTGTATTTTTTTAATAGCCTGGGTCATTCTGCACCTAGGCTAGTAGTGCATCTAAGACTCTGAGAGGACTGGCTGAGATCTGGAATCGCATCTGGGCAATCAAAGAGAGTTAGGGTAACCAATAGGGTTACACTCCATATCATAAAAGGGAATTGAATATGTCACTATCATGGGATTCTCAACTTAACAAGATGAGTACAAAGCTTTACTTGGGCTTTGCGGCTCCAGCCCTCGCACTGTTGGGAATTGGTGCATTTTCTCTGTATTCATTCTATCGAATGGATCATCAGATTGGGACGATTTATGACGATCGAGTGATCTCTTTGCAGCAATTAAAGGTGATCGCAGATCACTATGGTTTTTCCGTTATTGATTCAATCAATAAGGCCCATGAGGGGATCATCACAACCCAGGAAGCTCAACAAATCATAGAGCGAGGTACTCGCGAGATCGCCACAACCTGGATGGAATATCGTCAAACCCGTTTTACGACAGAGGAAGAGAAACTGGCCGAGGAAGCTGAAAATTTGTTTATGGCGGTCAATGCAAAGCTTGCAGAAATTCAGGCGGTACTAGCGACGGGCGATCACAATCAACTCGATCGCTATGATGGGCCACTATATGCCACGCTCGATCCGCTGGTCAATAAAATCCAAGAATTAAGCAGATTGCAGATCGAAGTTGCGAAACGGGAGCGGTTGGCGGCAGCGGAAATTTATCAGTGGACACGGACAGTTTTCATCATTATCTTGACCCTGGCTTTGCTCCTGGCTTCTCCGATCGGGTACTTCATCAGTCGGGCTGTCACGGCTACCCTCAAGGACACCATCAATAAGGTGGCCAAGGCTACGATGGAAATTGCCAGTGCTACGGAGGAACATGAGCGGGTTGCGGCCCAACAAGCGGCATCGGTCCAGCAGACAACCACCACAATGGATGAGTTAAATGCCTTCGCCCAGAGTAGTGCACAGCAGGCGAAATCAGTAGCACAGCAAGCCCAGCAATCCCGAAACTTAGCAGATAAGGGAACTGAAGCAGCCCAACAAACGCTCAACAGCATCTATTACCTCAAGGATAAGGTAGCCGCGATCGCCCAACAAATTCTCCGGTTGAGTGAGCAGGCGCAGCAAATTGGCACGATTTCCAGCCTTGTCAGTGACTTGGCCAATCAGACCAATATGTTAGCGCTCAATGCGGCGGTCGAAGCGGTGCGGGCGGGAGAGCAGGGCAAGGGCTTTGCAATCGTAGCGACTGAAATTCGGAAATTGGCAGATCAAAGTAAACAGTCGAGTGAACGGATCAATGTATTGGTAGCGGATATTCAAACCGCCATTAATAGTACCGTGGTGGCCACCGAGGCGGGAACCCAAACGGTCGATGCCAGTGTAACGACGGTTCAAGCCAGTTCTGATGCCTTTGCAAAGGTGGCCCAAGCCACGGATCATGTTGTCTTAAGTGGTCAACAAATTGCCCTCAGCGCCGAGCAGCAGGTTAAGGCGATTCGTGAAGTTTTAGACACTATGCACGCCATCAACCGAGCCGCTGCCGAGACGAGCAGCAGTATTAAACAAACCAAGCTAGGTACCCAACAGCTTAATGAGATTGTGACACATCTACAAGCAATGGTTTAAACTATGCTCAAACATCGATATTAAACCATCAGGCTTCCCATAATCGCCGTCGGCTAGGTCCCTTGAGTCGTTCATGGGCATCCCACAGCAACCTAGGAATATCAAGGTGTTCAGGACAGTGTGGTAAACACTCCCCGCAATCGGTGCAGCGATCGCCCCGCCGTCCAGGAAACCAATGTCCTGCATTTTCAAACATCCGATACCGATATTGACTGAAGGCAGTCATCTCGTAAGCAACTGCCAAATTCCGTAGCCGCAAGACTTCCGGGATGTGAATCCCTTCCGGACAGGGCAAACATTGATAACATTGGGCGCAGCGATCGGTTCCTAATGCTTGTCTTTGTTGGTGTTCCAAGCGATCGACGATGGCCATTTCTTCAGGAGAAAGCGGTTCCGTGCGATCGGCCAGGTCTAAAGCATGGTTCAAGTCTTCAGGATTAGCCGCCCCTAAGCTGAGGGTCGTAATCCGGGGATCACTCAGTAAAAACCGATAGTTAAAGGCTAAGGGAGATAGCGGTTGACAGAGTTCCGTCAGCAAGGCTGAGGGGGCATAGAGTTGCCCTCCCTTATCTACGGGTGAAATAATGAAAACTCCGATATCCTGTTGAGCCGCCCACGCGATCGCCGGTTCATGGCGTTGGAAAAAGTAATAGTAGTGAAGGTTGACAAACTCAAATAGCTGGGTTTCTAAAGCCGCCAGGATTAAGTCTAGCGGTCCGTGAGTTGAGAAACCTAGATGGTGAATTTGTCTTTTCTCTATAGCTATCTGGAGGACCTGTAGACAGTCCGGGTGGGTAATCCAGGTCAGGTGTTCCCAAGTATTGATTCCATGAATGGCAAGGCAATCAATATAGTCCGTTTGCAACCGTGTTAGGGAGTCTTCAATCCCTTGTTTTAGAGGCGCAGCATTAGGGGTAGAGAGGATTTTTGTCGTCAAGTAAATCTGCGATCGTGGGAGGTTCAATTCCTGCAAAGCGTTACCTAAATAGATCTCACTTTGACCATAGCTGGGTGCGGTTTCAATGTGGTTAATACCCGCAGCGATCGCGGCCTCAATCGTTTGTATTGCCGTCCTTTCAGAACTTAAGTATCGCATCGTTCCCAAGGAGAAAACCGAGAGATTAAGATTGGTTTTACCAAATCGCCGATACTGCACAGAATTACCTGTTAATAGTCTTTTGATTGACGAGAATATTGTGTTCCAGAGAGAGTCACTAGAAACCACCCAGACACCCAGACACCAAGGTTTCACCAAGCAGTTTGTGTATCTTCGTGTCCTTTGTGCCTTCGTGGTTCATCAAAAGCCCAGATTGATATCACGATCGTTCATACCCCAGAGAACTTAGAAAACACCCCCCTAGTAACCTGGAAAAGACCAAATATGTTAGAATTATAACAATTGTTTGCAATAACTTGCCCAGCAACGGCAAATCAACGGTTTACCCAACCGCATCCAGCTTGTTTCATTTTTCGGAGTTTTCCCCCGTATGAGTACAGCCCCAGACCGGATCGTCCCAACCGATTTGCGGAATGAGATGTCCCGATCGTATCTGGAATACGCCATGAGCGTAATCGTGGGGCGGGCACTCCCCGATGCCAGGGATGGACTCAAACCCGTGCATCGCCGCATCCTCTACGCCATGCATGAGTTGGGCCTGATGCCCGATCGTCCCTTCCGGAAATGTGCCCGGGTCGTTGGGGAAGTGTTGGGGAAATACCATCCCCACGGCGATACAGCGGTTTACGACGCCCTAGTCCGCATGGCCCAGGACTTTTCCATGCGCCATCCCCTGATCAACGGTCACGGCAACTTTGGCTCGGTGGACAATGACCCGCCCGCTGCCATGCGGTATACGGAATGTCGCTTACAAGCGATTACCCGCGATGGCTTACTCCAGGATATTGAGTCGGAAACCGTTGACTTTACCGATAACTTTGACGGGTCGCAGCAAGAACCCCTAGTCCTTCCAGCCCGTATCCCCCAACTCTTGCTCAATGGCTCCTCCGGCATTGCCGTCGGGATGGCCACCAACATTCCCCCCCACAATTTAGGCGAATTGATTGATGGGTTGATCGCCCTGATCCACAATCCAGAAATCAGCGATCAGGAACTCATGCGCTACATTCCGGGGCCAGACTTCCCCACGGGCGGTCAAATTCTAGGGACGGCCGGGATTCGGGAAGCCTATCTCACCGGGCGCGGTTCAATTACCATGCGCGGGGTCGCCACGATCGAAACCCTGGAAGTACGGGGGCGCCCCGATCGGGATGCGATTATTGTCACCGAATTGCCCTACCAAACCAATAAGGCGGCGTTGATTGAGCGGATTGCCGAAATGGTGAACGAGAAACGATTGGAAGGGATTTCCGACATTCGGGATGAGAGTGATCGGGATGGGATGCGCATTGTCATCGAACTGAAGCGGGATGCCTATGCGCGGGTAGTGTTGAATAATCTTTATAAGCAAACGCCCCTCCAGTCGAACTTCGGCGTCAATATGCTGGCGCTGGTCAATGGTGAACCCCAAACCCTGTCGCTGAAACAATTCCTAGAAGTCTTCTTAGAATTCCGGGTAGAAACCATTACCCGCCGCACCCGCTACGAACTACGCAAGGCAGAGGAACGGGATCATCTGTTACAAGGGTTGCTGATTGCTCTCGGCAATTTAGATCAGGTAATTGCCCTGATTCGCCATGCTGCCGATGCCCCCACCGCCCGCCAAGAGCTTATGGATCCCTTTGGGCTAAGTGAAGCGCAATCGGATGCGATTTTGCAAATGCAGTTACGGCGTCTGACCGCCTTAGAAGCGGAAAAGATTCAACAGGAACACGAGGAATTGCAATCGCGCATTGCTGATTTACAAGACATTTTGGCGCGGCGCGATCGCATTTTAGAAATAATCGAAGCTGAGGTTTTGCAACTTAAGCAATCCTACGGGAATCCCCGCCGGACTGTGATTGAACACGTGGATGGTGAGTTGGGCGATATTGATCTGATCGCCAACGAAAAGGCGATTATTCTCCTCACCGAACAGGGCTATATCAAACGGATGCCCGTCAATACCTTTGATCCCCAAAGTCGCGATGGGCGGGGCAAAGCAGGGGCACGGGTTAAGGAAGATGATGGTGTTGAACACTTCCTCAGTTGTTGTGACCACGACAGTGTATTGTTCTTCTCTGAACGAGGGATTGTCTACTGCCTGCGGGCCTACCAAATTCCCACGGGATCGCGCACCTCACGCGGGGTGCCCATTGTACAATTGCTGCCCATTCCCCACGACGAAAAGGTAACATCGGTGATCTCGGTATCAGAATTCACGGAAGATGAATATCTGGTCATGCTTACCCAAAAGGGCTATATCAAGAAAACCGAACTCGCAGCCTTTAGCAATATTCGTGCGAATGGACTGATTGCCATTTCTCTGGAAGAGGGCGACCAATTGCGCTGGGTACGCCTTGCTCATCCAGAAGACAGCATTATCATCGGATCTTCCCAGGGGATGGCGATTCATTTCCAGGTCAATCATGAGCAATTACGGCCCCTAGGGCGGGCCACGCGGGGGGTACGATCGATGACCTTGCGCGAAGGGGATGGTCTGGTAGGTATGGATATTTTGCCTAGTAGTATTGTGGCCGCGATCGCCCAGGGTGATGATCTGGAAGGCGATGAAGCCGAGTTGGACGAGTTAGCCGCAACGGATGATCAAGATTTATGGGTGCTGGTGATTACGGCCAATGGCTATGGCAAACGGGTTCCCGTCTCCCAATTCCGTCTGCAAAATCGGGCGGGCAAGGGCACGATCGCGACTAAATTCAAATCCCACGTGAGCCACGACGCAATGGTAGCCCTGCGATCGGTCACCGCGACCGATGAACTGATGATTATTACCAGTCGGGGAATTATTATTCGGCAGGCGGTTAACGCCATTTCCATTCAATCCCGTGCCGCCACTGGAGTACGGGTGCAGCGTTTGGATGAAGACGATCAAATTGTGGCCGTTGCCCTTGTGCCCCCCTCCAATGGTGAATCTGAGGAGGCTAGTGGGGGCGAGGGGAGCGAAGTGTAAGGAATTTCGGCTCCTACAATCGTCCTAGGGGATAGGATACACTCTGCTCTTGCTGACTCATAATTTCTTCATTGACTAGTGCAGTAATAAGGATCTGACTGGTATGGCGCGGCTAGCACTGCTGAGTACATCAAACAAGTCTGGACTCGTTGCGTTAGCCCAGACCCTCGTGCAAGAATTTGGCTTCACCCTGGTCAGCAGTGGTGGGACTGCCCAAGTTCTGAAGGAGGCTGGCCTACCTGTGATCAAGGTGGCCGAACACACCGGGTCACCGGAAATTCTAGGCGGGCGGGTGAAAACCCTCCATCCGCGTATTCATGGCGGTATCCTGGCCCGCTTGGATCGGGAGAGCGATCGCGCTGACTTGGCTGCCAATGACATCCCCGCGATCGAACTTGTGGTCGTTAACCTATATCCCTTTGAACAAACGATCGCCCAACCGGGAGTTGACCTTGCCGACGCGATCGAGCAAATTGACATCGGCGGTCCCACCCTGGTTCGCGCCAGTGCCAAAAACCACGCCTTTGTGACGATCCTGTGTGACCCCAGCCAGTACGACGCCTACCTACAGGAACTCCAGCAACAGGGCGGTCAACCGTCCCTTGCCTTCCGCCAAGCCTGTGCGCTGAAAGCGTTTCAACACACTGCTGCTTACGATCGGGCCATCACCACCTATCTCAGCCAACAATTCCAGGTAGAAACTGAGGCCGACGTTTTACCCGAAACCTTGATCCTTTCCGGGCAGCGGCATCAAAGCCTACGCTATGGTGAAAACCCCCACCAGGCTGCCGTTTGGTATCGCAGCGGCACCACGCCACGGGGTTGGGCTGCTGCCACCCAATTACAGGGCAAGGAACTAAGCTATAACAACCTTGTGGATTTGGAAGCGGCACGGGCATTGATTGCGGAATTTGGCCAAGAGCAGGCTGCCGTTGCCATCCTCAAGCACACTAACCCTTGTGGAGTCGCCCTAGGGGATACCCTGGCGGAAACCTACGATCGGGCCTTTAATGCCGATGCCACCTCCGCCTTTGGCGGCATTGTGGCCCTCAATCGAGCGATCGACGCAGCAACTGCAGAACGGCTGAGTCAAACCTTTTTAGAATGCATTCTGGCCCCCGCCTGCGACCCGGACGCTGCCGAGATTCTCCAGAAAAAATCTAAATTACGAATTTTAATCCTGCCCGATTTAACCACCGGGGAACCCGTGACGATCAAAGTCATTGCCGGTGGCTTTTTGGCCCAAACTGCCGATCGGGGCGACATGGATACGCAGGCATGGCAGGTGGTTACCCAAACCCAGCCGACTCCTGCCCAATTCGCCGAACTCCTGTTTGCCTGGAAGGTGGTTAAACACGTCAAATCCAACGCGATCGTCGTTACCCGCGATCGCACCACGATCGGTGTGGGAGCCGGTCAAATGAACCGGGTGGGATCGGTGCAAATTGCCCTCACCCAGGCGGGCGAAAAAGCCCAAGGAGCGGTCCTGGCCAGTGATGCTTTTTTCCCCTTCGATGACTCGGTGCGGACGGCGGCGGCGGCGGGAATCACCGCGATCGTGCAACCGGGGGGGAGTCTGCGGGATGCGGATTCGATCCAGGCAGCGAATGAACTGGGGATCGCAATGGTCTTTACGGGAAAGCGGCATTTCTTGCATTAGCCCTAGCAGTGTGATCAGTGCGGACAGGAAACAGGGGACAGGACATAGGAAACAGCGAGGGTCGTTCCTCTGTCCTCTCTCCTTATTCGCAAACTATCCTGATCCCGGACGGGGTGGGTGTAAATCTTAAAGAAGGTTGTCTCTACTCTATCTTTACCCACCAATGGTGGGAAAGCGTTGCCGTTGTTTTCGATGACGCTATGAGTACTGGCTTTGGTGTGCAGATGCGCGAGGGGTGGTGCAATCCGGATCGGGTGGCGTCGCTCAAGTTGTTAATTGTGACGCAGTTCTTCCCACCGGACTATGCACCAACGGGTCAATTGATTGAAGAATTGGCTCACCGCCTTAGTCTCCAGGGGATTGATGTGCGAATTTTTACTGGGCAACCGGGATATGCTTTTCAGGATAGTACGGCTCCCCCAGCCGAGACGATCGATCGGGTGAGCGTGCGTCGTACTCGCAGTATTTATCTCTGGTCCCAGCGTATACGGGGCAAGGCGTTGAGTGGTGTTCTTTTTTGTTTGCGATCGACATTGCATTTACTCCACCATGCACCCAAAACTCAGATATTACTCTTAACGACGGCTCCCCCCTTCCTGCAAATCATTGGCTATGGCATTCACCGCCTGTTTGGCTTGCCCTATGTTTGCCTGATTTATGATCTCTACCCCGACATTATTACTGAGCTAGGCGTGCTGCCAGAGAACAGCCCATTGGTTCAGTTTTGGCATCAGTTGAACCAACGAATTTGGGAGCGAGCAGCAGCGATCGTCGTTCTCAGTGAGACGATGAAACACCGTTTGCTAAGCAATCATCCCGAACTCGCACCTAAAATTACAGTCATTCATAATTGGGCTGATCCATCCCTGATTCAACCGATCGCGAAACACACGAACTGGTTTGCCCAAACCCACAATCTGGTTGATTCCTTTGTCGTCCTCTACTCCGGCAATACGGGACGCTGCCATGATTTGGAGACTCTGCTAGACGCTGCAAAATTACTCTGTCAAGAGCCGATTAAATTTGTCTTTATTGGGGGCGGTACCCAATACCAAGCCTGTCAGCAGCAGGCTAAGGACTGGCAATTGGAGCAGGTTCTGTTTCTGCCCTACCAGGATAAGGCGGTGTTGCCCTATTCCCTGACCGCCTGTGATCTGTCGATTGTGAGTATTGGGCCGCGCATGGAGGGATTAGTTGCGCCCAGTAAGCTCTATTCAGCCCTGGCAGCCGGTAGGCCGATCGCGGCTATCTGCGACAACGACTCCTATCTCAATGCTCTATTCCGCGAGGCGAATTGTGGTCAAACCTTTCGGCATGGGGATAGTCAAGGGTTGGCCCATTTTATTCAACAGTTGAACCACGATCGTGCCCTGGCGGCTGAGTTAGGGCGATCGGGGCGGCAATACCTGGAAACCCATTTCTCCCCAGAACACATTGCCCAGAACTACTATCACCTGCTGCAGCGGGTTGTCGCGAAACCCCAGTCGGGAGTGGTAAACACCCAGTCGAGATCAGAGACCGATTCGCCTGTGGCCATACGACCTAAACGCTCATGAGGTGGTGCACGATGGAGATGCAAGACTTTTTACGGTATTTTCCCCCGATGGCGGCTCTGTCCGTCGCCAGTTTTTCCGGTGGCCACCTGTTGCGGGACCCGGCAGCCCTATCCCAAGGTCCCCAAGTGCCGATCGGCCCGACCACACCCTCACCCCGGATACCCCAGACGACGCCTCCCACTGCTCCGGCTACCCCCCTGACCGCAACCGCTGAAGGCATCCACACGCAAATAGCTATCCCGGAAGCGGTGCCGCCGGAATTGGCGCTGGTGGACGCTGAGGCGCTGTTGTTGGCCAGTAATGAACCCTATCCCATCCCCGAATTACCCCCGGCCCCGTCCCTCTCAGCGGTCTTGGCCCAGGCCCCTCTGCCGGTTCCTACCCAGATCTCCCCCGATCCGGTCCTAATCCATGCCTCCGTTCAAGCACTCAGTACCAGCCCGTTAGAGACGATGATGACGGCTGAGGTGGCCAGTATCGGGGGAGGCAATCCTGAAAATCAGGGCATAGAAGCGGGGAGAGCGGCTGGGGATATTAGCTTCGCAGAGTCAGGGTTACCCGTGATTGACGACGGGTCAAGTAATGACTCTGCCGCACCCCTCCCGGATAACTCGCTAGCCGCTACCCCCGGCCTCGCCCCAGCCGCTACTTCGGGGAGCAACCTTCATAGCGCCGGGATTCTTGTTGCTGCCCTGCCGTCTCCAGAGACTGGCTCAGCCCTGCAATTGGCTCCGCTCCAGGCAGTCACTGCTGATGAAGGGGCAGCAACCGTATCGACCCCACCCCAGGTTGATATTTCAACGGCAACGGCCCCCTATTCTCCGGTAGGGACAGAATGGGGACACCCCCCGGAAGCCGCTGTAGACATCCCGGTGCCGCCTCCTGAGTCAGCACGGGTTGCGGCTGCTCCCCCGGTCGGACAGGGTCCCCTCAGAGGAATGGTTGCCGAGGGCGCGGTGATCACGCCCGACATCCAACGCTCGACTGCCAATGCCCAACGCCCAACGGGTGTCATGGCCCAATCCCTCCCCTCAAGTCCCTCCCCGGACTCCAGCCTGGACTATACCCTAGGACCGGGCGATCGCGTCTTTGTCGATATTTTCAACGTGCCGGAATATAGCAAGTCCTATCAGGTGATGGTAGATGGCACCCTGAGTTTGCCCCGAATTGGTCGCATCGCCGTAGCTGGACTCACGCTGGATCAGGCCAGTGCGCTGATTAGCGATCGCTATCGTCAATTCTTTGTAGAACCATTGACCACCCTGATCCTAGAGCAATCCAGACCGGTCACTGTCGCCTTGAGTGGTGAAGTCAACCGTCCTGGCAGCTACCAGTTCAAACCTACCGAGACCGGGGCCTTCCCCACCCTCACCCAGGCCATCCGGCAGGCCGAGGGCATCACCCAAACTGCCGATCTGCGGCGGGTAGAAATTCGCCGCCCCCAGGTTAATGGGTTGGAGCAGGTCATCGAGGTCAACCTGTGGGATTTAGTACAGTCCAGTAATTTGGCCCAGGACATCACCCTGCGGGATGGCGACATGATTCGCATTGCCCCCGCGCCGACCCTGAGTCCCGCCCAGCGATCGCAACTGGCGGAGGCTAACTTTGCCCCTGCGACGATTCGCGTCAATGTCATCGGTGAAGTGGTGCGACCGGGGGTAGTGGAAATCACGCCCAATACGCCCCTGAACCAGGCGGTGCTGCGTGCCGGTGGCTTTGTCAATGGACGAGCCAACCGCCAAGCCGTGGAGTTAATTCGCCTGCAACCCAACGGGACCATCCAGCGCCGCACGATCGCCGTCGATCTGGCCGAGGGGGTGAA
>CAZHXN010000005.1:66535-66761 GCA_964536415.1 uncultured bacterium
GCAACCCAATGATGTGGTGTTGGTGGCGCGATCGCGCTTCGCCCGGACCGCTGACACCATTAGTCAAGTCACGCCTCCTACGCTTTTCCTGCTGAATTTACTGCGATTGTTCTGAGGAGATGGGGCAAGCCATGGAGTAGGGGAGTAGGCAATGGGTGACAAGTTTGGTGTGTCCTGGCCTCGTTCCTTCCCCCGTCAGCCCCGCAAGCGACCCACCCTCACCCAA
>CAZHXN010000005.1:66825-91643 GCA_964536415.1 uncultured bacterium
ACCCTTCCTTGCCCGAAAAAAATGGGATTCCCCATCCCCCACCCAGTTGGCAACCGCCGGGGACCGGGGGACCGCTAGGACCGCCGATCGCCAATGAAGTGGATCTCACCCAGATCTTGCAGGCCCTACGGCGGCGGGTATTGCTACTGGTGAGCGTGGCAGCCTGCGTGAGTGCGGTGGTTTGGTATCGAGGTGCCCAGATTGTGCCCCAGTATGAGGGCCAGTTTCGCTTGTTGGTCGAACCCGTGGCGAATGAGGACCCGTTGCCCCAAATCTTGAGTGATATGACCAATGGCAGTGTGGGACGCCGCGATCGCCTGGACTACGAAACGCAGATCCAGGTGTTGCGCAGTCCGGAAATTCTGGGACCGATTCTACAAACGCTCCAAACCCAATATCCCCAGGTAACCTATGAGACGCTGAGCCAGCGGTTGACGATCGTCCGGCTTCAGGAAACCAAGATCCTAGAAATTCGCTATCGTCACCCAGACCCACAGCAGATTAAAGCTGTGTTGGATCAGTTGGCCCAGGGGTACCTGCGCCATAGTCTGCTCGAACGGCAAACCTCGCTGAGCCAGGGGATTCAGTTTGTGGAAGCCCAAATCCCGTTGATGCAGGCGCGGGTGAATCGGTTACAAGCGACGCTCCAAACTCTCCGGCAACAGTATGCCTTGATCGATCCCACCACCAAAGCGACAGAACTGGAAACCCAACTGAGTACGCTGGAAAGTCAACGGCTGGAGGTGCAACTCCAACTGCAAGCGGCTCGGCAACGCTTGGCCAGTCTGAGTCAGCCCGAAACAGCGATCGCAACCCTGCGATCGGATTCCCTCTATCAAAGCCTATTAGAGCAGTTGCGCACCGTGGATGGGCAGATTGCCGCCGAGTTGGCGCGATCGCGGGCCAACAGTCCCCCGATTCGGGCGCTACAACGCCAGCGGGCGAATCTCTTACCCCAGCTTTACCAGGAAGCCGAGCGCACCCTGGGGGGGCAATTAGCGGTGGCAGCCCATGAGTACCAGGTCCTCCAAAGTCGGCAGCAAACCCTACTCGCCGTCGAAAGTCGCTTGCGGCAACAATTTGAGCAACTGCCCGTGCTGTTTCGCTTCAACACGGATTTACAACGGGAACTGACACTGGCGACAGAGGGCCTGACCCGGTTACTGGCAGCCCGTGAGCGGTTGCTGCTGGATGCTGCCCAACGGGAGGTCCCCTGGCAACTGTTGGTAACGCCGGAGGTCCCCCGCCGTCCGGTGGAGCCGAATATCCCCCGGCAGTTACTTCTGGGGGCGATCGCGGGTCTGTTGGCCGGGGGGGCAGCCGTGTTCCTGGCAGAGAAGCTGGACGAGGCGATCCAGACGCTAGAGGATCTGCAACAAGTGACGCGGGTACCTCTATTAGGAGTAGTTCCTTTCAGTGATCACTTGGCCCAGGAACAGCGGTTAATCCACCTAGAGGATTTGCCAACCCCACCGACGACGCGGGAGCCACACCGGAGGCTAGGACGGGAGAACGGCTATCGGCATTACAAGCTGGTGCCGTTCCTGGAGGCGTTTCGATCGCTGTGGACGGTGATCTCGCTCTTGGGGAATCTCAGCCCGATCCGGTCCTTTGTGATTAGCTCAGCGGCTCCAGCAGAAGGCAAGTCAACGGTAGCCCTGAACCTGGCCCATGCGGCAGCGGTCATGGAAAAGCGGATTCTGCTTGTCGACGCGGATCTGCGACGGCCCCAATTGCATCGGGTGCTCAATCTGCCCAATGATCAGGGCCTGAGTACGCTGCTCACAACGGAAGCACCGCCCAACGAGATGGTGCAGTCAATTTCCCAGGAGAAAAATCTCTTTGTGCTGACGGCAGGCCCCTCCCCCCGTGATCCCTCGCGGTTGTTGGGATCGCGGCGGATGCAGGACATTGTGCAGGCGTTTGAGCGTCAGTTTGATGTCGTGATTTACGATACGCCGCCGCTGCTGGGGTTCTCGGATGCCCAGGTGCTAGCGCCCTATACCAATGGCCTGGTGGTCGTGGTGGGCCTAGGGAAGACAAAGCGATCGGGCCTAACCCGTGTGATCAGCAATCTCAAAACGGCGCAAATCCCGCTGATTGGCCTGATTGCCAATGGAGTGAAGCGCGTCGCCGCCGCCGGGTATTCCTACGGTGGCTACTACTATCGCTATTACCACCGCCAACCCCCCAGCCTGGAGGAACGCCCCCCCTCAACGGGTTCTCAGTGAATACAGCCGTGATAAAGCAGCAATTTACGAGCAGTACGGTTTTTCT
Organism: uncultured bacterium; assembly: GCA_964536415.1. Taxonomy (GTDB): domain Bacteria; phylum Cyanobacteriota; class Cyanobacteriia; order B231; family B231; genus Trichothermofontia. The sequence goes on from CAZHXN010000005.1 coordinate 69,103, forward strand.
TTGCAAGGTAGCGTCGGTTCCAAAGATTGGGCGGTATTTACAGCGATTTTATTGAACGATCGGGCAAGAGTCGGCGATGGCGCAGATTTAGAGAACTACGAGGTAAAGTCTGCTATTCTTGGAAGTAGCTTTGAATATCAGTATCATAGAAATCGCGGACTAGATAAGCTAACTGATGATAAAAGTGTGGATCATATTTTTGTCGCCAGAAGTGAAACATACGCATGTAGAAGTTTGGCTAGTTGAACGAACTCGGATGATCCCTATCTTCGATCGGTGGCTGCCGGAACTTCGCCAAAACTATGAAACCGCAGCAAGGCAAAGATTTCGACGTTCAGTGACTTATGGTTTTGTTAGAAACCAAGGAGTTCAACTTCTATAAATTAGCGCTGGAGAATTGAGCTACTCTTTAGAAGAGACTTAGCTAAGGGATTCAGAATATTTTCAGCAATCCAGACAACGACGGGTACGCAAACAGCATCACCAAACCCAGTTAGAGCCTGGTTAATTTGTAATGGAATCGGGTAATCATCTGGAACACCTTGTAATCTTGCATATTCACGCGGTGTCATCAGACGCATTTTAATAGTTCCTCGGCCAACTCTGATCAACATTTGCCGACTACTCCCTCCTCTGGCGGTTCTTAGGCACCCAGCAAGACCATCTTTTCTGATTTCGGCCTTCTGCTTACCCTGACGAACCCGTCTGTACATCGAACAGTAAGTGTATTTTGATAGCTGTTGTAATCCTTGTACATCTCAAACTTACTATATGCCCAGTCATTAGCGAAAATAATTTTCCAACCAGCTTTCTCTAGCCCTAATCTGATTAAACCAATACCTGCAAAGTACTCTGCACAGGTTAGCTGACTGTCAAGGCTTACAGCTTTTCTGACTCCAGATATAGCCTCGTCTTTTATCTCTAAAAGGGGCATTGTGCTTACGTTCTAAATCTTGAGGATTTATTAATTGATGGATTTATTAATTGATATTGTTATGATTAGCATAGCCTTACTCTGATGTTTGAGTCAACTCAATTATGGAGAATTCGACAAAAAGCAATATCAACGAAGAAGCGAGAAACGAAGTCTATTGGGTTTGATGTACTAATCCGCAAAAAAAGGACAGGTGAGGGCTAGCCTGCCTGTCCGGTTGAACGAATTCCGCAGTGTAGGTTTGGAACTGGAACTTCCTAGACGAAGTTCATGCGTGAGAAGAGACTGTCGTTGGGGGCGATATCCTTGAGGACGGCGATCAATTCATCTTCTTCGTCCCAAGTACCAGGGGTAGAGCCGTCGTCGATATAAATGCCGGTACCGCCGGGTAAGCCGTTGGGGCTGAAGTTGAGCAGGTAGGGGACGCCGCCTTTGAGTTGCAGCCGATCTTGGGAGGCGTTGAAGTCCTCAATCAGCGCATAGTCGCCGTAGCCCGCGCCGGGGCCAATATTGTTGTAGTAGACGGTGTTGGGGGTACCCAGGACAAAGAGGTTTGCACCTTCACCACCGACGAGGGTGTCGATTTCGCCGACGGATTCCCGATCGCGCCCAACCCCATCGAGGGTATCGTCGCCCAGATCGCCGCTGAGGTAGTCATCCCCACGATCGCCTAGCAAGGCGTCATTGCCTTTACCGCCGTAGATCGTGTCATCGCCGTCGCCGCCACGCACGGTATCATTACCGAGGTCGCCGCGTAGGCGATCATGGCCGCGTTCGCCGTTGATAAAGTCGTTGTCTTTGCCGCCGTAGATCGTGTCGTCGCCATCCCCGCCATAGAGGCGATCGTCACCCTGATTGCCGAACAATTTGTCACTGCCATTACCACCCACGATCAAATCATTGCCGGATTGGGCATAGATAGTATCGTTACCACCGGCACCATCGATCGTGTCATCGAAGGGACCGCCATAGATGGTTTCAGGTTTTTCCGTCCCCCTAAAGTTATTACTGGTGATCGTTGAAAGATAGATAGGGGGTAGGGGGTTGCTGGGGGGTGGCTCGATCGTTGGCGTCAAAGCCGGGGGCACAAAGGGTGGCGGGAAGCCAGGGAAAGTGGGGGTGCCGGGAGTGCCGGGAGTGCCGGGAGTGGAGGGGGATAACATAGTAGTGGAGGCCGTAGCAGTGTTGTTATTCTCATTACTCTCGGTGATCTTGTTATCCGGATCAACGACTGCGGTGTTAGTCAGGGTGCCGGTGTTACCGGGAGCGGTGCCGGTGATGGTGAGGGTGGCGCTTTGGCCAGGGGTGAGGCTACCACCACTGAAGGTGACGATGCCGCCAGATTGGTTGGCAGTGAAGCCACTACTGACGGTGGTGCTGCCGAAGGTGAAGCCGCTGGGGAGGGTGTCTTTGACGACGATGTCGGTGGCGGCTTTGCCGCCTTCGTTCTTGACCGTAAGCGTGTAGTTAAGGGTGCCGCCCGTCGGGACTGGATCAGGACTGTCAGTTTTAGTAATTGTCAGGTCGGCTAGGGCACTAACGGTAGTTGTGTCAGGTCCAGTGTTGTTAGTTAAAACCGGGTCGCTCACGCCACTGGGGGGGGAGATAACGGCGGTGTTGGTGATGATTGTGCCATCGGTGGCATTAGGTGCCACAGTGGCAATAACAGTATAGGTAATTGCACTGCCAATCGGCATGGTGACCGTATCGCTAATGGGACCGGTACCAGAAGGATCGACTCCACTGGCACCGCCCGTGCTGCTGGTCCAGGTGGGGTTCTGCAAGATGGCAGGAAAAGTATCAGTAATAGTGACACCAGCAGCGGTGTCCGGACCCGCATTGGTAGCAGTAATGGTGTAGGTGATGGGTGCGCCAGCATCAACAGTGGCTAAACCATCAGTTTTAGTAATTCCCAAATCAGCAACAAGCGCCTCATCAGGCAGATCCGTCCCAAAAATCCTGAGACCCCATGAGTTCCAGGTTCCTGTATCCATAGCAACTTCGTCGGAAACCTGTAAGGTCCAGGTTCCAAGTGAAGACTCACCCCAATTGCGAACCGTACTAAAAGTCCAATTTGAGTAGCCAGTTGTGGCTAGAGAACTGGGCGTGAAAGCTTCTGCCAGTCTAGATTGTGTGCCACTCGGTGAGGTTAGGGTAATGTCGAGATCAGGCCAGTGGGTATGAGGTGCATTAAAAACAACCTCAACAGACTCAATATTAATATTCGCTGGTACGTTAAAGGTACGAGTAAGTCCCGTTGGGTTATTATCAGGAATGGCAGCATTAACATTGATCGTACCACTATCAAATGAGACTTCAGGACCTACATTTGTCCAACTAGCAGCAGTCGCTACAACAGCACCAGCGTCGATCGCCCCAAAACCATATTTATGGTTGATATGATAGCTTGCACCATTGACTGCCCAATCAGCATCGGTTGGATCATTCTGTCTCGCTGTTTCAACTAGAATATGCTGTACATCGCGCCAGGTTAGGCCAGGATTAACCTCGAGCATTAAGGCAATAACACCAGCAACCAGAGGCGCGGCGGAGGAAGTACCATTAAAGGAATTGGTGTAGTCAAAGTCTGAATAGTCCCCTGTACCATGATAACCCCCTAAACCATTAACGTTATATCCACTAGCCCCGACCTGATCGGTTGTGGTAATACCAGCATGCACATTTGGTGTGCCTCCGGAAGGAGCCGTGATGAGCATCGCTGCTCCAGGCTCACTGTAAAAAGTTTGCTCACCATTAAAATCAATGGCTCCTACCGCAATCGTAAACCGGGAATTGGCATAGCCATCATAGTTGACATCGTCGTCGTCTGCTAAGCCATTGCCAGCAGACCAGACATAGATACTCCCTAATCCACCACGACCATTGGTAATACCATTGAGCAGTGCTGCGGTCGTCATCGGTCCTGGAGCTGTTAGACCGAAACTAGCGGGATCATCGGTAGGTCCCCAACTATTGTTATAGATATGAATATCTTGTGGTGCGTGGGAGAGGGCACCAGAATCAGTAGCATCATTAAGTGTAGCTGCTCGTAACCCTGCGATCGAGGCATTCAACCCTGAGCCGGAAACCCCAATTCCATTATTGCCACGCGCCGCAGCTACCCCTGCAACTGCTGTCCCGTGATCCTCAGATGGGAAGACAGGGGCAGGATCATTATCGTTATCAATATAATCAAAGTCCAGGTCACTGCGATAACCAGGAGCTAGGTCTGGATGGTTATAGTCCACCCCCTCATCAACAATACCAATGACGACACCATTACCTGTTGCTGTATCCCACGCAGGTTCAAGATTAGCATCTTCACCCGCTGTACCAGCGAATCCAAAAACAGTTTGCCCCGTGTTCTTCAGATGCCATTGATCTATGTACAGCGGATCATTGGGCACTAGCTTGGAACTAGCCTTTCCCTGGACCAAGGGATAATAAAACTCTACGTCTGATTGCGATCGTATCAATTCGGCGATACTAACCGGATCATCTTCAGGTGAAAACTCCAGAATAAATGCATGGCCCAGAAACCTGGCACTTCCCAGCAAACTAGCATTGAGTGTCTGTGCCAGTTGCAGGGGATCACGATTTGGTGAAACTCCAACGACCCATTGCGTTGTATTATTAATCTGCTCTAAAGAATAAATGCTTAAGTCAGAGGCACGCTTAATAGCTACTTGTACCACATCAGGAAGTGTCGTGGCACTCCCCCTGATTTCAGAAGGTGAAGGAGTATTCTCTAGACGCAAAAATTCATGCGAAGATGCAGCTTTATAACTCTTCCCAGAATTGATCGTAGCCATGATTGTCTTCTCCTGTAACTCTTCTCACACCACACATCCACCTAGTTCTGCCCAGGGGATGTCGCTTGGATATACAAACAAAAAAGTAGCGATTCCAACGAACGCCACCAAACTTAATTAAGCTAAAAGTAATTCCAAGCAACAGCCAAAGAGCCTTAGCATTATAAAGCCCTGTTTAGTAACTGAGTGAACGATTTGCTCCCTTAAGATAACGCATATTTTAAAAGTGTCAAATCGAAAATCGCGAAATTTTGATGTGTGTTGAAAATTGAGATATTTACAGAATTTTCAATTAACACAGCGATCAATTCATCCTCCTCATCCCAAACACTAACATTGGGACCGTCATCGATATAAATCCCGGTCCCACCCGGTAAGCCATTGGGACTAAAGTTCAGGAGATAATTCACACCGCCTTTGAGTTGGAGCCGATCGCGGGAGGCATTAAAGTCCTCAACCAAGGCATAATCCCCATAGCCAGCACCCGGACCAATATGGTTGTAGTAAACCGTATTCGTCGTGCCGAGAACAAACAGATTGGCTCCTTCACCGCCCACTGTTGATCGCCAATTGCGGGTCCAGCGAGATCAATCCGCGCCGCGCCAACAAATCCATTCTCAACAAAAGGCAGTTCCCGTTGTCCCGGTAGATCACGCCGGAAGTAGCTAATATAGGTGTTGTCCTCGCCTGAATGTTGGGCAGGATCAATATAGAATGTGCCGTTGGGTGACAGTACTTGCGCCTGAAATCCCAGGGGCGTCAAACTGAAGCGAAGGGTAGCCGCTGGATCATCGATGCCTTGCCCTCGATAGGTTTTAATCTCAGGGAATTTCTCCGCCAAAGCTGGCTCCATAATTGGAGCTTCAACAACCTGAAAACGGCTAAAGGTGCCATCTGGATTGGGCAGGCTAATTTGTAGAGGTGTCCTGGCTTCTGACGTAAACTCGCGGGGAGCATTAATGAGCAGGTTTTGAAAAGTATTGCGATCGAGGGCAAAGGCTTCAAAATGGGTGGGCCGAATTAAGTTTCCTTCATTAACCTCACGACGAAAATCCAGCGGAATGGGTGACCAAACACTCTCCGCACCAAAAGCAGTTGCCATACCATGCTCCTCGCCCTTCTCACATCACATCAACGGTGTATATGGCATAAACAAAGGACTGACACCCGCAATCAGTGCCAAACCCCCCGCTTAAAGATTCAATTGTCCCCTCGACGATAACTTAAAAAAATCGAATGTCAAGGGCAGGTCAAGCGTGGGATTGGGGCAGCTTCACCTCGGCCCGCCACAGGAGCCGATCGCCCTGCCGATAGCCCACACTCACCACCTCTACCGGCTCCCCTGGCGGCACCATCCCCCTTTGGACCTGATGAAGCTGCGGATCAAACGACACGATCGCCCCGATCGACCCAATTTCTACAACCCCCCAGTGGTGCAACAACTGCTTAATCGGTTGAGCTAAGCGCAGTAACCGCTCTGCCGGTAAATCCGGCTTATTCGCCACTGCCGCCTCCGCCTTCGGCCACGATCGCAACCACGGCTCCAGAATATCCAAACTATCGCGCTGAAACTGGGTCACGAGCGATCGTTGCTGTTGCACCAACTGAGCCTGAAGAATCCCATACTCCCGCTCATAAGCCGCTAGCCGCGTCACCAGCCCGACCAGCGTCTCAGACTGGCTTACCCCTTCATCCCCTGACCAATCCACCTGTATTGTCGGCGGCGTAAACATTTCCAGAAAAGTGCTAAAGGACATTTGCAGCGATCGGCTCAGGCACACCAACACCGCCAACGGCATTTCCCCCGCCCGTCCCTGACGTAAACGCCGAATTTGCCCACGGGAAACCCCCGCTAGCCGACCCAGGGCCGCAAAACTCGTAATCCCGACGACCTGCATCTGGCAGCGTAACTGGGGCGTAAAATCCGCAATCGGCCCTGCCATACTTCCTACCTAGTATCCTTTGTGGGACAGCCATCGTAACTGTCTTCAAGCCAACTATAGTCAACCCAAATAAGAACGATACAGTTCTTCGCTCCCCTCTCCCGCTCTGGGAGAGGGGCTGGGGGTGAGGATGCTGTTTCAGCCTAAATGGCAATGACTATATCCCACAACTTCCTCGCCAGTTTGATCTAAGCTGGCAACATACTCCGCAGCATCCATGCCGCCTTCTCATGCACCTGCAACCGCTGCGTCATCAAATCCGCCGACACCTCATCTCCCCCCCGTTCTGCGATCGGAAACACCTCCCGCAGCGTGCGGGCCACCGTCTCATTCGCCTCCACCAGTAAACGGATCATTTCCTCCGCCACCGGCACCCCCGGCGTTTCCGCGATCGCCGTCAACCGTGCATAGTCACTGTAATTGCCCGGAGCCGGAAACCCCAACGCCCGAATCCGTTCCGCAATCAGATCCACCGCCAGCGCCAACTCCGTATATTGGGTTTCAAAAATCGTATGCAACGAATGAAACATCGGCCCCGTCACGTTCCAGTGGAAATTGTGGGTTTTGAGATACAGCGTATAGGTATCCGCCAACACCCGCGACAACCCCTCGGCAATTTCCGCCCGGTGTTGTTCATCAATCCCAATATTGATCGGCATCGCATTCTCTTGAGTCAACATCATTTTTCTCCATCAATAGTAATAGCTAGTAATAGCTGGTTTTTAGCGGAAACTGTTCCAGTCCAAATCCCCCAACTGGATGAAAATCTGTCCTAGGCCAGGTGCCGTTGCAAAACTGACCGAGGCGCACGCCGCACCCGACAGCGAATCGTGTTATAGCCTAACCGTTGACAGGCTTCATAGCGATGGCACCCAGAGAACCCATAATATTCTCCCTCAACCTCTAGGACATCGATCGGCTCCCGTAACCCCTCCGCCTGGATTGACGCCATCAACGCCATCACCTTCTGCGGATCAGTCTGGCGCGGCAGGGGACGCCGAATCGCCCCGATCGGAACCTCCTCAACTCTAATGGCCATGCTCTCGATACCTCCCACACAAGCTTCTTTTCTAAATCATACTCGTTATGACTATGACTTGCAACAATCCTTGTCAATTCCCTCTGGCTCCTTGCGGGAATACCGCCAGTGAGTATGATGGTGGTTAACGATTTGCCCGCTTTTGCGTGCAAGCAGGTTGGCAAGCAACCCTTGACGATGAACGATTAAGATAGAAGCTAACCCGAGGAGAACTCCCTCAACCTTCTTGGAATGGTCATTATGCCCTCCTTGAGGCGTTACCACTGAGTATAGAAGAGGTCTATTGGTGTGCTGTACCTAGCGGAAGTACAAAAGCAAGGAACCGGGTTCATGGGTAGGGCCAAGGCAGAACTCAGGTTACTGGCTTGTCAGCAGGCTGAGTCAAACTGGGAGGCAGTACGGGGTGAAGAGATCGTGGCCGCCGAGGAGGCCACTAATTTAGGGGCCGGGGCCCTGGTCTTGGTGGACATTGGTAAAAATAAACAGGTACAACGCCTCATCACCGACACCCCCAAACAGCTAGTCAGCATCCTGCAAAACTTTTCGCGCCAGCAGAAGGAATTTAAACGGAAGGAAGAAGAAATTGAACAATGGCGGCACTCTCTGGAGTATCAGAGCAACGAACTCAACCTCAAAGTGATGGAAATGGAGGCAGAGCGCCAGGAGTTTGAGAACTTGCGGGAGGAGGCCGACCAAATTAAGCAGCAACGGGAGGAAGCCGAGGCCCTCCGCCAGCAAGCCATCGCCCTTCAGGAAGAACTCGATCGCCAAAAACAGGAATTGGAAGGGGCTTGGGCACACCTACGCGGTGAAACCATGCGCCTGGAGGAACGGAAGAGCGAAGCCGGGGGGGGCAGCGGGCTGAGTGAGGCACAGCTGCGATCGATTCAAGAACTGATTGATCGCCTGTCCAGCGCTGTCGCCCCTACCGACGCCCTGCGGGAGCACCTCAATGCCTCCTTTGAGTTAATCACCCACCAACAAACCTTCCTGGACCATCACTGGCAGCAACTCGAACAGCAGCGCACCAGCGCCCAACAGCAACAAGCCGCGATCGACCAGGCAGCCCACACCCTCCAGGCTAACTGGGCAACCTGGCGTGAAGCCCAGGCCAACCTGGAGACACTGCAACGGGAGATCACCGCTCAAGATCACCTGATTGTCGCCAAACAAAATCAAGCGGAATTTCTTACCCTTCAACTCGAAGAGCAGGAACGTCTCTACCGTCAAATTAACCAACTGGTTGATCCGCTCGCCGAACAGGAGGACGATCGCGTCGATGTTCAGGCGCTCCGGAGTATGCCTCTGGATGACCTGCAAGCCGTTGTAGCTGAACTACATCGTGAGTTAGAACGTTCCTCCCAATTTGTTAACGATCAGGAAGAAGAACTACGGCTGCAACAGCAAACGATCGAAGAATTACGGGAAAAACTGGCCACCACGAACGAGATTGAGCGGCTGAGTTTGGAAACCCAGATTGCCGATGAGCAAGAAAGCTATCAAATGCTCAACGAATCCCTGGTGGGGTCACGCCGGAACCTTCAGGAACGGCAGGAAATTTTCCATCGTTATCAAGCCATCCTCAACGAACGCCAGGGTATTTACACTGATGCTGCCCAGAGCCAGCGGGCGGCCCTAGAACCGCTCCTGAACCAGGTTGATAGCCAACGGCAACGCCAACAGGAAGTCCTCCAGCATCTGGAGAGTGAAATCGAGCAAATGCGATCGTCGTTGTTGCAAAGCCGTCCCCTACTTGATCAGCAACTAGCTGAACAAACCCGCCAGCAGGCCGAGTTAATGAAACAGGAAGAGTCCCTCCAGTCGCAACGGGTGAACGTGAGTGAACTGTGGGGGAAAGTCAACCTGTACCAAGAAACACTCCAGCCGATCCAGGATCGGCTCAACAGCCTGCGTGAAAAGTTGGAAGACCTAGCAGGGGGCATTGCCCAGGTACAGGAAGTCCGCGATCAACAGCTACAAGCCACTGAAAGCCTGCGGCAGACCTTAAGTGCTGTAGCGGGTATTTCCGCACCAGAACTCGTAAATCGCTAAATACGCTTTTCTCTATCCTCTTTTCTCGCTGCTAGTTTTCTCATGCTCCTGGCTGCTCCCAGTCAAGCGGCAAGGTGATCACAAAATTCACCTGCTGCTGAGTGCTGTGGACGGTAATGGTCCCGTGGAGCCGTTCAACCAACTTTTTGACCAAGGCCAGCCCCAAGCCTGTGCCCCCATGCTTCCAGGGGTCATTGTTGGGAATACGATAAAACTTTTCAAAAATGCGATCGCATTCCGTTGGTGGGATTTCCGTACCGGTATTACTCACTGTGATGGCCACTGCCATGGGCATCGTGGAGGAGGAGGGCTGTGCGGCGAGGGTATGTTCGCCTCGTGCTGCCATTGGGGAATCGGTTGGCGAGGTCGTTGGGGTTGCGTGGGCGGAGCAGTCCCCCCGGTGAATCGGCGCGAACCCCATCCCGCTAGCGGTAACCGTAATCATTTCACCGGGTGGGGTATATTTACAGGCATTGTTGAGGAGTTCCGACACGACCCGTTCCAGGCTAGGACTATCTGTCCAGATCGGGGGTAGGGGGGTGTCCAGATGGAGCGATAGGTGTTGTTGTTGTTGGCGCGTTCGGACGTGAAAGGGTTCCAAAATGGTTGGCAACCAGGTCTGCAGCTGGAGCGGGGTGGGCGTGAGGGTTGTTTTCCCTGCATCCAGGCGGGTGAGGTCCAGCAGGTCCGAGATCAGGTTAATCTCCCGCTGGCATTCTTGATCCAGGATGCGGAAATATTGATCAAGGCGATGACGGGTAGCGCGATCAAGGTCGACTGTGCCGGGTAGTTCCGTATCCGGGACTGCTGACTTGATTCCCAGGAGCAATCCCAACATCTGGGTCGCCATCTTGATATTGGTCATTGGGGTACGCAGTTCATGGGATACCGTACTCAGGAAGTCATCCTTTAACTGGTTCAAACGTTCGAGTTCTGTCACCTGTCGCTGGGCCGCTTGATAGAGCCGCGACTGACGCAGGGCGATCGCGCACTGATTGGCCACCTGCTGGACAAGGCGAATTTCTGGTTCACTAAAGATCTGCCCCCGTGCCCGAAAGAGCCATAAATCGCCTAAAATGCCCTGATCATCCACGATCGGGCAGGCCAGAATTGAAAGCTGATATTGATCGGGGCGCAGGGTCGGGGACGCCACATCACAGAACTGGCAGATCTCGCCCCGCAGGAGAACGGGATAGATATCTGGATGGGTCGCTTCGGCAAAGGTGAAAGTCTTCCCCCGGGCTGAGGTGAGGGAGCGGGTGAATTCGTAGGCGATCGTGGATTGGGTCTGTTCGGCATTATAAATACCCGTATCACAGCACTCCACCTGCAGTTCAATCGCTAACTCCTGCACCACACTACTCAAAATCTGGGATTCATCCAAACTATCGCGCACCTTGTCCGTAATCCGCTTGAGCAGGGATTCAAAGGAAAGGCTCTGCTGAAGTTGGGCGGTGCGTTCCTGCACCTGTTGCTCCAGGCCGGTGTTCAGTGCCTGCACCTGGGCGTAGAGTTCCGACTGTTGCAGGGCGATCGCCACCTGATCCGCTAGTTGTCGGAGCAGGTTAATTTCGCCGACTTGCCAGACGCGGGGAACTGCACAGTGGTGAACCATCAAAAACCCCCACAGTAGTGGCATACTGCTATGGGTCTGCGGAGATTGGCCCTGCAGGATCGGGATAACCAAGTTAGCGCGGACTTGCCACTGGCGCAGCTTTTGCTGATAACAGGTGGGCAGATCCGCTGCCTCTAGATCCGTAAAATTGTGGATATAACCCTGGGTGTAACGGGCCAGACAGGTATCGGTCCGTAGGCAGGGATCATGGAGGACCTGATCCAACAGGGATGGCCAGCCCGCTGCGACTGATTCCGCAATGACGCGGCCACTGAGATCTGGGGAATTGGGACTGGAGTATAGGCGATAGATCAAAACCCGATCGGTCTCAAGGAACTGGCGCACTGCCGACACAGTGGTATTGAGCACCTCGTACACGTCCAGAGATTGGCGGATGCGGTTGGTAATCTCCGTCATCAGCCGCTCCCGTTCGGCCTGTTGTTGCAGTGCCCGTTCGGCCTGTTTGCGGGCCGTAATATCGCGCACCATGACCAGCACCTCTTCCGGATTAATGGCGGCGATGCGTACCTCCTCGTAGCGCAGTTCACCCCGTTTGCGGAATTGATGTTCATGGATCTGCAACTCACCGGTGGCCAGCGCTTGCTCGATCATCTGAAGTTGGGTCGCGAGGAGATCCGGCGGCAGGACTTCGGCAATATGGGATTGGAGCGGGATAAACTGCTTTGCCTGACTGCCGTAGGGCAAAATACACTCCAGGCACGTCCCATCCCGGCGTAAATGCAGCAGCAGATCGGGGATAGCCGCCAGGATGGCACTTTGCTGATCCGCGATCGCCTTGCGCTCGGTAATGTCAGTAATATACCCATGCCAGAGGGTGCTGCCATCGGGTTCCCGTTGCGGGGTGGCGCGACCTTCCAACCAGCGAATTTGCCCGTTGGGGAGACAAACTCGGTATTCACAGCGCCATCGGGTCAGTTGTTGGGCCGATTTAGCGATCGTCTGCTGCACCTGCGCGCGATCGTCAGGATGCAGCACGGCCAACACTGGCGAGGCATCCTCCCGCACTTGCTCTGGGGTAACCCCGTAAATTTCGCGGATACCCTCGCTAGCATAGGGAAAGTGGGAACTCCCATCCGCTCGCAGGCGATATTGGTAAATCATGCCAGGGACATTGCGCGAAATCTGCTCCAGGCGACGATCGGCCTCGACCTGATGGGTTACATCAGTCAGGGAACCCACCAGTTCGATCACCGCTCCCATCTCATCATGAATCGCCGTCAACTGGGTATTGAGCCACCGCCACTGGCCACTGGCCGTCTGGAAGCGGCACTGATGACTTATACAGGTGGGTGCTCCCTCCGCCAACCAGGCCGTCAACCGGGTACTGAGCATCGGCAGATCGTCGGGATGGATATATTGCCAGAACCCATCCGGCTCGGCGAGCACGCGATCGGGATTGTACCCCAGTAAGGATTCCAGATTCTCACTAATAAACAGGACCTGTCGCCAGTCTGCGGGATTAAGGGTGTAAATAATGGCGGGACTGCTGGCCAACAGGGTTTGCAACTGTCCCTGAAGACTCAGGAGGCTCAATTCCGCTTGTTTGCGATCGGTGATATCGATCATTACCCCCCGTAACTTCGTGGGTTTGCCCTTTTCCCGTACCACTTTGACCGTGTCCCGTAGCCAGATGACCCGGTTATCGGCGGTGATCATGCGATATTCAATTTCACGGGGGGGCAGGGGACAGGCATGGCCCGCCGATTCTCTTCGCGTCTCTGCCGCAGCAACCGCTTGTTGATAGTGTTCCAGGACCCAATCGCGATCGTTGGGATGAAGCTGCTGGGACCAAAAGTGCGGGTTGTCTAACCAGACCGCAAGGGGATACCCTAACAGCCGCTCGGCGGTTCGGCTGATAAAACTAAAGCGGAAACCGGTTTGCCACTCCGCTTCCCAAACAATACTATCGAGGGAATTAACCAGATCTTCATACTGTTGCTGTGACTGTCGCAGGGCCTGCTCCGCCTGCTTGCGATCGCTGATATCCTGCTTGATCGCCACAAAATGGGTAATAGTCCCCTGATCGTCGAAGACGGGGGCGATCGCCATCTCCTCTATATAGAGACTGCCATCCTTGCGACGGTTAATTAATTCCCCAGACCAGACCTGCCCAGCCAGAATCGTGGCCCATAGCTGCGCATAGAGGGCGGGGGGATTCAACCCCGACTTGACCAATTCGCCAGGTTTGTGGTTAATCGCATCCGCAAAGGTGTAACCGGTTAACCGGGTAAAGGCGGGGTTACACCACTCGATTAGACCCTGGCGATCGGTGATCACAATCGCATTAGCCGCCGCTTCGAGGGCAGCACTTTGGAGGCGCAATTGGTCGGCCAGGACTTGAGCCGTCCCCGTCAGCTTATGTAACGTGGATAACATCAATTCCTGTGACGATCGCGTCGTGTTGCCACAGATGGAGCGCTGGGTGCCCCCCACGCCAGAGGGAAATCCTTCACACGCAGCAGCATTACCCGTCGTCACCTGGGTCGTCGTCGCCTGCGTGGACGGCAGCCGTAATTGTAATTCCAGTAAGTGGTAGTTAGGCAAGAAGTGGGGGGTCACATGCCATGCCAACGGTGCCCCGGTGAGAGTGTCACTGGGCAGAGGTCGCTGACGCCATTCACCGCATACAGGTGCAGTTAATTGCAACCAGTCCAAACTCATCACCTCATAGGCTGCTGCTTGCAGGATCGTATGGACCTGAACCCCAATCAAACGGTCAGGCAGCTTTGTTAGCGGTCCATTGACTGCGTGTCCCCATAGCTGTCCCAGTAAATGAATGGCTGCGCCATTGGCCGCCGCGATCGTCCCCGTTGTGTTAACAATTATCAAGGCCGTGGCCGAGCGCTCGAATAGCACCCGGAGCGGTCCCTCTATGAGGTCTGGCAGGGCTGATAGGTCAGCAATCGGCATCGGTAGGGCTTCAGAAACAGGCAATGTGGGTAAACAGGGACAACTATGGAGCAGGTGGTTCATTCAAATACAGGGAAGCCGGGACAGGAGAGAATCTAAAGACAATCCCAAAGACAATCAAATTTGTCCGACCAGTTCAGGGATTGAGCTTAAGGCCAGTGCTGCCCCAATCAGGCATCAGAAAATCAGGGAATCAGACCTAGTTTGAACTTTGCATCTGTTCGCAATACAGTAGCTAATCTACTGACTAATCTACTGAGTACTAATAAACATTGACTGCGTACTGGCAAACATCCCTTGTTCCTATAGAAAAGCATCTCTTCCACCTTCGCTGGTTGATATTCGAAAACGATAACGAGCAATCACTAATGATAACTACAGGGTTCCTGCTGGAATGGAGGGGCGAAGTCGTCGCTAGAACGCTGGTTGCGTCAGGTACACGGCACCTCACTCAACCCGTAGCCGGCAACCAGATGTGTAAAATATAACCGATAAATTGCGCTAACCGCGACGATCGGTTACGGGATGGATTCACTGAACTGGGCCATACTCACTATGGCTTGCCCTAGAGCAATACCGCCATCATTGGGGGGAATTTGGCGGTGCCAATAGGGCTGGAAGCCGGCCTGTCGTAAGGCCGCGATCGCCTGTTCCGTCAAAACCCGATTTTGGAAACATCCACCGGATAGGGCCACTGCTGGAATATCGACTCGTGCTGCTACCGCCACAATCGTTGCCGCTAGGGTGGCATGAAAGCGAGCCGCTATTTCTGCGATCGGTCGCCTTTGCTGTAAATCAGTGAGTATTCCCTTAATCCAGGGTTCCCAATCCACGACCCAAAGTAACTGCCCCTCACCCATCGTTGCTTGTGGACTAGTCGTTGCTTCTAGATCAACCCACTTCAGTTGCGCAAGCGTCTCCACTGGAGCATTCCCCACACTTGTCCCCGCTGCCTTAAGCACTTGCCTGCTTGGGTAGGGTGCGATCGTCGCAACTGTCCCCTGGGCGAATTCAACCTGGGCGAATTCGACGGCCATTGCTGCTTGCCCCTCAAAGGTTGCGATTTGACAGAGGTCGAGCAGGGCTGCCACGGCATCAAAGAAACGGCCCATGCTGGTGGTGCGGGGGGTGTTAAACCCTGTTTCCAACATCCGCCGCAGGAGAGCTTGCTCTTGGGGGGAAAAGGAACGCAGGGGGGCCAGGTCATCTCGTTCAAATACCGCATCGCCCCACAGTTCATACAACAGCCCGATCGCGCTCCGTCGGGGTTCCCGCACCGCCACTTCCCCTCCCGGTAAGCCAAAGGCGCGCAGGTGCCCTATCCGTTGATAGGTGGCACGATCGGCTATCAGAAATTCGCCCCCCCAAATCGTGCCATCTGGGCCATAGCCCGTCCCATCCCAGGCAACCCCTAAAACAGGATCTGTGAGTTGGTTTTCCGCCAAGCAGGCAGCGATATGGGCATGGTGATGCTGAACCCGGATTAGGGCTTGGCCCGGTTGGACAGACTGTTGCGCAACGCGGGTAGACACATAATCCGGATGCAAATCACAGGCGATCCAGGCAGGTTGTGCGTCGTAGAGTTGCTGTAGGGTGGCGATCGCTTGCTGCTGGCTGGTTAAGGTCGCACTATTGTGCAAATCCCCCAAGTGCTGACTCAGGAAAACCTGCGATCCTAGCGCCAAGGCCACTGTATTTTTCAAATCAGCCCCTAAAGCTAACCCGATTGTGGCCGGTGCGACCGCTGGGGCAGGTGTGTCCTGGTCTGGGCTAGGGGGGATTGAATTGGCGATCGGAAGCGGGGCATATCCCCGTGCCCGTCGCAGCACCAGTTCCCGGTTGGCCACCACCTGGACGATCGCGTCATCCACAGGCCGCAAAATTGGACGATTATGCACCAGAAAGTAGTCTGCTAGGTCCCCCAACCGCGCCACCACTTCGTTCTCATCAAAACAGATGGGTTCACTGCTACGGTTGCCACTGGTGGCTACGATCGGCCGCTGCAGATCCGCCATCAGCAGGTGATGGAGGGGGGTATAGGGCAGCATAATTCCCAGGTAGGGATTTCCGGGCGCGATCGCATCAGTTCCCTGTCCCCTACCCCCTCGACGCCGCAAGAGGACGATCGGGGCCTGGGCCGATTGCAGCAGATGGGCCTCCAACGGCGAAACCTCACAATCCCGTTGGATCGCTGTGAGGGAGGGATACATCAGGGCAAAGGGTTTATCGGGGCGCTGCTTGCGTTGTCGCAGCCGGTGGACAGCCTCGGGCTGCTGGGCATCGACCACCAGATGAAAGCCACCTAATCCCTTAATGGCCACGATCGCCCCCTGGCGAATCGCACTCACGGCAGCCGGTAAAGCGGCTTCCCCCTGGGCTAGAACGGTTCCGGTGCGGTCCCACCAGGCCAACTGGGGGCCACAGGTTGGGCAGGCATTGGGTTGGGCGTGGAAGCGGCGATCGCCGGGGTTATCATACTCGGCTTGACATTGGGGGCATTGGGTAAAGGCCCGCATCGTGGTTTGGGCGCGATCGTAGGGCAGCCCCGCAATAATGCTGAAGCGGGGGCCGCAATGGGTGCAATTGATGAAGGGATAACGATAGCGGCGATCGTGGGGGTCAAATAACTCGCGGAGACAGGCCGGACAGGTGGCCAGATCGGGTAGCATCAGCGCAGTTTTCGTCCCCGTTTGGCTAGGGCGGATCGTGAAGCCGGGGTCAGCAGGGGGCTGTAGAGATGGGTTTACAGGTAAGTCAGCAATCGGACCATTAACCTCGCTGAACCCGCCTCCTGGGGTGAGGTCAGCGAGAGATCGGGTCTCCAGGGACTGAATCCAGGCGTGGGGCGGGTGCTCGGTTTTGAGGCGGTGTAGAAATTCCGCTAGGCGATCGTCCGGTCCCGCAATTTCAATTTCAACCCCCTGGGCCGAATTGCTCACCCAGCCTCGCAGGGCCAGGGCCGTCGCCAACTGGTAGACGAACGGGCGGAATCCGACCCCCTGGACAGCACCTTGAATCGTAATCGCAAGACGTGGCAATGGTTCAACTGGGATGGTGAGGGTTTGCGTCGGGGCATGCAGATTGGCGGGACCTGCCACGATGCCAATGATCGAGCGTGAAGGGTGAAGGGTAAAAAGACTTCACCCTTCACCTGTTTCGATGGCCAGCTCGACCTAACGATCAGCCACCGCTGCATCGGGACCCACGATCGACAGATAAGGCTCACCAAAGATGCGGCAAGCAACCCGCTGGATATCTGCGATCGTGACGGCTTGCACGACTTCCTGGAATTGGCGATCGAAGGCCACCCCCAGCCCCAGGATTTCGTACCAGCCGTAGATCTGGGCAAGTTGGGCATTACTTTGTTTACCCAGCGCATATTGACCCAGCATTTTGTTTTTGACGACTTGCAACTCGTCGGGGGTGAGTGGAGCAGTGCGCAGGCGTTCGAGTTCTCCCCGTAACCCTGCGATCGCCTGATCCGTGTTGCTAGGGGCAGTGCCCATGTAGGCAACGAAGTGGGACGGATCGAGGCGGGTCGGGTAAAGGCTGGAAACGGAATAGGCCAACCCCCGTTTTTCCCGCAATTCCACAAAAAGGCGGCTGGACAGGCCATTCCCCAGGTAGGTGTTAATTAGTTTGAGGGGAATGTAATCCGGGTCATGGACGGGTGGGGCAAGGTAGCCCACCAGAATGGCTGCCTGTTGGGTGTCTTGCACGGTCGTGACGGTGCAGGGCTGGACTACAGGGGTAGGCCGATCGAGGGTAGGCAGCGGGGTATCGGGCGGTGACCAGTCACCAAACACGCTTTCAACCAGGGCGATCGCCGCATCCGGTTTGATCTGGCCCCACAGGCTTACAACCAGGTTATCCGGGCGAAAATAGGTTTGATGAAAGGCAAGCAGATGGTCACGGGTCAATTGTGCCATCGTCGCCTCGGTCCCCATGCCTTCAAAGGCGTAGGGATGGGTACCGTAGAGGGCGCGGCGGAGTTGTTCAAAGGCAACGGCAAAGGGTTGCTCCCGCAGCGATCGCAGGCTGCGCAGGGCTAAACGGCGTTCCAATTCAACTTCAGCCTCTGGGAAAGACGGGGTGCGCAGAAGTTCCCCCGCAAGGCGCAAAATATCAGCAAAGTCAGCGGTGACCGTTTTAATGCGAAGGAGGAAAAAATCAGCATCATTATCAGCCCCCAGGCTGGCACCCACCGACTCCACCTGCTCCGCAATTTCCAGCGAGGTCCGCTCCTGGGTTCCCTTGGTGAGGACGGCGGCCAAAAGGGAGGACAGGCCCGCCTGATCAATGGGTTCATAGCGGTTCCCCGCCTTGAGGAAACACCGCGCCGCAATGATATCAATGGCGGGGTTTTCACCCACAATCACCTCCATGCCATTAGCCAGGGTAACCCGTTGGCGCGGCAATGCGACAGCGGACGGGGGAGGAGGAGCGGACGGGAGAGAAAACTCGGATCGTACAGTCATGCAGGTTTCAGAACAGTGACGGCATAGCGATCGCCCGTGAGGTAGCGTTGGGCCAAGACTTGTAGATCCTCACGCTCAAAGGCGCGAATATAGCTAGGGTAGGCGATCGCCTGTTCCGGTTGCGCGATCGTGCTGTAGTAGCCGTAGAGGTTGGCCAATTGGCTGGGGGTTTCCAGGGAAAAGATATGCTGATTACACAGGAGCCGTTGCGCCCGGTGAAGTTCTTCTAGCGTGGGGGGGTGAGTGGCCAGGTGGGTGAGATGGCCCTGAATCTCTGCCTCCACGATCGCCAGTGCCTCAGACTCCAGCCAAGCCGACAACATAAACAGGCTAGACTCCTTTTGCAGCATTAAATGACACGTAATATCCTGAACCAGTTGGCGTTCTTCCCGTAAATCCCGTACCAAGCGCGAACTGCGGCCATCACTCAGCAGGGCAGCCAGCAAATCTAACCCATAGGCATCTATCAGGTTATCGGTTCCCGGCCCCACCCAAGCCATGAGCAGGCGGGCCTGTTCCAAGCGGGGGAGTTCCAACACTTGCCGTCGAATCCCGGTCAGCGGGGGTTCAGGGGTCAGCGGCGGAAGCGGGGGCAGGGGCGGCATCATTCCCGCTTGAGGCCGTTGGGCAAATGCGGCGTGGGCAGCGCTCCCTACGGCACTCGGAAAACTCTGGTTGACTGCCTCTAGGGCCACTGTCTGAGAGACATCCCCGGTCACGACCACGGTCATATTGGCTAGCTGGTAGTGGGTCCGGTGGAAGGTTTGCATATCCTGGGGGGAATAGCGCTGCAACTGGTCCGCTGTTCCCAACACCGGACGCCGGTAGGGATGATGCTGATAGACCGTTTGCAACAACGCTTGAAAACCCACCCAGTCGGGATCATCATCGGCTTGGCGGATTTCCTCCAGCACCACTTCCCGTTCGCGCTCGAATTCATCGGCAGGGATGGCCGCATTCAACAACAACTCCGCCAGGTAGGGCAGGGTATGGGCAAAGTCAGAGGCCGCCGTCGTGAGGTAATAGTGGGCAAAATCATGGCTGGTGGCTGCGTTGCTCATACTGCCGCAGCTTTCCACCACATAGTCAAAATAGCCAGGGGGGATTTGAGCAGTCCCCTTGAAAATCATGTGTTCGAGAAAATGGGCCATACCCGACCATTCATCGGGTTCCACGATCGCCCCGGCCTTCACCCAAACATCCACCACCACCACCGGCAGCGCCAAGGGTTGGTGAATCACCGTTAAACCACTGTCTAACTGGCAGACAGTGGCAGGGAATGGCGGAATTGAGAGGGTGTTGACCAACGGATGCGCCCAGGCAAGTATCCGAAAATTTGACGATTAATTAAATACCCTTAGATGATTGGGGGAGACACATAGGGGAGTGAGGCTCGCTGCCACCGCACCCATTCAGAAAAGGCTGGATGCAATGGGGATTCCCCACCCAGGGGATGGTCCCCCGCAACGCCGTCTTACCTCAGTCTTCGACCTGGTTTAACCAGGTGGGCACCAAAGGACCGATTTGAAGTTTCCGAGTCGAAGCTCGGTTTACTGCCATCAGCCGCATGGTTCCCTCGTAGACAAGACTGTAGATCGTAAAACAGTATTGGCAGTCACCAACGCCGCAGTGGAACCTTGTTTCCTATTGTAATGATTTTTGGGCAAACCCTGGTAATCGGTGTGACACTTTAGTTCCCAAAGTTCCCAATGAGATAGCGAGCCGACATTAAAGGCTGGGGAGTACCTGGCGAACTTGCGCCGTGGTTAGCCGATCGGTCACCGTGGCAGCCCCAATTTGCGTGGGCAACACAAACCGCACCTTCCTGTCCTTAACTTTTTTATCCGTCTGCAGGCTGGCGAGGATGGCCTCTGGATCAAGGCCCGCCGGAATTTGCGTTGGCAGTCCGGCTTTTTGGATCAGGGCAAGCTGACGATCGGCCTCAGCCGCAGTCCAGAAGCCAGCCGCGACAGCTAACTGACCCGCCGCCACCATCCCGATCGCCACCGCTTCCCCATGATTCACCTGGCGATAGCCCGTGAGGCTTTCCACCGCATGGCCGATCGTATGGCCATAGTTGAGAATCGCCCGAAGACCTCCCTCCTTCTCATCCTGACTGACAACTTCCGCCTTGGCCTGACAGGACCGGATCAGGCATTCTTCCAGGGGAGAATGGGTTTCCCCTGGGCCAATCTCAGCGAGAAACCGATGGTGATCTAAGCGGGGTAATTTCTCCAGCGTCTCAAACAAACCGGTATCCCAAATCACGCCATACTTAATCACCTCCGCCATCGCCGCCCGAAATTCACGGGGGGGCAGCGTGGCCAAGACCTCCGGATCAATCAGTACCAGACGAGGTTGGTAAAAGGCCCCAATCAGATTTTTGCCCTGGGGATGGTTCACCCCGGTTTTGCCCCCGATCGCCGCATCCACCATCGCCAGCAAACTGGTGGGTACCTGAACCACATTGATCCCCCGCAGCCAGGTGGCCGCCGCAAAGCCCGCCATGTCGCCAATCACCCCGCCCCCCAAGGCCACGATCGTGGACGATCGCTCCAGCCGAGCATTAAGGGCCGCATCATAGATTTTTTGGACCGACTTCAGGGTTTTGTAGCGTTCCCCTGCCGGCAGGAGACAGTGACTGACGGCAAACCCCGCCTGGGTCAGTGCGGTTAAGATGCGATCGCCATAGTGCCGGAAGATCACGGGGTTAGAGACCACCAACACCTTTTTCCCTAGCTTCAAGGCTGGCTCATGGGCGGGGGGCAGGGGAACGGTTGCCGGTCGCTGGACATCGGGATTGCCGGTTAGCCAGGAGCCAAGCGCATCCAGACTACCGGGCGCAATCAGAATGTTATAAGACTGGGGGCCAAGGTGAACACGAATAATTGAAGGCATGATCGCGCAATTCGCAAAGCGTTCGCGTCGTGTCTCCAGCAGAGCCACACGACGGAGCGGGTGAACAAAAGGGGGCAGGTAGCGCAATAGTGTCTGGACGGTTAGCAACCTACCGCAGGCTGTATTTTACTCCAGTCAATGGTTCAATAGGTTGAAGATGTCTTTTGGTGACCTGCTATGGAGCTATCCGGTGTGTTGGCCTATGTGCTGTTCCTGAGTGTAGCGATGGGTACGGCCCTCGCGCTGTTCTTTGGGCTAAAGGCCGTTAAGTTGATCTAGTTCTGATGCTAGGATTTGTTGGGTCGCCCGGTGTTTGACCCAACCTGCATTTTTGTATAGAAAGCTACCGTTAATACACTTCAAACTTCAGGGCAAAACGACTTGCCTGGGGAGCCGAGACTTCGATCATATAGTCGCCGGCTTGGGGGAGACGAGTTTGCCAGATTTTTGTGCTAGCCGTATTCGTGCCTAGGTGTTGACCATTCGGGGCGATCGTTCTCACTTCAACCTTTCCCAGAAGCACCTGAACTACCAGCAATTGCTGGGCCTGAGCCGCGAGTAAATAGCGTTGCACCTGACCGGGGGCCACTTCTCCTGTGACAGTGGTGGTGGTTTCCCCTGGGGCAAAGCGAATCCAAGCGGTGGCTGTCGAGGTTAATTGGGCGGTGGCTGGACTCAGCGCCACTTCTAGGGTGTAGGCCCCATATCCACTCACTTCAATTTGGTAGCGATCGTCGGCAGGCAGTTGACCCGTCCAGCGCTGGGTACGATAGGCAGCCGCATCGATCGCTTGGCCATTACTGCGTAAGAGATTCATCACGGCCCCTGCCCCCACCACC
>CAZHXN010000005.1:91673-95320 GCA_964536415.1 uncultured bacterium
TGCCCCTGGAGCGCTTCTAGCACATACTGCTGGCTGGCCGCCTGTTCCAGATTGCCCCGGACGAGGGTAGACACTTCCCCTGGCGCAAACCGCAGCGATCGGGCTAACCCACCTGGGGTCCCCTCGGTTGGCCCTCCTGCGGTCATGGGTGACTGATCGGGGGCTAAGGGTAGCGGCGGGGGCGCACTGGGACTGGAGCGGGAAGCATTGGGGGATGGTGGCCAGAGTGGGGAGCGATTCCCCGGTGGCGATGCGCCACGATCGGGGCTAAGGGGACCAGGGGAAAGCGTTTGTGAGTCTCCAGTGGCGATACTGCGCGAACGTAGGAGGTTATAACTGCTCCAAGCCAGACTGATGACGCCGATCAGGCCAAGACTCAGGATCAAGCCAGAACGCAGGTAGGGTTGCAGGCGTTTGTACCGCAATGCTCCTGTGAAGACGCGACGCGAACACCAGGGGGAAAGCTGACGGTGCTTACTTGGTAAGACTGGTTCATATACGAGGGTCACCGACGCGTCAGAATGGGAGGGGGGAGCCAGGGCTGGAAGGGGCGTCAGGGGCGTTTCAGTTAGGAGGGGGGCTGATGGTTGAGGGACAGGGGGTGAGATCGGTGGGGGGGATAACTGATGCCCTTCCGGCATGGGCACTTCCGCCCCAGGTGCACGAGGGACAGATGGGGGGAAAGCATAGGCCGGAGGCGCAGTCGATGAGGTAGGGGGCACGATTCCCCCTTGGGGACGCTGCGCGAACGCACTCGCCGCTGCCGACCCGCTGAGATCAGCTAAGACGGCGGTAGCAGATTGGTAGCGATCGACGGGTTGCCAGACTAACATCCGCCCTAAAACGGCAGCTAAACCGGGACTGACCTGTTCCCTGGGCCAGCGCCAAGTCAGAGTAGCCTGATCAAACAATTGTTCAGGATCTTGGCCGGTTAGGAGCACCAGGCAAGTGGCAGCCAGGGCATAGAGATCCCCGTGGGGATTGACTTCGATCGTGTGGACCTGTTCCGGCGGCATAAAACCCATGCGCCCGATCGGGAGCAAGGTTTGGCGGAGATGGCGGATATCCAAATCGTCGGCTGCCCGGTCAGACTCGCTTAAGCGCCGGAGGAGACCAGCAGGGAAGGAGCCAAAGGTGACCAGCAGGGGCTGGGTCTGGGTGATATCCGCAAGGTCCTGAAGCTTAGGGATACCTGCATCTAGATCGGGCGCAGGAACAGGCATCGTAGGGACTTTAAGGACTAGGGCATCTGGCGCGATCGTGCCCTGACTCAAGTGGTGCTGGTGCAGCAGGTCTAGACACGGCAGTAGCGTCGTGAGCAGGAAGCGCACTTCCGTTTCTGAAACCGTTTGCTGTTGTTGGCGACGACTGAGCAAAAGTTGCCGACAGGAAAACCCCGCGATAAACTCCTGCACAATAAACAATCCCTGCTCCTCCATAAACGTTGCCCACAGCCGGGGAATACAGGGGTGCTGGAGTTGATAAAGCCGGTTAACTTCTTGCTGAAAATAGATCTTTATCTCTTCTAATCGTTTAGGGTTCTCTATTTTGGGTAACTGAAATTGCCGCAGGACACAGCGTTCTCCAAACCGTTCTTGATCTAAGGCTAAATAGGTATATCCCCAACGGCCCTGTCCCAGGAGGCGTTGAATTAAATAGCGTTGTCGCAAGCAGATCCCGGCTGAGAGGGGTGATTCCATCCGTTCTTTGAGGCACAGGACGAGGGCCGTATCACTCGACTTAAATGTATTGTCAGCAGAGCCTTGACGAATTTCCTAGGTAGTCTGGCCCCTGGAGGGTGGCATACCGGGAGACTGTCTCCCCTTTGCGCTCGTCCAACTCGACCTCGGACGGGCTTGGGTGCTTGACTGTGCTGAGAAGTTAAGCGAAACTAGCATCCAATAGCAGTGACCAATCTAGAAATTGAATCAATTTATTAAGTTCCCATGAGATTTCCGTCTTTATACTGAGAAGAGTTGAGGTCTGGCTCGACAGCACAGTCATGATGGACGGCTGTTTGAGTGGTTGCCTCACTGGGTTCTACCCAAGCATGGGTACTCAACAGTGCAGACTCATCTGTACTTGTGTCTTAGTTAAATGTACTTACCCAGATGAAGGGTTAGGTGCAATTGTCCCAGGGGTCGATCGACTCAAGTGAGTTAGACAACTCTGTTTATCTGTATTGATTTGGGCATCATCAGTCTGAATCGATCGCGATTACAGCTGATCTTGACTCAATTCTTTACTCAATCAACCTATCCCCAAATTGTGCTTGTTGTCTGCCAAGGACTATGGAAACACTGGAATTTGTGATTTATCCGGATGGCCGGGTCGTTGAGAAAGTGACCGGAATTTCTGGGTCCTCCTGTGCCGAAGTTACGGCGGCGATCGAAGCGCAGTTGGGCCAGGTTCTCAGCCAGGAGACCACCGCTGAGTACTTCGCTGAGGTTTCCCAGTCTGCTGCCCCCACCGTGGCCCAGTCCATGTACGGTCAGTGGTAAGGGATCGATCAGGGGAATTGGCGGTAATCCAGCCACGGAACAGCGTCGTTGATTACCGATTTAATTGCCCATTCTTGTTAACCCTAGTCAATATCGAGCGTCTAAACAGCCATGTCACACTTTAGCAACATCAAAACCCAGATCCGCAATTTGGCATCTCTGCAAACGGCCCTTACCGATTTGGGCATTGACTGGAAAGCAGGACCACATCCAGTGCGGGGATACCAGGGCCAAACGGCAACAGCGGAAGTGATGATTCCCCAGGACAATGGCTATGACATCGGGTTCCGCTGGAATGGTCAGGAGTACGAATTGGTGGCCGATCTCCAATTCTGGAAGCAAGCTTGGTCCGTCGATCGCTTCCTCAGCTTAGTGAAGCAGCGTTATGCCTATCAGACTGTCCTGGCGACCACGGCTGAGCAAGGTTTCCAGGTAAGTGAACAGGAACACAATCAGGACGGCTCAATTCGCCTAGTGGTCCAGCGTTGGCAAGGGTAGTTACTGGCCCCTAGTGCAGTACAGAATTAATACTTTCAGTAGTCGGTTGGGTCAAACGCTGTGCGACCCAACCCTTGATGGCCATTACAGGACCCTACAGGAGCCATTCTGGATGACTGATTTTAGCCCTGACCCTGGTGATACGAATCTGGCATTGACCTCAGCACGCACAGGTTTTGAGCCAGAGTTGGGCAGTGCGTATCAAGCGGCTGCTAACCGTACCGGATTAGAGCCAGAATTGGGGGGGGCCTTACGCCAGAAGGGGGTCTATGTGGATGAGATCACCTGCATTGGTTGCAAGCATTGTGCCCATGTGGCCCGCAATACGTTCTACATTGAGCCAGAGTATGGCCGATCGCGGGTGGTGCGCCAGGATGGGGACCCAGAGGATCTCATCCAGGAGGCGATCGATACCTGCCCAGTGGATTGTATTCATTGGGTGGACTATACGGAACTCAAGAAATTAGAAGCCGAGCGGCAGTATCAAGTCGTCCCGATCGCCGGTTTTCCCATTGACCAGGCGGTGGTCCGTTCCCGGATGCGTAAGCTGCGTAAGGGCAATCGGCCTTCCTAGCAATGCCTTGAGAAGCGGATTCTTCTGGGTTTATGGTGGGGGCGCTACGCGCCCCCACCATAAACCCAGCATTT
>CAZHXN010000006.1:0-41640 GCA_964536415.1 uncultured bacterium
TCCCCCCGCAAACGGGGGGTTAGGGGGGCTGGGAGCAGGGGTTGGGGGATGCGGGTTGCATCTTGCCCAACTGAGATGCTCCCGGTGCGATCGTTTTTTATATAGACTTTTTTATATAGACTTTTATATAGACGGGAAAAATCAACCAGCGATCCACCCTATCTCTCGACAACTTTCCGGATAACCTCAATATCAATCCCCGTCTGCTGGACAATTTGCTCGATGGTCATCCCCACTTGAAGCAACCACGACACCGTTACAGATAGAGATCAGGGGCATCTATCAAATACCTACAGCGGTTTCCGCCCCAGTGAGGTACAGTCATGCCTTAGGGGGCAAGGGCTTTAGCCGCAACCTTGCCTCTCATCTCAACCAGAAATGCTGTATCACAGCCAGGACGCTATTATTGACCCACCGACTTAACCCCAGAATGATTAAAGCAATCACCAGCAACTTGGGCCAAGTGCATTCATAAAAAACACCACCCCCCGCCGTGAGGTGTGGTGATCCGTGTGGCTACCCACAACTGATTCGGAATCTTTTGATGACCTGAGACCCGTCCGGCCGAGCGTCTCTAGACGCTAGACCGCTAGCCCCTAACGAATCAGGCTGCGCAAGGCCGCTTTTTGTTGAGGAGACAGCTTTTGAGCCGCCTCACGGGCTTTCTCTGCCGAGTCCAGCGATTGCAGTAGGCTGAGTAATTCAGCTTCCAGGTGATCGGCAGTAGGCGAGGGCGGTGGATTCAGGGTTTCTACCACTTCAGGATGGTCACAGGCTCCTGCATTGCAATTGAGGCCCAGCAAGTGCCAGTAGATGGTGGGCACAACACTCCCCCGCTGCTTAATCAGTTCATGGTTAAGGGTTTGGGTTTCCAGATAGGCGGTCGCTGACGGATAGTAAGCCGACTCGCGAGGATAGGGCACTGTAAAGCAACCAAAGAAGTGGCGATATTCCTCAGAATCTAGAATCGCTGTAATGCATTTATCGACACCGTTGTGCATCAAAATATCAGAGTAGTAGCGGATCTCAGCTTGATCGATCGGTGCCCGTCCCATGAAGTGCTTAAAGCACAGTTCCAGAAACTTCAGATTCGAAGAATTGTGATAGAACGAATTGAGATAAACCTCCGAGTGGGCCAGAATTTTCAGGAAACGGCGAACGCCAATCTTATCCGACAAAAAATCTGCCTCAGCCTGGGCCAGGATCTTGCGTTCATAGGCGTAGGGTTGGCGTTCTAGCACCTGCCGGTAAATTTGCACTAGGGCGGCCTGCCGTTCGGCACGGGTTGAGTAGCGGTTAACCGTGATTGGAGTGAATTGATATTCAGGCATCATGATCGTTGCTCCTTTGGTGGGTAGACCGAAATAAGGGTATCGGCAGATGCAAAAGTTCTCATCCTGATCCCCTAACCCCTTGGGACCTAAGCATGGGCCTGGAGGGCTGAGATCACAACATCAATGTAGGGGTGAATCAGACCACTATCCTGACTGGGTAAGGTCTCATTGATCGCATCCTGAAGATAGCGATAGGCCGTACTGCAATGGGCAGTGCGCTTGTGGGCCAGCAAGATGGTATCGAGCCAGACCATCATTTGTTCCTTGAAAAAGATTTCATCGTCGCGCAGGACGGAGAGCGCAATATACCGCAGGACTTCAGCCATGTCGTACTTACACCGCTGGCCATGCTTTTGAATCACTTCTGGATGCACCTGGGCAAGCTTCCGCAAGGCGGTGATCACCAGTTGTTCGCTGTTCTCCCGGAGTTTGTGGTAAGTGTCCAACCGGGTCCGGTAGGTTTCGACGTACTGTTCCAGTGGTTGTAGTTCCTTCAGCGATAGATAACGTCCATCGGCATCCAGTACATTCTTTTCCAGGGTGTGGTTGAGGGTATGCATAGAAATCAATCAATTCAGTAAGAGGACATACGAGCCGCAGCAGCACGTTAGGAGTACCCTTCCCGATCAGGGTTGGGATCAGAGCCGATCGCCGCTTGAGCGGAAACAGCGGTAGTAACACCCTTGCTTATGGGTTCTCTGCGTTGAGCAGACGCTCTCCTTTGAATCTATGCTCAGACTGCCCAGCCAGAACCGCAGGTTCAACACCTTGCAGTGATTCTTAATAGTTCTTGTTGAAAGGATAGCGATGAGGTCACAAATTGTATCCGTAATGGCGATTGCCAAGTTCCTCCTCTCCGTAAAAATTCGTACAAATCCGTACAAATCCGTTAAATCCTGATCAAGACGGGTTGGGTCAAGCGTTGAGTTAAGAAGGTTGGGCTAACGGACCAGCAGCCCAATCCCCCCGATCGCGACGATCGCCCCCAAAACCGCCCGCAGACTGACGCGATCGCCCATCCCAGCAGCAAACGGCAATACAAACAGGGGACTGGTGGCGCTCAGGGCTTGCACAATCCCAGCGGCAGTGAACCTGAAGGCAAGCTGTTGCAGCCAAATGGCGAGGTAGGTACTGAAAAAAGCGGTGAGGGCGATCGTGCCACTGAGCTTGGGAGAGCGTAGGGGTTGGAGTTGTTGGCTGAGGGGGATAGGGGTGAGGCATAACCAGAGCCAGGTTAACCCCACGCCCGCGAACAGACGAATCTGCGTCGCCCACAGGGGACTAATTTCCCCTTGGCTCAACACGGCACGGGATAGGAGTGCCCCTACGGCATGGGTGGCCGCCGTTAGCAGGCCAAAGCCAATCCCCAGGAGGTGATGCCGGGTTGCGCCAACAGGGACGCGATCGACCGTCCGTTCACTGATGACCCAGCCCACCCCCGCGATCGTCAGCCCCATGCCCCACAACTGAACCCCCGTGAGGCGTTCCTGCAAGACCACCACCGCCATTACTGTCGTAACCGGAGCCGCCAACAGACCCATGAGGAGCGTTTGGCGGGCACCCAGATAATTCAAGGTTTGGAAATAAAGGGTATCACTGATTCCAATGCCTAGGGCACCACTCAGGCATAGCCAGCCCAGTTCACGCGGGTGATGGCGAAGCAAATCCCCTAGCAGTCCCATTGGCTGCGGTTGCCATGCCAGGGTCAGACTGATCAGCCCCAGGGCAACGAAGCCCTTGGCAAAGTTCAAAACTAGGGGTGATAGGCGCTGCCCCACCTGGGCATAGACCAGGGTAGCGATCGCCCACAGCCAAGCGGCACTCAACGCGGCTAGTTCCCCCCGCCAGACGAGCCCCTCAAACATGGGTCATGCCCACCAGGACATCAATACCAGCCATCGCTTGCACTCATCCAATCTCAATAATCCACTTCAAACCGGGCCACGGCAGTCCCAGGGTAGTAGTGATTCAGGATTTGCAGATAGGTGTACCCCTGCTCGGCCAAATCCCGCGCCCCCAGTTGGCTCATACCATGCCCCTGGAAGGCGTCCATCACAATCTCATCCGATGCCGCATACAGAGACTCAACCACACCACCGTGGTAGCTGACAAACTGGCCCGCTGTGGCATCTACAGCTTGAATGGTGCGATCGGCGATTGTTTCCAAGCCCCGATACACCTGGTAATACTCCGTCGCCCCGATATGGTAAAGCGCATTCACGGGCCGGAAATAATACACCAGCGCGTAGGAACGCGCCGCCACTGCCTGGGCCTTCAGGGCTTCCATATCCCAGCTTGGGGAAACCTCACTGCCCACCACACTGTAGAGATACCGCTTCAGATCAACGGCATTAATCGCCCAAATTTGACCGGAGCGCACCACCAAAAGCAAATTGCCCGGATAGCGGCGATCGCCCAGCCGGAAACTCGCCCCCGGTGGCAGAGCGACGCCCACCATCTCCGGTAGGGCCATCCCCGCGATCGCCATCCCCCCGCCATCGGTGGTGACCGTATAGGCTTGTCCCGGCACCAATTGCGTGAGGGCTTGGCCAGATTGATCCACGATCGCCGCCGCCGTATCCACACTCAACTCCAGCACCGACGATCCTTCCACGATCGCCACCCGCATCTCGATCATGCTGTCTACCTGGGCAGTTGCGGGTTGGAAACGGGCCTTCGCCCGATCGTTGATCGCCTGTTGCTCCGGGGTATAAGTCGGCTTTGGGGTAGCTCCTCCCGACGGGTGTGCTAGGGACTGAGGCGCGGTTGGGGGCGTGGCTGGGGGCGTGGTTGGAGGCGCGGCTGGAGGCGCGCCTGGGGCAGTGCGATTCCCTTGCGGAGACACGACGCGATCAGCGGCTAACTGGGGGCGGATGGGGAGAGACGGGGGCAAGGGGGGCAAAGGCGAGGCAACCACCACGGGCGCACTGCCCTGGCTGCGACCATAGAGAAAAACGGTGAAAAACGGCAAACAGCCCGCCAGCACTAAGGTCAGGAACCAGAGCCGTTGCCCTAGGGGGGGCGATAACGGAGACAAGGGCTGTTTGTTCGTGACCGTCTGAACCGTCTGATCAGGAGGACTATTTGGAGGCAACACGATGACACACAATGTTAAGGTCAGGGTATCCGGAGTGGCTGCTCAGGGCGCAGGAGAAATACATACTAGGCTGCAATTATGCCGCAGGCATCCCCAGCCTGCAAAGTCAGGTAAGGCTGGGCCAGTCCCCACAGGACCAGAGTCGGCAATTCTACGGTCCCCGGTCGCTGAGAAACTTTCTTAAACTGAAAGAATCAGCTTAAACTGATACCGAAGGGATTGCATCACGAACCATCGGGAATCTTACCGCTAGCCGGTCCTGCATCAGGTCTGCCTGCGGCCACCTAGGAAACGCAAAGAGATTAATCATTGCCAGATTAATCGTTAGAAGTCCTATCAATCCTGTAAGAGACCCGCTGTTATTGGCTGCACGTTCTTCCACCTTGGGGCGGTTTGTTCCCCTCAGCGCTACCATGTCGCTTACTTCGTTTGCCGTTGATTCACCGTTGCCCACCCATCCCCCTGTGTCTGACTCCAACACTGACTTGGCTGACCGCGTGATTGGGGCAGCCATTTTTGACTTGAATGGTCTGCCTAAGGAGTACTTTGTGACTAGCGATAACAACAACATTAGCTGGGTACAGACGATCTTCCAGGCACTGGGCCTGCAATCCCTACTCATGTCATCGCTGAAATTAGAGGGGTTCCACCACGCCATTATTCGCGGGCAAGACTGTAATGCTGTCATTGTCAAACAACGCAATGCCTACGTGGCCTTGCTGATTCGTAGTACGGATGATATCCCCCTGAGCCATACCCTGGTGAACTGGGTCCATGATTTTGAAGTAGATGCCCTGCGCAACCACCCCCGCTTCCGGGTGGCCTAGAGGGTTTCCGCCTCCGAATCTTCTAAGCGATTCACCGGAACTTCGATCGCGGCCACGTCTACCGTATTGGCTTGGCCCAAGCGGACAAAGTGTTTATCTTGAATTTCTAAACGGGTGCCACAGTGAGGACAGTCGAACTCAGCGTTCGCTAAGCCGGTGAATTCATACTGACAAACGGGGCACTGATCCTGGACAATTTGGCGCTGTAGCCACCAGCGCAACCCCACAAAGGCGATCACCGGGGCAATCAACACGAGGCCCAGCAGCAAAAACAGACCATTCAGCACCCAAGTCAGTCCTAATGACCCTAGCAACAGCACGACGGCCAATAGGGCAAACCAGCAGCCCAAGCCCGACAGGCTATTCTGGCCCCAGTTATAGCGAGTAAAAAAACTGTTAGGGTCCATGCCCACCTCCTGCACAATGAGAACGGTGCCTGTCCGACACGCGGGAAATACAGGCTGACCTTCCTGCCATCCTAGCAGTCGGGTAGCCTCTCGCCCCAGGGAAAGATCCTAACTTGATCACACCAATGCGGGAGCGATGGGTGCCCCCGCAGGATGATCCCTCTCATCGGGTACAACTGAGGACAGTAAACAGAATTCACAATGTTGGTAGTAACGACTTTAGTCGTTGCAGGCTGAAAGCCCGCACTACAAACCTTGAACCATCAATGTTGGTAGTAACGACTTTAGTCGTTGCAGGCTAAAGCCCGCACTACAAACCTTGAACCATCGATTTATCTACTGCACTAGTTGCGACTAGAGTTAGCGGTTTTAAAACAGACCCAGTTTTAGAACAGACCCAAGGTTAGGGATTTATCGATCGGCATCGTCGCCCCAATCCCCAGCCACAGGGTTACCACCGTGCCAAACAGGAAGACCGTCGTGGCGATCGGACGGCGGAAGGGATTTTGGAATTTGTTTACCCCTTCAATAAAGGGCACCAGCATCAACCCCAGGGGGATGGAAGTCTGGAGCAGAATCCCCAAGAGTTTATTAGGCACAATCCGCAGAATCTGGAAAGCCGGGTAAAGATACCATTCCGGTAGAATTTCCAGCGGCGTCGCGAACGGGTTAGACGGTTCGCCCACCATTGCAGGATCAAGGACTGCCAAGGCAACGATACAGGCGATCGTTCCGGCAATCACCACGGGGAAGATATAGAGCAGGTCATTGGGCCAAGCGGGTTCACCGTAATAGTTGTGCCCCATACCCTTAGCCAGGAGTGCCCGTAGCTTCGGATTATCTAAATCCGGCTTCTTTAGCGTTGACATAGATCGAGTGGTTCTCCTCTAGGTTAAGCAAATGATCGTTACCCAGACTGGGAGGTTACCCAGCCCTACAAGGGACCAGAGATCCCTTGCTTGCGGATCATCAGGAAGTGGAACAGCATGAAGGTGGCCAGCAACCAGGGCAAGACGAAGGTATGCAGGCTATAGAAGCGGGTCAGGGTGGATTGGCCCACACTGGTACCGCCCCGGATCAACTCCACAATAAAGGGACCCACCAGCGGAATGGCTTCGGGTACGCCGGACACAATCTTCACGGCCCAGTAGCCCACCTGGTCCCAGGGGAGGGAGTAGCCGGTCACGCCAAAGGAAACGGTGATCGTCGCCATGATGACCCCCGTCACCCAGGTCAACTCGCGGGGTTTTTTGAAGCCCCCGGTCAGATACACCCGGAAAACGTGCAGAATCATCATCAACACCATCATGCTGGCGGACCAGCGGTGGATCGAGCGGATCAGCCAGCCGAAGTTGACATCGGTCATAATATATTGAACCGACGAAAACGCCTCGGCCACCGTGGGTCGATAGTAGAAGGTCATGGCAAAGCCAGTGGCGAACTGGATGATGAAGCAGACCAGGGTAATGCCGCCCAGACAGTAAAAGATGTTGACGTGGGGGGGTACGTACTTACTGGTAATGTCTTCTTCTATGGCTTGAACGTCCAGGCGCTCCTGGAACCAGTCATAAACTTTTGAATCTTTGACCTGCTTGATGAACATGAAGCCGAAAGTCCTAGAAAATGTAAGCAGCTTAATAAAAAATGTAACATAGCAGCAAAAGCACTTTGACGCGATTTCGACGGATTTGGGCAGCAATCTGGTTGCTGGCCCTGAGACGGATCGCTCCAACTGGCCCAAACACCCTGGCTTGACCGGGCTAGGGGAGGTTCCCAACGGTTTTCGAGTCCCAGCTACGGCTCCCTGGGGGTTGATGAGGAGCCATCCCTGTTTTTCTGATAAAAAGTTAATTTTTGTAAATGCATACCCGTTTCATTCAGCTTGGTTTGTGTGTCCTGTTGCAGCTTGTGTTCTGCTTTGGCCTCTGGAGCCAGTCAGCCCTGGCGCTGACGGATGAGCAGGAATTGGTGAACGAGGCTTGGCGCATTGTCAACCGCTCGTACCTGGACGCCACGTTTAATCACCAGAATTGGTTGCGGCTGCGTCAGAAGCTCCTGCGGCAATCCTTTACCGATCGCGCCTCGGCCTATGCCGCGATCGATCAGATGTTGGCGAGTTTGGGGGACCCGTTTACGCGCTTTCTGGACCCGGACCAGTACCGCAGTCTCCAGGTGAGCACGTCGGGTGAACTGACGGGTGTGGGCCTGCAAATTACGATCGCGGAGGAATCGGGGCAATTACAGGTGATCACGCCGCTGGAGGGGTCGCCCGCTGAGGCGGTGGGGATTCAACCGTTGGACTATATTCTCAAGATCGATGGGGTGTCTACCGAGGGGATGTCTCTGGACGAGGCGGCGGATCGGATGCGCGGGCCGATCGGGACCCAGGTGGTGTTGACGATCGTGCCGAATCAGATGCCCCAGGGAACCCCCCACGACATCACGGTCACTCGTGATCGCATTTTGCTCAACCCGGTGACCGCCCAACTGCACCTGACGCCCCAGGGAGCGCCGATCGGCTATCTGCGCCTGAGCCAGTTCAACGCCAATGCGGTACAGGAACTCAAGCGATCGCTGCTGACGTTGGAGCAGTCCCATCCCGTGGGCTATATCCTGGACCTGCGCAATAATCCGGGTGGGTTGTTGCAGGCAGGGATTGAGATTGCTCGCCTGTGGGTGGATGAGGGGCCGATCGTGTATACCGTGAATCGGCAGGGTGTGTTGGGCAGTTTTGATGCGATGGGATCAGCCATCACCCATGCCCCCTTGGTGGTGTTGGTGAACCAGGGGACGGCCAGTGCCAGTGAAATCCTGGCAGGAGCCTTGCAGGACAGTGGTCGGGCCATTCTGGTGGGGGAGCGGACTTTTGGGAAGGGGTTGATTCAATCCCTGTTTAAGCTTCCGGACGGGTCGGGGATGGCGGTCACCGTGGCCAAGTATGAAACGCCGAACCACCATGATATTCACCAGCGCGGGATTCAACCCGATCGCGTCGTTCCCTTGCCGCCCCTGCCCCGCCAACTGATGGGGACGGAAGCGGATTTGCAATACCAGGCTGCGGTGGAAGCCCTGACCCAGAAAACGGTCTTGGTCGGTGCCGCCTGATCGGGAGTCTGGGGATGCGGGGCGCAACCGCAGTGAACGGATTTACCATGATCCCCTGCATGGGGCGATCGTCCTGGATGCCCGTGACCCGACCGAGGCACTCCTGATTCGGCTGATCGACACGCCTGCCTTCCAGCGGTTACGGCGGATTCGGCAACTGGGACCCGCCAACCTCACATTTCACGGGGCGGAGATGTCCCGCTTTACCCACTCGCTGGGGGTGATGGCCATTACCCGACGGGCCTTTGATCGCCTTGCCCAGCACAATCCGGTCCTGAAACCCTACCGAGCCGTTGTCCTGGTGGCTGCCCTGCTGCACGATATTGGGCACGGTCCCTTTAGCCACACCAGCGAGGAGATCTTTGGGAACCATCATGAACAGTGGACCGAGCGGATTCTGGGCGAGTCGGCTCCGGTGCGGCAATTACTGGATGCCCATGACCCGGATCTGCTTACCCAGGTCAAGCAGGTCTACCGACACCAGCATCCGGTGCCCCTGATCTGGCAACTGGTCTCCAGTCAACTCGACTGTGATCGCCTGGACTACCTGCTGCGGGATAGCTATTTTACCGGCGCGTCCTATGGGACCCTGGATCTCGATCGCCTGCTGCTGGCGATGAACTTTGATCCCCTCACCCAGCAATTGGTGGTGGCCCGCAAGGGTTTGACGGCGGTGGAGCATTATCTGCTGGTGCGCTACCTGATGTATGCCCAGGTGTATAACCATCCCAAAAACATTGCGGCGCACTGGGGCCTGGAGCAGGTCTTCCAACGGGCACGGGAATTACTGGCCCCCGGTGTTACCCCCCAGCCGCCCTTTGTCGATGACACGATGCGGGTCTGGCTGACCGAACCGATGGCCCGATTGCCCCTGGCCCAGTATCTCGCCGCCGATGATGAGGTTTTTAGCTATCACCTGCATCGGTGGTACCATGACGCGGACCCCATTCTGGCGGATCTGGCCCGTCGCCTGCGCGATCGCGATCTGCTCAAAGCCCTTGACGTAACGGATCTAGGGGAAGCGGGTGCCCAGGCCCTTTACCAAATGGCCCAGGACCACTGGCAACAGCAGGGCCATCCACCCCAGTACTGCCTGGGTTTGCGCGTTTCCCACCAGCGGGGTTACAGCCTGTACCAACGGGGGATTAAGTTACTGACCGCCGATGGCCTTCAGGAAATTAGCCATGCTTCACCCCTGGTCCAAACCCTGATTCAACCCTATCGGCGGCTGTGGCTGATCTATCCGCGATCGCTCACGGCTTCGATCCAGCAGTGGCGACGGCAGTGGTTGCACGGTGGGCATAGCGACATGAACTCTTATTAACTCTGCTCTGGCCTCTAGGAAACTACTGAGTATTCGTGATAAAAATGGAGTCACGTTACGAGGCAGTGGTGGTGTGATGGTGCAATGGTCAAAATGGTGCCTCAGGACTGGCGTGGTGGTGTTTGCAACGCTGTTCCCCCTCGGCAATACGGATGCAAACGAGCTTGATCTTTCCCTGGCTTCAGACTCCAATCCCGACTTAACCCAGGCGGCGGTCCAGCGGGTTGAGGATTTGCCCGTCATAACCACAACCGTACCGGAGAATTTTGCGCCGCTCTTTACGCCACGCGTGGGGGTGCGCTCCAGTACCGCTGAAGCGGGGGGGAATCCGTTCTCGGTGATTGAAGGCTTTGTGCCCCTCGCCCAAAGTCGGGGTCGCGATCTGCTCTTCATGGAAGGTCGCCAATTCTATGATCTGGCCGAAGGAACCGCAGGGCGTAATTTCGTGCTGGGGTATCGGACCTATGATGCGAAGAACGATCGTGTCTGGGGGGGCTATGTTGCCTATGACAATCGCGACACGGGCAATAGTCTGTTCGATCAAGTGGGGGTAGGTCTCGAAAGTATTGGCAAAAACTGGGATCTGCGGGTGAATGGGTATTTACCGATCGGGAATACCCGCGATCAAGTTTTGGAGGTCTACGCCAGTGGGGGCCAGTTCCAGGGGAATTCCCTGCTGGTGGAGCGGGCGCGGGTATTTGAATCGGCCCTGGGCGGGTTTGATGCGGAAGTCGGAACCCCTCTGGCCCGGTGGGATACTGGTCAACTCAAGGGCTATGCCGGGGTTTACTATCTCAGTGGCAGCCTCGGTGGCAGCGGCAGCAGCGATACGGTAGGGCTACGGGGACGGTTGCAAGCGCAGATCAATGACTTGACGGCGGTGGGGCTGACCCTGGAGCAGGATGATTTGTTCGACACACGGGCGATCGTCAATGTGGGGCTGACCTTCCAGCAAACGCCCAAGGGCCGAGGCGATCGCAATCTAGAAATTTCCCCGGTGATTGCCAGCTTGGGGAGTCGGGTCCAGCGCAGTAGTAGCATTGCCGTCAATAGTGACATTACCCAGGATGTGACGATCGCCCGCAATCCCGACACCGGGCAACCCCTGACCTTCCGCCATGTGGATTTGGGTAATGGCACGGGAACAGGCACAATTGAGCACCCCTTCGGTAATCTAGAGACAGCCCTCGCGGCGGCGAAGCCAGGAGATATTGTGCGGGTGGGAGCCGCCACGGATGCCATCCTCGGTGAGTTGCGCATTCCTGATCGGGTGAACCTGGTTGCCGCGTCAATGCCCACCGCCGTTCGCACGCGCCAAGCTGCACGGGTGGCGTTACCCAGGGCGGCGAATACGGGCCGGATCACGGTGAATGGGCCGGTGACCCTGGAAAGCAACGGTACCGTTTCCGGGTTGATTATCAATGCCAATAATAATCATGGGGTGATTGGGAATAACGTCACAGGGGTGGCCTCGGTGGTGGATAACACCATCAATGTGACGGGCGAGTTTGACGGGATTAACATCACCAATACCAGCGGTTCGGTTGACTTGACCATTGCCCGGAATGAAATCAATGGCGGTCGCAATGGGATTTTTATTAACACGAAAGAAGGTGCCGAGGCAACGGTCACTGTAGCCGATAACCGGATTCAAGATACGCGGGGGTCTGGGATTTTCTTCCGGATCGAAGGTGACTCACGGGTTAATGCCACCATTGAACGGAATACGGTCCTGCGGAATCAGGGCCTCGTGCCCCAGGATGGCGGGTTGCGGTTTGGGATTTTTAATAGCGCGATCGGGAACGCGATCGTGCAAGACAATACCTTTAACAACAACCGCAGTCATGGGATGTTTGTTGGCTCCCAAGCCAATGGCCAACTGACGGCTACCTTCACCAATAACACCGCCAATAACAACCTGGGTAACGGCCTCTTTTTCGGTGCGGAACAGAATAGCGTGGCCAGTGCCACGATCGTGGGCAACACGACCCATAACAATCAACTGAATCCGGCCTTGGGTGCATTTCCCACGGGACATGGGCTGGCAGTGGGGTCACAAAATGACGGGCAAACCCGCGCCACGATCGCCAACAACACGGCCAACAATAACGCCAGCAATGGCATTTTTGTCTTTGCCCAACCCGGTGCCACTGATCCGGATGCGCCCCCGCCGCGACCCCTGACGACGGCGGATGTCCTGAACAACACGGTCTATGACTCCGGGTTAGGGGGGATTATCCTGAATAACGCCACGGGGCGGATGACGATCGCGGATAATCGGGTACAAAATATCGGCGGGCCAGCGGGGAATGGGATTGCTATTTTCGGCTTTGGTGGGTTGATTGACCTGGATATTCGGAATAATACCGTTGAAGATACGACTGGTGTTGGGATTGGGATTTTTAGTCGCAATCAGGTGCAGACGATCGCCCGTGTGGATAACAACACCACCCGCAATAGTGTCGGCTCTGGGATTCGCTTTTTCACCTTTGATGATGCCCAGGTTACGCCCATTGTGACTAATAACGATCTGCGGGGAAATCAGGCCCTTGTGGGTCAGGATGGGGCGATTCGGATTGGGACGTTTAATCGCGGTCAAGTGACGCCCACCGTGGTTGGGAATACGATTCGCGATAATACCAGTAATGGCATCTTTATGGGCGGGGAGGATGAGGCCCGTGTGAATGCGGTAATCCGCGAGAACCGGGTCATTAACAATACGGGCAATGGCGTTTTCTTTGGCTCCCAAAACCAAAGTGAACAGCGTGGGTTGATTATCGATAATTTTGTGACCGGACAAAAGATCAATACGGCAGTGCCCAACTTTCCCACTGGTCACGGTATTTTCTTTGGTTCACAAGGGAATGGCCGTGCCTTTGGGACGATCGCGGATAACGAGATTACCAATAATGAGAGTAATGGTATTTTCACCTTCGTCTCAAATACAGGGTTTGGGGAAGCCAGTATTCTCAATAATGAAATTCGCAATAATGCCCGCAGTGGAATTGAAGTGAATATTGGTTTGAACCCAGTACCGATTAGCTTCCCTGAAGGCAGCGAACCGCCACCTTTACCTGAACCTGGGACGTTCCAGGGTAACTTTACGATCGCCGATAACGACATTTCTGGGAATCCCGGCGCGGGGCCACCGAGTCAAGGCGGAGCCGGGATTGTGCTGCTCACGTTTAATAATGCCTTGGTGCAGGCGATCGTCGAAAATAATCGGGTCATTAACTACAATGGCGTTGCTCCAAACGCTGTAGCTGGCGGTTTAGGACTCCTAGCATTTGATGATTCCCAGATTAATGCACGGGTTCGGTTTAATGAACTCATGGAAAACTCCGCCAAACCCCAATTTAATGCAATTTCTTTGAATCGGAGCCAGTTCTGCCTAGCCCTAGAAAACAATCGTAGCGATACAACCTACGCCCTGAGTCAGGTGGAAGATAGCCAATTCCAGGCCCAAATTAGTGGCAACCGTGGCCCCCGAATTGTCCGGATGGGTAACGTGCGATCGCTCAGTACCTGTCGTATTCCTTAATACACAGATGACGGTCGTTTCCAAGCGGATATCCGTGGCAATTCGGGGCCGCCAGTGGTGCGTGTAGGTTGGATTTCTGGGTTGGGCAACTGTCCAACGCCTTAAGGGAGGAGGGTGCCAGGGCGATCGTCAACGACCTAGATAAGCGGTAGCAAATAATGCTGGCAATCTCAGCAAGTCGCTCAACCATCCGCTGTCTTGAATACGGTTCTTTGCCGCCAACCGTCATGCAGGGCGGGGCGATATCGCGTGTGTCAACTCGTGGCTAGCACCCCATTCAAGAAAATATCCGCAAGCCCCTCTGCCATCTCCTGCATCGCCTTGGGCGATGCCCCCGGTTCCATAATCGTGTCCTGGCTGAACCCCGCTACCGTAAACATCCCCAAAAACACCCGTGCCACAATCTTCGGGTTCATCCGCCGATAAACCCCCCGATCCATTGCTGTTTGAAAAAAGGCTTCCGCCACATCCATCATCTTGTCAATCACCTCCTTTTGGATGCGATCGCGCAGGTCGGGATGGAACTGGGACTCCATAAAACACACCTTCAGCAAATCGGCATTTTCGCGTAAATGGAGCATGCGGCGATGCATCACCTTTGCCACTGCCTTATAACTGCCCATCTCACTCAATTCTGTCAACAAATCCGTGAGAATCTCCACCCAGCCCTGGGTCACCACCTCAACCAGGATGGCTTTCTTATTCGTAAAATGCCGGAATAACGTTCCCTCCGCCACCCCTGCTGCCTGAGCCAGATCCCGCGTCGTGGTGCCGTCATACCCTTGATTGGCAAACAACCGACGGGCAGAGAGTAAAATCCGGGTGCGGGTTTCGGCCTCGTGAGGTGGGGCCGGGGCATAGCTACGGCTGGGAAGCATGAGCACTCACTCTAACTCGTAGCGATTATTGTGCCCTAGAAAACCAACGATCGCCCCCAAATTTTCACATGACTACAGATTCTCCCTTCACATTTCGACATCAAATCCAATCTTGACCTGCTCGGATTTGTCCTCTTGACCCATGTCCTAGTCTGGAGCCTCAAAACCCTTGACCGGATGCCCCGTCCACCAACCCCTAAGCAGAGATTTCAGGCGATGATTCCCTGGGGATCAACGCTAATACGGTGGGCAAATCTACATTCCCCCCACTGATGATCACCCCAATCCGTCCTTGCATTCTGGGGATCTTATGATGCAGCAAAGCGGCGGTTGCCAAGGCCCCCGTGGGTTCTACGACTAACTTGAGACGTTGCCACAAAAAGAACAGGGCTGCCACAATTTCTTCCTCGCTAACCGTCACCATTTCATCCACTAAATGCAGCACGATCGGGAAGGTAATTTTCCCTAGGGAAGGGGTCCGCGCTCCATCCGCGATTGTGTCGGGGTTGGTTACGGTTTGGAGGGTTTTGCTATAGAAAGATCGGGTGGCATCATCTGCCCGACTGGGTTCGACGCCCACCACGCGACAGTGCGGGGATAGCGTTTTCGCTGCGATCGCTGCTCCCGACAGCAACCCGCCTCCCCCACAACCCACCAACAGCCAATCTAACTCACCAACAACTTCGAGCAACTCCTTCGTCGCCGTGCCTTGTCCTGCCACCACAGGACCGTAATCATAGGGGGGAATGATGGTTAATCCTTGCGTCTGAGCGATCGTGGCCGCTAGCCGCTCGCGGGTGGTTTGATTGCGATCGTAGGGAATAATGGTAGCCCCATAGCTCGCGGTTGCAACCCGTTTCACGGCAGGGGCATCCTGGGGCATGATCACGGTTGTGGCAATGCCGAGTAGGTGACCCGCCAGGGCGATCGCCTGGGCATGGTTGCCGGAGGAATAGGTTAACACCCCCCGTTGTTTTGCAGCGTCCGACAATTGCGCGAGCGCATTAAAAGCCCCCCGAAACTTAAACGATCCCGTGCGTTGGAAGTTTTCGCACTTAAAGAACACCTCAGCACCGGTGAGTTGATTAACCGTGCGTGAGGTCATCACCGGGGTGAGGTTGGTTTGACCCGCCAGCCGTTGCGCTGCCATTACCAAATCGGCATAGGTTACAGGAAGATCGGTCACGCAGGTACTCAGGATATTGCTAGAGCACATGATATTGAGGGAAGAGGGAAGAGGGAAGAGAAGGTAATCTTGGGCTTCTGCTTTTTTTCTGGCTAGGCTCCAGATCGCACGACTGGGAACCAAATGGTTACGGTCGTCCCTTGATGGGGCACGCTGGTAATCTGGATTTGGCCGTGATGGTTGGCGACGATCGCTTGGGCGATCGCTAAGCCTAGGCCCGATCCGGCGGCGTTACTGTGACGACGGGCTGGATCGGCTCGGTAGAAACGGTCAAAGACCTGGGGCAGGGCGTCTGGGGGAATGCCAATACCTGTATCCTGGATCGTGACTTTCAGGGCTGTTTCCAGATGGCGACCCAGGGGATGGTTAGCCTCAGGGGTTAGGGTAACGGTGACCTGACCACCGGCGGGGGTATATTGAACGCTATTGCTAATCACGTTGGTAAATAGGCGGACCAGTTGATCGCGATCGCCTTGGATGCAGTCCCTGACCACTGCGGATTCACCTTGGCGGGTTGGGTCGGACGTTACGTCAGGCATCCAAATGAGGGTTAGCCCCTGTGTCTGGGCGATCGCCTGTTGCTCGGCCATCACCTCTGCCAATACTTGTTCCAGATCGACGGCATCTCGACGGGGTTGCACGATGCCGCTATCCTGACGGGCCAGGAACAGCAGATCATCCACTAGACGACCGAGGCGACGGGTGAGGCGTTCAACCACTTGGAATTGCTGGCGTTGCACTTGGGGGTCTGGGTCTGGGTCAGCGAGGGCCACTTGGACATTGGTTTGAATCAGGGCGATCGGGGTGCGCAGTTCGTGGGAGGCATCGGCTGTAAACTGCTTGAGCCGGTGGTAGGAGGCCCGGATCGGCTCCATCGCCAGCCCAGAGAGCAACCAGCCGATCGCCGCCACCGCCCCCACCATTACCGCTGTTCCCAAACTTAAATCCAGCATTAACCGTCGGGTGGGTTTCGTCACCTCAAACCAGGGATGACTCACCCGCAAATAGCCCAATCGGGTGTGGCCAATCTCCACGGGCACTGTCACCTGACGCAACAGCAGGGGGGGGGCAGGGCCACTGTCCGTAGCCACTGCCGGTGGCGGGAAACTGAAGGCAGGGGGGTGGGGCGTTGCTAGCATGGGCACATGGCGGGGAATGGCAATGGTTTCTCCTGCGCGGTTGACGTGTAGGGGAATGTCCAGGGGTTCAGTAAAGGTAGACCAGCGCAACACCCCATCGGCATCGAACCACTCTAGATCGATATGATCGTCGTCCAGCGCCTCGGTATTGCGGCGAAAACTGGCTTCGACATTCACCTGCAAAGCACTCCCTTCCCGATGCGGATTCACGGGTTCGATCACCAGCGATCGCGTCACGACTTCAACCACATGGTTCAGGGTGTCATCCATGCGATCGACCAGTGTGGCCCGGACATAGCCATAAAACCCACTGGCAAATAGGAGCAACAGTACCGCTGTGACAGCGGTATACCAGAGGGCAAGGCGACGGCGAGTGGCTTGAAACATCGTCGAATCTTATCGTCCAGAATCGTCCAGACCAAGGGTGCTACACTTGGGGATGACATCGGTTCCGACGGGGAGCAGCCGTCGGAGGTAACGGGGAAAATCCGGTGCAAATCCGGTGCTGTCCCGCAACTGTAATCCAGTTTTGGCAACCGATTGGGCACTAGAGTCGTGGTTTGCGGCAGAGGGGCTGTCCCTCACTCTATTTAAACGCACCCAGCCGCCAACTTCTCTTGAGTCCCTGATCGCCAAAATGGTTAAGTCAGGATGCCCGCCGATGGGAGGACCATCCATTCATCTCATCTGCGAGGTACAGATGGAAACGCATCAATCTGATTCCGAGTATCCCTGGTCAGACGCTTCTGCGCTGGAAGCCGCTTCGCTTGTCCGTTCCCTATCCCCCCGACAGCGGTGCAGCAATACACGATGGGGTCGCCAATGGCACCGCTTGCGCCTGTTAGCAGCGATGGCCGGGCTGAGTGCTTATCTTGTCTTCGGTACCGCTCAACCAGCCCAGGCAATGCACATTATGGAGGGCTTTCTACCCGTGCAATGGGCGTTGGGGTGGTGGCTAGTGTCCCTCCCCTTCTTTGCCTGGGGGGTGCGATCGCTGACCCGCATCACGCGCCAGCAGCCTGAACTTAAATTATTACTGGGCTTAGCGGGGGCCTTTAGCTTTGTCCTGTCCGCCCTCAAATTGCCCTCGGTCACCGGTAGTTGCTCCCACCCAACGGGTATGGGCCTAGGTACGGTTCTGTTTGGACCGGGGGTGATGACGGTATTGGGCAGTCTGGTGCTGCTTTTCCAGGCGGTGCTCCTGGCTCACGGTGGCTTGACAACGCTGGGGGCCAATGTTTTTTCAATGGCGATCGTTGGCCCCTGGGTTGCCTATGGGGTCTATCACCTGCTAAGCAGGCTAAATCACCCGAAA
Source organism: uncultured bacterium (assembly GCA_964536415.1). Taxonomy (GTDB): domain Bacteria; phylum Cyanobacteriota; class Cyanobacteriia; order B231; family B231; genus Trichothermofontia. Next base: position 18,154 of record CAZHXN010000006.1, read on the forward strand.
TGGGCAATTTTCCTAGCGGCTGCCCTGGGCGATCTGGTGACCTATGTGGTCACCTCCCTACAACTTGCCCTTGCCTTTCCCGCAGCCAGTGGTGGCATCATGGCCGCTTTTTTGAAGTTTGCCGGTATTTTTGCCATCACCCAGATCCCCCTTGCCATCAGTGAAGGCTTATTGACCCTCCTGGTCTGGAACTGGTTACAAGCCTATGCCCAAACGGAACTCAAATTGCTCAACTCACTGCCATCTCAGGAGGTATCCCACTGATGAACGAAAGCCAACCTCGGCAGGACGGGCCTCCTCAGAGGCTCGCGGTCACTCAGGCTACTGCAGGCAATGGCTGGTTGCTGTTGGCGGTGATTGCCTTGGCCATTTTTCCCCTGCTCTTTGTGCGGGGGGAATATGGCGGTGCGGATGGTGAGGCGGAGGCGGCGATCGCCACCCTTGCCCCCGACTATGAACCCTGGTTTAACCCTATTTGGCAACCGGTCAGTGGCGAAGTGGAAAGTCTGCTATTTGTCGCCCAAGCTGCGATGGGGGCGGGGATCGTGGGCTATGTCATTGGCCTATATCAAGGACGGTCTGTGTCTGGGCTGGCGACGCGACGCGAACGGGGCGATGATGGCGGGGGGCAACCACCCGCAAAGTGTGACCAGGGGTGATAGACCCCGGTCTCAGGTCGATCGCATTCCCCAGCAATAGGCTCCAGACGACTGGAATGCACGCCACAAATTGACCCGTTGAATGCCCCCTCGAATGCCCCCTTGAATGCACCATCAAATTGATGCGCTGGCCTATCGCAATCGCCTTCGCTACTTACCCCCTGCCCACAAGGTATCGTTTGCCGTCGTCCTGATGGGCCTGGGTTACCTGATGCCCTTACCTGCCCAGGGGTTGACGGTAGCCTGGTTAGCCCGCTGGACGATTGGCTACGCGGGGATTCCAGCGGGGGTGTACCTGCGCCTGCAGGCAATTCCCCTCGGTTTCTGGCTGATGAGTTTACCGGCCCTGCTCCTCAGTTGGGCACCGGCTGCGCATCGGCTTGCCTACCAGAGTGATATCTGGCAGGGCTTGGGGTTGGGGCCAGTCTATGTCTACGTGAGCCAGCAGGGGATAGCCCAGGCCAGCCAGGTATTCGGGCGGATGCTGGTCATGACGGCCTGTCTCTATTTCATTCTGCTGACGACGCCGTTTGTCGAAATTATCCGTTTGCTCAGGCAGTGGGGCTGTCCGTCCCTGATCACTGACCTGTTGTCGTTGATCTATCGGTTTATCTTTGTGTTGGCGGAAACTGTAACCGAATTGCTGACGGCCCAGGAAGCCCGTTTAGGCTACCGCACGTGGCGTACGACCCTGCGCAGTCTGGGATTGGTGGTTAGTCAATTGCTGCAACGGCTGCTGGCCCACTATCGGCAAACCGCCCTGGGATTAGCCGCACGCGGGTTTAGTGGGGAGATTCGGGTCTGGTCGGCGTGCCGGTACCAACCTGACGATCGCTATACCTGGGAAGCGATCGGGGGGTGTATGCTGTTGCTCCTCTTCACTGGTTGGTACCATGCTCATTGAATTTGATCAGGTGACCTATACCTATCCCTGTACTCGTCAACCTGCGATCGCCCAGTTGAGCTTACAAATTCCGGCCCATCAGCGCTGTGCCCTGATTGGCCGCAATGGCTGTGGCAAAACCACCCTGCTGCGGCTGCTCAATGGCCTCTATCGTCCCCAACAGGGACAGATTTACTGGCAGGGGACCCCCCTCCGCTACGATCGTGCCTCTCTACAACGCCTGCGCCAGTCTGTGGGTCTGGTGTTTCAAGATCCGGAGCACCAGTTGGTGGCAACAACCGTCGAGGAAGATCTTTCCTATGGCTTATATAACTCAGGTCTACCTACCTCGGAAATTGCCGATCGCGTCCAGCAGGCCCTGGCACACTTTGACCTGGCTGAGTTGGCCGATACCCCTATCGCCTATCTGAGTCTGGGCCAGAAACGGCGGCTGGCGATCGCGGATGTTATGGTGCTCCATCCTGAACTATTGTTGTTGGACGAACCAACGGCCTATCTCGACCCGGTGCAGGTTCGCCGTCTGCTGACTTTACTCGATCGCATCGAGGCGGAAGGCACAACGGTGATGATTGCAACCCATAACCTTGAGTTGGCTTACTACTGGGCAGATTGGATTGTGGTCATGGAGCAGGGGCAAGTGATCTTGGTGGGTGAGCCTAATACGGTTTTTCGACAGCCCCCACTACGGGGGGAAGCGGGGTTGGGGGTGCCGTGGTCAGTCACAATCCTGGATACGGTCGCAGCAACCCTGCGGGAACATGAGACGATAGGGCAGGATGCCCCGGCGATCGCTGCTGCGATCCACCAGATCCGGCAACGCCTCAAAGCACAATGGCAACAGTTGCTGCCTTGATCACCCGCTGCTCCCCCGTAAACAGTATGGTTCGTTCAGTATGGCTCGTTGGCATGGGTTGAGTTGGCATCAGTTGAATTTTAGTTGGTTAACCCGGTTGCCGTTGCCAGGGGAGTGGCGGTGGGGGAACCTATCTGCCCGAATGACCCGTGCACAACGGCAGGTCCTCACGATCGCCCTGATCTTTTTTAGCCTGACGCTACTGCTCCTGTGCCAGCGCTACTTCAGCTTCACAGCCTCCTACGTGTCGTTTGATCAGGGGATTTTCAACCAGGTGTTTTGGAATGGGTTGCGGGGAGACTTTTTCCAGAGTTCCCTGTCATCGACACTTTCAACCCCTGTGGTCCACGATGGCGAGGTTCCCAGTGTGGCCTACCACCGCCTAGGCCAGCATTTCACCCCGGCACTATTGCTCTGGTTACCCCTGTATGCGATCGCACCCGGTCCCGTCACCCTCATGATCCTACAGGTGACCTTAACCACCAGCGCCGGCTTCGTGCTCTATGCCTTGGCCCGTCATTATCTGACCCCGAATCTCTCAGTTTGGATCACCGCCAGTTACTACTGCGCCAACGCCGTCATTGGCCCCACGGTGGCGAACTTTCACGACCTGTGTCAGATTCCCCTGTTTATGTTTGGCTTGCTGCTGGCGCTGGAAAAACGGTGGTGGGGGCTGTTTGGCCTGTTGTCAGTCTTGACGTTGCTGGTGCGCGAAGATGCGGGGATTGCCCTGTTTGGGGTAGGAGCCTATTTGATCCTGAGTCGCCGGTATCCCCAATTGGGTCTGGCGGTCTGCAGCCTCAGTTTTCTCTATGTGCTGAGTCTAACGAATGTAATTATGCCCCTCTTCTCAGAAGATATTTCCCGGCGGTTTATGATTGAGCGCTTTGGACAATACGTCGAAGGTTCCGAAGCCACCACTGTCGAGATGGTTTGGGCGATCGTCCGTCGGCCTTGGCGCATGGTGATCGAACTGCTAACCCCATTTGGACGTAAGGTGGAATACCTACTGGGTCAATGGTTACCCCTGGCGCTGGTCCCGGCGATCGCCCCGGCGGCCTGGATCATTGCCGGATTTCCCCTGCTGGCCATTTTTCTCCAACGGGGCCAGTCTCCCCTTTCATTGAATATCCGGTACGCGATCGTCGTTGCTCCCGGTCTCTGGTATGGGACCATCCTCTGGTGGGCACAGGTCAGGACCGGTTGGCTAGGGAAATGGCCAGGTCGCCCAGATCCGGATCAACTCACCCCGCCAGAGACCGATCGTCTCCCCCGCCGTCTGCGTCAGTTCTGGATCACCTGTCTGGTGTTGGCCCTGGGCTTTACGATCGCCTCCAACCCCAACCGGGCGCTCTCGTTTATCATTCCCGATTCGATCGACCCCTGGGTCTACATTTCCCCCGTGCGCCAGTGGCAACATGCTCAGGCCATGCGCCCCTTCCTGGCCGAGATCCCGCCCACCGCCAGCGTGTCGGCCACCACCCATCTTGTGCCGCACCTGTCCAGCCGCCGGGAGATCGTGCGATTTCCCGATTTACGGCTGCGCAATGATCAGGGGAAAGTGATTTTCATGGACTATGTCATTGCTGACCTGTGGCAACTTCAGCAGTACCAGGTGGCCTTTAAGGACGATCGGCAAAAGCTAGAAGCCATGATTCCCGCGATCGACGAGATGCTCACCAGCCAGGACTATGGTCTGCGGGCGATTCGGGATGGGGTGCTCTTTTGCCAACGAGATGCCCCCTCCGACCCCCAGGCCCTTGCCGATTGGACAACCTTACGTCAGGAACTGTTGGCCAGTTTGGGGAACCCCCGCTAGGGAACCCCCAAGCTAGGAACTGGTTCGCGCTGCTAACGCCTCAATGCTGGCCAGCAATTCCGCCTGCCCCCAGTCACGGGCCAAACTCGCCGCGATCGCGCAGCCCCCGGCCCCCACCCCTTCCTTGACATACCCCGCTTCATAGGCCCGGAGCGTCGCAAACCGTGAGGCGGCAAAGGACAGGGGCGTGGCCAACAGGGAAACAGGGGGTAGACTTTCAGCCAGCGCAATGGTTCCCCCCGTCGGATCATTAGCTACCCAGCGGGTGGTCCCCACCACCACCTGTGCGGGTTGCCAGTCGAGGAGATAGCAAGCCGTCAGTCGTTGAATCAGGGCATAGACCGCCAACATTTGTGTTCCCCCCGCCAAGAGCACCCCCACCTGCCGACTCGCCGCGATCGCCATCCCCGCCACCACGATTTGCATCGGATCCCCCACCGCCGCCACCACCTGGAGGGGATCAACCGGTTGTCCCAGTTTGGCCCGTTCTAATCCCTGGGCCACGATCGCCTGCTTCTGGGCATGGTTACACACAGGATGACTGCTATTAACCCAATGGGCAGCGGGAACTCCCAGGGCCGTGAGGACAGCAAGGGCGGTTGTTGTGCCTCCCACCACACACTCGGCCAAGACTAAATACCCATTGGGCACCTGCTCAGCCAGGGTTTGTCCCCACTGGCATCCTTGCTGGAAGAGATGCTCGACGATCGCCAGGGGTAATGCCTGCCCGGTACTGACACACCGGGCTGGTTGCCCGCCTAGATCGATCGTCGGCACACTGGGTGCGATCGGCAAGCCAGCATTGAAAATCACCAGTGGCATCGCCAGCGCTTCCAGGACCGCCCGCGAGATCAACACGGGCGAGGCTCCCTGGGTGAGGGGCGGTAGAGGATAACGAGGGGTGGTCGTGGGGCCGTTGTGAAGGAATTCGGCATCGGCGATCGCGGTATAACGGCGATCGTCGGGAGTTTTCCCAGCAGCGGAAATGCCGGGGATCAGGGCCGTTGCCGTAAACCCCAGCACACAGGCCAAAAGCGGCAGTTGGCCCCGATAGCGTTGTAACCACTGTTGCCCCTGGGAAACCTGCGTATGCACCTGAACAAACATCCTGCCCCCGCCTGCCCACTGCCTAATTTCTACTTCCCACTTCCTATTGGAAGTATCCCAGTTTGGCAATTTCCCCCTCATCCCCCAACCCCTTCTCCCAGCCCCCCTAACCCCCCGTTTGCGGGGGGATGGGGGGAAGGGGAGCCGGATTGAAGTTCCTCGCCCGTTCTGGGAGAGGGATTTAGGGTGAGGGCAGCAAACGTGGTGGGATGCACCCTCCCCATTTCACTCCCTACCACACCTTCCAGTCCTCCCAATCCAGGTTAAAGATCGAGGTATTGGGGAATGCAGTGGGATTGCCATTTTTCTGGAGGCGCTGCTGGAGTCGGGCGAGTTGGGGTTCCCAGTTGGGTAGGTTATCCACCAAGGCATAGGGCCGTATCCCCTCCTGCAGGGCAAAGGCTGCCGTGGTGCCCGCTGCGGCTCCCACGGACCACTCAAAGGAATGAACGCGATAGGCGGCTGCCGCGATCGTGCTGTTGGCAATACTCTTACCCGCAATCAGGAGATTATCAATCTGCTGCGGAATCATGGCCCGCAGGGGAATCTGGGCGGGATAGGCTTGGCCGTGGGCACGACGAACCCCCTCCCGTTCCGTATTACCGGGCGCTTCCGGGGGCGAGAGGGTCAGGCAAGGGTGAAAGTCCATTGTGTACTGAGCAATCCCCACCGCATCGGGATAAATCGTCGATCGCGTGCGCCGCTTCACCTGCGCCGGCAGGATCGTCCCCTGGCTGACCTGCATGGATTCCAACCCGGCTAGGATCGCCCACAGTTGCCGATACATCCCTGGCGGCAGGACCTCCTGGTAGTAGGGATCGCGGTAGTCTAACCGGGAAATATCCAGTTCATCCATACTAAATCCGTCAGGATAAGCGGGGGCGGGCCGCCCAATAATGCGACGGGCTTCACGCATATAGGGATATTTAGATAGACCATGCACAGTCCCCATCGGCGAATCCAGGCCCGTGAGCAAGCGATGGTTGGGATGGGGTTGCTTGGCACCGGGTCCCAGGAGCGAATCCGTGGTACCGGCCACCAACCAGTGATAGAACCCCAGTGCATGTTCCTCGCCCCGTCGTAGGGTTTCCGTGCGCAGGCCCCCCCGCCAGCCCCCTGGTGCCAGTTGTCCGGTTTGCCGGAGTTGCTCTGGCGTATAGATCAGGTTGTCCTGCGCCGTGCCTGGGCGATAGTCGTTGCCCCAAGTCCAGTTTTGCATGGAAATATCCCCCGGTGCAGGAATAGCCTTGCCCCCGGCAGCAGGACTGGTGGGACGGTTGGCGGCATTCGGTGCCCAGATGCGGCGATAGGTAAAGACAAAATCAAAGTTATTGGCCCGTTTGGTGTCGTAGCTGTAGTAGGGTGCGTATTGTCGATAAAAGGACGGTTCGGGCTGCGGCTGGGGGGTTGCCGTTTGCTCCATGGCAAAGGTGTAGGTAAAGCCCTGGGTGCAGTAGGGGTCGTTGGTGGTTACAGGGGAGGAGGGATTCCGGGCCGAGAGCGGGTCCAATCCCAGCCGATAGGGTACCCCGGACAGGGCCACGATTTCCCCGGTTTCGGTGGCTTCGATCACGTACCAATCGCGATCGCCCGTTTTCACCTGACCTGCGGGGACAAAGCGCAGCATGGTTTTATCGAGGCGATCGGACGATTCATAGCGGTAGGCGTCTTCAATAATAGCGGACAGGGGTTCTGTATTCAGGGGCGGGGTACCGGGTGCCGGACGATGCTGGATGGCGATCGCGCCCGTAATCAACCGCCCTTCGGGGCTGATCTCCAGCTCCTTAATTACCGTCGCCGGGAACCAGTGCAGTGTCCCGCGCCCCCTCTTGGCGGCGTCCTGCAGTTGTTGCCACAGGAGCGTATGGGCATCCCTGGGGAGGAAGCAGGACACACTCACCCAGCACTCACCGGGGTTTAATTTGCCGTAGTGGCGTTGGATCCGCGATCGGAATTGGTTATAGCCCCTAGGGAAAAATTCCAGACTGCGCTGCTTTTTGGCCTCATCCAGGGCCGAAGTTCCCTGGGAAGAGACTTGCCCCCCCACCCAATCGGTGATTTCCGTCAGACAGACCGTGCGACCGGCCAGCAGCGCCTCATAGGTGGTAGCTGTCCCTGCTAGTCCACCCCCCACGACAAGGAGATCGCAGTCAACCGTTTTCTGCGGCGTTGGGGCGGTTCGTTGGGTTAGGCGTGGGGAGGTTGGTGCGGAGGTTGATGGAGAAGACAGGGGCCTACTGTTCTGGGCGTAGGCGGCAGTTGTGCTGACCAGGGGTAGTTGGCTGGTCAGCCACAGCAGGAGGGTTGTCGGCAGCGTCATCCGCAATCGTGTTCTGCTGCTGGGGTTAGATGGCGCTGCAGGGTGTTGGGGGAAGGGCCACCGAGTCATCATTGTGGTTACCTGAAACATTTGGACAAAATGCGGGCATTCTCTGACTATGGCAAACTCAAACACCCGATTTCACGGCAATTCTAGAAGGTTGCACCGGAGATGGGGTGTTTATTTTTTGCCAATGACGGTGTTTCAGGTGGCAAAGGCCCGATCGCCCGCATCGCCGAGACCCGGCACGATGAAGCCCTGCTCGTTAAGCTGTTCATCAATGGCAGCGGTATAGATTTGCAGGCTGGGATAGGTCTCGTTCAGACGCTTTAGGGCAGGATGGGCTGCGACGACGGAGATAATGCGCACATTGGCCGGGTCTACGCCCCGTTGCACCAGTTCCGCCAGGACAAAGCGAATACTGCCCCCGGTGGCCAGCATGGGTTCAGGAATGAGGACACGCACCCCCTCGGCCAAGCGATCGGGTAATTTATTGAGATAACAACTGGCTTCGAGGGTTTCTTCATGCCGCACGAGGCCGATGTGGTAGACCGAGGCCAAGGGGAGCAGGGATTGGATCCCATCTAGCAGGGCAAGGCCGGCCCGCAGAATCGGGACAACGGCGATCGCCGTCTGGGGATCAACGACAGCGGCAGGGCAGGGGGCGAGGGGCGTTTGTACCGTGATCTCCATCGTCGGCAGCCATTCGCGCAAGCTCTCGTAGGTGAGCCAGCGTCCGAGTTCGGTCATGGCGGTACGAAAAAGGGCGGGAGGGGTGTCGGCATCGCGGGCGACGGCTAGCCAATGTTTAATCAGGGGATGGGGTGGTACATAGACGCGCAGTTGCTGGGTCATAGTTGAAGATGTCTCTGGGAGCGAACTTCCTTCGCAAGAATTTTCCCTATTCTCTCAGAAAGCCTAGCGAGGGAGTGCTTAGCGAGCCAGGATGCATGGTGGGTTCTCTAAATCGACCTCACCAAACCGGGATGCCTGAAACACCAATAAAATTGCTCGCCGTCCAGCTTCTTCTCCTGCTTAGCATCCTTGTACTGGTCCTTCCTGAATGCCAATTCGTTCCACGCTGTTAATGTGCGGCGTTAATGGACGGCTAATGTACGGCAGCTGTTGTGCCCCCTCGTATTGTTGGAGTCCCTAATAAAACGCTTGTTCTAATTCTCCCGACAGCGTCATTACCCAGTCAATAAACAGCAACAGGCTAATGGAGTCTGCCTACACAACCCTTGCACGCAAGTACCAACGCTTGCAAGCCGCCTGTTGTGATCTGCACCCCCTCCAAACCCGACTCGCCGCCAGGGATTGACCATTTTCTGGGTTGAATATTGACATGACTGAATATTTATATAAATGAATGCCATTGCAATATTTCCCAATAAAAAGCTTTACTTATGGCCTGAATTTAACAATTCGTTCAGAATTGGCTGTTGCAAGGAGAACATTCCTGCGATTTCTGATATAGGCTTAAGTAGATGATAAGTTAAGTATTGATAGATATAAGTCAAGTCCTGGGGCGGTAGTACGTTGGTTGGAGGTCCCCAAGCCGATCAATCCGCGTTACCCCCGCTCTTCGGGATGAGCGACTGCTAAGTGCGAAGCTGGGGCAGGGTTCTGCCCCTCCCTCGTCCTCAGTTCAATCTTTACTGACTTGCAACTTTATTGACGTTAGTGGCAGTAATTCTGCGATCGCAGGGGTCTGCCAGGAGGTTTTATGGCCAATTTTCCACGACGCTATATCCCGATCGTGGAATCTGCCCCCCTGATCATTGCCCAGGAAAAGGGGTTCTTTGCCAAGTACGGCATGACGGGTGTCGAAGTGTCCAAACAGGCCAACTGGGCTTCGGCACGGGATAACGTCACAATTGGTGCAGCGGGGGGGGTATTGATGGCGGTCAATGGCAAATGCCCATGCCTTACCTGATTAGCGAGGGGATTATCACCAATGGCAACAAGGTTCCCATGTATGTACTGGCGCAACTGGTCACGCAAGGGAATGGGATTGCCATCTCTGGTAAAAACGCAGGCAAGGGAATTGCCCTCAAAATTGCCGATCCAGAAGTCATCAAGGGCTATCCCAGCACCGAAGGCCGTAAATTTAAGGCTGCTCATACCTCCCCCAACGTGAACCAGGACTTCTGGATTCGCTTCTGGTTTGCTGCCAACGGCATTGACCCCGACAATGATATTGATTTGCTGGCCGTGCCCCGCCGGAATCAGAGATGAAACGGTTGGGGCGATACCCAACATTCAGCCAAAATTTTTGCGAAATCCAGCTGTCCGCATCGCCGTGGGATGTACCCTGGTAGGAACAGGTGTTGATTGTGGCACGGAGTGAGACAAACGGCCTATGAAAGCCATGATTCTGGCAGCGGGAAAGGGAACACGGGTCCGTCCGATTACCTATACCATCCCCAAACCCATGATCCCCATCCTGCAAAAACCCGTGATGGAGTTCTTGCTGGAGTTACTCCGCAGCCATGGGTTTGATCAGATCATGGTCAATGTCAGCCACCTCGCCTACGAAATTGAAAACTATTTTCGCGATGGCCAGCGCTTTGGGGTCCAAATTGCCTACTCCTTTGAGGGGCGCATTGTCGATGGCGAACTGGTGGGGGAAGCCCTCGGCTCGGCAGGGGGGATGCGCCGGATTCAAGACTTCTCTCCTTTTTTTGATGACACCTTTGTGGTGCTGTGCGGCGATGCCCTGATTGATCTGGACTTAACTGCCGCCGTCAAGTGGCATAAGGAAAAGGGCGCGATCGCAACGGTTGTGATGAAATCGGTCCCGCGTAACGAAGTGTCCAGCTATGGGGTTGTCGTCACCGACGACAATGCTCGGATTCAAGCTTTCCAGGAAAAACCAGCCGTTGAAGCTGCGCTCAGTACGGATATCAATACCGGGATTTACATTTTCGAGCCAGAAGTGCTGGACTATATCCCCTCTGGCCAGGTCTATGACATTGGGGGGGATTTATTCCCCTACCTGGTTGAAATCGGTGCCCCTTTCTATGGCATTTCAATGGATTTTCAGTGGGTAGATATTGGGAAAGTGCCAGACTACTGGCGAGCCATCCGTGGCGTACTCATGGGTGAGATTCGCAATGTCGCCATTCCCGGTCAACAGGTAGCTCCCGGTGTGTATACCGGTCTGAATGTGGCGGCTAATTGGGACAAAATTGATATTCAGGGGCCAGTCTATATTGGTGGCATGACTCGCATTGAAGATGGGGCGAAAATTATTGGCCCCACGATGATTGGTCCCAATTGTTATGTCTGTAATGGGGCCGTCGTCGATAACAGTGTCATTTTTGAATATTCTCGCCTGGGGCCAGGGGTTCGTCTAGTGGATAAACTGGTGTTTGGCCGCTATTGTGTGGATAAAACCGGGGCAGCGATCGATGTCCAAGCTGCTGCTCTCAACTGGCTGATTACCGATACCCGCCAACCTCCCCTGGAAACCCATCCCTCTGAAAGTCGTGCGATCGCCGAACTCCTGCAAGATTCCCACCCAAGCTACTAAGCGATGGCGGGCTGTTAAGGGTTGCAATAGGCACAGTGGGCGGGATCAGCCTGCGTCAAGCCCAGGGCATTGGGGCGATATTCTTGATAATCACAGCGTTGGCAAGCAAATCGCTCTGCCCGGATCATTGCCGTCGGCATCTGACACCATTGACAGGGTAGCCCCGGAATCTGATCTACACAGCTAAACCCAGGACAGTCACAGGCAGGACAGGCTTGCTGTACGCGTTGTAAAAGGTTTTGGGTAGCCTCGGCGATCGCCTGCATTCGGGTGGGGTTGTGCATCGCCCGCATATCCGTCTCCAGATGTACCTGGGCCGTAGGCGATTGACTCAGGAATTGCTCAACCGTCTGTACCAGGACGGATGGATCTCGAATCCCTTTCACGATCGGATCACCTGGTTGGGGCTGGGCCTGGGGCATCACCACCAGGCCGTGATCGGGAAAACCGACACGCTCGGCAAAGGCCAGGGCTTCCGCCAACGATCGCACGGTTTGTTGAGCATAGTTAGTTTGGGTAGACACCACTTCCCCAACGATCTCCAGGTTTTGCTCCCGGTCCAGACACAGCACTATTTCGCGATTACAGGCCACATAGGGAGCCCCCGGATGGGGGAAAAAGGCCCCCTCGCTGGCGATCGCCAACGTGGACCCGGTTGCAGCCAGGGCAGCCTCCGCCTTATGTCGTGCTGCCTCCTGCTGCGACCCTGATCGCGGCATATCACGGGTAAAGGTGCCAAAGCGATCACTATCAAACGCTGAAGGTACGATCGCCTGCACACCCAAAGCCGCTTCCACTAACGGCGCGATCACCTGTTCCTTCTGGTGCATAGTGGCAATCACCAGTGTTCGCCCAGCAAATCCATCCATGACTCACTCGTCGTGCACTGCAACATTGATGCCTAAGAATGAGTATGCCGCAGGATGGCCACCGACTGGGTACGCTACTGGGCACTTTGGAGGGCAGGGATGAAGACAGAATACATACCCCGCAGATCGCCGGGTTGGAAGTTATAGGCCAAATCCTGGGGATAACGCTCCTTGACAAACTGGGGTCGCCCATCCTTGGCCCCATGACAGGCCAGACAACTGGGTTCAATATCAATCCGTCGATAGTAATGAATCCCTGCCTGGGAGTTACCGGCGGCATCAGTTAGGGTTTCCGGTTGCCAGAATCCCGTTAGTTCTGCGTGCTTTTGAAATTGATCCAGGGCCTGCCATTCATAAAGATTGGCCGGGGCATGTTCCGGATTACGATATTTCTGAGCCACCTGCCGCACCTGCCAGCCCTGTTCCTGGCTGATCTGTTTGGCCCGCATCCCCACCGGCTTGCACACCTCCTTAAAAGTTTGCATCGTGGGTTCCGTGACGGCTCCCTCTAAAGTAGTGGCAAGACCCGATCGCAGGGCATTTAAAGACTCAATTTCAACGACGGCAGTACTGAGTTCCTGGACTACCGTGGCTAATTCCGTTTCATTCAGACCCGCATAGGCGGGGGCATGATCAATCGCCATCAGGACCACAATCGCTAACACCGCCCCAATGACACGACGCAAAAGTGTTCCCATCGGTTTTTGTGACTCCGGCTTGAGGACGTATTACCCACCCTATTAAACTATAACCAATTAGTTATATAGTCAATACCAATATCTATCTGATTATTGGGAAATGCCTGACATCCCCCTGGGGGGTACTACTGGCCGCTGTCCAAAAGGGGGTGTGCCGGAGAAGCCGTCAGACTATCTTCTGTCAGACTATCTTCCTAACGAGCATGGAGGGATTTGAACCCCCGACACCCAGAACCGGAATCTGGTGCTCTATCCACTGAGCTACATGCCCTTATTCATTTGCTATTCTAGCACCATCCGTCCCGATCGCCGCGACGATCGGGACATCCCGATCTCAGACTCAGTTATTGCTGCCACCAAACACCTGGAAGATAAAGTTCGAGATCGATAACGTCGTCCCAATAATACGGGCCAGGGGACCCAGGAGGGCTTCCATCGAATCGCCAAAACTGGCAGAACTCGACCGACCAACTAAAATGACGTCATTAGGCCGCAGCAGCGGATTGGTAGCCTCATCAATGCCACGATCGAAATCAACCTTAACCCGGCGATCGGTGGCCGTTCCATCGGGATTAAGCCGCAGCAACCGCACTGACCCACGCCGCGCCCGCTGGGGATTAAAACCACCCGCCCGCAGGAGGGCCTGATTCAGGGAAGTATTGGGGGGAACCTCTAATATGCCTGGACTCTTCACCTCCCCCATAACCCCCACGCGGATCGTATCGGGGGATAGGTTAGCAGCGGTGAGATTGGCCAACTCGCCTGATGCAACGGTGGTTTTCGGAATTAGGATGCTATCCCCATCCCGCAGGGTGATATCTTGTGCCAGATCCCCTGTCAGGACCAGGTTCCAAAGATTAATTGTCAAGTTTTCAGGTTGGCCTGTGGGTTGTCGGCGTGAGATCCGCACATTCCGCAAATCAGCATTTTGGGTAATACCACCCGCTTCCTTCACCAGATCCGTGACCGTGGGGTACAACGCTCCGTCGGTAATCGTCAGGCTATAGGAACCGGGCCGGGTGACCTCACCGCTAATGGCTAGCCGCAAGGGACGGGCTTTCACCAAGGCTACAGTTGTTACCGGTTGGACAAAACTTTCGGAGTAGCGATCGGTCAACAGTTGCCCCGCTTCTTCTAGGGTTAAGCCCGCTAGCATCACCCGGCCAATTCGGGGCAGGGTCAGGGAGCCATCTACCAGGATTTGGTAGTCGCCACCATAGTCAGGGAGATCAAAGATATTAATCTTGACTGTATCGCCGGCACCCAGGCGATAAACCTCTTCACCCTGTCCATCATGGGTTGGGGTTCCATCACCCGTTGGGGGCAGCGTTGGGGAAGCTACCGGGGGGGTTGGGGAAACGGGGGCCTTGGGTAGGCTCTGTTCCTGAATTTGTTGCAAAAGCTGCTCTAAACTCTGAACCCCCGGTGGGGGGGGCACAGGGCGCGGTGTTGGGGAATTAGGTTGGGCGTACACCGCTTGTGCTCCCAGCAGATTGACCATGCTCCCTTCGGTGAGTCCCACCATCAGGGTCATGAGTATTGCTGCAAATTTAGAAGCCGAGGTTTTCATGCCTTACCTTGTGCCCCACTGCCAGGGTTGGTGATCTTTCCTTCCTATTCTGCAAATCTGGAGGCGATCAGGCAAGGTGTGCCTCGGTCGATCTGTTCAGAAGGCAGTCAAGGACCTGCAACAGTTGAGTGCTCCTGTGCTCCCAGTTGGGGCATACTACATGCATGAGAAAATGGCTTTTGCTGGCTTGTGGCTCGCTTAAGCAGCTTGGGCCGCCTGCCAGGTGGCTATTCCAGCCAGTACTTGGTCGCTGGTCGCTGTCCAGCCGACAATACCACCCTGTGCCCGGACCATTGCACCGTCGGCACGATCGCCTGTAACGGTTCCACCCGGTTCCCCAAGGCTTCCCCAAACCCGCCCGGTTCCAGGAAATCGCGTTGCACATCAATGATAAGCAGGGCCACCCCCCCCTGGGGCGGCAATTCATAGGGATAGGGTTGAGTCGCGATCACCGTCATAAAGCCTCTTGCCTCGATGGGTCAATTCAAAATTTAAAATCTAAAACTTTCCCTAATGCCCTGCCATCCGTTGACCGATCGTCGCGAGATCGGCTTCAGCAACAGGACTCTCGTAGGCAAAACGGCCTTCACTCATCACCAAAATGCGATCGGCAAGGGTCATGAGTTCATCCAAGTCTCCGGTGACCAGCAGCACGGCGACCCCCCGATTGCGGGCTGCCACAATCTGGTTGTGAATGTACTCGACTGCTGCAAAATCCAGGCCAGCACAGGGATTGGCCACAATCAGCAGTCTGATGGTTTCAGCAGATAACTCCCGCGCCAAAACCGTGCGCTGCACATTTCCGCCAGACAGATGCCCGATCGGCGTATTTTCAGAGGGCGTCTTGACAGAAAATGCCGTAATCAAGTCCCGTGCCCGTTGGCGAATGGTTTTAAGCCTCAACCACAGCCCACCCGCCGCCGCCTGGGGGGGGCGATCAAAGGTCCGCAGGGCCAGATTTTCCGCCACGCTCATGTGGGGGACACAGGCATTGCGCAGGGGTTCTTCCGGTAGGGCAAAGACCCCTCGTTCCGTCATTTCCTTGCGGGTCGCGCTGTAGAGTTCGCCATTGACCAATATATGACCAGCAGTTGCCGGACGTTGCCCTGCCAATACCTCCACCAGTTCCCGCTGCCCATTGCCCGATACCCCGGCAATGCCGACGATCTCTCCCCCCTGAATCGTGAGGGAAACCCCTTTCACGGCAGGCAGACCGTTGTCCTTATTGGCATGGAGATCGTGGATCGAGAGGACGGCAGGAATCGGCTCGATCGCCGCCTTGGCCACGGCCTTGGTTTCCCGACTTTCCCCTAGCATCATCTGGGTCAGGTCGGAAACGGATAGATCCTTGACCAGCCCACTGCCAGCGAGTTTGCCGCGCCGTAATACAGTAACGGCATCGGTAAAGGCATTCACTTCGCGAAACTTGTGGGTAATGAGGAGTACGCTCAACCGCCCTGCGCTCACTTCCTCCCGCAACAGACCCAGCACTTCATCGGCTTCCTGGGGGGTTAACACGGAGGTCGGCTCATCCAGGATCAAGATCCGACTTTGCAGGTACAGTTGTTTGAGGATTTCCAGCTTTTGCTTTTGCCCTGCTGCCAGTTGGCCCACAGGAACATCCAGCGGCACCTGAAACGGTGAGGTCTCTAGAAACGCCTGTAGGGCTTTGTACTCCTCTTGCCAGTGAATGATGGGGCGATCGTCATAGCGGGAGAGTACCAGGTTTTCAGCCACGGTCATCGCTGGCACAGAGGTAAAGTGTTGGTAGACCATGCCAATGCCGTAGTGGTGGGCATCCCGTGGACTGGCGATCGCCCGCCGTTGCCCATCAATCAACACCGCCCCCGCCGTTGGGGTATAGAAACCCATGATGCACTTCACCAGGGTGCTTTTCCCCGCGCCATTCTCCCCCAGTAAGGCATGAAAGGTACCGGGTTTGAGATGCAGAGAAACCTGATCTAGGGCCACCAAACTGCCAAAATGCTTGCTCATCTGGACAATTTCCAGGTCAGGTGGCTTCAAGACCCCTGAGACAGGTGGGCGCGATGTCCAGTCTTCCATCGTCACCGTATCAGCAGCGTCGGTCATTGTCTTCCCCTAGCAACAAGACTTCCAGTCGAGATTCCAACCCAGTAGTTGAAAGTTGGGACAAGGGGCAACTTATACTAAATATTATGGTTGACTGTTTAGTTGGTGTATTTTAGACCGATTTTAGGCATCTTGTTGTCTGTCAGACAACTGATCGCCGCCCCCCATCCGATCGCCGCCCCCCTTAGCCCCTCAGTCTAATACCAGCCGCCATTAGAATTGTGTAGAACAACACCCATTTTCCAGACTTAAGGAAGCGAACGTGATCAGGCAAGCTATCGACGATCGCCAAGCATCTCCACCGGAGAATTGCCCATCAACGGCTCACCCTGATAGTTTGGCGCTGATCACAATCGATTCAGGCACCGATCAGGAGGATGCGGTTGCCAAGGGGGGGGCCTTCAGGGAAAACTAGAGTTTAAGAAAATTTAAGGTTATTTTCGTAAAAACGCTTCGCGAACGCAAATTGAGCATGTATAACACAGAAACTCTCCCAGGCAGCCTGTTCAGCGACTTTGACCTCTACCTCTTTGGTCAAGGCAAACACTATCAGCTTTATGACAAGCTGGGTGCCCACCAGGTCAAACAGAAGGGGGTGACCGGTGTGCATTTTGCCGTTTGGGCACCGAACGCCTCAGCCGCCAGTGTGGTGGGCGATTTCAACGACTGGGGAGTTGACAAGCATCCCATGCATGCTAATAGCCTGGGGATCTGGGAAATCTTTATCCCTGATCTCAAGTTGGGCACGATCTATAAATTTGCGATCCGAAGCCAATACAACCACTGGTACTTCAAAACCGACCCCGTAGGCTTTTACCAGGAATTACGACCAGCCACGGCGTCGATCGTGGTTGACCTCAGCTACACCTGGCATGACCAGGCATGGCTGGCCCAACGACGGCAAACCGATCCGCTGCAGCAGCCCATCTCAGTCTATGAGGTTCACCTGGGTTCCTGGTTGCACACCAGTATTGAAAACCCACCACCGGCTGGCGGCACCCCAGTCCCTATCGCCGAAAAGCCCGGTGCCCGCTTCCTCACCTACCGGGAACTGGCGGATAAACTCCTCCCCTACGTCAAGGAGATGGGCTATACCCACATTGAACTTCTACCCGTGACGGAGCATCCCTTCGATGGCTCCTGGGGCTATCAAGTGGTGGGCTTTTATGCCCCGACCTCTCGCTTTGGGACGCCCCAAGATTTTATGTATTTTATCGATCGCTGCCACCAGGAAGGCATCGGTGTTGTCATCGACTGGGTACCGGGTCACTTCCCCAAGGATGCCCACGGTCTTGCCCGTTTTGATGGTACCCACCTTTACGAACACGCTGACCCCCGCATTGGCGAACACAAGGGCTGGGGGACCTTGGCCTTTAACTATGGTCGCAATGAAGTCCGCAACTTCCTAGTGGCGAGTGCCCTGTTCTGGTTCGAGAAGTACCACATTGACGGCATTCGCGTGGATGCTGTTGCTTCGATCATCTATCGCGACTATGAACGTCCGGCAGGTCAGTGGTTGCCTAACCAATATGGAGGCCGCGAAAATATCGAGGGGGTGCAGTTCCTCAAGCAACTGAATGAGGCCATTTTTGAATACTACCCAGGGGCGCTGTCGATCGCTGAAGAATCCACCACTTGGGCCAACGTTTCGCGCCCCACCGACTGGGATGGCGGCTTGGGCTTCAACTTTAAGTGGAATATGGGCTGGATGAACGACACCCTCCGCTATTTCCATGCCCACCACGATGAGCGCTCCAACCACCACAACAAACTAACCTTCAGCCTGTTGTACGCCTTCACCGAAAACTTCATGTTGGCCCTCTCCCACGATGAAGTTGTGCATGGCAAGGGCCACCTCTTCCAGAAAATGCCAGGGGATGACTGGCAGAAGATGGCCAACGTCCGTGCCCTATTTGGCTTCCTCTATACCCACCCCGGTAAGAAGACCCTGTTCATGGGGATGGAATTTGGTCAAACCCGCGAGTGGAACGTCCACAACGATCTCGACTGGTGGCTGCTCAACTATGACCCCCATATTGGTGTTAAGAAATTAGTGCAGGACCTCAACCAGTTGTATCGTCGTGAACCGGCCTTGTATACCAATGACTTCCACTACGACGGCTTTGAGTGGATCGACTGTAATGATGCTGGACGCAAGATGCTCAGCTTTATCCGCAAGTCCAAGGACTTCCAGGATCAGGTGATTGTTGTGTGTAACTTCAAACCCCAAGTGGAGCACAATTACTGGCTGGGGGTACGGGAACCGGGTCATTACACGGAACTGCTGAACACCGATGCCCTCTGCTATGGCGGTAGTGATGTCATCCATCCCAATGGGGTCGAGGCCCGCGAATGGCACCATAGCCCCTGGCCCTATGCCCTGGAAGTGCGGGTGCCGCCCCTAGGCGTGGCGATCTTTAAGAAGACTTCAACCGTGAGAGCAGTCCCTCCCAATATGGCGGTGGCGACCTCCCAGGCAACGGGTACACCGTTAACCGCCATCCCCGGGGTAAATGGGAATGGCGCACATGGGGCAGCTTTCCACTAGATAGACGAGATCACAGCTGAGGCTGTTACCAGGCCGTGTTGGCCTTTTTGGGTAAGGGGAGATAGCCATCTTGGCTGTCCCCCCTTGCTTTTGGGCTGTGTTTGGGGTTGTCCCCTCTTGAGTTTTGGACTAGATTTTTGGCCAGGATTAGGTAGCTGGGCCGTTCTGAGCAAGTAAGCCAGGGAATCCCCCAGTCCCCAAGGCGGGACAAGCAAGCGCAACCCATCACCCCATAAAAAATCTCATAAACCATAAAAAATCTCATAAAAAATCTCGTCACTCCGATGAGGGTAGAGCCACGAGATTCCCGATATTCGGTAAATTTGTATACCACTTTTACAATTTGAGACAGTATACTGCCTTAACAAATAGCTAGCGCAACGGCGATGTCAGGGAGAACTTGTTGGTTTCATCCTCTGGTGTTCGCAAACTGGGAAACAGAAAATGGTTCTCCTCAACGTATTGAGCACCGAATAGCCCCTTCTCTGCCCAGAAGTAACGATCGGTGGTATGCTCATTACGCCGAACCAATAGTAAGGCAGGAGGCGTGATTCCCTTATCGTGGATAAACTTACGGGCTGCCGTGACAGGTTTATCCTCGCCACTTTCGATGCTATACTGAGGCACCATTTCTAGAATCCGACGTCCCTCCTGACGACGACGACTCTTCCGCTTACGTCTTCTAGCCAATGTGCTTACCCTCTCTGACCAACGTTGTGTGTAGTTCCAGATACCAAAACCGTCGCAAGTATATCGATTCGCAATGGAAAATTCAACTTCTCTTAAACTTTTGACATAAACTGCAAATCCTTTACGCTACAAGCATTTGCGCTACTTATCACTGTAGCGGCGATGAACAGAATGGTCGGCTTTTTAAAAAAGTTTACATTTTTTTGATATCTTGCTGGGTGAAGGCTCTTGCCTATGTCCCCGCATTGTGGCGATCGCGACCCGATCCATAGGTCCAGGCATCTTGCCAGCGGTGGTAGGTGTATTGGGCATCAGCGGGCAGAAACTTAGTCCAGGGAGCCAGAGTATTGGCGAGGGGAGCCAGGGCTGTGTAGACCCCTAGATTGGCATAGTGGCGCGACCAATCCAGGAGGGCGAGCGGGCCTACCTGGGGGAGGAGTTGAAAAATTAAACCAGGATATTGTAGGGCGGCCCGTGATAGGGCGACGGATAGGGCGGGGAATTGGACTACATCCTGCAAGAAGGGTTTGAGCACCTCCTCTCCGGCGGCGGCCATCACACCAAAAATGGCGTCCAGAAGACGATTGATCTGATTGGGATCAGGGGTTTGGCCCAGACGAACACTCATCGTTTGCTGAAACAGCCAGGTCACGGCTAGATTTGGTTGGTAGGGCTGGAGTCCTTGTAGGGAGCGCCGATCGAGGCGATCGCTGCTGAGCGCTTCTCCAATGCCTGTACTCAGGCGGTGTAAATGGCGCAACATGGCCCCAAACCCACCAAAACTGAGGGGAGATTGGCTGCTGCTACTGTCTCCGATCGGCAGAATGCGGCCCCAGGGCAGGCGCAAGGGACTTTGGCGATAACTGGGGAAAAAGCCAAAGAGGGCACGTTGCCACTGTAAATCCGAGAGGGAGACACCCTGGTAGTCCGGCAGGAGTCGTAGGTAATCTTCAAACAATTGGGTCAAGCTGGGGCGATCGGGGTGGGCATCGACGTAGGTAAACAGGTAGGTGGTCCGGCCATCCCTGGCGGGGAAAGCTTCCCAGAAATATTGGCAGTGGTTCTGGATCGGCGTAAACGAGACCAACAAGTCCCCCGTTTCATTCTGGGGAAAGCCACGGGCACAGGTACCCACCACCAGACAAACGCCATCGGGCACTTGCCCCTGACGTGCCTGACGCACGATCGGCGAAAAGTGCCCCATTGCGTCCAGCAATAAGCGTCCCCGTAATAGTTCTGGGGCTGGGGCCATCGCCCCGGTTGCCGCCCCCGATCGCGGCATGGTCTTAACTGCAACGCCATCGGGATGGAGCGTCACCCCCGCAAACGCCGTGTGTTCTAACAAATGGCCACCCGCCGCCAAAAAACGCTGTTTCAAACTTTCCAGGAGATAGACCGGGTCAACCCCCAAATTCAGCACATCCGCTACCCAATAGTCAGGCCCACCCAGAAAGCTGATCCGGGCAGGGTTATAGGTCGTCGCGATCGCCTGTGTGAGTTCATCAGGTGACAATAACCCCAAGTCGAGAAAAACCTGCAACTCCGATCGCGACACATTCCACTCCTGATCGCGACCGCGCAGTGCCCCCCGTTCGAGCAAGGCCACCCGCCAGCCTTGTTGGGCCAATGCCGCCCCGACAAAAACGCCTAGGGTGCCACCACTGATAATGACATCCCAATCCACGGTGCCCAAAGGAGCAGGCTCAGTGTGAACCACTTGGGGAATCGGTAGCTGGTCCTGGCGTAGCGATTGCCAAAGGCGATCGGCCTGAGCCAGTCCCTGCTGGGGACTGCCCGGTATTTGGGATAAAACCGTATCGGTCAACCAGGGTGGCATGGAAACTTCACAAAAATATCACAAAAGGTGAGGGCAGCGGTGTTGTCGCGACCCGATCTGTCGCCCACAATGGAAAGTGTGAACTCATCTTCAACTGTAGGCTGGATGTAAATATTATGAAGCGCTTTTCCAAACAACCCATCCGTCGCCACGGGCATCCGGCTTCCCTACTCCTGGCACTAGGGGTGCTGGGAGGGGTGGTTGTGGGGCTGATGGGTCCTGCGAGTGCCCAGATCTTCCAAAATGATGGGTTAGCTCAATCGACTTCTTCCCAGTCAAATACGTCCTATTACGACAGTTTGTATGCCGGTTATGATGGCTACTCAGGTGAACGGAGCACCGGAACCTACGGTGCAGAGGGGGTACCGGAGCCTGGAATGTTCGCCGGTCTGTTTTTGGCAGGGGTAGGCTTTACCTATCTACGGCGTCGTAACCACAAAAAGCCTGAGCAGAACGTATCTACCGAAGCGGTGGGTGATCGGGAGGGGGGAAGCGGCATTCAACTGTGACCCGCATATTACACCCGGCTTCCCCCGTGGCAATGTAGGGGATGCCGGTCATGCCACTCACGGCTACCCCAAATTCTAGGGTTACTTTTTCCACCTCGGCGATCGAGAGTTCACGAAACGCATTTAAGGTTGAATCAGTATAGGCGCGGATCGCGCCTTCAATTTGTTTAAAACTCGGTAGATGGGTTCCGCCACCCTTAGCGCCAGTCCGTTGCGCTTCACCACTGGTAGCCGCCAGGTTAGGCGGGGGCGAATTGAGATCATCGCGGGTTTCAATGTAAATTTCTGTCCCATCATCCAGCTTGATTGGGGTCAAAGAAGTCATTTTTATGGCAACCTTTAGGAGTACATACGGTGTACCCAGCATAAACGCGGTTGCGGGCGGTGCTAAACAGGTTCAGGGACACGAGGGGTGAGTCCCCTCAAATGGCATTGACTTGAGTCTTTACTTTTGTATTGTTTACTCAACAGATGTATCGTTTTTCTGGCGGGTTGAGTTTCAGCCAGGAAGATATGCTAGGATGCTAACCCCCAGCCAACGAGAAATCCAACCTTGGCAGCATCGAAACCTTGACAGCATCGATCAGGGGTAAGGGGGCGGCTAGTTGTGCTCCCGGCATTAGCGGCACTGTTATTGGTGCAATCAGGGGTTCGTATCCTTGGTATGCATTTTAGCTGTGCCCGAATTGATCTCAATTGATCTTAGCGGCAGGCTGGGTGAGAGGGGGAAACCTTTGGCTGCGTCAGCTAGTCAGGTAATCAACCTTTACAATTGACCATTGACTGGGGGAGCGTTGTCTTCAGAGCGTTGATGCAAGATACTGGGCCTGGGAAGTTGCCCCTAGGGGTGCTGACCCAAGTTAGCTAGCTTTAGGCGCGTTCGCCCAGGCAAGTTGGCCCCTTTTGGTGACACCGATCACGCGGTTCTCTGGTAATAAATCACCTTTTGGGTGATTCCACATCATATACCCGGCTTTGGAATTGGCCGAAGATAATAAACATAACCCCACTGGTGTATCTTATGAATCCCTCCCATGCTATTCGATTACTCGTTGAGAAGGCGCTATATTTCAAGCGGTTGACCCCTGAAATTGAAGCCGCTATCAACCGTGAATTAACCCGATTGGGCTATATCTCAGACATTGACTATGAGGCCCTAGAGCTTTTGATGGATGAAATGGATGCGGGCCGGATTCAACTGGTGCCGCGATCGTCCTTCCTCAATCAAGATCCCCTGCTAGGTAGTTTACCTGCTAGGTAGTTTATAGTTTTGCATCGCTCAGAATACGCAGAGGCGAACGGCTGATGCCCTTCTGAAGGTTGACCCTGGTTTACAGTGAGTCGATTCCCCTGCCCCCAACAGGACCTTGGGACCATTTGGGTCCGGTTCGGTTGCAGGCGCTTATCCTGTGGGATACTACAGATCAAGCAGCGAGCAGACATAATGAGGGGTGCACAAATGATGCGGGCACAAACGC
>CAZHXN010000006.1:41650-49564 GCA_964536415.1 uncultured bacterium
GAGATTTTAAAGCAGGAAAGAGGTAAAAAACTCGATCCAGCTATTGTTGATATATTTGTTGCATAAAATGGTACAAGTGCTGATAGGCAACATAAGTGGGTGGGTCTAGCTTGGGTGATTCGGGTCCTAATCGGGCTAGCAAGGGTATCACGTCCAGATCGAGGGCTGGTTGCACACGAGTCATTGGCCAGAGGAGATCGCTGCCCTGGCGCAAATCATAAATTTCTGCTCCCTCCGCCTGGATGGGGGTATTCAGGATTGCAAACGATACTGCCGCCCGTGTAGGGGAATCGAGGGCAGCGAGAGACTTTTCTAGGGCGAGGGGACGCAGCCATAACAGCTGACGATCGGGGATGACCTGAATAATTTCGGCAAATAGCCGCGCCTGTGCTGCTTGCAAGTAAACGATTTGGTGAGGTTGCCAGTTCATCATAACGTTTCTGGTTGACCGCTAGATTGGGAGGTCAGGTAGTGCTGGACCTGGATTAATACGTCACGGCTGCTCGGGTAGGTCAGGCGGTTAAGGGCGTCTTCAAATTTATCCCAACAGTATGCCTGGATTTCTTTTACTTGGATGGTGACTTGACTGTCCTGGACGATCGCCAGAAAATAGGTGACCCGTTTATCGAGCGGGGTGCCTTTCTTCTGAGTATAGTAGCGCTCCTGCCAGGAAGGCGTTGCGATCGGGTGATAGTGGGTAATGCCGGTTTCCTCTTCGAACTCACGACAGGCGGTGGCGAGGGGCGTTTCTCCGGGTTCAGCATGTCCCTTGGGAAATCCCCAGTGCCCCGCACGGTGCTGAATCAGCAGAAACACTGTCTCCTCCCCCTGTGACCGGATGGGAATGATGCCAAAGGATTGGTCTTGACGCAGGCGGTCAGCCATCGGGGATCAGTCCTCTAAAATCCATTTGTAAATCCATTCGCAGGCCAGCAACAGCCCCAGTCCAATTCTTTCCCAATTCTTTCAAGTTGAGGTGGCGATCGCAATCCGAACGCCCAGTTGCCCTCAGACTATCGCCGGTCTTCTATATCACATCATGGCGCAAATATGTCCTTATCGTCACATTTATTAAAAAATATTCGTTACCATAGGGGTAATCAGCGTTGCAGGAATATCGTTATGGGACTCATTGCTCGGGTTGAAATGCGCCCTCTGGATTCGATCGCCAGTGGCATGGCGACGTTCTATACCCCCCAGGCCAGCGACGAAACCATGCTGGTGCATATTCCAGCGGGGGCGATCGATGATCTGTTTGTGCATCATTTCCAGACGGATCAACTTCTGGTCGTGAAGGGCAGTTTTATCCTGGTGACTTTACAGGAGCGTCGTTATCAGTATTTTGCGCTGAGCGATCGTCAGCCCCAGGTGGTGAAAATTCCCCCCGGTATTCCCCACGGGGCGATTAACCTCAGTCCGGAAGCTTGTCTGCTAGTCAATGCCGTTCTGCGGCATGGGCCAACCCATCCCCGCGATTATCGTCCGCTGCGCAAACCGTTTCCCTATGATTGGGAGCGGGTGAAAGCCTTGCAAGCCCAACTGGCCCTTATCCGGCCAGCGGTGACGGCGTTCGCGTAAGGTCTTCTTTGGTGAATTGCGTAGCCTCCTGCCCAGCAGGCAACCTTTAGCCTGGAGCATGGCGTCGTCTCAGCACGGGCCAGCCGCTGTGCCCATTGAATCTATCTGGCCACTAGACGATGGGATTGTTGTAAGCGCCTGAGACCTTTAGACTGGATTTTTTCGGTAAAGTAGGGTCTGGACGATCCATGTTGCTGGCACTGTCATTCATGAAGCTAAGTTTTAATCGTTGGTTGGGGTTCAAACCTGTCACTTGGGAGCAGCACCCCCCCTTCTTCTGGCTGTTGTCCGGTAGCTGGGTCTTACTGTTAGGGGGGATTGTGTTCCTCTGGCATCTTGGCAGTACCGGTTTGCTGGATGAAACGGAACCCTTGTTTGCGGAAGCGGCTCGCCAGATGACGGTTACGGGGGACTGGTTGACCCCCTACTTTAATGGGGAGCATCGCTTTGACAAACCCCCTTTGATTTACTGGTTAATGGCGATCGGCTACCAGACGATCGGCGTCAACGAGTGGGCGGTGCGTTTGCCCTCAGCGCTGGCAGCGATCGGCGTCATTAGTTTAGGGGGCTATACCCTGGCTCGCTACAGCCAGTCGCGATTGACGGTGTGGGTTGGGGTGGCGGTGATGGCCCTAGGGCCAGAAATGATGATCTGGGGTCGGGTTGGCGTTTCGGATATGCTCTTGACGGGGTGTATGGGGTCAGCGCTCTTGACCTTCTTTCTGGGTTATGCGCAACCCCGGTGGGAGATTAAACAACGCTGGTATCTGGCGGCTTACCTGTTAATGGCGCTGGCCGTATTAACGAAGGGGCCTGTGGGCATGGTTTTACCGGCCCTGACGGTGGGAGTTTTTGCTCTTTATTTGGGCAACGGGCGATCGCTCTGGCAGGAAATCCAGCCCCTGAAGGGTGGGTTACTGGTAGCGGCGCTCGCCGTGCCCTGGTACATCCTGGTGATTATGGCCAACGGGGAAGCTTATATTGAGGACTTTTTTGGCTATCACAACCTGGAGCGTTTTACCCGTGTCGTCAACAACCACGCGGCCCCCTGGTATTTCTACTTTCTAGTTGTCAGTGTCGGGCTGCTGCCCTGGTCAGCCTATTTGCCAGCGGCCCTGTTGCGTCTACGGGTTTGGCAGGCCCAGCCGCGATCGCACCACCTGGGTCTCTTTTGTGGCTGTTGGTTTATCAGTATCTTCGGCTTTTTTACCCTAGCTGTGACCAAACTTCCCAGTTACGTGTTGCCCTTGATGCCAGCAGCAGCCATTCTGATCGCCTTGTTAATGGAGGAGATGCGCTTAGCTCACCCCTGGCCTTCCTCGCCCCCCGTCCAACCGCCGCAATTACCCAAACCCTGGCGCTATCTGTTTGCAGTCAGCCATTGGGGCACCGTGTTCCTGATGGCTTTACTAGCGATCGGCCTTTACCTCAGTCCCCAGTGGTTAGGCGGCGACCCGGTCATGCCAGAATTACCCGAAGCGTTTGTGGCGTCAGGTGCTTTGGCGTGGGGCGTGGGTATTTGGTCCGTGGCCGCGATCGTGGCCACAGCCTTACTACTGCGTCAGCGCAGCCAATGGCTCTGGGGTGTAAACGTTGTGGCCTTTGTAGCTTTTATCCTGTTTACCCTGCAACCCACCTACTACCTAGTGGATACCCATCGACAACTCCCCCTGCGGCAACTGGCCACCGCGATCGTGAAATTTCGCCAGCCCAACGAGGACGTGATCATGATGGGGTTTAAGAAACCCAGCCTAGTGTTTTATACCCAACAGCCGATTACCTATCTCCGCACCACCGGTCAGATTCGCAAACACTTATACCACCAGGTATACCACCAGGACCCATCCCACACAGCTACCCAGATCAGGCAACCAGAGCCGACACCGAGCATCAATCCGACCGTACCTCCTGCCTCTACCGTCCTCATCCTGGCCTATCCCGCCGAGATCCAGGAAGACTTACACCTGTCGCCAGGAACCTATCAAGATCTCGATCGAGCCGGCGTTTACCAACTCGTGCGCGTTGCGAAATCAGATCTTTTGACAGCCACAGAGTAGCTACACTTCTTTTAACAGCCACAGAGTAGCTACACTTTGCCTTTTGCCTTTTGCCTTTTAACTTTTCTCCCCCATCTTCTATGGCAAAACTGCCGCCATCCCCCCCAACCTTTAACCAGCCCTCCCTCCCCGCCGAGTGGCAAGCCCAGTTAAGAGCCGTTGCCCATCGCTACAACCGGGAGTACCAGGGAGAAGCAGTTGAACTACCAGCAGAAGCCACCAGCCTATCCCTCTATCCGGATTGGCGGGCGGGGACCCTGGCCACCCGCCTTGCCTCACCGTTTTGGCAATTAGCCCAACTCACAAAGAACCAAGTCTGTCTAGATCTTGGCTGTGGGGTTAGTTTTTTAATCTATCCCTGGCGGGATTGGGGCGCTTTTTTCTACGGTCAGGAAATCAGCGAGGTAGCGCAGGCAGCCCTCAACCAGCGGGCACCCCAGTTGAACTCCAAATTATTCAAGGGAGTCCGGCTGCAGGCAGCGCACCAGCTTGACTATGCCCCAGATCAGTTTGATTGGGCGATCGCGACTGGAGTCAGTTGTTACTATCCCCTGGCTTACTGGGAAACAGTGATCACCGCAGTCAAAGCTATTTTGAAACCCACTGGGATGTTTGTGTTTGATGTATTGAATCCTGAAGCCCCCTTGGCAGAGGATTGGGCCATTCTAGAAACCTATCTGGGGGCCGAAGTGCAACTGAACCCGCTTAGTGATTGGGAAGCCCTGATTAAACGCTTAGGCGGCAAGATCATGGGTCAGCAGAGCGGGGAAGTCTTCCAGCTTTATAAGGTTCGGTTTTAAGAGAGAAGCGAGAAAAGAGAGAGGGGAAGCATCTCAGTTGGGCAAGATGTGGCCCTCATCCCCCAACCCCTTCTCCCAGCCCCCCTAACCCCCCGTTTGCGGGGGGATGGGGAGAAGGGGAGCCTGATTTTCAAGTCCCTCTCCCGCTCTGGGAGAGGGATTTAGGGTAAGGGCCGCACAAGTGAGATGCACCCAGAGAGAGGGAACTGTTATCGTTGAGATCATCCCCGTTTGGCAACGGACAGCCCTCACTTCTAAGCATGGCTCAGACTTGCCGTTGCCACCTGCACTTCTGGTTGGTAAAGGCCAGATAGCATGGCAGCGGGGGGTTTGGAGTGGGGCCATGCAAAGGCATGGCGGAAGGCCGCTTCCTGACAGGCTTGGAGTTGACGAAAGTCAATAATGTTGTGGGTGAGCAGATTCTCGTATTCAAAGGGGAGGCGCACATTGTGTAACCCGGCATTATCGGTACAAATGGCAATGTCAACGCCCGCGTCAAAGCAGCGATCGAAGACCACCTTGAGTTCTTGAATGTCCGTTAAGGTATTGGTCTTGAAGTAAGTCGTGGGGCAGACTTCTAAACATTGCCCCCGTACCGCGACTTTGGGCAATAATTCCGGATACCGCAGGGGGATCTGAATGCCGTGACCAATGCGCATCAGGTAGGGCAACAATTCGGGATAACACCCATCTCTGGTTTCGTATAAATGACCCGTCGTTTTCAGTCCTAGGCGGTGGGCGTAGGCATAGAGTTCGCGGAATTCGTCGAGCCGCTCGCCGTAGTGGGCATCCCCGCCCGCCACATCGATCGCGCAGACATACTCTGGCATTTGGGCCGCCAATTCCACGATCGCCCGGTTCACCGCATAGGGCAAGCGCGAGTGCATCGCCAGAATTTGACTCGTCACTACGGGGTATTCGCTCAACTGGCTCGCCTGTCCCACCGTTTGAACAATCTCAGCCATGCGATCGATCCGCTCGGTTTGGGAAAGCTCATCCGGCGTGCGCAGGTAAGGCGTATAGCGAATTTCCAGATAGGCCAAATTTTCAAACACATAGGCCCCCCGGATCAGCCGATAGAGGAAATAAGGCAGGGTGGCCTGGGTTTGCACACTTTCGACCAGTGTATGCAACTCCAGGTACTCATCCAGCGTTTTGCGAGGCCGGGTATAAAAGTCCTCAAAGGGGGGATAATCCGGGAAGCGATCGGCCAAGTCGGGATTATGCCGTTGGAAGTAACGCCAAAGGATACGGGGGACGACGGAGCCACCCAAATGCCGATGCAGTTCTGCGTATAGGGCCACGGGTCCTCCTTGGATGATAAAGGGGAAAAGTAATGAATCTTAATATTGTGTTCAAAACCCAGTTTAGCCTTAATTTCCCGGCTAGCGCCAGTGGCGAATTCTATTGTCTCGATGCCGCTGTGGCTTGACAGTTGGCTGCGATGGGGGAAGTTGCTAGCGCTTGGTGAGGGCAGATGGCGATTCTTCTACGGAGACGCTGCGCGAACGCCCTTGGATCACGTAAGGTTTAAGAGTGAATTGGTGGGATACCGGTGGACAATGCACAGGCTCAAACCTTGTCGCGACTGTGGCCATGAACTGCTTCCCCTTTAGCTTCTCTCTGATCTGCACTCCATGAACACGACCCGATTGCTACTTGGTTGCCTGGGCGCTTTCACCTTGGGAACGGGCCTAGGGCATACCTCAGTCCTCGCTCAGATGCCCCTGGGGACAGAGGTACTGCAACAGATCCAGCAGTGTGTTCGCACGACGGGGGTGCAACAACCCCCACTGAGCCTGGAGCAATTGCAACTGGTGGCCATGCAATGTACGTTTGCCGCGATCGCGATGACTCCCGATGGTCAGATTTACCCCAATGTGGACGATCGCCTCACTGCCCTCGTGCAAACCCTGGGGATTCGCCTGCCCAACCCCACGGGTACGGGTACGACGGCACGGGTGCCCTTAACGCCGCTGACCGAGAGTCGTGTCTTCACCCTGCCGGTTAACGTTGGGGGATCTGCACAGGAATTTTTGCTGGATACGGGGGCATCTGCCTCGATCTTGAGTCGTCCCTTGCTCGATCGGGCCGCCTCTCCCCCAGAGAATCGTGCGCAGCGGTCTGGTGTAGATTTGCCCGATCGCCTCTTTAGTTACTTAGTCGTAGGCGAGAGTTGCCAAGGGTTAGGAGCCAGTTTACACGCGCTCCCCCCCCTACAGGTCGGGTCAACACAGGTAGCCGATTTGATGGGGATGAGCTTTCCGCCCCAGTCTATGCCCAAGCAGCTAGCAGGGGTGTTGGGGATGGATTTCCTCAGTCGGTTTGACTTCAGTCTTGACCCCCAAGCCCTAACCCTGGAACTGCGATCGTCGCGCCGTCCCTCCCCTGGTTCCTCATCACCCACCCCGACCACCATTCCCCTCCAGGGCAAAATGGGCATCATGACGACTCCAGTGCGGATCAACGGTCAAGGCCCCTTCACCTTTGCCCTCGATACAGGAGCCGGTTGGGTGGTCCTGTCGCCCGATGTCGCCCAAGCCCTCAACGTCACAGCGAAGGCCCAAGCGATCGAAGTCTTAGGCTTTTGTGGCACAGCCCCGGCCCAATGGGTCGTCCTCGATCGCGTCAGTATTCAAACCCATACCGTCGAGCAGTTGGATACGGTGATCCTGACTGACAGTCGCCCCCTGGAACTTCTGGGCGTTGACGGTGTCATTGGTCAAAATTTTCTAAATCAATTTCGGCAAACCTGGCGCTTTGGCGAGCGTACACCTCTGGGGTTTCCCGCCACCGGCAGTTTGGAACTCATACCCCTAACGTCGCCCTGAATCGTCACCTTAACCTTTGTTGCTCTATACCTGTTGCTCTATACCTGTTGGTCTACACCCTGATGTCTGACGCCAATGACCGACTCAACAGCACACGGTTTGATCGTTGCTATATTAATAGTTCAATACCGAATTCCAATGGCAAGGTTTAAGCCTTCTGGTGCAGGTGGGGTGGCAGCAGTAATTCCCGCCGCCAGAGTTCCGCTCGACAAACAGCCACACAGTAACGCCCAATTAGGTTCCGTTGCGCAGCCGTGGGCAGCCGACCGTCTACATCGTAACGGGCAATCACCTTAGCCACCTCCCATGCGTCTTGACTGGGTACCTCAGCCAGCATGAGTCGTTCCCAGTAGCGATATTTATAGATGAGCTTCTCTCGCTGGCGATCGGGTAAATCTGCCTTTAGCTGGTGCAAGATGCAGCGTCGCAGGTACTTGGCATAGGCATAACCGTTAGCATTCGCGTTGGGATCTGCCTGAGTATGGGGGGGTGTATTGAGGTTGGTGTGGGTTTTGAGGCTCGTTTGGGTATGGACAGCGGACATGGTAGTGCTCCTCAGCTTGGCAAATTTAACCCTTAAACATCCCTAAACATAATGTTTATCATCCATGATGTTAACTACCCCAGAAGTAATTCATACACAAGACC